>DASRRO010000231.1:0-107954 GCA_035656855.1 Acidobacteriaceae bacterium | reverse complement strand
CTTCCCATTCAAGCCAATTGCGGGCTTGAATGGGGCATCCGGCGAACAGCGTGGTGTCTCCGAAGTTCCTTTCCGATCATGAGGAAGAGCAACCGCAGATTCTTCGCTTACCACCCCCAAACTGAACGACGTTTGGGGCCCGGTGCGCTCAGAATGACAGCCGTAACTAATATAGAAACTCTACGGACAGGACAGTAGCGGGTCGCAGAGCGCTCAGATGACAGAGCCTTCATGCTCATCTGCATCGCTTGACAGTGAACTGCGCATCCTCCAGGCTGAAATCAACGGCATGCCCGTTGTGTTTCGCAATTGCCGGGACAGGCACCCCCCCACCGAGGTTCGATTGAGAAGCTTTCGTTTTTTGGCTGCCGGCTTGCTGGCCGGCGCGGTTTTGATCCAGACCCAGGCACAAACCACCACCCAGCAGCCGTTCCCGCCGAATTACAAGCCGCCGGTTCCCATGATCGAGACCAGCTCGGAGGGGTCGAGCTATGTGCCGATGGACAGCTGGATCTATCCGGCGCTGGACCGGCTGCACTCGCTGGGCTATCTGGACTCGGCATTTCTGGGGTTGCGGCCGTGGACGCGGCTGAGTATCGCCCACATGCTGGAGCAGAGCGCGGACCGCATTGACACAGACACGAACAACGACGAGGCGAAATCCATTTATCTGGCGGTGCTCCAGGAGGTGCAGCCGGATATCGACAATGCATCGGAGCTGAACCATCCGCATGCGACGCTGGAGAGCGTATACACGAATCTCCGCGGCATCAGCGGGACGCCCTTGCGGGACAGCTTCCACCTGGGTCAGTCGATCATTAACGATTACGGGCGGCCGTACGAAGGCGGCTTCAACGACTATTCGGGATTCAGCGCGCGGGCTATGGCGGGGCGATTCTCGCTGTATTTCCGCGGAGAGTACCAGCACGCGCCGAGCGCAACGGGCTATTCTCCGGCGCTGGCGACGCTGCTTTCCGACACGATTGACGAGATTCCGATCGCGACGAATCCGGTGCAGGACACGCTGCCGGCGGGAACGATGGCGTCAGCGAACTTTGGGCGGATTCTGGAGGCGAATCTCTCTTACCATCTGCTGGGCCATGAGATTTCTCTTGGCAAGAGCGACCACTGGATGGGTCCGGACAAAGGCGCCAGCATGCTCTGGAGCGACAACGCCGAGGACATCTACGACTTTGAGATCAATCGCGTGGAGCCGCTGCGGATCCCGCTGGTGTCGCGACTGACGGGGCCATTCCGCTACGACTTTTTTGTGGGAAGCCTGAAGGGGCATACCGACCCGAACGATCCATGGGTGCACGTGGAGAAGGTGAGCTTTAAGCCGACGCGCGATCTGGAATTCGGGTTCAGCCGCATGGTGATCTGGGGCGGCAAGGGCCATGAGCCGATCACCCTGCACACTTTTCTGAAGAGCTTCTTCAGTTTCCAGAACGTTACCGCGGCGGAGAAATTTTCGCGGACCGATCCGGGAGCACGCTTCGGCACATTCGATTTCGAATGGCGGCTGCCCCATCTGCAGAAGTGGGTGACGCTGTACACGGACTCCGTGGTGCACGACGATGTGAACCCGATCAGCGCGCCACGCCGGGCCGGGGTGCATCCGGGAATTTACCTGGCGCAGTTCCCCGGGCTGCATCAGATGGATCTGCGGGTGGAAGGGGCGAATACGGAGCCGGCGAGCCACAGCACTGCGACCGGCCAGCCCATCAACGACGGAGATTTTCTGTATTGGGAAGTGGTGCAAAAGCAGGGACCCACGAACAAGGGCTTTCTTCCGGACTGGGTGGGGCGGCAGGGCAAAGGCGGCCAGGCGTGGCTGACGTATCACCTGTCGCCGCGAGAAGACATTCAATTCATGTACCGGAATGCGAAAGCGTCGGCGCAATTCATTCCCGGCGGGACGACGCAGAACGACTTCACAGGCCAGGTGCGGAAGCGGATCGGTCAGGACATCGAGATTTTGGGCCGAGTGCAGTATGAAGGATGGAAGGCACCCATCTACACGACCGGAAAACAGAGCGATACCGCGGTGTCAGCGCAGATCACGTGGTTCCCGCGGGAAAAGTCGCAGTAGAGGGAAAGCCGGGAGATACCCTCCCGGTTTCATGCCGTGCGTGCGTCTCAGGCCAAAGGTCAGCCGCGCAGGCGGGCTAGCAAATCCTGAGGGTGGACGGGCTTGGCGAGGATCTCGAACTCGTGGCCCTGGGCGCGGACGCGGTCGAGCAGATCCGCGGTGGCGGCCTGACCGGAAAAGAGCAGGATCTTGCAGCCGGGCAGCATGGCGCGAATCTGAATGGCGGCATCGATGCCGTTCAGGTCGGTCATGATGACATCGCTGATGAGCATGTCGGGTTTGAGGACCTGGGCCATTTCGACGGCCCTTTCACCGCTGTAAACGGCTGTGGCCTCAAAGCCGGCCTGGTTGAGAATGATCGCCAAAGTGTCGGCAATGACGCGCTCGTCATCCGCCACCAGCACCCTGGGTTTTGCCTGGTTCGTCGCCTGTTCGGACATTCGTCTCTTTCCAGTTCCTTATCGTCAACAAGAGTCAGGGAAAACGGGAGTTGGCAAACTGCCAACGGCGTGCCGGGGACCAGCCATGCCGGATGACTCCCACCTATGATGATACGCTGAAGGCGGGAGATGCTTCATCCTGGAGCAACGGTCCCACCTTACACTTTTTTGAACCACTGAGCAGAAAGCAATCTGGCTGTGGCATGACTGTTCCCCGGCGGCAGCGGGGCGGAAGCCCCGGAAATCGAAGGAGCGACAGGCGGCATCGCGATGACGGATCCCATCATCGAGGCACGGCAGGTCGAGAAGTTCTACTCGCAATCGCGGGACGCGCGCATCCAGGTGATCGCGCCGACGGATCTGCGGATTTGCGCGGGGGAGATCGTGGCGCTGCTGGGGCCTTCGGGATCGGGCAAGTCGACCCTGCTGCGGATGCTTTCCGGCTTGTCGCTGCCCTCGGCGGGCAGCGTGTTGTGGCACGGCAAGGACGTGCGCTCGGTCGAGGTCAACGTCTCCATCGTCTTCCAGAGCTTCGCGCTGTTTCCGTGGCTGACGGTGCAGGAGAATGTTGAGGCGCCGCTGCAGGCGCGGGGCATGGAGGCTTCGCAGCGCCATCGGCGAAGCCTGAAGATCCTGGACACGGTGGGGCTGGACGGATTCGAAGCGGCGTATCCGAAGGAACTGTCGGGGGGGATGCGGCAACGCGTGGGGTTTGCCCGGGCGCTGGTGGTGGAGCCGGAGGTCCTGTTTATGGACGAGCCGTTCTCCGCGCTGGACGTTCTGACCGCCGATAACCTGCGCGGCGAACTGCTGGAGTTGTGGCAGAAGAAGACCATCCCCACCAGGGCCATCTTCCTGGTCACGCACAATATCGACGAAGCGGTGCTGCTGGCGGACAGGATCATCGTGCTGGGCCGCAATCCGGGGCACGTGCGGACGGATTTCAAAGTGACGCTGCCGCATCCGCGGGAGCGGAAGAATGCGGCGTTCACGCAGCTGGTGGATTACATCTACAAAGTGCTGACACGGCCCGACGTTCAGCCTGCGGAGGTGCCGGTGCTGGCGAACGGGCGGCGGATTCGGGATCAGCGGCAGATGCACTACGAGATGCTGCCGCATGCACGGCCGGGCGGCATTGCCGGCCTGCTGGAACTGATCATCGACATGGGTGGACGTACCGACATCTACCGGCTGGCGGACGAGCTGGCGTTCGAGATCGACGACCTGTTCCCAATCGTTGAAGCGGCGCAGCTGCTGGGGTTCCTGAAGGTGGAAGAAGGCGACGCGGTCATTACGCCGGAGGGCCACGAGTACGCGCACGCGGAAATCCTGCGGCAGAAGGACTTGTTCCGCAAGGCGGCGGTGGAGCATGTGCTGCTGCTGCGGCAGATCAGCCGGGCCATCAGGAACAAGAGCGATCACTCGGTGCCGGTGGATTTCTTTCTGGACATGCTGGACGAACAGTTCAGTGATGATGAGTGCGAACGGCAGCTGGAAACGGCCATCAACTGGGGCCGGTACGCGGAGCTGTTCGACTGGGATGACGGGCGGCGGCGGTTTGTGCTGCACGAGCACGAAGGCGAGGAAAATGGCGGCGGACCGGGCGAGGAGATGACCGAGGGCCCGCGCGAAGAAGAGAAGGCGGGATGAGACCGCGCTTCACCCTCAGCCGCGCGCTGGTGATGGAGCGGACCTGGCCGTTTTTCATCGACGTGAGCGTGGCCGGGGCTCTGCTGGCGCTATTCTACGGCGTACTGTGGATCGCGAAGTTCTGGTTCAGCTCGGCCATTCCGGAGGTGGCCATCCAGCGGTCGCCGTCGCACCTGCCGCTGTATGCCTTCTATTCGGTGGTGCGAATCTTTCTGGCGTATGCGCTGAGCCTGGTGTTCGCCGTCGCCTACGGGTACACGGCCGCCTACAACAAGCGTGTCGAGGCGCTGCTGATCGCGACTCTGGACATCCTGCAGTCAATTCCGGTGTTGAGTTTTCTGCCCGGCGTGATGCTGGCGATGATGTCGCTGTTCCCTTCCCGGCAGATGGGCATCGAGCTGGGCGCCATCCTGCTCATCTTCACAGGCGAAGTGTGGAACATGGCATTCAGCTTCTACACCTCGCTCAAGAGCATTCCCCGCGAGCTGATGGAAGCGACGGAGATCAACCGGTTCTCGCGGCTGCAGCGGCTGTTCCAGCTGGAATTGCCGTTCGGGGCGATCGGGCTGGTGTGGAACTCGATGGTGTCGGTGGCCAACGGGTGGTTCGCGCTGATGCTGTGCGAGATGTTTCCGGTGGGCAGCCGCAATTTTCGCCTGCCGGGGCTGGGCTCGTATCTGCAGACGGCCGCGTCGAACGGCGATACCGGCGCAATGGTCTACGGCCTGGTGACCATGCTGCTGATCATCGTGCTGACAGACCAGTTGCTGTGGCGGCCGCTGATCGCGTGGTCGGACAAATTCAAGTTCGAGACGGTGGAGAGCAGCAACCGCGTGACGTCGCCGGTGCTGGATGCACTGCGCAACTCGAGCGTGGTGGGAATGATCAACCGCTACACCTTTCGACCGCTGGCGGAGCGGTTCTACACGGGTGTAGGGGCGCGGCGGACGCGGGGCAAGCCGAAGCCCCTTGCAACCGAACCGAAAAAGGGCGCGACGGCGATCTACGTGATTGTGGGAGTGGTGCTGCTGCTGGCGATCGGCATCGCGGCTTTCCATGCGCTGCTGCTGCTGCGGCAGATTCGCGGCGGGGAGCTCGCGCATCTGCTGGCGGGAGCGGGCCTGACGTTCCTGCGCGTCAATGTGGCTCTGTTGCTGGCGTCGCTGTGGACGATTCCCGTGGGTGTGGCGATTGGTTTCAATCCGCGGTTTTCGACCTGGGCCCAGCCGATTGCCCAGATTGCGGCGTCCTTTCCGGCGACGGCGTTCTTTCCCATCATTCTTCTGGCGCTGGCCCGGATCGGTGTGGGACTGGGTGTGGGGTCGGTGATCCTGATGCTGCTGGCTGCGCAGTGGTACATCCTGTTCAACGTGATTGCCGGCGCGCAGGCCATTCCATCGGAGCTGCGCGAGGTGGCGCGGCTGTTCCGCTTCGGCGACCTGCAGCGATGGAGGACGGTGATCCTGCCGGGAATTTTCCCGTTCCTGATTACGGGGCTGGTGACGGCGTCCGGAGGAGCGTGGAACGCGTCGATTATGGCTGAGTACTTCAAGCTGCGCGGGCAGACGCTGGCAACGCTGGGCGTGGGGGCGCAGATCAGCGCGGCCAGCGATGCAGGAAACTTTCCCGTGCTGCTGGCGGCGACCATGATCATGGCGTTGATGGTGGTGACCATCAATCGGCTGGTGTGGCGGCCGCTGTACCGGCTGGCGGAGACGAAATACCGGCTGGACTAAGCACTACTCGCTCTCTTACTTCAGCGAAACGGTGCCGTACAGGATGTGCAGGAGCACGATGCCGCCGAATACTGCCAGTAAAACGCTGAGGAGCGTACCGATCAGGAAATATTCGGCAAAGCGCGGTTCTTTGAACTCAGGGAATCGGGCGATGGATTTTCCGGTGAGGATGAGGCCGACCAGGGCGGGAGACTGCAGCGCCATGGCGGTAACAACCAGGGCCCTCTCGATCCATCCGATGTAGAGCCCTGCGTTCTGCAACTGCTCCGGCGCTTCCGTGGCAACGCCTCGGGCAATGCCTCGGGTGACGGAACGGATCAGATATCCGCCACCGAATACAATCCCGACATAAATGATGGCTGATTCCAGGATTCGGGTTCGTGCCGTGGGCAGGATGCGCAGAACGTCCGCCACGGCAGCGAGGCGGCTGTCGCTGACCAGAAGCGCCGCTGCCGCTATGACAACGCCATGCAGCAGCTGATCCAGCAGAAAAGTGCCGGCATTGTCCGGCAGGAGGGATCGGCCAATCAGGGACGCCTTCAACCCGTCAATGGCGAGATGAACGGCGACGTAGCCGAGAATCACCAGTTGATTCCGGATCGACAGAAAGGGCACACGCACGAAGAATGCGAGACAGGCCCATGCCATCAATCCATGCAAAGCGCCATGCAGAAGCAGGGGGAGCAGACGCCTGGCTTTGTTCCTGGCGATCCATTCCGGCTGCAGGAGGAAGTCGCCGAGCAGATGAGCCAGAAGAAGCGCGAGGAAGGCAGCCGGAAGCAGTTGCATGAAATCGTCCATTTTTCAGTTTTTGTACGAAACAGTACAAATTTAAAAATACGCCCGGACGATCTTCTCCATGGCTTCGGCGGTCTCGATCAGGTGCCAATAGTACCCTCTTTTGAGATTTCTCGACACCGTCGAGACATCGAGGTCCAGCCTCCGGGCGGTTGCATTCTGGCGGTCGGTGTCGATCTGCGCGTTGATGGTGGCCCATTGCCGCGCCGTGGTTCTTTCGACAAGTGCATCCTGCAGGCGATAGATCGTATTTGCGATCGCGTCGAAGACCTCTTTGCCGGACTCGAAACCGGTCAGAAGACGATATTTAGGTGACCCGCGTTTCATGCGGTCGGCGGCATTGCGTGCCCTCTCAAAAGCCTCGCCGGCGGCATAGCGGTTGATGGGCGCCTTACGCACTTCGGTCACTGCGCCGATCCCCACGGCGATCCGCAACTGCATCGGGTAGAAGAGGCGGCGCAAATCCAGGATTACGCGGGGAAGATCCTCGGGGCGGCGCAGAATCGTCTGAAACTCGTCCCATGCGGTCACGGTATAGGGGGAGAGGATTGCCTTCTGCGCAAGGTGCATCCGGGAAATTCTGGCGAGACGCTGATCCCGTTTGACGCGAAACGATGCAATCCTGCGCGATCCCACCACGTCCGCGGTGATGACGGCGTACTGTTTGCGACTGGGTGGGTTCGCCATGACTTGTACATTATCGTACATATTTGCAATTATGTACATATTGGTACACGACGCGCTGTTCCTATGATTGCCGCTATGCGCGCGTGATCCCGGAGGCAGATTCCCGGCGCTATGCGCCTGATCCCGCCAGCAGGCGTTTCCAGGTGCGCTGATTGCGGCGCCAGCTTTTCTTCAGGTCTTCGAGGATGCGCTCAAAGTCGGCGTGCTCGCGCAGGCGATTCCAGGCGGGGTTCTTCGAGAACCAGGGATAATTCTCGTTGCCCAGATAGATAGCGCGGCGGAGCCAGTGCAGCGCTTCGCTCTCGTCGCCATCGACGGCAAAGTAGGTGGCGAGGCGATAGGCCATCTCGCTGTCGGCCTCGGCGGCGGCGATGGAGTCCTCGCCGATGAGAGAGGCGCCGCGCTCGCGGTCGCCAATCTGCACGTAGCACATAGCCAGCGTGGGCACCGCAATGCGCATGGAGCTGTCGTCGCGGATGACGTCTTCGAGAAGATCGATGGCCTGGCGCAGATCGCCCTGGCGCATGCGCTGGTAGGCGACCGAGGTGCGCAGCAGCGGATATTTGGGCTCAAGAGTGAGGCCCTTCTACAGCTCTTCCTCGGCCAGCTCCAGCTGGTTCTGGTATTGATAGACGCGCGCACGGTGGTTGTAGATGACGGCGGCGTTCGAGGGGTTGAGGATGAGCGACCGGTGGAACTGCTCGAGAGCCTCCTCGTACATGCCGTCGATGCGCAGGGTGATGCCGGCGACGAGGTGGACGTTCCAGTCGTTGGCGGCGGTGCGCAGCAGGTTCTCGATGCCGTGGCGGGCGCTCTCCTTTTCGCCGCGGGAGAGGAGCATGTAGACGCGGTAGAGATTCGCCTCGATGGAGCCGGCATCGAGTTCGAGGGCGCGATCCAGAGCCTTGCGCGCCGCCATCACGTGCAGATGGCCGCCGAAGCCGTGGCGGAGGTACTGGAGGTGCGCAATGCCGAGGCCGCTCCAGGCGGGGGCGAAGGTGGCGTCGCTCTCGGTGACGGCTTCGAACAGCTCGCGGGCGCGTTCCAGCTCGGCGCGGCTGCCGGTGCGCTGCATAAATCCGGAGAGCAGGGCGCGCGCCTGCAGATACTCCTCTGAAAGTTCTTCGCCGAGCTGCCGGGTGCGCGGAGCCCCCTGATGGTTGGCGGCGGGCTGGAGCTGCCCCAGGCCCTGAAGAGAAGCGAAAACCTCATTGCATATTTCCGTCTGCACCGCGATCAGGTCGAAGGACGGCACGCTGATGGCGCCGCCGCCGCGCACGCTTTGCGTCCCCACCTCAAGCAGCTGCCAGTTGAGGTCAAATCCCTGCTCGGACCGCATGAAGCTGCCCGTGAGTACCCAGGCGACGAGCAGCTTTTGCCCGATTGCGAGGGGATCCATCTGCGACACGGGCAGATGCATGAGCGCGCTGGAGGGGCGGACGACCAGCGACGACATGCGGGCGATGCGCGTGGCGATGGCGTCGGCGAGGGCGAATCCGTAGAGCGGCGCGACCTCCCCGGCTCCGAGATTCTGGAAGGGAAGGACGAGGATCGAATTCTGCGCGGCCTTGTCGTCAGAAGATTCGCGGAAGCGTTCGGCGAGCATGGAGAGCAGGCCGGTGGCCCGCTTCTCCTGTTCGGCGGGTGTGGAGGGCGGCAGCACGGCGGCGGCATCGCCGGGAATGATGCCGGTTTCGAGCTGCAGCGCTTTCATGATGGTTTTCAGCGACTCGCGGACTTCGGCAGCGCTGCCATAGCGCTCGGCCGGGGTCTTCTTCAGCAGGCAGAGAATGACCGAGTTCAGTTCGTCGGGGATCTTCTCGATGGGCGGCGGATCGAAGTATTGGATGGCGCGGATGCTCTGGAACTCGTCTCCATCGGGACGCGCAAAAGGATGGCGTCCGCTGGCGAGCTCATACAGGATGACGCCGAGCGCCCACAGGTCGCTCTGGACGCTGCTCTGCCCGGTGACGAACTGCTCCGGCGCCATGTAGGCAATGGTGCCGCCGCGCGCGGTATAGGTAGCGATGGGCGCGCCGGGCTTGCGCCGGGAGGCTTTGGCGGGATCAAACTCGGCCTCCTCGGGGGGCAGGCGGCGGGCAAGGCCGAAGTCCAGGATCTTGGCCAGCCCGCCATCGGTGAGCATCACGTTGGCCGGCTTCAGGTCGCGATGGAAGATTCCGAGGGAATGGGCGGCGCTGAGGCCGTCGGCGATCTGGATGCCGACGGAGAGAACGAGTTGCAGGCTGGCCGGCCCTTTGGCGATGAGCTTGTCCAGGGATTGCCCGGGCACGTACTGCATAACGATGAAGGCTTCCTCGCCCTCTTCGCCGACTTCATAAATCGCGCAGACGTTAGGGTGCTCGATGGCGGAGGCCATGCGGGCTTCGCGCAGGGTGGTGGTGCGCATCTGCTCCTGGGTGAGGGCGCCGCGCTTCAGGACCTTGAGCACCACGGGGCGCATGAGCTGGGTGTCGTTGGCCAGGTAGACGATGCCGCTGCCGCCCGCTCCCAGCTTGCGGACCAACTCATAGTGCGTGATGGTGCGCTTCATCTGGATTCAGTGTAGCGGCTGACAAGCGCCGGAATTTCACTGAGGTGTTACGTCTTATCGCCGCTATAAGGAAAGGCCAACGCAATCAGGGTCTGCGCCGGCAGTCGCCGGCTGGCGGAAGCCTCGCGGGCTTCGATGCTCGTGGGGAGATGAGCAGACTGAATCGTGGATGGAGCCCGAGGTCGCCGTTAATCGCCGGAGGCAGCTTTGCGGAGGCGGATCCCCTGTTTGTTGAGTTCTTCCATGAAGTCCTCGATGCGGACGAGGAAGTCCTGGCTGGAACGGAGCAGGCGCGGCGCCTGATCCCAGAAATCACGGACGGCCTCGGGATTCTCCAGCAGCGCGACAGCGGCGCCGGCGGCGGCTACGGCGAGGGCCGATTTGCGGCGACCGGTGATCAACAGGATGGCGCTCACCAGCAGAGACCCGGCGGCCACACCGCGAGTCCAGTGCATTTCGGAGAGATCGTGTTCGACCTGCCGAGCGAGTTTCAGTGGAGTGACCTCTGTATCCATAAGCATTGGGATGCACCGCCCTTAGTCGAGATCGAATTCGCGGAGAGGCTTGCCTGTATCCGGCGTTTCTTTCGCTTTCTTTATCGCCTCAGCGAATCGTTTGTTGAATAGATCTTCGCGGTTCTTCTCGGCCTCGAGAGACTGGCGGAAGAGGCTCTCCTTGCGCTCTTCGGCTTCGCGCAAAGCGCGGGTGGCCTGGTCGAAGTCCTCGAAGGTGCGCTTGCGGGGCGCGGGGGTGTGAGCGATCACAGCGCGGGTATCTGTGTCAATTTTGAGCATAGCCCCGCAGTCGGGGCAGGCAACTTCAAAAACCGAGTTGACCGAGTTGGATTTCGATTTGGCCATACGGCGGGTCCCGAGGCGGTTCCTCGCGAAAAGTCCTGTTTCAGGCCGACTCTACCACCGGGCGGCGGGGCGTGCAATTGGAAGCGGCTTACAGCCAGATGGCTTTGTGCCCGGTGCAGTCGGGCGTCGCCTGCTCGACGAGGGTCGAGAGCAGTGACGAGCCATAACGCGCCAGATAGGCGATGCCGCCGATGGTGCGCTCCTGCGGATGGCGATCCGGGAAGAGATTGAAGCAGAGCGTGTCCACGTGACGGCGGATGCTGCCTTCGCGCTGGAGCTGATAGTTGGCAGCCAGGCGGCGGAGGCGGTTCATCTGGTAGCGCATCTTGCCGGCGGAGACGTGGGCGGCGCGGCCGAGGCTGGGGTCCAGTGACTCGGCCCAGGCCAGCAATCCGTCCAACTCGTCGTTGAGGGCGTTGCCGGTCGCGGCGAGGTGGCGTTTCCCCTCCGGCGGCATCGAGCGCGCGCCGAGGCGGTGGGCCAGCTCGTCAGGATGGGCCTGGAGGATGTCGGCAAGGGTCAGTTCGTGTCGAGCCATGACCTGGGCGATGGCGGGCTCGACGAGGGTAGCGCTGAGTCGAGGCAGCACCGGCGTGGCGCGGCCGAGGATGGTGTCGAACAGAACCTGCGACTGGGCAAAGTAGGCAATCTCCGCGGGGCCGCCAATGGTGGCGAGGGTGGGCAGCAGATAATCCTGAAAAACAGGCCGCAGCAGAGCGTTGGGGCTCAGGCGCTCGGGCGCGGCGTCGAGGATGCCGAGCAGGTCGGCGGTGGCGTACTGCGTCTTTCCGGCGAACCAGCTCCCGTTCCTGCGGCGGAGCGGCGTGCGGGCGCCGGTGGCTTCGTCGAGAAGAAAGAGCAGGCTGCTGCCGGGGGCGACCAGGACCTGGGATTGGTAGCCGCGCTCGGCGAGGAGCTTGTCGCGTTCGTGGAGGGCCGTCTCCAGTGCGTCGGCGTGCTGCAGAGCGTGGCGGAGGACGGGCGCGCCGAGCGCATGGAAGGCGCGGCTGGAGGCGTCGATGACGATCAGGCCGAAGTCGGCGAAAGCCGCGACGAGGAATCGCGCAAAGGCGGAGGCAAAGGTGGCGTCCGGCGTATAGCAGGCGGCGAGGAGGTCGAACTCCGGCGAGCCGCCAATGAGTTCTGCTGCCCGATCGAGGACGGTGCGAATGCCCGGGCCGAGTTGCAGACCGCCGACCGGCTTGCCCTGGTGGGATGGATCGACGTGGACGCGCAGAGTGTGGAGCGCGTGGCGCGAGGGCAGCGTAACGTGGTCGGCTTCGGCGAAATCGTGGTCCTCGCTGGCCAGCCAGAAGATGGGCACGGCTCCGACCGTCTGCGCGCGATGAATCACGGTGGCAGCCTTCAGCAGCGTGAAAAGGGGTCCGGTAAAGAGAGCGACCTGCTGGCCGGTCAGGAAGGCGCCGGCTCCCTGCCGGAGACGCTCGATGTTGGCCAGAGCCTTTGGGCCGGCATTCCAGTTTCGATTTTGCTCGAGGAGAATATCGGCGATGGCGCTGCGGTGCGCCTGGGTTTGCTCGGGAACTGCCGTGGGAACTTCCGACGGGTCGTGGCGGTAAAAGGGCGAAAGCCCCTCGCGGCCGGAGACGTAGTCGAGAAAGAGCCGGCTCAGCCGGGGCAGCAGCGAGATGGGATAACAGTCGACGTTCACGGCCGCAGGCCTGCACTCCAGTCTCTCACGCGCGTCGGCAGCATTCGGGGATCGAGGCCGCAGCAGCGGCTCCCGGGGGAGGGCCGCGACAATCGGATGCTGCGGGTTGCCGGGAAGATGCAGAAAGGGCAGGTGGCCGCGCATTCCCGGAAGCAGGGGCGGCGAATGGTACCGTAAAAAGGTCGGAGGCGGCAGCATGGCAAAGAAGGCGAGATCGAAGAAATCCCTGAAGAAGGCGGTTGCGGACGCAGCGCCGGTGAAGCGCAAGCTGAAGATCGATCCCGGCGGTCCCGCCAAAGTGCTGTCGTCGAAGGTCTCGTACGATGGGCCGCTGTTCCGGGTGCAGACCGACGTGATCCGCGAGCCAAACGGGAAGGAAGTCACCCGGGACGTGATCCGGCACGGCGGTTCGGCCGTGATCCTGGCCGTCGATCGATCGAAAAGCAAGAAAGATCCGCTGGTGCTGCTCGAACGGCAGTTCCGGCACGCGGCGCAGCAATATTTATACGAGCTGCCGGCGGGCAAAATGGACCCGGGCGAGAGCCATCTGGAGGCGGCGAAACGCGAGCTGCTGGAGGAGACCGGCTACCAGGCACGGAAGTGGACCAAACTGGTGAAGTACTTCGCAAGTCCAGGATTTCTTGGCGAATGGCACCAGGTTTTTCTGGCAGAAGACCTCATTCCCGGGCAGGCCCAGCCCGAGGATGACGAGTCGATTGAGCTGCAGTTCGTGCCGCTCTCGCGGCTGCTGCGCCTGATCGACAAGGGCGAGATCCAGGACGGCAAAACCGTGATCTCCGCGATGTATTACGTTCGTAGCCAGGGACACAGGAAGAAGTAATATCCCCTCTTCCTGTTTTCCAGAAGAAAACCCCAAGGCCACAGCACAGCGTCTTTATTCGACAGCAGGTTGGTTTCCCAAACCAAAGTCTGCCTGAGAGGAAGGTTCGCGTTTGTGGCTCAATACAAAGGCAAGGTGAAGTGGTTCAACAATGCGAAGGGCTACGGGTTTATCGGCCGGGACGACGGGCCGGACGTGTTTGTCCACTACAGCGCCATTCAGGTGGATGGATACAAGAGCCTGAAAGAGGGCGATGACGTCGAATTCGACATCGTTCAGGGCCAAAAAGGGCCACAGGCAGACCAGGTAGTCCGGGCCCGGGAAGTTGCCTGACGGCAACTGAACCGTACAATCTCCATCGAGAGTTGGGGAAAGCCCGCGATGGCGCGGGCTTTTTGCTCCTGAGCGGGTTGCCGGAGTCTGACCGCTGCATGGCCGCGCTTGTGGATTCCGCCTTCCTGAAAGTGGTGTAATCGTCTCCGATGGACAATCGCTCGATGGCACAGCTGCTGGCGGAGACAGCCGACCTGCTGGAGATTAGTGCGGGCGATCCGTTCCGCATCCGCTCTTACCGGCGCGCGGCCGAAGCGGTGGAATCCTCAACCACGCAACTGAGCACGATTGCCGGCGAACCTAAGAAGCTGCAGGAGATTCCCGGGATCGGCAAAGGGATGGCGGCGAACATCCAGGAGATCGAGCGCGCGGGCACGCTGCCGCTGCGCGAAGAGCTGCTGCTGAAATACAAGCCTACGATGCTGGAGCTTCTGCGCCTGCCGGGTATGGGACCGAAAACCGTGGCGCTGCTGTGGGACGCGCTTCAGGTGGGTTCCGTTGAGGAACTGGAGCAGGCCATCACAGCAGGACGGCTGGAAGGGCTGCCGCGTTTTGGCGAGAAGCTCATCCAGAAGCTGCGCAAAGGCATCGAGGACTACAAACAGAGCAGCGGGCGGTTCCTGCTGGACGACGCGGAGATTGCCGCCGAGAAGCTGATTGAGTATCTGCGCCGCTTCGAGGGGCTCACGACGATTCTGCCGGCGGGATCCCTGCGCCGGGGGCGGGACACAGTGGGTGACCTGGACATTCTGACCACCGGGCCGGCGTGCGCGGAGGATTGCGTAAGCGCCGCGGTGGAGTACGTGGCGAACTATCCGCCGCTGCACACGCTGCTGGCCAAAGGACAGAACAAAGTGAGTTTCCGGCTGCGCAGCGGCCTCCAGATCGATGTGCGGCTGCTGCCGGAGGGTTCCTATGGGGCGGCGCTGCAGTACTTCACGGGATCGAAGATGCACAACGTATCGATCCGGCAGCGCGCGCTCAAACGGGGCTACACGCTGAGCGAGTATGCGCTGGCGCGTGTAGAGGATGGCTCCTTCGTGGCGGGCGCTACCGAAGAGGAAATTTACGCGGCGCTCGGCCTGGAGTGGATTCCGCCGGAGCTGCGCGAGAACAACGGCGAGATCGAGGCCGCTGAGGCGCAACGGCTGCCCAGGCTGATCGAGGAGTCGGACATCCGTGGCGACGTGCATATGCACACTAACGTCACGGATGGAAAGAACACCATCCGCGAAATGGCCGAAGCCGGCTTGCGGCACGGCTATCAGTACATCGCCATCACCGACCACTCGAAGAATCTGGCCATGACCATGGGGCTCGATGACCAGCGCGCGCTCGAGCACATGCGGAATATTCGCGCTGTGGACCGGGAGATGGAGGGGAAGATTCGGGTCTTCGCCGGCATCGAGGTGGATATTCTGGCCGATGGTGCGCTCGACCTCTCCAACGAGGTGCTGGCGCAGCTGGACGTGGTGATCGCCAGCGTGCATTCCCTGTTCAATATGCCGGAAGCGCAGATGACGGAGCGCATCGTGCGGGCGTTGGAGAATCCGTATACGCGCATCCTGGGGCATCCGACGGGACGACTGCTGTTGCGTCGCGAGCCCTACCCGCTGGATCTGGCGGTCATTCTGCGCCGGGCAGCGGAACTGGGCGTGGCGGTGGAGCACAATGCCTATCCCGACCGGCTCGACCTGTGCGACCGCGACCTGCGGCTGGCCAAAGAGGTGGGCTGCCGCATCGTGATCAACACGGATTCGCATCATACGAGCCATCTGGACAAGATGCGGTACGGAATCCGGCAATTGCGGCGGGCCTGGCTGCGCAAAGGAGATGTGCTGAATACACTGGAGCCGCAGGCATTCCTGGATGCGTTGCGGCAGCGCCCCGCCTGATGCGGGCTTCAGCTAGAATGCGAGAGCAAGATGTCTGAAAAGAGCGAATCCAGCATCCATCCATTATTCGCGGTGCTCGCGGCCATCGTCGTCTCGGCGGGGATCATCGGCGCGTACCTGTGGGCCACCTGGACCGGACCGGTGCACGCCGGCGAGGTGACGTCGCTTTCCGGCTATTCCATTCACCGTGAGCTTTCCACCGGCTCGGGCCTGGGGGGCGTCAACGGCGGTCCCAACATCACCGATGAGGTGATCGTGATTGCCAATGTGAGGATCAGAAGCACCACAAAGCTGCCGCTCTTCCTGCAGGATATGTACGGCAACCTGACTCTGCCGAATGGCCAGGTGGAGCAAAGCCTGGCGGCCAGCGGATCGGATTATCGCAAGGTGTTCGTGGCCTATCCCGCCCTGGCGCAGCAGCAGAAGTCCCCTGTACCGCGCGACATCACCATGGCTCCGGGTCAGGTCGTCGAAGGTCAATTGGTCTTCCACTTCCCTGTCACCGCGGCGCAGTGGAATGGCCGGAAGGGCTTCGACGTGGACCTGCGCTTCATCCACCAGAACGACCTGGTCCTGCACACCGGCCCGCCGCCGCAGCAGGGCGCCAGCCAGTAGAGAAAAGCCCACCCCACAGGACACCGAGAACCAGAGAGCATCGGGCATGGCGCCCTGCAGGGCAGGCCCGCCGCGTCTTCTGGTTTACCTTAGGTCTGGGACTATGTTCGCCAAGGCACAGCGCGTTCACTTCATCGGTATCGGCGGCATCGGCATGAGCGGGATCGCCGAGATTCTGCTCAACCTCAACTATCCGGTCAGCGGCTCCGATCTTCGCCGATCGCAGGTAACGGAGCGGCTGGCAACGCTGGGAGCCACCGTCTTCGAAGGCCATGCCGCAGCCAACGTCGTGGGGGCGGGCGTGGTGGTGGTCAGCTCCGCGGTGAATGAGCGCAATCCGGAGGTGGCGGAGGCGCGGGCGCGAAAGATTCCCGTGATCCAGCGCGCCGAGATGCTGGCCGAGCTGATGCGGCTGAAGTACGGCATCGCCATCGCCGGCATGCACGGCAAAACCACGACGACCTCCATGGTGGCTGCGGTGCTGACCGCAGGCGGTCTGGACCCGACGGTGGTCGTGGGCGGCCGCGTGGATACGATGGGATCGAATGCGCGCCTGGGCCAGTCACAATATCTGGTCGCCGAGGCCGATGAGAGCGACCGCTCGTTCCTGCGCCTGTCGCCGATTCTGGCGGTGGTCACCAACCTCGACAAGGAGCACATGGACTGCTACGCCGACATGGCCGACGTAGAGGGCGCGTTTGTCGAGTTCATGGACAAGGTGCCGTTCTACGGAGCCTGCGTGGCGTGCGCCGACGATGCGCGGCTGGCGGCGATCCTGCCCCGAGTGCGGCGGCGGGTGTTTACCTACGGCGCGTCGCCGAAGGCGGATTTTGTGCTGCGGCTGCTGCCCGCGCTTCCGGCCAGCGCGCCAGCGGTAGGTGCCCGAGCCTGCCTCTCTCGTTTTGAGGTCGCGGTGGGAGGTGAGGTCTACGGCCCGCTGGAGCTGCACGTGCCCGGGCAGCACAACGTGCTGAACGCGACGGCCGCGGTGGCGATCGGGGCCCAGCTTGAAATCAAGCCGGAAGCCATTGCCGCGGGGCTGAAGTCGTTCCGCGGGGTCGATCGGCGTTTCCAGGTGAAAGGCTGCGAGCGCGGCATCACTGTGGTCGATGACTACGGCCATCATCCGACGGAGATTCGCGCCACGCTGCGCGCGGCGAAGGAGTGCGGCTACCCCGGCGTGCATGTGATCTTTCAGCCGCACCGCTACACCCGCACCCGCGATCTGATGGAGGAATTCGTGCACGCCTTCGACGATGCGACGTCAGTGCAGATGCTGGACATTTATGCAGCCAGCGAAGAGCCGATCCCGGGGGTGACGGCCCAGGCGCTGGCGGGAGCGATGCCTGCGGGGCAGGTGCGCTATGCAGCGTCGCCTGACGCGGCCATTGCGCAGGCCATTGCGCAGGCGCGGGAAGGCGACGCGATCCTGACGCTGGGGGCGGGCAACGTGTCGCAACTGGCGCCGCTGGTGGTGGAGCGGCTCAAAGCCTGAGCGATCCTGACTCCCCGAAGCGAATCAGCAGTTCGGTCATGCCTTGCGGCGAGCCTCCTGCACCAGCCGCGCCGCGGTCTGGGCGCCATGGCATCCCAGCAGCCGGTATTCCTTGCCTTCCAGCCTGTGGTAGTTGACGAAGAAGTCTTCTAATTCCTTCACCCACTTGCGGGAAAGATCCTTGAGGCGGCGGATGTTTGCGCAGGAGTGGCTGGCATCGGCGACGGCCACCAGGCGATCGTTCCGATTCCTTTTCCTGCCCTCCACCTGCTCGCCCTCAATCACACCGATCAGGCGCGCCGGCACCGCGCAGCCGGGATAAGCGGGCTCGTCCATCAGCAGCAGTACGTCGATGGGATCGCCGTCCGGAGCCTTCGTCTGCGGCACGAAACCGAAGTCCCAGGGAAAGACCATGCCGGCAGGCAGGATCTTCCGAAGCACGTACACGCCCTGTTCCGGATCGTAAGCAAACTTGTTGCGGCTTCCGGCGGGTGTTTCCACGATGACCTGCAAAAGCCCATCGGGTTTGTGGAAGGGCCGAAGCCGAGTTGGATCTGCGAGAGCTTTCATGGCATTCAGGGGCGCAAACGGCCGCAGCAATGTGAATAGGAGGGGAGATGCGCCGGGATCGTTGTCCCTGGGGGAAGCGCGACCCAACATCTTCAGCCCGACCTGCGCCTGGAAAAATGGGGATTTCTAAACCACAAAGGCCGCCATGGGCGCCTACGAACGGCGTGCAAGAAGGAGGAGAAACGGCCTGGGGCGAAGAATGGTCGGCGTTTCGGTTGGCATGGGAATCGGCTGGTCCATCCATTGCGCAAGAATGTCAGATGAACGGGCGGATTTACGTCCGCACCTGCCGCCGGTCGATACCTGCCGATCCGAAGATGCGCCGATAGCGCTCAATCTCCTCCGGTGGGCCGAGGGCCTTGTCGAGATTGTCGGACAGCTTCACGGCCGGGCGGCCGTTCGCGTCCTGCAGCTTGCAGACCAGCCGTGGGGGATCGAAGTTGCCGCCCTGCGGATTGCAGTCGCGAAAGTCGTTGGTCAGCAGCGTGCCCCAGCCCGCGGAAAAGCGAATCCTCCCGGAGAACGCCTGGTGCAGCTCGAGGATGTCTTCAACATCGAGCGAATCGGAGGCGATAAAGAGCTTGTCACGTGGATTGCGCCCGCGCTGCGTCAGCCAGGTGATGTACTCCTCGCCGGCGCTGCGCGGATCTTTGCTGTCGGCGCGCTGGCCGGTCCAGTCGGCCACCCAGCTGGGCGCGTCGCGCAGGAATTGCGTGGTGCCAAAAGTGTCCGGCAGCAGAATGAGCAGCTCGCCCTGATAGGTCTGCTGCCACAGCTCGAGGACCTTGTATTGCGACTGCCTGAGTTCAGCATCGCTGTCGGCCATCGCCGCCAGGGCCATGGGGATCTCATGCGCGTTGGTGCCGATGGCTTCGAGATCGTGCTTGTAGGCAAGGTACGTGTTCGAGGTGCCGGTGAAGCGCTGCCCCAGCACATTGGCCATCGCGCCCACGACGTATTCCTGCCAGAGGAAACTATGCCGCCGCCGCGTGCCGAAGTCGCTCACGCGCAGGCCGGACACGCCGCGCAGGCGTTCCATCTTGTCCCACAGCTTCGACTTGGCGCGGGCGTACAGAATGTCGAGTTCCAGCTCGTTCAGCCGCTTCAGGCTGGCGCGGGTGCGCATCTCGCTGATGATGGCCAGCGCGTAGATCTCCCACAGGGTGGTCTCGGTCCACAGGCCGCGAAACGTGACGCTGAGCCGGCCGCTCTCGAAGGAGAGGTCGTAGTCGGATAAGCGGAAGCTCTGATCGAGCCATTCGAGGAACGCCGGCTCAAAGATGTCGCGGGTGCCGTAGAAGGTGTTGCCCGCCAGCCAGATCAGCTCCGACTTGCGGAAGCGCAGCTTGCGCACGGCGTCGAACTGCGCGCGCAGTTCCTCCTGATCGATGGCCTCGGCAAAGCTGGGGTCGGCGTCGCGATTCACCAGGGAGAACGTCGCCCGCGTTCCGGAGAAGTTCTTCCAGATGAACTGCAGCATCAGGAGCTTGTAAAAATCCGTGTCGAGCAGCGAGCGGACAATGGGGTCGAGTTCCCAGTTGTGATTGTGCGCGCGGCGGGCGAGATTGATGATCATAAGGAACTTGCCGTCCAAGTGGCAGCGCTGCGCGGGATACGCATCCAGGCAGTCGCGGGATTTGCCATCCAGGCAGTCGCGCTGCGCGCAAACCCCAAACTGCCTCGACTCCTTTCAGAATCACCCGGGATCGGGCTGGGTGTCCAGAAAGCGGGAACCTTTCGTTCCCCGGGGACGTATGTTTCCGCATGAGAGTGTTCTGTGCCGGCATCGCCGCCGCGATGCTGATGGGCGCGGCAGGTGGCTATTGCGAGACGTCCGGCTCCTGCGCGCGGGCGCTGGAGGCGCCACTGCACGACCGGGCAACGCTGGTGATTGACTCGCGTCCCGCGGGCATCACCATCACCGGCACGGAGTCCGACACACTGCGCATCACCTGCACCACCCCCCACGATCCGCATGAGATACGGCTCCACTTGAGCGGAGAGGGAGGACACGAGCGGCTGACCATCAGCAGCGACACGGAACACGAGGGCAGCCTGCAGATCTCCATCGAGGTGCCACGCCAGACCAATCTGCGCGTCCACCTGCCTGCCGGAGAGGTGAAGGTGAACGACATTCGCGGCGATAAGGACATCGACCTCTACGCCGGACAAATCACAATCGCGACCGGTGATACGAGTGACTACCGCTCTGTGAACGCCTCGGTCGACATTGGCGCGGTGAAGGCGTGGGGGGTAGATAAGGGCGGCTTCTTCCGCAGCGTCACGCGCACAACCGCCGACGGCGAGTACCACCTGTACGCGCACGTGCTGACGGGTGAGATTGATCTGCAATAAGGCAGGAAGCGCCTAGTTCAGGAACATCGTCCGATAGAGCGTGTCGCGCTGCACCGGCTTGAACCCCGCATCGCGGATGATCCGCCGCAATTCTTCTTCCGTTGTGCAGTTGGACGTGCCGGCGGCGCGGACAACGTTCTCTTCCAGCATCACCGACCCGACATCGTTGCCGCCGAAGCGCAGCCCCATCTGCAGGACTTTGAGCCCCTGCGTCACCCAGCTGGACTGCACATTCTCGATGTTGTCCAGATAGAGTCGGGCGATCGCCAGCACCTTTAGATACTCCACCGCCGTCGCCTCGTCCCACCCGCGTCCGCCCAGCGCGGTGTGCTTCGGCTGGAAGCTCCAGGGGATAAAGGCGGTGAAGCCGCCGGTCTCCTCCTGCAGCCGCCGAATCACGTCGAAGTGATTCACCCGCTGCTCCAGAGTCTCACTCACGCCGAACATCATGGTGGCCGTGGTGCGCATACCCAGCTGGTGCGCGGTGCGATGCACCAGCACCCAGTCCTCTGTGCGGCACTTCAGCCGTGCAATCCGGTGCCTCACCTCGTCGTCGAGGATTTCGGCGCCGCCGCCGGGAATCGAATTCAGGCCGGCGTCGCGCAGCCGCGCAATGGTATCGCGCACGGTGAGTTCGCTGTACTCGGCAATGGCCAGGATCTCCGACGCGGAAAAGCAGTGCAGCCAGATCTGCGGGAAGCGCTCCTTGATGCCGCGCAGCAGCCGCTCGAACCAGTCGATTTTCAAATCGGGATGCAGTCCGCCCTGCATCAGCACGCCGGTGCCCCCCATCTCCAGGGTCTCGGCGATTTTCTCGTAAATGGTTTCGAAATCGAGGATGTACCCTTCGCTGGCCTGCTTGCCTTTCAGCGGCCGGTAGAACGCGCAGAACGTACAATACTCAGTACAGAAGTTCGTATAGTTGATGTTGCGGTCAATGATGTAAGTGACCACGCCTTCGGGATGCAGACGTTTCCGCACCGCATCCGCTTCCATTCCCAAACCGATCAGATCGTCGGAGTGGAAGAAGTCCAGGGCCTGTTCACGGGTCAGCGCCATACATTCATTTTCGAGGAAACCGGGCGGCGCGTCCAGCACGCAACATCGGGTCGCACCGCCCGCATCGCACCAGCAGGTCGCAATTTATCCATGAATCCCATAAGCCCCCTTGTAAGGAGGACTGAAGTTATGTGTCGGCTCCCATACCCTTCCCGCAGCGCTTTCGCTTTGTCGTTGCTGCTGCTTGCCCCACCCTTCCTGATGCGCTGCGCCGCGCAGGACAAGAAATCTGCCCCCGCGCCGGATACCCTGGTGCTGACCAACGGCGATACGCTGCACGGCAAGCTGGTCAATGAAGTGGCGGGCACCATCACCTTTCACACCGAGTCTCTGGGCGATCTGACGGTTACCTGGGACAAGATTAAAGAGCTGCACGCCACGGAAGACTTCGCCGTTCTGAACACGACGGTAAAGAATCGCGGCAAAAAGTCCACCGGGCAGCTGCCTACCGGTCCCCTCGATGCCACCAACGACAGTGTCACGGTGCACCCGTCTGCACAGCAGGCCGCGCCGCAGCCGATCCCCACGAAAGACGCGCAGTACATCGTGGACAAAGCGACGCTGGACAAGCAGCTTTACCACGAGCCCGGCTTCTTCACCGGCTGGAACGGCGCGGCAACCGCAGGAGCCACGCTGGTGAGCGCGACCCAGAATCAGTACACGGTTTCGGGCAGTGTGGGCCTTATCCGCATGGTGCCCACGGTGACTTATCTCGATACGCGCAACCGCACCTCTGCGGACTTCAGCGCCTCCTACGGCAAAATCACGCAGCCTGCATACACCACCCCCACAGGTCCGGTCGCGGCGACGAGCACGAAATCCTCCATCCTGCACATCGACGCGGAGCGCGACGAATATTTCTCTCCGCGGTTCTTCGGACTCGCACAGACCGCTTTCGACCATAACTACAGCCAGGACCTGAACCTGCAGCAGATTTACGGCGGCGGGGCTGGATGGACGGTCGTGAAGACTCCGAAACAGATCGCCGATCTGAAGGCGACCGTGCAGTACGAGAAGCAGAGTTTTATTGCCGGGGCCGGATCCACCAGTCAGAACCTGATCGGTTCCACGATTTCCGCCGACTACGCGCTGAAATTGAAGCTGCTCACTCTCGCCCAGACGGTGGGCTTTATACCGGCATTCAACAATCCTCGCGCCTACTCCGCCCAGGAGACCGACACAGTCACTTTCCCGACCTATAAGAACTTCGGCCTCTCCGTGGGAACAATGGACAGCTACCTCAACGACCCGCCGGCGACGCTGCCGCCCACGAAGCGAAATTCGTTCCAGTTCATCATGGGCCTCACCTACGCCTTCAAGTCGAGCTACTGACGTCCGGCTGCGGAGGGCGTTCCCGGGCAACCGGCTCCCCCTCCGCCCGGACGCGACCGTTGACGGACCTCTCGATGCGCTTTAGCTGATCCAGATGGTGCCGGATGTGGATCACGTGAAAGCGTCGCCACTGGTCGGGCCGCAGGGGCCCAAGCAAAAAGTGCGAAGCTGTCCGCTGGATGCCAAAGCGCTGCCGGCACTCGCTGATGCGGTCGTCCATGCGTTCCATCTCCTGGCGCAGCATTTCCAGCAGCTCGCTGCCGCTCATCGGACTCCAGTGGAGCTGATCGGGACGGGCAAAAATGGGCGCGGGCACGCCGTCGGGCATGCGCCCGAACGACAATACCACCAGTTGCAGAAACCACTGCAGCGGCGTGCTGTGCGCGCGCGTCGGATGTCCCCGTTCCAGGCGCTTCTCCAGCTCCCGACTGGTGCTGCGGCAGGTGAGTACCAGATGCTCGATCAACTCCTGCGCGCTCCACTGCCGCTCGTCATGTACAGGATGTAACTGACACCACTCCGAAGGCCGTTCGGTCAGCGCCGGCTGATACGAGTCGAAGACCTGCTGGAGGACGGGATGCATAGCGGGGAATCGGAATTCGGGAGAACTATATCACTGCAATTTCAGGAGCCGGGCTCGAGACCCATCCCCTTCAGCTCTTTGCGAATCTCCTTCGCATGCGGACCATTGGGCAGCGCCGCCAGATAGAGGCGGTAATTCTTAATGGCCACGTCGTTCATCTGCAGGCGATGCGCCGATTCGGCCAGTCCCCACACCGCCTCGGCATTGCCGGGATCGGAGCGCGCCGCTTCCACAAAGCGCTCGTACGCCCCCTTGAAGTCGCTGGTTTCGAGGTAGTAGTCGCCGATCTGCGCATCTTTCTTCGCCAGCTTCGGATCGTAGGGCAGCGGCGAACTGGCCTGGATGGGCGCCGTGTCGTCCCCCACAGCCGGCGCCACATCCATTCCCTTCAGGTGAACCTGGCTGGAGCTGTAGTCCTGGTCGCCCGGGGCGTCCGGCGGCGGCGACTTCTCCTGCTGTGCGGCCTTTTCCGACTCGGCCTCGGGAAACGGATTCTGATCCGCCGTCGGGGACTTCTTCCCGGGCACAGCCTGATCCGTCTGCGTGGCCGGCTGGGGCGCCGCGGGAACGTTCGAATCCTGCTGCTGATTTTGCTGCTGCGCCGCCTTCTCCGATTGCGTTTCCGGGAAGGGATTGGCCTGGTCGCCGGATTTCTTCTTGTCCGTCTTGTTTTGCTGACCCTTTGTCCCGGTCTGCGGTTGCTGTTGCTGCGGCGGCGGCGCACTGTTGTCCTGCTGTTGCGCCGCAATCGGCAAGGTCAGCAGAAGGGCAGTTCCGGCAATGGTGGCCACGCGCAGCATTCTTCTCTATTTTAGACGCGCCGCCACCCCACAACGGCTACTGCACCTTGTTATTGTGGAGGCATATGGGTCTTGTGATCCGCTCGTCCGCCATCCATGCCGCCGGCTGCTACACCACCATCCCCATTCGCAAAGGCTCGCGCGTGGTGGAATACACCGGGGCGCGCATTGCCAAAGACGACGCCGACGAGAAATACGAGCACTCGCCGACGACCTATCTCTTCGGAGTCGGCAACGGCGCCATGGTCATCGACGGACACGGAACCGCCATGTTCATCAACCACTCCTGCGAGCCCAACTGTGAGACTGAGGAAATCGACGGCCGCGTCTGGATCATGGCCATTCGCACCATCAAGGCCGGCGAAGAGCTTACCTACGACTACTTCCTCTACGACGGCGATGACGACGAAGCGCGCTGCAACTGCGGCTCCCCGCACTGCCGCAAGAGCATGTATTCGCCGGAAGAAATTCGGCGGAGGGAGCGCAAAAAGAAGAAGGCTGCCGGGAAAAAGTCCGGCCGCACCACGTCGACCCGCTCACGCCGTTCGTCCCGCTAGATCGATTCCGGGCAACTGGCGACCGGCTACAGGCCACCGGCTACAGACTCTTCTCCATCCTGACAATCGCCAGCGTCTCCCCGTTCGCCAGAGGTAGTTCTTCGCGCTTGCCTTCGACATAGCCATGCCGCCGGTAGAGCGGAATTCCGGTCAGCGTGGCGCCCATTTCGCAGCGCCTGAAACCCTCCGCCCGCGCCGCGTCCTCGCACAGCGCCAGCAGACGGCTGCCAATCCCCTGCCGCGCCCACGCCGGATGCACAAAGAAGGCCCGAATCTTCGCCGCATCGGTCTTTGGATCGAGCAGCGCATCATCGCGCCCCGGCCGCGCATCCGCCCCAAACGGGGTCTTCCGCCGCGACCACCCGCCGCACGCCACCAGCGTCCCCGGCTCCTCGGCCGGCTCAACCACGAAGTACGTCTGGTCCGCGACCAGCTGCGTGTCCAGTCCCAGCCAGGTCCCCAGCGCCTGCTCAATCTGCGACTGCGAATACGCCTGGGGCCCCAGTCCCCGCACCGACGCGTCAATCAGCGCCCGGATGCGGGGCAGGTCAGCGGTCGCCGCCAAACGATAAGACAACCCCGCATCATTCTCTCGTTTTGATGTCATAATCTTCTTTCTGACATCATCTCTGCCTGTTGACATCAACCAATCTTACAGCGCATCATAGTGCTTGTCATGCGCACAACACTGGCCATTGATGACGATGTCCTCGATCAGGTAAAGCAATATGCGGCCGAACGAGGCGTTCCTGTGGGACGCGCCGCTACCGATCTGATCCGCCGCGGCATTTCCCGGCCTTTCGCCCTGAAGTGTGTGGACGGAATCTACGTTCCGGTTCTGCCGGAGAACACGCCGATTCTAACCACCGAACGCCTGCTCGAAGCTGAAGACGAATGGTAGGGCCGGCGTTCCTGCTGGATGTCAATGCTCTGCTGGCCCTGGTCTGGCCATTCCAGCAGCACCATGAGAAGGTTCGCACCTGGTTTGTGGCCAATGCAGCTCGTCACTGGGCGACCTCTCCAATCACCCAGGCCGGCTGTGTTCGCCTCCTGTCGAATCCCGCGGTTACGCCCGACGCGCTGCGCGTGAGTGAAGCGGTGCAACTGCTCGCCGCCAACCTGCAGCATCCCGGACATGTGTTCTGGCCGGACAGCCTCGATCTTCCCGCCAGTCTGAATCTGTGCGGTGTCCCCCTTCAGGGATACAGGCAGATTACGGACGCTTACCTGCTGGGGCTCGCACTTCACCATCGGGCCCATCTGGTCACGCTGGATTCTTCGATTGTCTCGCTCCTGCCGCCTTCCCCTCGAACCGCGACTCGCGTAATCGACCTTCTCGGCGGTTCTCGCCGGCGCTGATCTTCCACGCCCTGCACCTGCCCCGAAAACCCACCGCTCCAGGCGATACAATCAGCATTCCATGGCTTACCAGGTCCTTGCCCGGAAATATCGTCCGCAGCGCTTCGCCGACGTGGCCGGGCAGGAGCACGTCACCCGCACCCTGCTCAATGCCCTCGAGCAGGGACGCGTCGCCCACGGCTACATCTTCTCCGGCCACCGCGGCATCGGCAAAACCACCATCGCCCGCATCCTCGCCCAGGCGCTGAACTGCCGGACGCCTTCCGGCACACCGGAACGCCCCACCCTCGAGCCCTGCGGCGTGTGCGACTCCTGCCAGGAAATTCGCGCCGGCAACGCCGTGGACGTCCTTGAAATCGACGCCGCCACCAACCGCGGCATCGACGAGGTCCGCGAGCTGCGCGAGGCCGCCCGCTACCGCCCGGCGCGCGACAAATACAAGATCTGGATCCTCGACGAAGCCCACCAGATCACCGACGCCGCCTTCAACGCCCTGCTCAAGACCCTCGAGGAGCCGCCCGAGCACGTCATCTTCATGATGGCCACAACGCAGCCCGAAGACATCCCGCAGACCATCCGCTCGCGCTGTCAGCACTTCAGCTTTCATGCTGTCAAATTCGACGACATCCTCACCCAGCTGCAGACCATCGCCGCCCAGGAAGAGATCGAGGCTGACGATGCGGCGCTCGCCCTGCTGGCTGAAGCCGGCGATGGCTCCATGCGCGATGCGCTCTCCATCATGGACCAGGCCATTGCCTCGGCGCCGCTGGTCAACGGCAAAGCCCACCTCGTTGCCGACCAGATCCGCGAGCTGATGGGCTCGGTGCCCAACACCGTCTTCGAGCGGCTGCTGGAAGCGATCAGCGCCGGCCAGACCGCAGCCGTCATCGCCGAGCTGAACACGCTGCTCAACGCGGGCAACAGCCCCGCCGCGCTCGGCCGCCAGTTCGTCCGCTATCTGCGCAATGCGCTCATGGCCCGCATCGGCGGCGAGAACACCGATCTGCTGCAGATTTCCGCCGACGAGCGCGCCCGCGCGTCCCGCTCCGCCATGCTTTTTTCGGAAGAGGACCTGACGCGCTTCCTGCAGGTCATGCTGCGCACCTTTGACGAACTGAATTACCGCCAGGAGCAGCGCTTCCATCTGGAGCTCGGCCTGGTGAAGCTCGTCCACCTGCAGCGTCTGCTCCCGGTGGAACAGCTGCTGAGCCAGTTGCCGGGCAGCGGCGGATCCTCGAACGCGCCGGCCAGCGGCTCCGGGACAGGATCGCGCAGCGTAGCCGCAGTCCCGCGGTCGGCAGCAGCATCCACCCCGCAGACCCAGCCCGCGCCGGAAAGAAGCGCACCCGCCCCGCGTCCCTCTCCCTTTGAAGCCGACCGCGACCGCAAGATCGTCGGCAGCGCCGGCGAAGGCTCCGGATCCGCGCCGCGCGCGCTCTCTCCTTTTGAAAGCGCCAGCCGCGCCGCCGACACCGCACCGCCCGTATTCGAGAGCAAGCCGGTCGCCGCCGTCGGCCTGGCCGAGCCATTGGCCGCCGTAACTGACGGCTCGCTCGCCCTGGCTGCGGGCGCTGAAGCCGGCACCGTCGTCGCCGAGGCGCCGGACCTCGATCGCATCCGCGACGCCGTTTGCGCCGCGCTGGCTCAGGCGGGCCATGAAACGGCGGCTAATCTAATCCATCAGGGCAAATGGACCGATCAGGGCAACACCATCCAGGTCGAGTTGGCCGTCCGCAAAACTATGCTCTCCCTCACCGTCAACGCTGAGGCCGAAGCCATCTGCCGCAAGACCATGCGGGCCATGGGCGCTATGCAGAAGATTGCATTTCTGCCCGGAGAAAACGGGAACGGGGCCACCACGGGACCAGCAAGGCAAAACGCGCCGCTCACCGGGTCTGCGCAGTCCGCGGCGCTTGAAAATCCGCTCGTCCGCAGGACCCAGGAGCTGTTCAAGGCTGAGATTCGCAGCGTGCTCGACCTGCGGGAAACACATTAACAGGCAGAATGCTCCGCTCCGGGAGCGTCCAACAGAAAGAAGAAAGAACGAAGGAATGATGCTGAACCCACTCAAACTCCAGGAAATGCTGGGCCAGGCGAAGCAAATGCAGGAGCAGATCCAGCAGAAACTGGCGGCCACCGTCGTGGAGGCCTCCTCCGGCGGCGGCGCCGTCTCCGTCAAAATGAATGGGAAGAAGGAAGTGCTCAAAATCACCATCGATCCCGCTGCGGTCTCCAGCCTCACCGGCGCCAGCGCCGATGTGGAAATGCTGGAAGACCTGATCGCCGCCGCCATCAACGAGGCCGGCCGCCGCGCCGACGAGATCATGAAGTCCAACGTCCAGGGCATGCTCGGCGGCCTCAACCTTCCTCCCGGAATCCTCTGAGCCCATGCGATCCCGCCGCGAATTTCTCCTTCAGTCCGGCATGGCCACTGCGGCGGCCTGGCTGGCGCGCGGCGATCTGCGCGCTCAGAATGTCCCCGCTCAGAGCCCGCAGGCATCGCCGGCCGGCGCGGATGCCGTGCAGCAGCCCTCACCTTCCGGGCAGAACGTCGCGCCGCCCAACAACAATCCCGCCATCCAGCCCAATCCCAATCTCGCTCAGGAGCTGCGCACCTCCGCGGCCAGCGAGACCATCAAAACCACCAAACTCACCGACACGATTTTTGCGCTCCAGGGCGTCGGCGGCAACGTCGTCTGCCAGATCGGTCCTGACGGCAAGCTGGTCATCGATTCGCAAATCTCCACCGGCACGCCGAAACTTCTCGATGCGCTCAGCAAGCTTGACCCGCACAAGCTGAAGCTCCTCATCAATACCCACTGGCATTTCGACCACACCGACGGCAATGCCGCGCTCCACCTGGAAGGCGCCTTCATCATCGCTCAGGACAACACCCGCATCCGCCTGCTCAAGCCGCAGGTCATGCAGGTCTATGAGGCGCACTTCCCTGCCGCCCCCGATGCCGGCCTGCCTCAGCAAACCTTTGCGGAGACGCAAAGCCTGTGGGTGAACAACGACCAGGCCGACCTCGTCCACACGCCGGACGCCCACACCGACTCCGACATCTTCATCCACTTCAACAAGGGCAATGTCATCCACACCGGCGATCTGTGGTTCAACGGCATGTACCCGCTCATCGATACCGGCAGCGGCGGCACCATCAACGGCATGATCCGCGGCGTCGATCAGGTGCTGGCCCTTGCCGACGACCGCACCAAGATCGTGCCAGGCCACGGACCGCTCGGCGATAAAACCGCGCTGCAGACCTACCGTGAAATGCTCGTGACCGTAGCCGACCGCGTGGAGAAGCTGAAGGCCTCCGGCGAAGCCATCGATCAGGTTATTGCGGCCAAACCCACCGCCGACCTCGACCCCACCTGGGGAAAAGGTTCCCTCCAGCCCAACACCTTCGTCGCCCTCGTCTACGACTCGCTGTAAACTGGGCGCCATCGCCCCCGCCTCGTCGGCTGTTCGCTCCCTTCGCGGGGATCCGGAGAGAATGTATGCCTCGACGCCTCCCTTGCCGCTGTGTCGCTGCCTGCGCCGCCGCGCTGCTCGCCACGGTGGCGATCGCGCAACCCGTCAAGGCGCCGCCCTCCGAGATCGCCTTCACCCTGCGCGACCCCGGACGCATGCCCACCGCCCCTGTAGCCATTCGCGGCATTTCCATCGATGGCCGGCCGCTGCGCCTGGACCGCCCCCTCCGCGTGCAGGGCGCGTGGCTGCATACCATCGTCATCACGCTCGCCAACGTCTCGCCGAAAACCATTGTCAGCGGCGGCATCGGTCTCGTTTTTCCGGAGTCCGGCGACGGTAGCCATAATCATCCGTATCAGGCGGTCTGGTCCACCCAGGGCCGTGTCCCAAAGAGAATCTGGCTCGCCAGCGACGGTTACCACCTGCCTCCCGACTGGAACTCCCAAAAGCCGTGGCATTTTGCTCCCGGCCATACGGTCCGCCTCACGTTCGCGGCTGACGGCGACGCGGTCCAGGCCAGGCTCGCAGACGGGGCAATCCATCGCGCAGAGTTTGTCTGGGAGACTTTCTACTTTGGCGATGACTCGCGCTGGTCCGCCGGCATGTACGCTCTGCCGCCCGTTCCCGGCTCCCGCCAGTGGACGATGGTCACTCCGGAGCAGTTCCGCCGCTCCGCTCGCGCCAAGCCGTAGCACCCCCGCCAACGGCGCGTCTATTCGCCCCGCAGCGCCCGAATCGGGTCCACTTTCGCCGCCCGGTGCGCCGGCATTGCCGCCGCCAGCAGCGCCAGCAGGAAAACCGCGGCCGCCGCCAGCGCCATCACCACCGGATCGAAGGGACTCACCCCATAGAGGAACGACCGGAGCATACTCGAGGCCGCAGCGGCTCCTGCCAGCCCCAGCGCGCAGCCCACCGTCGCGAGCTTCAGGGCGGAGTTCAGGACCAGCGTCACGATCCGTCCACGCTCCGCCCCCAGCGCCATCCGGATTGCCATCTCCTGCACCCGGGCCGCGACAGAAAACGCGATCACCCCATAGATCCCCAGCACCGCCAGCACCACGGCCGCCACGGCAAAGGCCGACACCAGCACGGTGTTGAACCGCCGCGGCGCTTCGCTCTCTGCAACCACCTCCGTCATGGTGGCCACATGCGAGAGGGGCAGCTGCGGGTCCATCCTGCGCACCGTCGCCCGCAGTTCAGCCTCCATCTGCGTTCCCGGCAGCTGCGACCGCAGGGCTACATAGAGATCGTTTCCGTTAATGTCCTCGGGCGAGACGAATGTGCCGGAATCGTTCTCTTCCTGCAGCACCGGGAAGTAGAACTGTGCCCCGGCATTGCGATCCGGTGAGGACTTTTTGGCGTCGGCGATCTCGCCCACGATGGTCATCCAGGGCGTGTTCATGCCCGCAGCTCCCAGCCGGATTCGTTTGCCGATGGGATTTTCTCCCGGCCAGTAGTGCGCTGCCAGTTCGTGGTTCACAATCGCCACCAGCGCACCGTGCGCATCGTCGCTGTTGGTGAAGTAGCGCCCCTGGAGCAGACCAATGCCCATCGCGCGGAAGTAATCTCCCACCACCGAAATGGCGGCGGCGGTCGGCGGCGGCGTCCCCTCGGACGCTTTGTAGCCCTCGGGAACAAACCCGGACAGCCCGGCCATGTCCGAGGCCGGGATGGCCGTCGCCAGTCCCGCCGCCTCGGCGCCGGGCAGCTGCTCCAGCCGCTCCACCAGATCCGCATTGAAGGCATTGACCCCTGCCTGCGTGGTGTATTCCGCGCGAGGCAGCGAATAATAGCCCGTGGTCACGTGATCCGGCTCGAATCCCAGATCGCCCGCGCTCATCTTTGCATAGCTGCGCAGCAGAAGCCCGGAGGCCGTCAGCAGCACCAGTGCGACCGCAATCTCGCCTACCACCAGAAACGATCGCAGCCTCGCATTCGCGCCACCCGACGAGCCCGTCCGGCCCCCTTCTTTCAGAACCGCATTGACGTTGGTGCGCAGCGCTGCAAACGAGGGCGCCAGGCCGCACAGCAATCCTGTCAGAAGCGCCAGCCCCAGCGCGAATCCGGCCACGGGCCAGTTCATCTCGACCGAATCGATGAGCGGCAGGCTCGAAGGCAGAAAATCGCGGCCAAGAGCCACCAGCGGCGCCGCCGCGCCCACCCCCAGCAGTCCGCCCGCCACACTCAGCAGCGTGCTTTCCAGCAGCACCTGGCGCAGCAGCCTCTTCGTGGACGCGCCCAGCGCCAGCCTTACCGCTATCTCCCGCTGATAGCGCACCGCTCGTACCAGCAGCAGGCTGGCCAGATTGGCGCAGGCAATCAGCAGGACCACCGTCACCGCCAGCAAAAGAACCCGCAGCAGCGGTTTCGCATTCCGCACCGTCACTCCGCGCAGCGCTCGCACCACCGCGCGAAACTCAAAGGTGGAAAGATCCGCCGGAAGCCGCCGCATGTCCGCCTGCGCCACTCGCTCGGTGTCGGCATGTGCCTGCTCCAGGCTCACGCCCGGTTTCAGTCGCCCCACCATGGCGAAACCCCAGTCGCCTGCTGCATCCGGACGCCGCTCCTCCGGCGTAAAGCTCATCGGAACCCACAGCATGCAGCGGCTGAAGATCCCCTCCGCGATCGGGAAATCGAAGCTCCTCGGCATCACCCCGATCACGCTGTAGGGTCTGCGGTTCAGCAGAATCTTTTTGCCCAGGACATTCTTCTCGCCGCCCAACTGGTCCTTCCAGAGGGTGTAGCTCAGCAACACCACCGGCGCATCCTGATCGTCTTCCTGTTGGGTGAAGATCCGCCCGATCACAGGCGCAACGCCCAGGGCCGCGAAGGCTCCCGGCGTCATCCGCGCGGCCTGCAAACGCGCCGGCCGCCCATTGCCGGAAAGCTCCAGATCCTCCTCGGTATACCCTCCCACTGCCGAGAAAGAGTGCGTCTCCTGCGTGTAGCTAACGATCTCCGGAGGAGAAACTGGCCCGTCGGCCGTCGAATCCCAGTTCATTCCGCGGATCTGATCGCCCACGGTCACCAGCTGTCCGGGATCCGGAAACGGCAGCGGCCGCAGGAGAATGCCGTCGATCAGAGAAAAAATCGCCGTCACCGCGCCAATGCCGAATGCCAGCATCAGCACAGCGGTTGCAGCGAATCCCGGCGATTTTCGCAGCTGGCGAAACACCAGCTTCAGATCGAAAATCAGATTCTGCATGGCTGCTCACAGGCCGCGCGGCTCGCGGGACACGGCAGAGGCTTTCGGCGCCAGGTTCCAGAGACCCCTGGGCGCCTGCTTCCGCCTTCTCCGAAAGCAGTTAGCCTTCCGAAGTTCAGTTAATAAGTGGGGGTATCTTATCAGACAAGAATGACCATGGAGCGCTCCGTCGGCGCGCTGCCTCGCGCTCCCCACAGCCGCGTCGCAAATTCAGCGCTCTCTCCTCAATTCCCTTGCTAACCGAGGGGAGCCCGGTGTAACCTTCCTCGATAACCGAGGGAAGACTCATGAGCAAGCCCGCCGACCTGGTCCAGGGAACTCTGGACATGCTGATCCTCAAAATCCTGGCGCTCGAGCCCATGAACGGCTGGGCCATCAGCCAGCGCCTGAAACAGATTTCGAGTGAAGTTCTGGGCGTGAGTGACGGCTCTCTCTACCCAGCCCTGCAGAAACTGGAAAAACGCGGCTGGATCACCGCCCGCTGGACGCTCAGCGAAAATAAGCGCCGCGCCCGCTTCTATTCGCTCACCCGCCCTGGACGCAGGCAACTCGAAGAAGAAGCAGCCAACTGGAACCGTATATCGGCCGCTATCTCCGGCGTTCTCAAACTCGAGGAGGCGTGATATGCACCCGGAATCGTGGCTCCGCTCGCTTCCTGCGCGGCTCCGCGTCGTACTGTTCCCCTCGCGTCGCAGGGACGAGGAAACCAGCGAGGAACTCCGCGAGCATCTCGACCAGCAGACTCAGGAAAATCTTCGGCGTGGGATGTCGCCGGAGGAGGCGCGCCGTTCAGCTCTGCGCTCCCTGGGCGGCCTCACGCAGATTGAACAACAATGCCGCGAGGCGCGCGGCGGAACCCTGCTCCGGGATTTCGCTCAGGACTGGCGCTACGGCCTTCGCCAGCTGCGCCGCGCGCCAGGCTTTTCCGTTCTCGCCATTCTCTGTCTCACCCTCGCCATCGGCGCGAATGCCGCGGTCTTCAGCTGGGTAGAAGGCATTCTGTTCCGTCCCTGGCCGGCCGTCGCCCATCAGGAGCGGCTGCTCGCCCTCACCGGCGCCGCCCGTGGCGACCTGCGACCCACCGAGCTATCCTGGCCCGACTTTCTGGACCTGCAGCGAAGCTGCACATTGTGCCAGGACGCTTTCGTCAGCAAGATCACCAGCAGCACCCTGAGCCTCGGCGACCACGCCGAAACCGCCATAGGCAGCGTCGTCTCAGCAAACTACTTCCCCGCCATTGGCGTGCGTCTCCTGCTCGGCCGCGGCTTCGAACCCGAGGACGATGCCGGGCAGAACGCCCACCCGGTCGTCGTTATCAGCTACCCGCTCTGGCAGAGCCGCTTTCACGGCGATCCCGCCATCGTCGGCAAAACGCAGCGCTTCAACAACGTGCCCCACGCCATCATTGGCGTGGCGCCGGAAGGCTTCTATGGCACCTTTGTCGGCTGGGCCATGCAGTTCTGGGTGCCCGTGTCGATGGAGGATACTTTCGAGGGCGGCGGATTCAAACTCGACAACCGCGGCGCGCGGTGGGCGGAAGCCTACATCCGGCTCAGGCCGGCGGTCACGCGCGCGCAGGCGCAGCAGGAGATCTCCGCCATTGCCGAGCATCTCGAGAAAACTTATCCAGAGACCAACCGGGGCCGGGGCATGGCCGTCTGGCCGTTGTGGCAAACTCCGTTCAATAACGCGGGCACTCTGCTGCCGACCCTGGAGGTGATGGTGGCGGTGGTCGCGTTTGTCCTGCTCATCGCCTGCGCCAATGTCGGCAATCTGCTGCTGGTGCGCGCCATGGCCCGCCGTCACGAACTCAGCGTCCGTCTTGCCATTGGAGCCAACCGCTCGCGCCTCTTCCGGCAACTGCTCACCGAGGGTCTGATTCTGGCTGCCCTGGGAACCGCCGGCGGACTCCTCATGGCCTGGCTCTGCCGCCACGCGCTCGTGCTCCTGCTGCCCGCGCGCTCCGGCATCCCGATGTTTCTCCCCGGACAGCTGGACGCGCGAGTCCTGGCCTCGAGCGCCGGACTTTGTATCCTGGTCACTCTGCTCGTCGGCCTCGTCCCGGCACTGCAGACGCGCCGCCTGGACCTGGCCATTCCGCTGCGCGCCGAGTCGCCATCCATCACGGGTCCGCGCGGCCGAACGTGGTTGCGCTCCAGTCTCGTCGTCCTGCAGGTCTGCCTCAGCTTCGCTCTGCTGGTGGGCGCCGCGCTCCTGCTCATGAGCCTCGAAAAAATCCGCACCGCCAGCCCCGGATTCTCCACTACCCGCGTGCTCACCACGCGCGTCTCCCTGGTTGCCGCCGGTTTTGACGCGGCCCGCGCGCAAACCTTTCAGGACACGCTCATCGAGCGTCTGCGCGCTTTGCCAGGCATCGAAAACGCCGCATACGCTCGCATCACGCCCCTCGGTTACAAAGGATATTCATCCACCCCCTTCGCCGTGGATGGCTATCAGCCGCCCCTCGATGAGCGGCCCGAGATCGAGTACGACCAGGTGAGCCCCGGCTACTTCGCAACCCTCGGCATTCCTCTGCTCTCCGGCCGGGACTTCGCTCGCAGCGACGATGCAAAGGCTCCACTCGTCGCCATCGTGAACCGCACGATGATGATGCGCTACTGGGGTAGTCGCGATCCCATCGGACGCCGCCTGCAGGTGAACGGCCGCTGGGCACGCGTCGTCGGAGTCGCCACCGATTCCCGCTACAACAGCCTGCGCGAGGCGCCGGCTCCTTTCTTCTACGTGCCGCTCCGCCAGGACTTCACGAACGAGCCCGCCCTCTATCTGCGCACCACTCAATCCCGAGACGCGGTGCTGGCCGCGCTCCTCGGCGTGGTGCATCAACTGGATCCCCATCTCGCCCTCTACGAGATGATCACCCTGCAGGAGCAGGTGGAGCGCTCCACCTCACCGCAGCGCGTGGCGGTCACACTGGTTTCGATCCTTGGCGGTCTGGCGCTGCTGCTGGCCGGCATCGGCCTCTACGCCGTGATGACCTGCTCGGTTGCGCAGAGCACGCCCGAACTGGGCCTGCGCATGGCTCTCGGCGCCGACGCCGTGGATCTCCTGCGCCTGGTGCTGAACCGCGGTTTGCGCCTCACCGCCGCCGGCGTCCTGCTGGGAGCGCTCGCCGCGCTGGCGCTCACGCGGCTGCTGGGCAATCTGCTCTATGACGTCAGCCCGCACGATCCCGTCGTCTTCGCATCGGCGCTCGCGGTCATGGCCATCACCGCCCTCGCCGCATGCCTGCTGCCTGCCTGGCGCGCCGCCCGCACCGATCCCGCCCGCGTTCTCCGCGGCTGACCGGTTACGCTTCGTCGGCGCCCGCGCTGCTCCCGCCCTTCTCCGACCCCTTCACCCGCACCACCGTGATCTTCGAGAACCCTTCCTTGAAGTCCGGCGCGCGCAGACGCTCCGCCATCTTCCGCATCACCTCTTCACTCACGGTGCGCTCGCGCTTGCGGTTACGGTCCAGGCACACTTCCAGAGGCACGTCGAAGAAGACCGCATGCACGTCGTAGCCAAAGCTCTTCGCCATCTTGATCCACTGCCGCCGTTCGTGTGGCGACAGGTTCGTGGCGTCCACATAGTTCCACGGCATCTTCGCGATCAGCCGCGCCCGCAGCAGCGACCGCAGCGTGGAAAACACCAGCCCCTGCCAGCGCTGTTCCGTGATGTCGTCAAACAGCAGCGTCCGCAGCAGGTCGCTGGAGAGCGGCACCACGCCCCGCCGCTTGAACCACGTTGTCTTGCCCGATCCAGGCAGTCCGATGGTCAGCACCACATACCCGCGCGCTCCCTTGCCGCTGGCCGTTGCCGGCGCCTCCGGCGGAGGCGTGGCTACGGACTCCGGCTGCGTCTCCATCACCAGCCTGGGAGCCGGCTTGCTCTCGGGCACGGTCGATTCGCGCTTAGCCGATTCGGGTTTAGCCGAATGCCTCCGGGCCGGCTCAGCGGCCGCCGCCTGCGGCGCGTCCGTCAGCCCTCCCGTCTCAGGCTCTGCGTCCTCGTCGGGCGGCGCCGGGGCTCCCCCGTGATACGAGGGCTGCAATGGGGCCAGCTGGTTCGGCGGCAGTTCCTGTCCAATTTTTCCCGTGGACTCCGAGGTGTTCGGCCCACGCTTCGAGCGTCGTCTCATCCGATCGCGCATCCACAAGCGCATATCCAGGATGTAACACAGTCGCACCCCCGCCGCAAACCAACTTCCGTGCTTTGTACCATTTCCCGCACCATCACCTCAGCCTCCGCCGATGACGTTCGTGCGGAATCTTTGCGTTGAGCCCATTGGAGATCGACTTTTCCCTTGACCACGGTGCTAGCATCGGTAATTGGGTGGTTTCGGGCATTTTCGACCGTTCTCCACCCGTGTGATCCGGACCACTGAGAGTACCGGGACGCAGGCTCGATCATTTACGCAAGGAGACAATTTTCATGGCCGTCAAGGTTGGAATCAATGGGTTTGGGCGCATCGGACGCAACGTGCTCCGCGCTTCCCTCGGTAATCCGGATCTCGAGTTTGTCGCTGTCAACGATCTCACCAGTCCCGCAACCCTCGCCCACCTGCTCAAGTACGATTCCATCCTGGGCAACCTGAAGAATGACATTCAGGCCGGCGACGACTTCATCTCCATCGACGGCAAAAAGTTCAAGGTCTTTGCCCAGCGCGATCCCGCCCTGCTGGACTGGGAATCCGTCGGCGCCCAGGTAGTCGTTGAGTCCACCGGCCACTTTACCGATGGCGCCAAAGCCAAAGCCCACCTCCGCGGCCCCGTGAAGAAAGTCATCATCTCCGCTCCCGCCACCAATGAGGACATCACCCTCGTCCTCGGCGTGAACGAGAAGAAATACGATCCGGCGAAGCACAACATTATCTCCAATGCCTCCTGCACGACGAACTGCCTCGCGCCGGTGGTCAAGGTTCTGGTCGAAAACTTCGGCATTGTCTCCGGCATCATGACCACGATCCACAGCTACACCAACGACCAGGTCATCCTCGACTTCCCCCACAAAGACCTCCGCCGCGCCCGTGCCGCCGCCCTGTCGATGATTCCCACCTCGACCGGCGCCGCCAAGGCCCTCAAGCTGGTCATTCCCGAGGTCGAAGGCAAGCTCGACGGATTCGCCATCCGCGTGCCCACCCCCAACGTCTCGGTCGTGGATCTCACCTTCGTCGCCGAAAAGCCGATCACGAAGGACGCGATCAACGCCGCCCTGAAGACCGCCTCCGAAGGCGAGCTCAAGGGCATCCTCGGCTACGAAACCCACGAGCTGGTCTCCAGCGACTTCAAAGGCGACCCTCGCTCTTCGATCGTCGACTCGCCCCTGACCAAAGTCGTCGGCAACATGGCCAAGGTCATCAGCTGGTACGACAACGAGTGGGGCTACTCCAACCGCGTCCGCGACCTCATCCTCTTCCTCGCGAAGAGGGGTCTGTAGGATAAGTTGGGCGTGAGTTGTTTTTGTATCAGGGCACGACTTCAGTCGTGCCGCAAAGCCTGATAGAAGAAAAGGGGCTTGAGCCCCTGAGCTTGGTTGCTTTGGATCCCCACCTCGTCGCCCCCACCCGGCGGCCGGGTGGGAAGATCCGACAGGATAAGGGGCACAAAATGTCCACCCGGCAGAACATCCCAGGCACATCTCCCTACGAGCCGGTCATCGGCTTCTCCCGCGCCGTTCGCGTCGGTCAATCCGTCTATGTCGCCGGCACCGGCCCTGTCGGCGCCGATCTCGCTGATCCCGGCACCCAAACCCGCCACATCCTCGAAATCATTCGCGGCGTCCTCGAAAAGGCCGGTGCCCGCCTTGAAGACGTCGTCCGCACCCGCATGTACCTCACCGACGTAGACGACTGGGAAGCCGTCGGCAAAGCCCACGGCGAGTTCTTCGGCGCCATCCGCCCCGCCGCCACCATGGTCGTCGTCGCCGCGCTCCTGCAACCCACCTGGCGCGTGGAGATTGAAGCGGACGCCGTGATCGGCGCCGCCACCCAGCATTAAACGGAGACAGTATGGCAAAGCTCTCGATTCGCGACCTCGACCTCGCCCACAAACACGTCTTTATGCGCGTCGACTTCAACGTCCCCCTCACCGAGGATGGCTCCGAAATCACCGACGACACCCGCATCCAGGAGACGCTGCCCTCCATCGAGTACGCGCTGCGCCACAAGGCCAAGCTGATTCTCGCCTCCCACCTCGGCCGCCCCAAAGGCAAGGTCAATCTCAAATACAGCCTCCGCCCTGTTGTCGACCGCCTGCGCACCCTGCTCGACCACCGCCTCGGCGAGAAGACCAACGTCGCCTTCGCCCCCGACTGCATCGGCGATATCGCGAAAGAACTCGCGCGCCAGCTCGAATCCGGCCAGGTCCTGCTGCTCGAAAACCTCCGCTTCCACCCCGAAGAAGAAGCCAACGACCCCGAATTCTCGAAGAAGCTCGCTTCCCTGTGCGACGTCTATGTCAACGACGCTTTCGGCAGCGCCCATCGCGCCCACGCCTCCACCGAAGGCATCACCCATTTCGTGAAGCAGTCCGCCGCCGGCCTCCTTATGGAGAAAGAGCTGAACTACCTCGGCAAGGCCCTTGAAAATCCAACGCGCCCCTTCGTCGCCATCCTCGGCGGCTCCAAAATCTCCGGCAAAATCGACGTCATCAATAACCTCCTCGACAAAGTGGACACTCTGGTCATCGTCGGCGGCATGGCCTACACCTTCGCCCGTGCCAAAGGCGTCACCACCGGCAAGTCCCTCGTTGAAGAGGACAAAATCGACATCGCCGCCGAGGCCCTGAAGAAAGCGCAGGCCAAAGGCGTGCAGATCCTGCTGCCGATCGACAACATCCTCGCCGACAGTTTTTCCGCCGACGCCAAAACCCAGACCTGGGACTCCACCACCAACTTCCCGCCCGACTGGCAGGGCCTCGACATCGGCCCCAAGTCCGTCGCCGCCATCGAGGAGATCGTCGCCGGCGCCCGCACCATCGTCTGGAACGGCCCCGCCGGCGTTTTTGAATTCCCCCGCTTCGCCGTTGGCACCAACGCCATCGCCAAAGCCGTTGCCGCCAATAAGGACGCGGTCTCCATCATCGGCGGCGGCGATTCGGTCGCAGCCATCAAGCAGGCCGGCGTCGCCGACCAGATCACCCACATCTCCACCGGTGGCGGAGCCAGCCTCGAATTCCTCGAAGGCAAAAAGCTCCCCGGCGTAGAAGCCCTGACGAACAATTAGATCCCCGCAGCAGCCAGAACCGCGGGAAAATGAGGGCGCCATGCAATTGCTCTTTGCGGCGCCCTTTTTATTGGCCGCTGCCCTCGCCTTCACGATCCTCGCCGCCGTCCCGCGATGGCGCCGCTGGGCCATTCCCATCCCCACCGGCATCCTCGCCTCCGCTCCCTGCCTGTTCGCCGGCATGGGCGGCGTGCTGCTGATCAACCATCTCCTCGGATATGACACCGGTCCCGAACCGAAAATTCTCCTCGTCTGTCTCTCCATCGGAATCCCCGCCGGCATTCTCGGCGGCGCGGCAGCGGGAATCGTCGCACGCCTCCTCACCGGCATCCTGCCGCGTCTCGTTTTGCGCACCGCTATCGTGATCGCGGCCTGGTGCAGCTATTTTGTTCTGCTTGTGCTCCTGGACATCGCCGCAACCGCGCGCTGGCGCCTGCCGGACAGCATGGCTCTCCCGATTGTGGAGGCAGTTCTTGCACTCATCGGAGCCTGGCTCATCGCCCGCAATCCCGAGCCCTTCCGCTCCTCCCGCTTCCGCCTGCCCATCGGCATCGGCTTCCGCCATCGTGGACGCGAGACACCGGCCGACGAATAGCTCGACACTCTCGCGTCACCTATCGCCGCTTTTCTCTACTACGGCAAAGCTCAGAGCGAACCAGTCCTGGCTTCGTATCGGGCACGAAACCAGCCATGGCTTCGTATCAGGGCACGACTTAAGTCGTGCCGATAGCCGACTATAAAATTGCGGGCTTTAGCCCCTGCGCCTTTCTCCTCTTCAACGTCTCAAAACACCAGGGAAACGATTCTCCCTCGCGCACCAGACCCGCGCGCACAGGATTCTGCGCGATATAGCGCCGATAGCGTTCGAGGTTATCCCGCCCGTCCGCACGCACCTCAGAAAATCCTCTTTGCCAGACTTCTCCTGCGAATCCCCGTTCTTTCTTGACGCGATACGAAAAACGGCCCTTGACGAATTGCATGGCCTTTTCCACTGACATGCCGTCGCTTACGGAAATCAACAAGTGCAGATGATTCGGCATCACCACGAAGTCGTGCACAAGGAAATACCCATCAGCGACACAGGACCGCAGTACGTCCACCAGAAGCGCCGCATTTCGGTCCGATTGCAATACTCCCTTTCCCATGGCGTTCTTCGTCGTCACGAAGAACGCACGCGACGGCCGTGCCATGTTCTCAGAAACGGCGTTGCGCGAAGGAGCAGCCATAGCAGGGGCTAAAGCCCCGCTTCTTTTTACTGCGGAACGGCACGACTGAAGTCATGCCCTGATACAAAACGCCCTCGATCCGCAAACGGAAGTCACCTCTCCGGCAATCTCCGAATCAGGGCGCCTCACTCCCACTCGACCCGCACCAGCTCCACCGACTCCCGCGGCAGGCTTGTCGGCATCACGACGGCCCCACCCTGCACGCCCACCCATTCCGGCGATGTCAGCAACTGCAGCTGCCCCGCCCTCTGGAGTTTCGCGATCTGATCCGCATCCGGAGGCTGCGGCGAGCCCATCGCCTGCCACGCCGTGTACGCATCGCTGTGCTGCGCATCGATCCGGAACTGCTCCACCAGCACACGATGTACGCCGTCCGGAATCCCCCTGACCGACACCTGCACAGCTGCCGGCGCCGCTGCCTCATTCACGTCGTGGTAGTTCCACACCAGTACCGAGGCCGACTTCCCCTCGCGCGTCGCCAGCCCATCCACATCCGGCGTCTCGCGCACTCCGGTCTGCACCACGGTATCCAGCGGCGACGCACCCGTGCTCGTTACCCGCACCCGATCGCCGCCCATCAGCCCCAGCATGCGGAACAAATTCAGAATCGGCTTGTCGATCCCGTTCGTCGCCAGCGATCGAAAGCCCTCGAAATACTGCGTGTCCTCGAACTCAAACGACCAGCTCAGCATTGAGATCAGATCCACGCCATACCGGTCCCGCAAATCCAGCAGCGCCTTGAAGGCCGTCGCCGTGTACGCCGGATACAGCGTCCCATTCCGATACCCATTCGCTGGATTCATCCGCGACGAGCACGCCGCACAGCCTTCCGGATCGGCCTCGCTCAGAATCACCGGCAAATGCCGAAACCGCGGAAATGACGCGACCAGTTTGAATCCCTGCTCCACATCGTTCAGCTCGTGACTGATCCCCATCGTCACTACGCCGTCATGAAACTTCGGCGAGCCCTTCGCGTGGAACGAAATGAAGTCCAGCGGAATCGGCCCGCCCGTCGCCAGGCTGTGCCCCGCCTGTACGTGCTCCAGAAAATCCTGCAGAAACCGCCGCGCCTTCTCTCCGCTTGGCCCCGTCGTCGCCGGGCCTCCCACCTTCGCTCCAGGCAGCGCCGCCCGCACCCCAGCCACCGCGTAGTCGTAGAGCCGGAAGTAGTCCTGCTCGCTGGCGTGCCAGTAGTCGATGTCGGGCTCGTTCCACACCTCAAAGTCCCACTGGAGCACCGCCTCGCGGCCGTACCGCTGGACCAGGTGCGCCGTCAGCACCCGCGCCAGCTCCTCCCACTTCGCGTAATCCTTCGGCGGATTGTTCGACGCCCCGGCAATCGTCGACTTCGGAAAGTGCACCTCGTACGGCTCATGCCGATTCGGCAGCGTCGCCGCCAGGTCGTGCGGCATAAAGCCCAGTTCCACCAGCGGACGAACGCCCTCCGACTTCCACGTATCGAAAATCTGGTCAATGATCGTGAAGTCGTAGTGCGGATGCCCTTCGGCATCCTCCGAATAAATGTTCGTGGAGCTGAACTTCAGCTCCGCCTTTCCATTGCCCGAGGTCAGCAGGTGATGCACGCGGATGTGCACCGGCACCGGGCTCAGATCGTGCAGCTCCCGCAACAGCTCCCGCCCATGCGGCATCGTGGTGTAGTTGGCCTCGTCGTAGCCGAACCACGCATAGATCGGCGGAAACGCCCCCACGCGGCTGTTCAGATTCACCTGAATCTGCACCGGTGCCGGCTGCGCCGTCTGACTTCGGACCGCGGGCGCGGCAAGAGCAAAAAGCAGACAACCGATTGGAGGCATGAATCGCCGCAGCTTCATCACGAGGAGCAATCTAGCAGATCGAAACTCGGCTGCGCTCCGCAGGACATGGCCGGATCCGTCAGCCGATGACCAGCCGGAGCCCCGCCGCATCGGCGAATCCCCGAAAGTCCCGATCTCTCGTCAGAAGAGAGACACCGTTATCGATACAGCTTTGCGCGATCAGCGCGTCACCGAGGCGGGCTTTCCGCTTCCGCGCCGGCACGCGCCCTCGCAGGCGCCCGGCTCGTTCCCAATACCCGATTTCGACATCGAGGAGCGGCACCTCCGAAAGTGCGCTGGCGACAGATTTGGATAGTTCCGGGTCACTCAGCAACTCGGTAAGGACTACGGGTGCCATCACGACCTGGCGATCGCCGAGCGCCTGGGCGAGCATCTGGACATCGTCTCCGCCTTCTCCTTCAAAGAACGCGATCCAGGTGCTCGTATCCGCCGCAATCATCGGTCCGCTTTCAGATCAGCAAGTGGTCGCGAGAAGTGAACTTTTCCCCTCATTTCCAGCAGGCGCGCATAGGCCCGCGATGCCGCCATGAGCTCGAGACCGGCGCGAATGGTCTGTGTAATTCCCGTGCCGGTGGCGTCCTGTGCCTTTCTCAGCAGCTCCGCAGGCACTTCAACCGTAATTTTCCTGGCTGCTCCCATCGCGCCCTCCTGCCATACTCTATACCAGCATGAAGGATGGTCCGGAAATGAGCCATCACACCGGCCATCGGGAGTCTGCCGCCGCGAGGCAGCCCGGCCGTCTCGCCACCTTACCTTCGTACCGTCCCGCCCTCCGATTTCCCTTGCCCCCGCCCGCAGCCATCGCTACGCTAAGAACAGGAAAGCTCCATCCGCCTCGCGCGTATGGAGCTTTTTCTTTGCGGCCCAGGCCGCGACCGTTCTTTGCGGTCCTTCGCTCTTTGAGAACTCGTCCTCATCGGGAATTCGTCCCGAGAAAGCAGGACAGGGTAATACCCAAAAGGTATTACCCTGCAAGCCCTTCAGATTCAACCAAAACGATACCTTCGAATGCCTGGGGGGGGCCTATTCGTAGGCCAGCGCGTCGATCGGATCTTTGCTCGCCGCTTTCCATGCCGGATACAGCGCTCCCAGCACCGAACCGACCAGCGCAATGACCGTACCGTATGCCAGCCAGGCATCCGTGATCAGAAACGGCAGCGTCGGGAACTTGATCGACATGAAATACCGAATTCCCCAGGTGGCAAGCATGCCGACGATGATTCCCGTCACTGCCACCAGTCCTGCCTCGCGCAACACCAGGTTCACAATGGTGGCCTTCGACGCTCCCAGCGACTTCAGGATTCCGATTTCCCGCGTCCGCTCCATCACTGCCGTGTACATCGACTGGAAAATCACCAGGAAGCCGACGATGACGGCGATCCCGATCACCACGCGCAATGCGATGTTGAACCCGGGAAAGTGCTCCGGCGTCATCATTCCCATATAGTCCGCCATCGACTGCACCTCGTAATTCTGCAGTCCGGATGTGGAGTGGATCTCCTGCTCGATCGCCTTCTGATTCCGGGGCGAATCCCAGCGGAGATAGAACAGCGAGGCATTGTTGGGTGTGCCCAGCAGCGTTCCCAGCGTGCCGATCGGCACAAAGATGCGCCCGCCCTTCCCATGCTCCACAACGCCCGAGACATGGAAGGAATGGTGAAGCAGGTCGAGGGTCTGACCCACCGCGACGTTGTTGCTCTTCGCGTAGAGGTCGTCCACGATCACGTCGTCGGGGCCGCGAAACGGCACGCCATCGACAAACTGGAACGGGCGCAGCGCGTTATAGCTGTCGAAGTCGATGCCCCAGATCGTCTGCAGCGCATTGCCCATGCTGAAGTTCGCGATCACCGGCGCGGCCACCGCCACATGCGGAAGCTTCTCCAGCACGGTCGAGATCTTTGCTGGTACCGGCGCTCCGCCCACCGCGCTCAGAAAGCTCGCGTTCGGCGGACGCACAATAATGTCCGCGCCCACTCCTCCGGTCTGGCTGGCTGCACCCTGCACCTGCCCCACCATGATGGCCACGATGGAGAGGATCATGATGACTTCAATGGCAACCGCGAGGACACTGATGGCCGAGCGGACCGGACGATAAAGAATGTTGCCGATGACGAGCTTGTTCATGAATTGGATTGGATGTGGACTGGAAGATTTGTGCCGAGATTTCCAGATTAGCAAACCGCTGGCCAACCGGCATGCGTCAGTGGCGGCGGGAGTGATCAATTCGACATAACCCGGGGTGATTATGGCTTACCCCCTTTGGGGGATTTCCAAAGATGGTTACCTTCGTACTATGATTTTGGCGTGGAGAATAAAGCACTTGTCCAATTAATTCTTTGACCGGCCAGAGCTTTCAGTCGTATTGTTTTGAATGTTGAAGCTTCTGGTTCCTCTCGGAAGGACGTTGATCGTGGGGCAGTTCGGCATCGAGTTACGAAAGGAACGCGAAGCCCGGGGAGTCGCGCTGGAAACCATCAGCGAGAAGACTAAGGTAATCGCCCGTTACCTGACCGCACTCGAGAATGAGCACTTTGAGATCCTGCCCGGCGGAATCCTCAGTAAAGGCATCGTCCGCGGCTACGTCCGCGCCATCGGCCTCGATGAAAAGGCCTGGGTCGAACGCTTCCTGGTTGCCAGCCGGGAACATGGCACCCCAATCGAGGACAACTGGACGGGTTTTGTCGAGAACGTCGGGCGTACCCGCCGCATCTCCGCCGCCAGAACTCGCCGCTTCCGCTGGACCAGCCTGGCGGTCCTGCTGATCTTATTGAGTGGATTAGGGTTCTTCGTCTTCCAGTACCTGAACGGCCACGTCATGGCCGACGAGACGCCACATCACCCCGCCACTTCCGCTTCTTATATCGCCCCGGCTCCTGCTCCGCCTGTCCGCTGAAGCGGTACTTCTGTGACCTGTCGCAGGCACGACCTTCCTCCTTAGTCTGCGAGTATGACCTCCCGCAGAAGGGCGTTGCTTTTTGCGCTGCTCCTCCTTGCTCCGCTGTTTCTTCGCGCCGCCGCGAAAACGCACACGGTCGCACTCGGTGCACCGCGCCGCGAACCTTATTCGGCTCAGGGCGATCCGGCTGGGGCGAAACCGGCCGAGACGGAGTTGAAGGTGCGGCCTCTGGTGGTCGATGGGAAGCTGAAGGAGTGGACCACCGGCGATGTGCACGACGTGACCGAGCGCAGTTTTGCCGTGCGCCGGGCGGTCCGCCTGAACGATGCCCTACCCGTCGACAAAACCCCGCGATGGGTATGGCAACGGGGACCGTGGCTGCTGGTGGATCGTACGAGCGGGAAAGTCTCTGCGCTGCATCTGCCGGATTTCGACCCGGCGGTTTCAGAAGTCGTGTGGTTTCGGGATGATGCGGCGTATTGCGGCGTGAACGCAAGCGGCAAGCAGCTGCTCGCGGTGGTGGCCCAGGTGGAGGCGCGTCGGCCCATGCTGGCGAAGAAACTGCGCGCCTGGGATCCGGCCGATCATCCTTCGCCCGTCTGCGTCCCGGCGGTGTGGCAGCGCGATCCGCTGAAGGTGACCTTCCAGCTGAGCGGGGCAGCGGCGGCGGTAAGTTTTGACCTGGTCGGCGCCTCGGCGGTGCTGGTGGAAGACGGCGACGACAGCGACTGACCGGAGACCAAAATCTGGCGTGATGCGTGCCGGCCTCCGGAGGCATAGCATGGCTGCATGGAATCAATCGACGAGTTGCTGCGCCAGGCGGAAGTAGCCCACGGGCATTTGTGCGCAGGCCAGGTTTTGGGAGTGCGGATGGCGATGCTGGGATGCCGGCGCCTGGGCCTGACCGAGCCGCGTGGACGGGACCGCAAGCGGCTGGTCACCTTCATTGAGATTGACCGCTGCGCCACCGATGCCATCGGCGTGGTGACCGGCTGCCGCTTGGGCAAGCGCGCCCTGAAGTTCCGTGACTGGGGCAAGATGGCGGCGACCTTTATCGATCTGGAGACAGGGAAAGCGGTGCGGATCGTGGCGCTGGACTCGTCGAAGCAGCGGGCACGGGAGTTGTATCCGGAGATCGCGAACAAGAACCAGCAGCAGATGAAGGCCTACCGAGAGCTGGACGACGCGGATCTGTTTGGCGAACAGTGGGTAGCCGTGGACGTGAGCCCCAACGAAATGCCGGGATACAAAGGCGCGCGGGTGACCTGCGACCTGTGCGGGGAAGGCATCAACTACGATCGCTTCGTGGAGCAGGACGACCAGAGGCTGTGTCTGGCGTGCGCGCATCCGGCGCAGCGCTACTACCGCGCAGTCGAGGAACCTGTCCCTGCACAGGCTGATGCTCACAGCGAGTGCGCATAGATTGATTGACCCCGCGGCCGGCTCTCGTGCGCGGGCGATTTACAATTGCGTTGCCGGCCGCATCCTGCCTGCCGGCGATTTTCTTTTCTGCGGAGCTGACAACGGATGCTGAATCTGGAAGGCCGCGTAGCGGCTGTCTTTGGACTGGCCAATAAGCGCAGTATCGCCTGGGGGATTGCGCAGAAGCTGCACGAAGCGGGCGCGAAGCTGGCGATCAGCTACCAGAACGAGCGCATGAAGGCCGAAGCCGAAGGTCTGATTCTGGACCTGCCCGGCGCGGAGCCATTCCAATGCGACGTTTCCAATGACGCGGAGATCGAACAGGTCTTCGCGCAGTTGAAAGAGCGCTATGGAAGGCTCGACGTGCTGGTGCACTGCATCGCCTACGCTCCGGCCGAAGATTTGAAGAACGACTTCCTGCAGACCACCCGCGAAGGATTCCGCGTTGCTCACGATGTCAGCGTCTATTCGCTGATTGCTCTGAGCCGCGGGGCTGCTCCGCTGATGACGGAGGGCGGCTCAATCCTGACCCTCACGTACTATGGCGCGGAGAAGGTGGTGCCGCACTACAAGGTGATGGGCGTGGCCAAGGCATCGCTGGAGGCGACGGTGCGCTATCTCGCCTGGGACCTGGGAAAGCAGAACATTCGCGTCAACGCAATTTCGGCGGGGCCGATCAAGACGCTGGCGGCGCGCGGCATCGGGTCGCTGGGCGACATGCTGAAGTACCATGCCGATCGCGCTCCACTGCATCGCAACACGGAACAGGAAGAAGTGGGGAAGACCGCCGTCTATCTGGCATCCGATCTGGCCAGCGGCGTGACCGGCGAAGTGATTTACGTGGACAGCGGATACAACATCATGGGCTTTTGACGAGGAATGACTCCCGGCTCACAGGAAACGTCCCCGCGCATTGAAGTGGCGCATGCCACTCCGGAGCAGGAGCCGATTGTGGCCAACCTCCTTGAGCTGTACGCCTATGACTTCAGCGAATTCCATCCGATGCATCCAGGGCCCGATGGGCGGTTCGGCTACAAGGGCCTTTCGCGCTACTGGTCGGAGACCGACCGACTTCCCTTTCTGGTGAAAGTCGATGGCCAACTGGCGGGTGTGGTGCTGGTGAAACGCGAACGCGGCGTGCTGGGGACGGAGACGGTGTGGGACGTGGCGGAGTTCTTCATCCTGCGCATGTTCCGGCGTCAGGGCGTGGGGAAAGCCGTGGCGCATGAGATCTGGCGGCGTTATCCGGGAAAATGGCAGGTTCGGGTGATGGAGTCGAACTATACCGGATATCGCTTCTGGGAAAGCACGATTCGCGAATTTGCAGGGGACGACGTGCGCATGGCTCGCTTTGAAAAGGGCGGCCAGCCGTGGCATCTGCTGACGTTCCAGGTTAACCGGTTGCGCCAGGGTGACCCGAAAGCGTAACTGCGCACCGCGGGTGTGATCTTGACACGGATCGCCGGCTCGTATGTAGTGAAGTTAATCAGCGCGGCGAAGGAGTTCGCCCTTAACCGCTGTCCTCTCCAACGCTGGACAGATGATGACTCCTGACAGGGAATCCTGTCGCGGAGTCGTATCCCCGGCGCGATCCCTGCACAAGACAGAATGTTCCGAGCGCCGGCAGAGCTGTGTCTGCCATGGATCAGAACCTCGGACCACGGGTCCGCTTCGCGCGTACGAATACGCGGCGCGAAGCCGAAAGGAGGAGGATTGCAGAAGTATCTGCTCATCGCGCTCGGCGGCGCTCTGGGGTCTGTCGCTCGCTACTGGGTCGGCTCGGCGGTCACCAGTCGCCTGGGGATGAGGTTTCCCTGGGGGACTCTGGTCATCAACCTGACAGCTTGTGTCGTGATCGGATTCATCCTGACGTTTCTGGGTAAACGAACCGGGATGAGTCCGGCTTTGTTTTATCTGGTTCCAGTGGGTTTTGTGGGAGCGTACAGTACGTTTTCAACGTATGAGTGGGAAAGCTTTTCACTGCTGCGAAGCGGCGCGTTTCCGGCAGCGGCGCTGTACGCTGTGGGCAGCCTCGTCCTGGGCCTGGCGGCCGTCTGGTGCGGCATGCTGGCGGCGGAGTGGATGCCGTAAGGCGAGCGCGACGGCGCGGAAGGGATCAGGAGATGCTGACTACGGGCAAAGCACTGAAAGTTTCCATCACGGTGAGCGAAGGCTCGACGTATCATGGCGCGTCGACGTATGCGAGCATTCTGGACTTTCTCTTCTATCGCGGGGTGAGCGGCGCGACGGTGTTCAAGGGCATTGCCGGCTTTGGAGCCGACCGGCACCTTCACACAGCGAGCATGGTCGAGGTTTCAGACAAATTGCCGATTCGCATTGAATTTGTGGAATCGCGCGAGAAGGTGAATGAGCTGCTCGGCAAACTGGAGGAGATGGCGGGAACAGGCCTGATCGAAGTGCAGGAAACGACGGTGGCCAAGGCCTCGCAGCCGGCGAAACAGAAGCGCCCTGCGCCGGAGCACATGAAGATCGAGGGCAACGCCCGCATGATGCGTATCTATGTGGGGGAGTCGGATCGCTGGAAGGACAAGCCGCTCCATGAAGCCCTGGTGCAGGCGATGCGGGCCAACGATATTGCCGGCGTGACGGTGTATCGCGGCATCGAAGGATTCGGGGCGCATCGCCGGGTACATAAAGAAAAGCCATTGCATCTGTCCAGGGATGCATCCATGATGCTGTCGGCGATTGATACAGAGGCAAAGCTGCAGGCCTTTCTGCCGGTGGTGGAGGAAATGGTGGAGGAAGGGCTGGTGGTGCTTTCGGATGTGGACATCGTGAAGTATTCCTGGCGCGCTCCAGAGCTGGAGCAGGAATGAGCGGCCACGCAGGCAGCAGAGCCACGCAGTTGCAGGGACCTGAGAGATGAAGGAACAGTTCAAGGGTCGCATGCTGCGCGTCTACTTTGGCGAAAGCGATCGGTGGGCGGGGAAGCCGCTGCACGAGGCGATCCTTTCTCGGTGCACGGAGCTGGGTGTCGCGAGCGCCGTTGTCTATCGCGGAGTGGAGGGCTACGGCAGCAGCACGCGCATCCATCGCGCCAATCCGTGGAAATTCTCGCGCGATGCGCCGATCATGATGAGCATTCTCGACACCGAAGCGCAGGTCGCGAAACTGATTCCGCATCTGGAGGCGATGGTGGGCGAGGGGCTGATTGCCAGCTCGACGGTGGACGTGATCCGGCTGACGCGGACCGCGCAGGAGCGCGAGAGCGCCTGAGGAAGAGAGAAATGGCGCAGCCGGCCTCAGGAACCGGCTGCGCTGTTAAAAGGGCTGACGTTCAGCCCTGTGCGGAGTGCAGGACGACAAAGGTGCTGCTTCCGTTTGCCCATACCAGCACGAGGGCATCCTGCCCCTCGGGCACGCTGGATAGCGCCTGTGCCACGTCCGAGGCGGTCGGCGTCGGCTTGCGATTGACCGAAATGACCACATAGCCGCGCTGGATGCCGGCGTCGTCGGCCGGGCTGCCGGTGCGAACGTTCTCCACGACGGCACCATGCACGCTGTCGGGCGCCTGAATCTGCTGGCGCACGTCCGGGGTCAGGTCGGCCAGGCCGAGGCCCCAGCGGCCTTTGCCATTACCGTTCTGCGCAGCCTCCTCGGTCTTGCCGTTGGGCATGGACTGCAGGGTGACTGCGATGTTCTGCGTTTTGCCCTCGCGCGTGACGGTGAGATGGATGGTGGCGCCAGGCTGCGTCTCGCTGGTTTTCATCTGGAGCTCGCCGGCGTCTCTCACCGGGTTGCCGTTGAGTTCGGTAATGACGTCGCCGGCCTTGAGACCAGCCTTGTCGCCCGGAGAACCGGAGGTGATATCGGCGACCACCGCGCCGGCCGCTTTCTGCACGCCGAAGAACTTTGCGTTGCTCGGCGTGACGTTCTCGATGGAAATGCCGATGTAGCCGTGGTCCACGTGGCCGTTTTTGATGAGCCCGTTGGCGATGGGCTCAGCGATCTCGCTGGGGATGGCAAAGCCCATGCCCGCAAAGGCGCCGCTCGGCGAGATCAGGAAGTTGTTGATGCCGATGAGCTGCCCGCGCGCATCCACCAGCGCTCCGCCGGAGTTGCCGGGATTGATGGCGGCGTCGGTCTGGATGAATTCACCGGGTTTGTAGCGATTCGACTCCGGATTAGGCCGATGCAGCGCGCTGATGATGCCACGCGTGACGCTGAACTGTTCTCCATAGGGATTGCCGAAGGCCAACACCAGTTCGCCGGTGCGCAGGTCAGCGGAGTCGCCCCAGGGAATGCTGGGCAGATCGTGGGCATTGATCTTGATGACGGCGATGTCCGTCAGCGGGTCAGTCCCGATCAGTTTTGCGGGATAGATATCCTGGTTGCTGAGCGTAACGCTGATGTTCATGGCGCCATGCACGACGTGGTTATTGGTGACGATGTAGCCGTCGGGCGAGATGATCACGCCGCTGCCTTCGCCCTTCTCAATAGAAGGCTGTTGCTGCTGCATTGGTCCCTGGAAAAACTGGCCGAAGGGCGAATCAGGGCCGAAGAACTGCTGCATCTGCTGCTGATCCTGCTGGCCACCGCCTTCTTCTTCGGTGAGTTCTCTGCCGCTCACCTTCGACGTGACGTTGACATTGACCACGGCGGGGGTTACGTGGGCGGTCAGCGCCTCCATCGCCTGATCCAGCGAGATCAGGGGCGCCACGCTGCTTTGGTTGATGGGAGGCGCAGGGGGGGCAGGGGCAGCGGAGGCGGGACGGGCGAGCGCCCAGCCGGCCGCAGCGAGAAAAGCCCCCACCGCGACAACTGGGATGGCCATGCGCCGAGTCAGTAAAGCTTTAACTTGATTGAGTTTCATTTTTGCTTCTCCTATGAATAGAACTAATAAATTAGTTGCACGGATTAAAAAATTTTCCCTAAATGGACTGCGCCGTACCCTCCATCGCAATCGCCGCAGGCACTCTCATCACGAGTCGGAATATCTGGACGTGGATCCCGCTGGCATCCTGACGAACCACCTGAACCGTTTGCACCCGCAGGACGGAGCCTTCGTCGGTTGAAGCGGGCACCATTTCCGTCGAAACCTGCGTGGGAGTCGGCGCGTATTCCTCCGCGGATTCAATGATCAGATATGCCGATGTCATCCAAGGCTGCGTGCGCGGGGCCACCTTCAGGCTCGCCTCGACAACCGGAACGCCGCGCTCACGCGTCTTTCGGTAGAGGGCCAGGCGAGTCTGCGTGGTTTGCTTCCGCTGCGGTCGGTTGAGTGACGCGCTATGCAGGCTGAGCTGATGTGCAGAAGGTCTCGATTCTGCTCGTCCGGGGCGATACATCGCGGGCACGACACGAGGCTCGGAAAGGTGCGCTGCAGCAAGAGTGCGGGCAGCGAGCGCGGATTCTGAACCTTGCGCGCGCAGGGGAGCAAAACTGATCAACCCGGGGCTGCACAGGACAACCCCTGAGCAGGCGAGGGACAGGCCTGCGGCCAGGCCAAGGGCTTTGCGGCCCAACCGGGTGCTCGCCGGCTGACTTCTTTGCAGAATGTGGGCGATCCGGACAGAAGCGTCACGGGCTCGCGCGACCGCAGCCTGGGCCATCGTCCACCCGCGGCGGGCGCAGCCCCGCTCGATCAAATCGATGAGGCATCCGGCATAAGCGCGCGGGTTGCCGGTCGCGGCCAGCACCGCTTCATCGCATGCCATTTCGCGCTCCAGCGACAGGCGCGCGTCGATCCACCAGACGGCCGGGTGAAAGAAGAAGATTGCACGGGTGACTTTCTGCAGCAGGTTGGTCCAGTCGTCATGGCGGCGGATGTGAGCTAATTCATGAATCAGAATGTGACGCAGCTGGTCCGCCGGAAGGTCGTGCAGGCTCCACGCAGGCAGGACCACTGCAGGATGCCGAAAGCCCAATGCGGCGGGAACGCGCGCCCGATCGGAAATCAGGAGTCGCACCGGCCGGTTCAAATCCGCAAAGAGCTGGCGAAGAAGGGGATCCAGATCTGCCAGGGAAACTTCACTGCAACTTCTGCGGATGCGTCGGACCTGCCAGATTCCTGCAACGAGGCGCGCCAGCGCGAGCAGGGTGATGGGGATCCAGAGCAGCAGGAAGGCGGCGGCCCAGAAAGGCGACAACGTAATCTCAGGATGGGTCTGCGGTAACACGGACGCGCCGTTGCGGATGGCACCGAGAAACGGCAGGCCCGCGACTCCTGCAAGGGCCACCAACCAGATGGCGAACCGTGTGCTTGAATTCTGGCGAGGCAAGAGTCGCAGCAGCAGCCAGGCGCAGGCCGCCAGGAGCAACCCTTCGGGCAGCGTATTCAGCACGTGCTCGACGGTTGTCTGCGCGAAGAGATTCATCGGCTCTCCCTCCGCAGCGGATTGTTGCTCGTCTCCTCCGAAGTCCGCTCCAGCATACGGCGGAGACGCTCCAGTTCTTCGGGATCCATCCCGCGGTCTTCCAGGATGTTAAGCACCAGGTCCTCATGCGAGTTCCGGAAGAAGCGGCTCACGAGGTGCCGAATCTCGGACCGGGTAGCGTCTTCCTGCGCGACCAGAGGGTTATAGACGTGGGCGCGGCCATCCTTGGCGTGCTCCACGTACCCCTTGCGCTCCAGGATGCGAATGGTGGTGAGGATGGTGTTGTAGGCCAGAGCCCCGGGAAGCGCATCGAGGATGTGCTGGACGGTCGCGGGGCCCTTTTGCCACAGCACCTGCATGATGCGAAGCTCAGCTTCCGTCAGGGTCTCGGATGGTTTACGCGGCACGCGCCAGCTTTCCTCCTTCTTATTCGACGCGCCGGGAGGAAGAAAGTAACTAATAATTTAGTTTGATTGGACAGAATTCAGCATGTCAACTATAAACTATCTATTTTCAATTACTTACTAGAGAGAAGCGGCTGCGGTTGCCTCGTCTTTATACAGCCCGGCGTATTTGGCGATGCCCACCATGGTGAAGACCTTCTGGAAGTGCGGGGTCAGGCCAAAGGCGGCCACCTTGCGGCCAGTTTTGTCGGCCTCCATGAGCATCTGGATGACGAGAGCGATCCCGCTGGAGTTGATGTAGTCGACTTTGGAGAAGTCGAGGAGAACGGGGCCGCTGGTCACGTTTTGCCAGGCGCCGAGAACCGCCTCGCGCGAACTGCTGGAGATATCGCCGCTGAAGCGCAGCACGGTCACGGACTGGCCACTGGGCGCAGAGATATGGTCGATGGTGGTTCGTGTCTCGGTCTGCATTTAGCTACTCCTTATCGAGGCGGATGACCAGCCTGACATAGCTGCCCTTACCTTTGCTGTCGGGAACCCATTCGGCCTCGTCCACCAGTGCCTGGATGAGGAACATGCCCATGCCACGCGGGTCTTCCTCTCCATGGACTTTGCGATCGATGTCCGGTTTAGGCGGCTGTTTCGCAATGCCGGAGCCGTTATCGATCACTTTCACTTCCAGCCCGTCGCTGGTTGCGGAGAGAATCACGCCAACCGAGAGCTTCTCGTTGAGGTGGTTCCCATGTTCGATGGCATTGATGCAGGCCTCGGCGACGGCCGTTTTCAGGTCCTCAATCCGCTCGCTGGGGAAGCCCATGAGAGCGGCGACGCTGGCCGCCGTGCCCATCGCCACCTTCTCGAACCCGAGCCGCGATGGCAGCCGCACTTCCACCGTCGTACCCGCGGTTGCGGTCATTGGAGTTCTCCCTTACGCCTGCGTCCGCATCAGAACCAGCGCGGTCATGTCGTCCTGCTGCTGCAGCAGCTCTTCTCCGGAAAAGCGGTGCAACTCCTGCCACAGCGTATCGAGGATAGCAGTACACTCCGGCGAGTTGCACCGAAGAAATGAAGCCAAAAGGCGCTCGGTGCCAAACTCCTCCTCCCCGCGAAAGACCTCGGTCAGCCCATCAGTGTAGAAGAGGAGGCGTGACCCAGGTGGGAAGTCGAGGACCTCGGATTGGTATTCCGCAAACGGCAGGATGCCGACGGGGGTGGCGCTGGCCTCCAGTTGATGCACGGAACCACCCGGGCGGACCAGAAAGCCCGGATTATGCCCGGCGTTCACCACCTCCAGCCGGTGGGCGGCGGGATCCAGGCGAAGAAAAATCCCGGTCACGTAGTGATTGCGCGCCTCGTCGCCCTCGGCGCAATGCTGGCGGTTGAGCCGCGAGACGAGTTCAGGCAGGGCCACGCCGGACGCCACGCTGGCGCGAAACGCCGAGCGGAAGGCGGTACTCACGATGGCGGAGGCCAGCCCCTTGCCGGCGACGTCGGCGACGGCCATCACCTGGACTCCGTCCGGCAGACTTACGATATCGACGCAGTCGCCGCCAACCTCATAGCAGGCGCTGTAGCGCACCGCAACCGAATAGCCGTCGATCTGCGGCATCTTTTGCGGGACCAGGCTCCGTTGAATGGCACGCGCTGCCAGCAGGTCCTGCTGGACCCGCGCCCACTCCACGCTGCGTTCGTAGTAACGGGCGTTCTCGACGGCAACTCCGGCCTGCAGCGCCAGCCGCTCGAGAAAGTCCTCTTCGTAGATGGTGAGCGGTCGTCCCTCGGGTGTGGCCACAATCAGTTCAGTCAGGTGGCGGCCTTCTTTGTCGTGGAGAGGAAACCGGAAGCAGCCTTCCCAGGGCGCACAGGGTACGTCGCCATAGCTCATGGCTGGATCTGTGATGAGCGCGCCGGAAAGCTCCAGTTCCCGCACGACGATGCGCAGCACCGTGGACAACACCTCATCCTGGCGGATCGTGGAATGCACCTGGCGGGAGGTTTCCAGCAGGGCCTGGAGACGCACGATCTCCTGCTGCAGGTCGATGGTCTCCACACCATGCGCGGATTCGGAGGGGCTGATCATGTCCCAGGTCATTCGTCCGCGGCCGCTGGGCGACCGGATACCCGAGGGGACCGCGGTGGAATTGGTTCACTGTAGCACAGCGGCAAATGGTCAGCCCGGGGCATATCCCGGGCCGTCCGGAGATTTCGTTATGCGTGCGCGGCGGAGCCTGCCTGCGCAGCGCCTGACTGGCCGATGACGAAATTGCGGGTGTAGCCGGTGGGCTCGGCGGAGATTCGGACGCGGAGGCTGCCACTCGCGTCGCAAGTGTACCTTTCGCGAACAACCAGGTTCTGCTGATCGGTCACGCGCACTACTGGATAAGCGCTCAAATCGAGATCGCTCTGAAGTCGCGGGTCGAAGGGAAAGCGGATCTGCTCCCAGTTGGTGATCTCCCCGGTAGGCTGTCCCCGCTCATCCAGCCGCGAGCACTCCAGGTAGCGGAAATGGCCGACGTTGTGTGCAGGGTGATAGACGCGGTCGATGGCCAGCGGCGACTCGTCGGGACGGGGCAGCCGCGCGCCACGGGGAAAGATCAGGTCGAAGACGATGGTGCCTCCGGAATCGGCCTCGCGCCAGATGCCGAAGTTCTGGTTGAACTGCTCGCGGAGGCCATCCGCCTGCGAGGCGGCGCGGATTGCCAGCCCCACCGCGCTCGCCGAACGCATATAGGCGGAGCGTCGCACTTTGCGGCCGAAAGTCTCGCGCAGGATGCGCGATACGGGAGGCAGCTCCGATCCGCCGCCGGTCACGTAAAGAGTATCCAGCGGAATCTCCGGCCGGGCCGCCATCAGACTCTCGACCACGGTGCGGGTGGACTCGATGAGCGGGCGGCAGCGCTCGTAGTACTCATCGGAGGGGATCGTGACCGGCGTCCAGCCAGTGCGTACCCGTTCCAGGTCGATCGTCAGCCTGCGGGTATTCGGGTTCAGTGATTCCTTTTTCTCGCGGCACTCTTCCAGCAGCCGATGGCGTTCGGCAGAGGTGAGCTCGTCGGAGATTGCAGCGGTTTCCAGCGCCAGATCGGCAAGGATCGCGTCGAAGTCGTCCCCGCCGAGATTGGCGATCCCATCGGAGGCCTCGACCGAGTGCTCTTCTTCACCAAGCGTGACCAGGGAAACGTCGAACGTGCCGCCGCCCATGTCGTACACCAGCAGACCGCTTCCCGCGCGGGTGCGTCGCTCCGCGCTGTTGCGGTAAGCATATTCAATCGCCGCCGCAGAGGGTTCGTTCATGAGACCGAGCACAGTAAAACCGGCGCTCTGGGCTGCTTCTTCTGTGAGGAACCGCTGATTGCTGTTGGCATTGGCCGGAACACCGAGCACCAGTTCCAATGGTTCGTTGGGCGCCGCGCCCAGATTAGAGTGCTCCAGCAGCTGCGTCCGCAGCGCCGCCATCATCTCAGTGAGCATCCGCCGCAGCGGCAGATTCCGGCCGCCAACATGCAGGTCGGTTTGGGGCCCGGCGTTGCGCAGCGCCCGCTTCAGCGAGCGCAGAATTGTCCAGCCCTCATCGTCCTGCACAGCCAGGGCCTGCCATCCGTAAAGGCGCTCGTCGCCGCGCACGGCCACCACAGGCGGATACCAGTCACAGGCCTGTCCATCCGGGGTTTCAAAATGCACCATTGGGAAGTTGCCGCGATCGGCCGCCGCCACAACAATCCGTGTTGTTCCGAAGTCAATGCCGAGTCTCATCGTCTTCAGTTTACGATGAAGGTACTCTGCGCGAAGCCCTGGAAATCCGGGCGAAATGCGGAGTTCGTGCAGACCCCGGCGCCTTAGGCGCAGGTTAGCGTTCTAACCGAATGAATCCTCTTTCGCGGTGGTTCCGGATCCTTTGCGGCAGCGTGATTTTTCTCGGCGCGTTTTTGCTGTTTGCCGTCGAGCCAATGGCAGCCAAGAGGCTGCTCCCTGCGCTGGGCGGATCTTCGGCGGTATGGATCACCTGCCTCGTCTACTTCCAGACCGCGCTGCTGCTGGGCTACCTGTACGCGCACTGGCTGGGGCGCAGTATCTCGGTTCAACGCGCTGAGGCCCTGCACATCAGCCTGCTGGTTATCGCGGGCGCGATGTTGCTGTTGATTGCTCAACCCGACATGAGCCGGGCCTCCGGCCATCCGCTCACGGCAATCTTTCAAGTGCTCACCCTGACCATCGGACTGCCCTTCCTCCTGCTGGCCTCCACAAGTCCCCTGCTGCAGCTCTGGCTGTCGCGACGGGAAGGCGCCGGTGTGCCGTGGCGGCTGTTTGCTCTCTCCAATGCGGGATCGCTGCTGGCCCTGCTGCTCTACCCTGTGGTGATCGAGCCGCACCTCTCGCTCAGCACGCAGCGGGCCGCCTGGGGATGCGGCTTTGGCCTGTACGCCATCCTCTCGGCGCTGATCGCGTGGCAGGTGCGCGGGGGCATGCGGTCTGCGCCGCCAGCTCATGTCTCCGCTGGGCAAAGCGGACTGAAGACTTCGCGCCGGGCCCGGCTGCTCTGGTTCCTGCTGCCCGCCGGAGCAGCGATGCAGTTGTGCGCCGTCACCAGCCACCTGAGCCAGAACATCGCCGCCATTCCTCTGCTCTGGATTCTGCCGCTCGCGGTCTACCTGCTCACTTTTATTGTGGCGTTTGACGCCCCCTGGCTGTACCGGCGCTGGATTGTGGTGCGGTTGCTCGTGGTCTTTCTGGCGGCGCTCGGCTACATGTTGTCGAAGACCGACGTCAGCCTGCCCATCCAGGCGAGCATCGGCTTCTTCCTCACGGAATTGTTCTTCGCCTGTCTCTTCTGTCACGCCGAGACTTATGCGCTGCGGCCGGCGAACCCGTCGGAGTCCACGCTGTTCTATCTGCTCATTGCCGCCGGCGGTGCCGTGGGATCGATCTTCATCGGCATCGGATGCCCGCTGCTGTTTGACGCGAACTATGATGTCGCCCTGACCTTCCTGGTCACGGCGGCGCTCGCCCTCCTGGTCACCTGGGACAGTGGCTGGGGACAGCGGCTGCTGTGGTCAGTTGGCACGGCGCTGCTGCTGGCGCTGGTCATCATGCTGCATATCGTGTACGGACGGAACACCCTGGTCGCGGTGCGGAATTTCTACGGATGCCTGCGCGTGCGGCAATCGTTTGTGCCGCCCCAGGCGGGAACCATTCGCACCCTGACCCATGGCACGATCGAGCACGGCACGCAGTGGTTCGCGCCGGACTTTCGCCGGGTGCCCACCACGTACTATGCGACCGATTCCGGAGTAGGCCTGGCGCTGCGCGACTGCTGCGGAGACCATCCGCGGATGATAGGCGTGGTCGGGCTAGGTGCGGGTACGCTTGCCGCGTATGGCAGACCCGGCGATCACCTGCGCTTCTACGAGATCAACCCGGCGGTTCTGCCCATCGCGCAGAATCTGTTCACTTACATTCGGGAATCCGGGGCGCAAATTACTTATGCGCTGGGCGACGCTCGTCTCTCATTGGCGCATGAACCGCCGCAGCACTTCGATGTGCTGGCTATCGATGCCTTTTCGGGAGATGCGATCCCGATTCACCTGCTCACTACTCAGGCCATGGGCGTGTACCGGCGCCAGTTGGGGCCAAACGGCATCCTGGCGTTCCACGTTTCCAACCAGTACCTCGACCTGGTGCCCGTGGTCGCCGCGCTTGCGGAGGCCGCGAGCATGCAGTCCCGTGTCGTGGAGACGCCCTCGAATGCGTCGCGCGGCGAATACCGCGCCACCTGGGTTCTCGTCACGAATAATGCGGCCTTTCTGGCGCAACCAAGGGTCGCCGCCATGGGCCGGCCGATCCCCGCGCGTCCCAGTTTCCGCATCTGGACAGACGACTACTCGACCCTGCTGCCAATTCTGCAATGGCGAAGGCCGGACCAGCAGTAGGCGCCCACAATTTCCCCGCAGCTCGCACGGTTTCGCTGGCTTGCAGCGCGGTTCGGGTAGGATACCTGATGATGCAGCTCGAAATTTGTATTGATTCGGTGGAGTCGGCGATCGCGTCGGAGCGGGGCGGAGCCGATCGAGTGGAACTTTGCAGCGATCTGATGGAGGGCGGCATCACGCCCTCCGCGGGTCTGATCGCCACCGTTCGACGCAGCGTTGGAATCGGCGTGTTCGTGATGATTCGGCCGCGGGGTGGCGATTTCTGCTACACAGAGGCCGAATTCGCCGTCATGCAGGAGGACATCCGTCGGGCGCGGGACCTGGGCGCAGACGGCGTGGTTCTTGGCATACTCGAGGAGAACGCCATGGTGGATGTGGCCCGCACCGCGGCGCTGGTGCGTCTGGCTGCGCCTTTGCAGGTGACCTTTCATCGGGCCATCGATATGACGCCCGACCCGGCGACAGCGCTGCCCGCCGTGATCGAAACCGGCGCGCGCCGTGTGCTCACCTCCGGTGGCGCCGCCAGGGTCCCGGAAGCGCTCGACACGGTTGCCCGCATGGTTGCCACCGCGGGCGAACGCCTCGCCGTGATGGTCGGCAGCGGAATCAACCCGGAGACGATTGCAGCCGTGGCGGAAGCCACCGGAGCCTCCGAATTTCACGCCGCTCTGCGCACGCCCTCTCCCAGTCCCGTCCGCTATCGTAAAGACGGCGTGGCCATGGGAGACATTCCCGACCGCGAATACCTGCGCTTTGTCGTCCATGAAGAAAGGGTTCGTGCTTTGTCTGCTGCCGTGGTGAGGCTCGCACAAGAGCGAGGCGCGACAACCAGCAATCGATCCAGCGCCCGGTAGAGTGGATTTGTATGGCTTATTTCCTTGGCGTGGATTCCGGCGGCACCAAGGCCGAGTTTGTGCTGGGCGACGCCGCACAAGAGCTGGCACGCGTCCGTACCGGCACCATCAAACGTCTGAAGGTCGATGCCGCCACCGCCGAGGCGAATCTGCTGGACGCGTTGCGGCAACTGCAGTCTGCAACCGGCATCTCGCCGCGTCAGGTGGTGCGCTGCTGCATCGGAACCGCAGGCGAGACCGTCCCCCTGGTGGTGGAGTGGCTGCGAGAGGCTTTCGGGCGCCATGTCGGCGGCGAACTGAACATCACCGGCGACGTCGACATTGCCCTCGACTCGGTCTTCTTCGGTGGCCGCGGTGTTCTGGTCCTGGCCGGTACTGGATCGAATATCGCCGGCCGTGCGTCCACGGGCGCCATTGTCACCGCCGGAGGATGGGGACCGGCGCTGGCCGATCAGGGCTCCGGACACTTCATCGGGCTGGAGGCATTGCGCCGAGGCTTTCTCGCCATCGATCAGCGACGACTCACTTCCCTGCTCGATCGAGTACGAGCGTTCTGGGAACTCGCCTCGCTCGAGGATCTGGTCGGGTTCGCCAATATGAATCCCGCACCGAATTTCTCGCGGATGGCGCCCATCGTGGTCGAAGCTGCAGAACAGGGCGATGCCGTGGCCCAGGAGGTCCTGGAGCAGGGCGGGGTGGATCTGGCCATGCTCGCCGGCCTTGTGATCGAGCACATTCGCTCCATCGAAATAGGCGGCGCTCCCTTTGCAGTGCCTACGGTGGCCATTGCGGGCAGCGTTCTGGAACACATTGAGCCGGTACGCGGGGCTTTAATCCGCCAGCTGCGTCACCGCTACGCGGATATCGCGGTGCATTCGAAGCCTGCGGACGCGCCTGCCGGAGCGCTGTGGACAGCTCGCCGGGGGTTCGCGCCAGGGCATCAGTAGACATTCGCGGCGGAACGTTGGAGTATGGGCAGGTGAAGAAATCGTTACTGCCTGGACTCCTGCTGCCTTCCGTCTTTCTTCTGTGCATCGCACCCGGAATCTCACAGGCCGCCGCTTCCACACGACCGCCGCTTATTCCTCAGCCACGGGAATTCACTGCTCGAGCCGATCTCTCGCTCACCGGCGGAGCCCGCGTCCTCGCCCCAGGCGGCGATGTGGAGGATCGCTTCGCAGCCGAGGACCTGCGCGATCAGTTACGCGCGCGCGGCGTACGTCCGGGAATCGCTTCCACCGCAGTTCATATTGACCTGCTGGGCGACAGTACCGCACTGGCCCACCGCATCCTGCGGCGCGAGCACCTCAAGTTTGATTCGCCCATGCTCGCTGAAGGTTACGTGCTGGTCACCGCCGGCCATGAAGTTTACGTGATCGGCCACACCGCGGCAGGCGTGTTCTATGGAGCGCAAACGCTGCTGCAGTTGGTGCGAACCGGCAAAGGGGAGCCGGTGCTGGCGGGCGCCAGCATTCGCGACTGGCCGGCGATGCGCTGGCGCGGCGTCGACGACGATCTTTCGCGAGGTCCGGTACCGACGCTCGAATTCCAGAAAAGACAGATCCGCACCTTCGCCGAATACAAACTGAACGTCTACTCGCCATACTTCGAGAACACGATGCAGTACACATCGAGCCCGCTGGCGGCGATGCCCGGCGGATCGATTTCGCCGGAGGACGCGAAGACGCTGGTCGCCTATGCGCTCCGTTATCACATCACGGTGATTCCTGAGCAGGAAGCCTTTGGGCATGTGCACAAGGTGCTCACGTGGCAGGAGTATGCGCCGCTCGCCGAGATCCCGGACGGTTCCGTCCTCGCGCCCGGGCAGCCTGGATCGATTCAGCTCATCACGCAGTGGTTCGATGAGCTGGCCAGCATCTACCCGAGTCACTATCTGCACATCGGCGCCGACGAGACCTTCGAACTGGGCCAGGGACAGACGGCCGACGCGGTGAAGCAGCAAGGCCTTGGGGCCGTCTACATCGACTTTCTGACCCGCATTCACCAGGCCCTGGCGCCCCTGCATCGGCAGTTGCTCTTCTGGGGCGACATTGCGATGAAGAGCCCGAACCTGGTGCCGAATCTGCCGCACGATATGATCGCCGTTCCGTGGGAATACGATCCGCATCCCGAGGGTTTTCAGCGCTTCATCGAACCTTATACCCAGGCGCACATGGAAACCTGGGTGGCGCCCGGCGTGAATGACTGGAATCGCGTGTGGCCCGATTTCGACATGGGGCTGCGTAATATCCAGGGCTTCGTTGCCGATGGACAGAAGGCCGGCAGCACCGGCATGCTGAATACCGTCTGGGACGATGACGGCGAAGGCCTGTTTCTGGAGGACTGGTACGGCATCCTGTTCGGCGCAACGGCCGCGTGGCAGCCGGGTTCCAGCGACATCGCACAGTTCCAGGAATCGTATGGCCCGGTCTTCCATGGCGATGCCTCCGGCAAAATTGACGAGGCGCAGCGGGCGCTGATCGCGGCTCACCAGGCACTGGAGCGTGCAGGACTCGAGGACGCCCGAGATGCATATTTCTGGATGGATCCGTGGAGTGCGGAGGGGCAGGAGGCCGCGGCAAAGTTCCGCCCGGTGAGCGCTGAGGTCCGTCTGGATGCCGAGCGCGCGCTGACCCTGCTGGCGCAGGCCAAAGCGGCTGGCCCGCTGCGGGAGCCGGAGGCTCTGGAAGCCATGGACCTGGGTGCGCGGCGCATCGACTTCCTCGCTTTCCAGTTCCAGACGGCGGACCAGGTCGCCGCCACCTACCTGCGCCTCTACAACGGCCAGAAGGATCCCGCCATCGCACAGCACATCTCGCGCGATCTGTATTTCCTGTCCGGCGTAAACGGCCGCTGCGAAGATCTCCGCGACGGCTACAACTATCTGCGCACGCGCTACAGCGATGTGTGGCTGGCGGAGAATCGCCCCTTCTGGCTCAACATTGTCACGGCTCGCTACGACGCTGCGGCGCAGCGATGGGTGCAGCGCAGCGACAAACTGGCGGCGGCGCGCGAGCAGTGGAGCGAGCATCACACTCTGCCGGCACCTGCGTCCATCGGTATTCCCACCGAAACTCCAACACCCTAGCTCGCTGAATGCCGCTGCCCGTACCGCATCCGCACCTGCGATCGATTGACCTGTTGGTGGTCGCCGTCTATCTCGTGGCCATCACCTTGTTTGGGCTGCGGTTTCGCAAATCCGGCGAGCGCTCGCTGCGTTCCTACTTCCTCGCGGACCGAAACCTGCCGTGGTGGGCCATCATGCTCTCCATCGTGGCGGCGGAAACCAGCACTCTCACCATCATCAGCGTGCCCGGCCTCGCCTTCACCGGCGACTTCGGCTTTCTGCAGCTCGCGCTCGGATACCTGCTGGGCCGCATCGTGATCTGCATTCTTTTTCTGCCCCGCTATTTTCGCGGCGAGCTGCTCACGGCCTATCAGCTCATCGGGCAGCGCTTCGGCCGGCGGCTTCACCGCTTCACCGCCACGCTCTTTCTCGTAATGCGCGCCGCCGCTGAGGGCGTGCGCGTCTTTGCAGTGGCCATCGTGGTGGGCGTTGCCATCGGGACCGGTGACGTCGCCTCCATCGCCATCCTCTCCGTACTGACGCTGATCTATACCTTCGAGGGAGGCATGGCCGCAGTCATCTGGACCGACGTCGTGCAGATGGTCCTCTACATTGGCGGCTCACTGCTCGCGTTGGCGATGGTCTGCCATCACATTCCCGGCGGCTGGAGCGGGCTTCTCGCCGGCGCCTCCGCGGCGCACAAACTCACCATGCTGCACTTCTCCTGGTCCATCGCGGAGACCTACACTTTTCAGGCTGGCCTCATCGGCGGCTGCTTCCTCACCATGGCAAGCCATGGAACGGATCAGCTCATGGTGCAGCGTCTGCTCGCGGCAAAGAGTCTCAACGAATCGCGCCTCGCTTTGCTGACCAGCGGCGTCGTGGTCTTCTTTCAGTTCGGGCTGTTTCTCTTCATCGGCGCGGGGCTCTTCCTGTTTTATCGCCACACCGGCGCCCCAGTCGGTGTGAGCGCCGACCGCCTCTTTCCGGTTTTTATCGTCGAACAGATGCCGCCTGGCGTTGCCGGTCTCATGATCGCCGCCATTCTCGCGGCCGCGATGTCGAACCTCAGCGCCGCACTGAACTCGCTCGCGTCGACGTCAGTCGTGGACTTCTATTTACCGCGCCATCCGGAAGTCTCGGAGCAGGTCCGGACGCGTCTCTCCCGCATAATGACCGTCGTCTGGGCCGCGATTCTCTTCGCTCTGGCCATGTTCTCGCGCGGCGGTGGCCATGTGGTGGAGATCGGCCTCTCCATCGCCTCAGTCCTGTGGGGCGCGATGCTGGGCGTCTTCCTGCTGGGTACGCTCAGCCGGCGTGCCGGCGAACGCGGTACTCTGTTCGGCATGGCCGTCGCGGTCGTCGTCAATCTTCTGCTTTGGATCCAGCCGCACGCCCTGACTTTTACCTTCGCCGGACACGAGCTCGTCCTTCCGAAGATCGCCTGGACGTGGTGGGTCCTCATCGGCTCGCTGATCACATGTGTCATTGGCTACGCGGCCGGTTGGCTTTTCCCGGAACACACTCCGCGGCACGAGGAGCTGAACGAAGTATGATTCGCCGAACACACGCTCTCGCACTCGCTCTCACGCTGGTTGTCTGCGCGGGAGCCGTCCAGGCCCAGGACGACTTCTCTGCCATCGGCCGCCTCGTCAACCGTGCTGTTGATGAGCACCAGCTCCCCGGCGCGGTGGTCATCATTGGCCACGATGGCCACGTCGTTTACCGCGAGGCGTTCGGAATGCGCTCGCTCCAGCCCACCCAGGAACGCATGACAACCGACACCATCTTCGACATGGCGTCGCTCACCAAGTGCCTCGCCACGGCGACCGCAGTGATGCAGCTCTATCAGGAAGGCAAGCTCAACCCCAATGAGCCCGTCGCGAAGTACCTGCCGGATTTCGCCGCCAATGGCAAGCAGGGCATCACCATCCGCGAGTTGCTCACCCACTACTCCGGCCTGCCACCCGATCTTGATCTGCTCGAACCCTGGCAAGGCAAAGAGGAGGGCTACCGCCGCGCTTTCGCCGTCACTCCCATGCATCCGGCCGGAGAGCGCTTCGTCTACAGCGACATCAACTTCGTCGTCCTCGGAGCGCTGGTCGAGAAGCTCTCCGGCATGACGCTCGACCAGTACGTTCTGCAGCACATCTATATGCCGCTCGGCATGACTCACACCCGCTTCCTGCCGCCGCAATCGTGGATCCGACTCATCGCCCCAACGCAGTGGGAACACGGCGCTGCCGCTTCCGGCAATCCCGAATCGCACACTTTTCCTGGCGACGTAATGCTCCGCGGTGTCGTCCACGATCCCACTTCGCGCCGCATGGGCGGGGTCGCCGGACATGCCGGCCTCTTCAGCACAGCCGACGACGTCGCCATCTTCGCGCAAAATCTGCTCGACCGCCTCGCCGGCCGTCCCAGCAAGTTCCCGCTTTCACAGATCGTCCTGCAGAAGATGGTTGTGCCGGAACAGCCCGCGACCGGTACCGCTCTCCGTGGCTTCGGGTGGGACATCGACTCGCCTTATTCCAGCAATCGCGGCACGGTCTTTCCCGTCGGCTCCTTCGGTCACACCGGCTTTACCGGTACCTCGCTCTGGATGGATCCGGTGAGCGACACGTACGTGATCGTCCTCGCCAACTCCGTTCATCCTGACGGCCCGAAGAGCATCACCGCTTTGCGCGGGGAGATCGCCGACGCAGCCGCTATTGCGATCGGCATTCATCCCGACGGCGGCGCGCTCGCTGCGCACATCACTGGCTACAACGAGTCGCTGAGCGGCATGCGGCGCTGGCCGGTTCGCAATGGCGATGTGAAGACCGGCATCGATGTCCTCGAGGCCGACCACTTCCAGGAACTCTCTGACCTGGCGCGGAAGCATGGCGGACACCTGCGCCTGGGCCTGCTCACCAACCAGACCGGCATTGACGCTGACGGTCATCGCACCATCGACATCCTCTTCCACGACGCGCCGCAGGCTGTCCCCGGCCTCACGCTCACCACGCTCTTCAGCCCCGAGCATGGTATTCGCGGCGCGATGGACGAGCCCGGCATCCCCAATTTGACCGACGCGGCGACGGGGCTTCCGGTGATTAGCCTCTACGGCGCGAAGGACAGCGACCGCCGTCCCTCGCCGGAAGCGCTGCATCAACTCGATGCCGTCGTCATCGATCTTCAGGATGCCGGGGTCCGCTTCTATACCTATGAGTCCGTGGTGCGCTACTTTTTGGAAGCGGCCGCGAAAACCGGCACCGACATCGTCGTGCTCGACCGCCCCGATCCCATCAACGGCTCGTTCGTCCAGGGACCGGTTTCCGATGCCGGCTCAGAAAGCTATGTCAATTCGATGACGATCCCCGTTCGCCACGGCATGACGCTCGGCGAGCTGGCCCGCTTCGACAATGAGCAGCTTCGCCTGAACGCGCCGCTCACGGTCGTCGCTCTGCAGGGCTGGCAGCGCGGCGACTGGTTTGACTCCACCAGCCTTTCCTGGGTCAATCCCTCACCGAACCTCCGCAGTATGGAGGAGGAGATGCTCTACCCGGCCATCGGCCTCATCGAGACGACCAACGTGTCTGTCGGACGCGGCACCGACACGCCCTTCGAACTAATCGGCTCGCCGTGGATGAACGCCCGCGCCCTGGCTCATTACCTGAACCACCGCGAACTGCCGGGGCTTCGCTTCGTCCCCACGGATTTCACACCCGAGAAACCCTACCCGTACGCTGGTGAAATCTGCCACGGCGTGCATATCCTCCTCACGGATCGCAACGTCGTCGATACACCGGAGCTGGGCATCGAACTGGCTTCTGCGCTGCACCGCCTCTACCCGGATCAGTATGAGCTGGAAAAGATGAACCGCCTGCTCGCCAGTCGCAAGACTCTCAGTGCAATCGCCGGCGGCGATGATCCGCACAGCATCGCCGAAGGCTGGCTGCCCGCCCTCAAACAGTTCGAGCAGGAGCGCAGCCAGGCGCTGCTCTACAAATAACTATTCGACTGTGACAGATTTTGCCAGATTGCGCGGCTGATCCACGTCGCACCCGCGGCGTACCGCAATGTGATACGCCAGGAGTTGCAGCGGAATCACGTCAAGGATCGGCAGCAGCAATTCCGGCGCGCTGGGCACAAAGAGAACGTGATCCACCAGCTGCCCGATGTGGTCATCGCCCCGGGTGGCCACAGCAATCACCTGGCCCGACCGCGCGGTCACTTCCTGAATGTTCGAGAGCGTCTTTTCGTAGCGCAGCACGGAGTCACGATTGCGCTCATCCCTGGTTGCCAGCACCACCACCGGCAGGGTCTCGTCGATCAGCGCGTTCGGCCCGTGCTTCATCTCGCCCGCCGGATATCCTTCCGCGTGTATGTACGAAATTTCCTTTAGCTTCAGTGCGCCTTCCAGGGCAATCGGATAGTGGATGCCGCGCCCCAGGAAGAGAAAATCACGCGCGTTGGAGTACAACCGCGCCAGCGGCTCGCAAGCGTCGTCGCAGGTACGCAGAATCTCCTCGACCTGCGCCGGGAGGTGATTCAGCGCTTCCAGCAGCGCCCGGCTCTCCTCTTCGCCAATCGTGCCCCGCACCTGTGCCAGATGGACTGCGAATAAGAACAGAGCCACCAGCTGCGCCGTAAAGGCCTTCGTCGAGGCGACACCGATCTCCGGTCCGGCATGTGTATAGATCGTCCCGTTCGCCTCGCGCGTCACCATCGCGCCCACCACATTGCAGATTGCTACCGTCGGCGCGCCCTTCTGGATCATCTCCCGCTGTGCGGCCAGGGTGTCGGCGGTCTCACCGGATTGAGTGATGAGCATCCCGACCGTGTTGCTGTCGATAATCGGATCCCGGTAGCGGAACTCGCTGGCGTAGTCCACTTCCACCGGCATCCGCGCCAGCCGCTCGATCATGAATTTTCCGGCGGTCGCCGCGTGCCAGCTGGTGCCGCAGGCGGCAATATGAATGTTGCGCGCGTTGCGCAGAGTTTCGTCCGGAATCTTCATCTCCGCCAGAAACACCTTGCCGGTGTCCAGCGAAGTCCGGCCCAGCGTCGTATCGCGGATGGCGCGCGCCTGCTCAAAAATTTCCTTGAGCATGAAATGCTTGTAGCCACCCTTTTCCGCCTGAATCGGATCCCACAGAATGCGTTGCAGCGGCCGCTCGATCGGTTTTCCCTCGAAATCCGTCAGCGTCACACCGTCGCACGTGAGCACGGCCATATCACCGTCGGCGAGGAAGTACAGATCCCGGGTGTGGTGCAGAATGCCCGGCACGTCCGAAGCGACAAAATATTCCCCGTTGCCCACCCCGATAATCACCGGTGGACCATTGCGCGCGGCGACGATCTTGTTTGGCTCGTCGGCCGAAAGCACGCTGATGGCGAATGCTCCCGTGAGGTGCTTCACCGCATACCGCACCGCCTCTTCCAGCGGCAGAGGCTTGTCGGCCTTCGCAGCCGTCGCCAGTTCCTGTTCGATGAGGTGCGCGATGACTTCTGTATCGGTTTCTGTGACGAATTTGTGTCCCTGGCCGATCAGCTCGCGCTTGAGGGCCAGATAGTTCTCCACGATGCCGTTGTGCACCACCACCAGCCGTCCGGTGCAGTCGCGGTGCGGATGCGCGTTCTCCTCCGTGGGCCGGCCATGCGTGGCCCAGCGGGTGTGGCCAATGCCGAAGGTACCTTCCAATGGTCGCTCGCGGAGAACTTCCTCAAGTTTGCGCAGTTTGCCTGGCGCCCGCCGCAACTGCAGCCCATCGCCATTGCCCCCCACCGCGATGCCCGCTGAGTCGTAGCCGCGATACTCGAGCCTGCGCAGTCCTTCAATGATGATGGGGACCACTTCCCTGCTGTTGCCGACGTATCCGACGATGCCGCACATAGATTTTCCTTAGGCTACCGCAAGCGTGGAACGGCGGAGCAGGGACGAAAGTTGTAGGGGTATGCCCCCCCCGGGCGCGCCCGCAGCCGAGACGCGAGTTATTCCAGTCGGAATGAGTATTCTTCGATAACGGGATTCGTCAGCACTTCGCGCGCGATGCGCTCCACCTCCGCGCGGGCGGCTTCCTCCGGTAAACCGTCCTCCAGGGTGAGTTCGAAGTGCTTTCCCTGGCGCACATCGGCCACACCCGCATACCGCATCTTGCGCAGCGCGTTGTGGATCGCCTGGCCCTGCGGGTCAAGGACCGTCTTCTTCAGCGTGACGTAGACATGGGCCTTCATTGTGCCCGATTATAAATCCTGGTCTATTGCGCGCCGTTTCCGGCTCTCCCCATCATCCAAGACGATAGGCGATACTGGTTACAGATATGGTGAACTACCTCGAACTCCCCGTCGGCGAAAAAGCGCCGGAAATGTTCAACGTCGTGATTGAGATCCCGGCCGAGGGCATCAACAAGTACGAATATGACAAGCAGCTGCATGTCTTCCGGCTCGACCGGAACCTCTACTCACCGGTGCACTATCCCGGCGACTACGGCTTCGTCCCCTCTACGCTCAGTGACGATGGCGATCCTCTCGATGTGCTGGTGCTCGTCGATGCGCCCAGCTTTCCTGGCTGCGTGATGCAGGTACGCCCCATTGGCCTGTTACAGATGCTGGACCAGGGTGTTCTCGACGAGAAGGTTCTCGCCGTCGGCCGCAATAATCCCCGGTACAAGGACGTGTGGAACTACTCCGAGATCTACCCGCACATGCTGCGGGAGATCACCCACTTCTTCTCCATCTACAAGGATCTCGAAGGCAAGCGAGTCGAAATTCAGGGCTGGCACGATGCCGCTCACGCCCGCGATCGCGTCATGTACGCGGCAAGAAATTTCGTCGATGCTCGCGAGAGGAAGCTGGTCGAAGCGGGGGAGCACAAGTAGCACTCTTCAGTCCCCGCTTACAAGCAAGGGGCTTATACGCTTCCGTAACACACGCGACAGAAGGAACAACAGCGGGCCCGCGCCGGCAATCAGGGCCCCTAGCAGCAGCGCCGGCGTGTGGGCCATTCGTTCGTGACGGGATACAACGCAGGCGTACGCAATCAGCAGCGTCGGCGCGGCACCCATGGCACACACCACGGGGAAGCTCCCCGCGTGAAACGGCCGCTCCAGCTGAGGCTCTCGAATGCGCAGGGCGATCAGCGCCACGAATTCCAGAATCAGGCTGCCGCCGTACAAGATCAGATCCAGCGAAATCAGCCGTTCGAAACTGAACCGCAGCGCAAGCGCCCAGGCCACGGCGCACGCCAGTACCGCCACCCAGGGCACGCTCCGCCGATTTTTCCGGGCTAGCCCCGCCGGCAGCAGGCCGTCTTCGGCCATGACCATCGGCAGCCGTGCATAGGACATCGTCAGTGCATTGAACATGCCCACCGATGTCAGAGTCCCACCGACGACAATCGCCAGCCCCAGCCACGGGCCCACCATTGCGCGTGCCACGTCCGCCCACGATCCGGTGTTGAACCGCCCCACCGGTACACCTGCCCACGCCATCGCTGCCAGCGGCACGGCATAGGTCACCATCACAATGCCCGCGCTGACCAGCATGGCCCGCGGATAATTGCGGCGTGGATTCTCCACCTCGCGCGCAATGGTTGAGGCGTTGTCCCAGCCCATGTAGTTCCACATAGCCACAAGCAAGGCCGTATTCAGGCCGCCGGCTGTTGTGCTCTGACGCCATACCGAAGGTCCGGCGAAATGTATACCGTGCCAAATGGCGACGGCCACGAGCACGACAAACGGCGAGAGTAACAGCACGAAGAGCGCCATCGAGCCGTCCCCCACGGCGGGCGCACCCAGCAGGTTCCAGAGGCAGCAGACCGCAATCAGCCCCAACTCCCACGCGGCCCCGTGCCACCCCGCCGTCCACGCCGGAAACAGCCGTTCCAGATAAAGGACAAACAGCGTGGGATAAATGGCCATGTCGAAGATGCTCGCACTCAGCGAAAGCCATGCCTCCTGGTAGCCCCAAAACGGACCCAGAGCGCGCCGCACCCACACATAGAAGCCGCCCTCTTCCGGCAAAGCGCTGGCCAACTCACCGATCATCAGCGCTGTCGGCAGGCTCCAGATCAGTGGCAGCACGAGGAGAAGGATCAACCCCTTCAGATACCCAGCGCCCAGAATGTCCTCGATGCCGTAGGGACCGCCCGACACCATAAAGTAAGTGGCGGCGACCAGCGGCAGTAGTCGCATGCCCCGCCGCAGACCGTTCCTCGTTTGTGCAGAGTGGACGATCGTAGCCCTCGTGCCGGGGATTGGAAATTCCGAATCTACTCTGCTTGTCTTTCCATGCAAAGCAAAAACGCCACCGGTCGGGGTGGCGTTTTGCCAGAAGCTCCGCGCTCCTCAGGAGGCCCGCCGCCGCAGCCCTTCTTCTGGCCGATAGTAGCCGCGCATCGACCCATAGACCTGTACCAGGCTTTCCTGATCCAGTTCGCGGGCGTTGTCCGCGGCGGTTTCCCAGCGTACCCGGCCATGATTCCGCTCCAGGATGCCTTCTGCCAACGCCGCGCGGTCGGTCGCGCGCACCGACACGACGGCCCCGCCTCGGCTCAGCTCACCGCTAAGACTCCGGGCCTCTTGTGGACCAAGTCCCATCTCGAGGAACGAGCCCTCGAACCCTGACTCCGAATACGGATGTCCCGGCTCCAGGCCCAGCTGCCCCTCCCCGGTCCCGAACTTCATCTTGTTGCTGCTCGTCCGCTTCGACGCGATATCGCCACTTTTCGAGGGGTTCCCGAAGACGCGGTGCAGCCGCTCGGGCCAGTTTGCCTCTCCCGGAGCGCCTTCCCGCCTGGTACCTGCGGCGTTTCCTTCAGCAAGAGTACTCGGCAGGTCGTGCGGCAAATCGTGCTTCAGCGTCGAAGGAATCTCCCCGCCCGGAATGGGTCCAGGGGTACTCGGCGCAGCCGGAAAGGCATTTCCCGATCCGGGAGCCAGACCCGCCGGCGTCACAGCTTCGTCATGCGAAGCTGCGCCCCCCACGGAGCCTGCCAATGCAGGGTTCGTTTCGGTCATCTCGCGGATGCCTACAGGCCGAGACTCTTCCGAGTCCGCCGTTCCCATGCCACGGCTGCGAAAGGCCGCGCCGATCTCCGCGGAATCGAAACCCTCGTCGACCAACTCGTTGATCGCCCGATAGGCATCCGTGCCATCGGAGAAGTACCCAATCACCATACGATCGTCCATGCCGCGCACAGTTTCACCTGTCATACCTGCGTGTCTCCCTGAATTCTCCGTGGTAAAAACCACCTGAGTTGGGATGCCGCGAGTCGCGTTTCCGCCTCCTGTGCTTTTCCTGACGCGGCGCTTTTTCCAGCCAGCTGCGGGACTTCCTATATACTGGCCACAACCGAGCCGGAGAGATGGCCGAGTGGCTGAAGGCGGCGGTTTGCTAAACCGTTATAGGGTTGAAAAGCCCTATCGGGGGTTCGAATCCCCCTCTCTCCGCCAGCTTCGCCCGGCACCGGCGTTCCAAACGTCACCTTCCCACGGGACGCAGCCGCAAAAATACCACCACACCCATCGGATCGCTGCCGTACACCGGTTTGAGGCGATCCCCGTCCGTGTATGCCGTCACCTGCGCTCCCAGAGCGGTTTCAAAATGGGGCAGCAACGGCAGATTGCGGTCGTAGCCAAACGTATACGCCTGCACCCGCCCCGCCGGCTCCTCCGTGAACCCGAGTGGTACAGGCCGCTCGCCGAGCAGCAGTTCCGTCGTCCGGTCCACGTCTTCCAATCGCGTCCACGCGTAATTCTGCGCGTGAAACCGGATCGTCGATTCAAAAAGATAGCTGTTGGCGATCACGTTGTCCTGCAGTGAACGGGTGCGACCCCATAGCGCTGTGCTCACCCAGTTGCCGGTTCTGCTCAAGGGCCGGTTGTATATCGCCGATGCCGTCGTACGCGCCTGATCCTCGCTCGGAAACAGCGCCTCCGGGCTGTGCAGCCGCCCGTAGGACACCTGGCCGCTCCAGTTCTGCCCCGGCTGCAGAGTCAGCCGCGTCGACCAGGAATCCACCTTTCCCTGCTGTACCTCCCAGCGGTGCTCATCCGGCTCCCGCCCGTGGAAGCCGCTCGCTTCCAACCGTGCCCAGTGCCATGTCAGGCCGGCCGTTACCACGTCATCGGAAATATGGGTCGAATCTTCCTGGTGGTGCCCCAGCGTGGCCACCGGATCCTCCAGGGCCGATGCGCGATGCGGAAATGCCACCGGTCCCAGCGCCGGATCCCCAACCGGCGCTGCATACAGGCTGACCAGCATGTGGGTGGATGTCCGCAGATCGTAAAGCGCTGCCGCCTCCATCACGAAGTCGTGCGGATGCTGCCCATCCACGATGGGATTTCCAAAGGCGGTTTCGCCCTGCTGAAACAGCAGCGGATATTGCCGCCCGGTGATCGTCGCCGGTTCCAGGCTCAGCATTGTCCGCAGCGTCAGTTCCTGGCGCCCGCGGTTCCACTGCGCCATCGGCATCCACCAGTTCGTCGAAAACAGCTTGTCTCCGCCGCGCGGGCTGGTCTGCTGAATGTCGGCGACGAAGGCATTTCCGTGGAACATCGTCATCCAGTTCCCGTGCATCGTCATCCACATCGGCTGCGGAACGGAATTCGGTTCTGCACTCGTACCTGAGGTCGCGTGCCCGCGGATTTCCTGTTCAAGTGTGTGCGGAATGCCCATTGCCATTTGCGCCTTAGCCAACGAACTGCACAGCAGCAGACCCAGCGCAAAGCGAATGACTCTCATGGATAAACCCTCGCAGGTTGCCGCACAGCGGTTGCAGCGCGGAAGCTTCACCGTGGAATGCGCACCTGCATCCCAAATTCAGACGAGGTTTTCCTTTTTAAATCCGCAACGTGAGTAGTTCGCAATCACCAGGCGGCCGCTCGGACTTGGCTTTGAGGCGGCAATGATCCAACGGCTGCGGCATAGCCGAGCACTCGGGAGGCGGACCCAATTGTGCGGGGCGCTGTTCGGTTTCAACTTTCAACCGGGCCTCAGCCCCGGCCGTTACTTCACGTGCTCCGATTGACGGCTCTGCAACCGACGCGCAATACGCCATGGCTTCATTCGTGCAGCACATCCGCGCGCATCCGGCATGCAGCGCGGGTCCGAGGCACAAGAAGGCTCCTAGGAGGCAGCATGCATATCGAATTTGCATTGAAGCGCTGCGCATCGAAGTCTTCCTCCAGGATACCCGAATGCGCAGAGGCCGGCGTCTTACCTCTGGCGTCCATCTTCATCGGACCGCGTGATCCACCACGGCAAATCCGGACGTGGCCGCTAAACGCTGTCGAAACGGGTACTGAGAGGGGCTTCTGAAAAGAGCTTTCTGAGCCGGACCGTCTCCCTGTGGCATCCTGTACAACAGATGGCCCCGGAGCGCTCCCATCCCCGCCTGTCCTTCGAACGCACCATCGCCAGTGCGCGGCAGACGATGGTCCTCAGCGAAATCGCCAAACTGGCCATCGACAGCTTCCGCACCTCCAAGGTGCGCTTCGCCCTCACCGCCCTGGGCATGGTCATCGGTACCGCCTCGATCATCCTGGTCGTTGCCATTTCCGCCACCGGGCGGGAGTACATCATCGCTCAGATTGAGGGCATCGGCACCAATCTGGTCGAACTTGAATATGCCGGCGGTGGCGCCGGCGCCATCAGCAACAACCAGACCGACTTTCTGAATTTCGAAGACGAGCAGGCTATCGACGAGCGGGTGCCTGCGGTAGCGGCTTCCTCCGTCGTGCTGGAGTTGCACGAGAGCATCAGCTTCAGCGGGCTCTCCAAAGACGTCCTGGTGCTCGGTGTCGAACCCGCCTACCGACAGGTTCGTAATCTGGTCGCCCTCAATGGCCGCTTCTTCGATGACGAAGACGACTCCTCCAGCGCTCACGTTGCGGTGGTCACCGATCCTTTTGCCAGCGCCATGTTCGGCAGTCCCGGAGAAGCCATCGGCCGCACATTTCAGATTAAGGGTCTTCCCTTCACGATCATCGGTACCTTCAAAGAACGCGTGCCAACTTTCGGCGAAACGGAGATCGCCAACCAGACCATTCTCATCCCCTACTCCGTCGGCCGCTATTTCACCGGCACCGACAATGTGAAGCAGATGTACTTCTCGATTCGCGATCAGAATGACGTGGAGGATGCGGCTAGACAGATCGTGGCGGTTGTCCACTCCCGCCATCAGCCCGCTTCGGTATACACGCCGCAGACCATGACCGCCCTGATCACCACCGCCGGCCTGGTTGTAAACGCCCTCACGGTAATGCTTCTGCTCGTTTCCGGTGTTACGCTTGCCGTCGGCGGCGTGGGAATCATGAACATCATGCTGGCCACGGTGCGAGCTCGCACCCGTGAAATCGGCATTCGCAAAGCCCTCGGCGCGACCTCTCGCGAGATCAGGCTCCAGTTCCTGATGGAGGCCCTGTTTGTTTCCCTCTTCGGAGGCCTCATCGGCGCAGTGATCGGACTGGCGATCCCCTTTTCGGTGCGGTTCATTACCAGCTATCGAATTCCTGTGTCCCCATGGTCGGCCGTCGTCGGGCTGGTCGCCTCGGCCGGTGTCGGCATCGTCTTTGGCACGCTGCCCGCCAATCGTGCCGCCTCCATGGATCCCATCGAATCCCTGCGCTACGAATAGCGGGCAGGCTCAGCCCTTGCTACTGCGACTGGATGCGCACCCCAGCCGGGATCACCGCCAGCGCAACATCCAGCTCCGTTCCGTCAGGAATGTGCACGTTTTTCCCTTTTGACGTAAACGTCGCCGAGTTCTGCTGGTGAATGTCGCTCTGCAGGGTCACCCCCGGTACGCCGTTTCGCGGCGACTGCTGCTGCGACGAAGACGTTTGTTCGGGCGCTGGCATGGGTGCGGCCTGTGGCGGAGGCGCACTCGAAGCCGCAGCGCCGCCTCCGGTGGCCCCTCCGCCCTGCGGTGTCCCGCTCGGCGTCCCTCCACCGCTGCTTGCCGGCATCGCGCCGCCCCCGGGTGCTTCTCCCGTCGGCTGCTGCTGCATATAGGCGGGCTGGGCAATCGCCAGCACGGTAGCCTTAATGGGCACTTCCTGTCCCCTCTTCAGCTTCGCCTTATCGAACGTCACCACGACCGTTGAGTCGCCCTTATGTTCCGAAGGCTGCACCTGAATCACGCGCCCTTCCAGCACCGTATTCTTTGGCAGATCCGGTTGCTGCGGAATGTTCACGTCCCTCTGGAGCTTCGCCGTTACCGGCTCGCCCTGCTTCGCCTTCTTTGCATCCAGCGTGTGATCCAGCGATGCCAGCGTTTGAACCATTTGAATTGTGTGTTGTGGTTGAGCGGAAGTGTCGGCGGCCGGGCTCTGCGCCTGAGCTCCGGCAGACATGCCCGCGACCACGATTAGTGCTGAACCGGTCCCTGCCATCAGCAGTTGCCGAACCAATGCATTCATGTTTGTCTCCCGGGGTGCTAACCCCTTATCCCTCCCCTAACAGGACGCGGAGAACAGGATTTGGCGTTGCCCGGTCAATATTTGGCGTTGCCCGGTCAATCGCAATCCGACGGAGGAACGACTAAGAAAACACGAGCCTTCGGACAACGTTCTATCGCAAGGGCTAGGGCTGAAGGTGCATTCCCGGGGGAATCACCACCAGTCCGAATCGCATCTCCGTCCCCGATGGCACATTCACGTCTTGGCGCTCTGCCGTGAATGTGGCCGAGTTCTTCTCATGGATATCGCTGTGCAGCTTGACCCCCGGTACGGGTTGGCGCCCCTCCGACATCACGTTCGTCTGCGATGGCAGCCCTGCTCTGCCTCCGCTCTGCGACATCTGCCCCCCGGGCAACGGAGCTCCCGACCCCATTCCTCCGGACACGGCTTCCTGCGGCTCCCACATCGACAGAAGCGTCGCCTTGATCGGCAGTTCCTCTCCACCCTTCAGGCGAGCCTTGTCGAAGGTCACCACCACCATCGAGTCGCTCTTCTTTTCCGAGGGTTGCACCTGATCCACATGCCCCTCAAGGATCGTATCGACAGGCAGTTCCTTGCCGTTCGAGAATTTCAGCTTCTCGCTGATCCTTGCCCGGATCATCTCTCCGTCTTTCAACTTCTTCGCATTAATCGAGTCCTTCAGCTCCGCCTGGGCCGCCACCATGTCCAGCATTGGCTGTCCCTGCGCCCCGGTATCGCCCGCCGCCTGCGACTGCGCCGGATTTGCCGGAGTCAGGGTCGCGCCATGCACGGCGGTCGTCATGCTGATTCCGATCACGAGCACCGCTCCGGCGCTCAATACAACCCAATGCCGAGCTGCTGCTCTCATGGCACGCTCCCCGATCGTGCGGAGCATCCCATACCGATCAGAGCGGCCCTGCTCCGTCCGGGGCGCTCCGGCTGCTAAACTAGCATAGAAAGCCGGTTAGCCGCGTGCCGATTGGTCCTTCGCGCCGTCCCAAACCATGACTGCGACACTTTAGAACCTCGCCCCGCCAGGCGCCCGCTCCGGGTCCCGGACTGCGGCGCCGGGAATCAGGAAAACTCTGTGAGCTCCATTCGCAACATCGCTATCATCGCCCACGTCGACCACGGCAAGACTACCCTCGTCGATCAGCTTTTGCGCCAGGCCGGCACCTTCCGCGCCAATGAGACTCTCACCGAGCGCGTCATGGATTCCAACGAGCTCGAACGCGAGCGCGGCATCACCATCCTGGCTAAAAACACCGCCGTCTTCTATCACGGGGAAAAGATCAACATCGTCGATACCCCTGGCCACGCCGACTTCGGCGGTGAGGTCGAGCGCGCCCTCAAGATGGTCGACGGCGTTATGCTGCTCGTCGACGCATCCGAAGGCCCCCTGCCCCAGACCCGCTACGTCCTCTCCAAGGCGCTCGAAGCTCGGCTGCCTCCCATCCTCGTCATCAACAAAATCGATCGCCCCGACGCCCGCGCTCAGGAAGTCCTGAACGAGGTCTACGACCTCTTTATCGATCTCGACGCCACCGAGGACCAGCTCGACTTCCCCGTCCTGTACACCAACGCGAAGCTCGGCCAGGCCAGTTCTTCACCCGACCAGCCCGGCACCGACCTGATGCCGCTTTTCGATGCCATCCTGAGCACGATCCCGACGGGCAAAGGCGACCCTACCGGCATCCTGCAGATCCAGGTGACCAACCTGGACTACTCCGACTACCTCGGCCGCCTCGCCATTGCCCGCGTCTTCCAGGGAACGCTGCGCACCGGCGACGACGTCGCTATCTCCAAACGCGATGGCTCGCTCCACAAAACCCGCATCACCAAGCTCTTCAGCTTCGCGGGCCTTCATCGCGTCGATATCACGGAAACCGAGATTGACGACATCGTGGCAGTTGCCGGCGTCGAAGGCATCACTATCGGCGAAACCATCACCAATGCCGAGACTCCCGAGCCGCTGCCGCCGATCATCATCGACGAGCCCACCATCGCCATGCAGTTTTCGATTAATAACTCGCCGATGGTCGGCCGCGAAGGCCAGTGGGTCACCTCCCGCAACCTGCGCGAGCGTCTTGAAAAGGAGCTGCTTACCAACGTCTCCATTCGCGTGGAGGAAACCGGCAGTCCCGACAGCTTTAAGATTCTCGGCCGCGGCGAGCTCCAGCTCTCGATCCTGATCGAGATGATGCGCCGCGAAGGTTTTGAGCTCATGGTCGGCCGACCGGAGATCGTCACTCGGGAAATCAATGGCAAGCTCATGGAGCCGGTCGAGCACCTCACCATCGATATCCCGGAGAACTTCATCGGCACCGTCATTGAGCGCCTCGGCCCCCGCCGCGGTGAGATGGTCAAGATGCACAACCATGGCTACGGCCGCGTTCGCCTTGAATTCCGTGTGCCTTCGCGCGGCCTCATTGGCCTGCGCAGTGACCTGCTCACCGACACGCGCGGCACAATCGTCATGAACTCTCTCTTCGACGGCTACATGCCGCATCAGGGCGACATTCCGCAACGCCCCACCGGCGCCCTCGTCGCCGATCGCCCCGGCACCACCACTGCCTATGCTCTGGAAGGTCTCGAAGACCGCGGCGTCCTCTTCACTCCGCCCGGGGTTGAAGTCTACGAAGGAATGATCATCGGCGAGCACTCCCGCGACAACGACCTCGACGTCAACGTAGTCCGCGAAAAGAAGCTCACCAATATGCGCGCCTCCACTGCCGACGACGCCATCCGCCTCTCCCCCCCGCACCTGATGAATCTGGAGCAGGCCATTGAGTTCATTGCCGACGACGAAATGGTCGAGGTCACCCCGAAATCTCTGCGCCTGCGCAAGAAGATCCTGCAATCCAACCGCCGCCCCCGCAGAAATCCCACCGTCACCGTCTGATCGCGCGCTCCACGGCTGCCCCTACGGCAGCCGCAGGACCAGTCCAGTCGTCACCGTCGCTGGCTTTACGTCCCCCGCGTTCTGTACCGATCCCCACGAAACCTCCGCGATACGCCAGTCCAGCCGCGGAAAGATCGTCATATCGATCCCGCCCACAACCTGATATTCGGCCCCGGTTTTGTCGATCACCGCCGACCCCTGCCCCACGTTCACGTGACTACCACCGATCAGAATCTCCGCGTAAGGCATCACGGGCACCACATGAGGGTGGATCTGTACCCGAGGCCCGACCAGAATGCTGTCCACCTTCTCGCTTCCTGACCCGAGCAGCGATGCCCTTACATCCAGCCCCGCCCGCAGAAACGGCGCGCCCCACGGCTGGTAGTACACCCCAAACAGCGGCCCGTACTGCCATCCCACATTTGGCACGTGATAATCCGAGGCGGCGAATCCTGCGTAAACGCCCGCCTGCGCCCGCGCGGCTCCCACACCCATTGTCAGCATTACAACCAGAACGAAGACTTTCTTCACCGGCTTCCTTTCTGCAAACCTTCATCATAGATGGACCTTCGCGACGCTTCCGCATCCAGGAAAAGAAAAGGCCGGGCACCCGCCCGGCCTCTCCGCCTCCATGCAACGACTCTTACGCTGCCTTCTCCGCGTAAGGATTCACTCGACTCGAAATCTCCGTCAGCAAATGATCGGCGTGCCCTTCTTCCTTGACGGTCTTGTCCAGCAGCTCCGCATGCGCGCTTTCTCCCAGCAATTGCGCCCAACGCCGCACCGCTCCGTACGTCGCAATCTCAAAGTGCTCCACCCGTTGTCCGGCGGAGATCAGCGCCGCGTCGCGCACGGCGTCGTCGGCTGCATCCTTCACCATGTCTTCCGCCGCGGTGATCAGCGCTGCCGTCACTTTGCATTTGACCGGCTTTGCCTCGCCGGTGGCCTGGTTCAGAATCTGCTCCAGCCGCTTCGCCTGCTCGCGCGTTTCCTGCAGATGCGACTGGAATGCCTGTTTCAGCTGCGTGTCAGTCGATTTGTCGATCATCGTGGGCAATGCCTCGGTAATTTGTTGCTCGGTCGACAAAAGCATCTGCAGCTGGTTGATGTACAGCTTGCGAAGATTATCGAGATTCGCTGAAAACATCTTCATAAGGGACTCCTCGGGTTCGGTTTCCACCCTGCGGCGGATTCGCCATTCATTTTCTTTCCTGTTCTGTGAGATGCGGGGAACGGTTGGGAATGCAGGCCGTGTTCCCTTGTGAATTACCGTGGCTACGGATATCGCATCTCATCTCTCAATGGTGACTTCGACGATGAAAACCTCACCGGAGGGCCTGCCGGCCACCGGCGTTTCCGCCGCCGCATTCCTCCCGAAGCACCGCGATCTGAAGTCGCTGCGAGAGGCGGCGCGCGGCTGCCAGGGCTGCCCACTCAATGAAAACGCGACGCAAACAGTCTTCGGCACCGGCCGCGCCGCCGCCAGGCTCGTTCTCGTCGGCGAGCAGCCTGGCGACCGCGAAGACATCGAAGGCGCTCCCTTCGTGGGTCCCGCCGGCCTCCTCCTCGATCGCTGCCTCACCGACGCCGGCATCGATCGCGACGACGTCTATCTCACCAACGCCGTGAAGCATTTCAAGTGGGAGCCGCGCGGCAAACGCCGCCTTCACAAGAAACCCAGCGCTCACGAGATCGCCGCCTGCCGCCCCTGGCTCGATGCCGAACTGGAAGAGATCCAGCCGGAGATGATCGTCTGTCTCGGTGCCACGGCCGCGCAGGCTCTCCTCGGCAGTGCCTTCCGCGTCACTCAAAATCGCAGCAAGGCCCTGTTTCCTCCCGGGCTGCCGCCGGTTCTCGCGACCGTTCACCCGTCGTCGATTCTGCGTGCGCCCGACCACAACAGCCGCGAGCAGGCCCGCCGCAGCTTCGTCCACGATCTCCGCGCTGCCGCTGATTTCTTAAGTCAGCACCGCCGCGCCGCCTGAAACCGAGCAGCAGAGGCTGTCGCGCACCTCCCCTTTGCGGGGAGCAAGAACTGCGCGCGCCTCGAGTTGGAGGCCGGAAGTAATCGCCAGCGTAGAACTGATGGCCGAAGACGACGCTACATCATCCGCGCAAACTTCTCCCGCCGCTTGTCCCACTCCTCAGTGGAGAAGAGCCTCGGGCCCACTTCAATCAGCCGCGGAATCATATTGAAAATTCCCACCGGATTCCACCGCCGCCCATCGCGCGTCCGGAAGCCCTTCTCGTTCAGGTCGCTGGCTACCGTCGAGAAGGGGAAATCCTGCACCAGCATCTCCATCATCTGCAGCAACGCCTGGTTCTCGGCCGGCTCTACTTCCAGCCGCCTGCAGTCCTCGGAGATCCGCAGCCCGTAAGGGATCTCTTCCTGAAAGGCGCCCTCGCCCGGCGTCTCGCTGTCCGGCAACTCCCGGCGCCACTCCAGCGACACCAGTTGCCAGCCCACCGCCATCCGCTGCCGGATAACCTCTTCGCTAAAAGGCCCCGCAATCACATCGCGCATCCGCTCGAAATACGCCATCGCGCACCTCCCGACCGAATTACTCCAATGGAAAACGTTCTGTACATGCAGCACGCGCGCTGCCACAACCTTCGACGAGTCGCCTCGGGCCTAACTGATGAAGAATCATTATCCTGCGGAAGTTGCCATCTCCACCCTGAGGCGCACGCCAGTCCGAAATCAGCCAATGCTGTCCGCACCTGGACAGCGCCCTACTGATCCTCCACCTGGAGTGTCACCACCTGCTGCCCGCTCAGCACTGCGTCCATCGGCAAAGCCGCCATGGGCACGGCCGACTCGCCGTTCAGCGCCATGCCCTTGTTCTCCTTCATCGGCTCCAGCACATTCGCCAGAGACAGAGGGATCGACGTCAGCGTCCGCCCATCCACCGCCGCCTGCGGCTCCGGCGACAGCAGTGTCACATACAGTTGGTCGCTCGGGTGCGTGCTGTTCAGCTGGGCAATCGTCGCCGCTACGTCCAGCGGCTGCGCATTGAACTGCGAAGGATGCAGCAGCCGGTCCAGTGTCCCGCCGTCGCTCACCAGCAGCCGCACCGGACCCTCCGGAAGATTGGGCGGCAGCTTCACGGGCACCCGCACATTGCGCGGCTCCCCATGCCACGGCAGAATCGTCGCTTCCACCGTCACCGTGTCGCCGGGATGCACTTCGATCCGGTTCGTGTGCGCGCTCTCGATCTCTGCCGTCAACCGCCGCGGAATCGCCGCCACTTCCAGATCCACGCTCTCGATCGGTGTCCGCCTCGCCGCGTTGTCGTACAACCGCTCGAACCGCTCGCCCAGCGCCAGCGCCGCCTGCAGATTTGCCGGCAGCGCGTCGGTCGGCGCCACCAGGCTGTTCAGCTTCACCGTCGGAAAACCGCCCAGCTTCACCGCACCCTGCACCCGATAGGTGGTCTCAGCCGAATATGCGTTTTCCTCCATCAGCCCCTGGTAGACCGCCACCATCACCGCCATCGGCGTAATCAGCGGCTGGTCGATCACTTCAAAGTGCAGCGCCTCGTGGCCAGCGCCCGCCTGCGCCCCTGCGCCATCGCCCGCCTGCGCCCCTGCGCCATCGCCCGTCACCCGCAGCGTCACCGGAATCATCCTCGCCGGCTTGCCGAACACGCCCATAATCGCCGACTCGCGATCCTCCGTAATCGACCCGATCGTCTCGGTCGTATTGATGATCTTGAAGGAGTCCATTGGCGAAGCCAGAGTCGCCACCACATCGGCCTTCGTCATCGGCATCGACACCGGCCCGAACTGCGTGATCGGATGCCCGCACGCCAGCATCCGCTTCGGATCCACATACGTCACTGTGCAGGTCGCCGCAATGTCCAGGTCCCCGCGTATCAGCACGGCGCTCACCGCAGAGCCCGGCATCAGCGGCCCCGGCTGCTTTTCGCCGCTCTCCGATCCGCCAATTCCCTCCACCGGCATCAGCCCCGCCGGCGCGTGCTCCTTCCACAGTTGCAGGGCGGCGCTGTTGAACCCGCTGAACACCAGCGGTGTAGCCATCGGCTGAATCAGCCCCGTTCTCAGCCCCGTCGCTTCGCCCATCGCCCCGAGTGTGCCTCTCGGCGCCGGGTCCCGCCCTCCAGCCGACGCTGGTCGCAGTGCCGCCTCCGCAATCTCCGTACCCGGTGGCCCGCTCTGCTCCGTCACCCCCAGCATCTCGCTGATGGGCGTGATCCCCGCAATCGGTTCCTTGCTGAACTGCCCGATCCGGTATGCCAGCGCGCCCACCAGACGCCCATCGATATACACCGGGCTGCCGCTCATCCCCGCCACAACACCTGTGTAGTCCGCCTTCGGCCCTTCCAGCCGAGCCAGAATCATGTCCAGCCTCGGACCGATCGCGTTGTGCAGCACCCCCAGGATCTCCACCCCCATGGGCTCCGGCTTCGTCCCTTCGAAGACCGTATAGGCGACGCCCTGCTGCCCTCGCCGAATCTCACTCAGGGGAAAGAATTTCGTTACCGCCGGGGGATTCGGGGGCAGATGCAGAGCCGCTGCCGGCTCCTGCGGACCGGTTCCCATCGCCGGCGTCGTCTGCGCTCCCAGCGACACACACCCACCCAGCGCCAGCGCCGGCAGAACCCGACCGATACCTTTCAGACCTTTACACACGTCCATAGACTATGCTGCTCCTGCACTTGCCGCCAAGGCATGACTGCCGGAAGATGAGTTCAGAGGTTTCACCAATGAGGGACTTCCACCTTCGCTGCCCGGCGATCATCGCTGTCTCGCTGCTGCTCTTTCAGACGTTTTTGCCGGTCGACTTGTTATGCGCTCAGCAAACTCAGTCCCAGCAGACCCCGTCCAGCCAATCCCAAAGCCAGCAGCAACAGCAGAACCCCCAGACCGCCCCCGAAGCCGGCGGTCCCGGCAATGACAACGGCCCCATCGCCATTCCTAAAAAGACGGTCACTCCGCCACCGCCGCCACCGCCGACGACGGTAAAAAACCCTCCCGGCCTGAACAATTACTCCCTGCGCGTTGACGTCCCCGTGGTCAACGTCGACGTCGGCGTCCTCACCCAGAAGACCCACCAATTCATTCCCAATCTCAAAGAAGACAACTTCCGCGTTTATGAGGACGGTGTTCCTCAGGACGTCGTCGCCTTCCGCCAGGTCAAAGCCCCCATCACCGCCGTTCTGCTCGTCGAGTTCGCCTCCAACAGCTTCAACTTCATCTACGACATGTGGAACGCCGCCGTCTCCTTCACCCAGCAACTCCGTCCCGATGACTACATCGCCGTCGAGAGTTACGACATGCATACCAACATCCTGACCGATTTCACGCAGAACAAAATGTTGGTCCAGGCTGCGATCCAGTCTCTTCAGATGCCCACCTGGCAGGAAACCAACATGTTCGACGCGCTTTATCAGACCCTTGACCGGCTCTCCCGCATCGAGGGACGCAAGTACATCATCCTTATTGGTTCCGGCCTCGATACATTCTCGAAGATCACTCTGGATAAGTGCCTGCAGAAGATCAAAGAAACTCCCAACGTTACCATCTTCACCATCAGCACCGGCGACGCCGGCTACATGGGCGGCGGCTTTGCCAGCGGGCGCCAGAACAGCATCACCATCCTTCAGGCCAACAATGAGATGAACGCCTTCGCCCAGATGACCGGCGGCATGCACTTCGAGCCCCGCTTCGAAGCTGAAATGCCCGACGACTTCACCCAGATCAACGAGTCCATCCGCAACCAGTACCAGCTCACCTACAAGCCCTCCAATCCCAAAATGGACGGCACCTACCGCCGCATCCGCATCGAGCTCGTCGACGACGAGGGCCACCCCCTCCGCATGCAGGATGAGAAGCACCATGCCGTGAAATACACGATCATCGCCCGCGACGGCTACAAAGCCAAACAGCAGGTCGAGTAACGGCGAGTGCCCCGCTCAACCGAGCATGGCCGGTTGTCGCGGATGGGTCGCGGCGGCACTGGAATATTCCCTGTCCGGCCCTCTGGCGCCCCTGCGGGAAGCTATAGTATTTGCATCTCTTTTCCCTGCGGTCCGAAAGGCCCATCGGAATGCGCTTTTGCCGCTGCCTTGCTCCCGGCTTCTTCATGCTCGCTCTCGCCGTTCGCGTCGGCTTCGCAGCACCCTCGCCAGTGCTGTCATCCAGTGCCTCTCAGGCACCGCAGGATTCCCTGCACATCAGTCTCGGCCGCGCCGCCGTCTCTCTTTACGGCCCGTGGAAATTCACCGTCGGTGACTCCCCTCTCGATCCAAGAACGGGCCAGCCGCTCTGGTCTGACCCCGGCTTCAACGACTCCGGCTGGGAAACCGTCGATCTCACCCCAGCCTCCGGCGCGGAAAACCCCATCACCGGCACCGCCGGTTATGTTCCCGGCTGGACGAAGAGAGGTCACCCCGGCTACTGGGGTTACGCCTGGTACCGCATTCGCATTCACACCGATGCCGAGCCTGGAATCCGCTTTGCCCTGGCCGGTCCGCAGATCGATGACGCTTATCAGCTCTACGACAACGGCGTTCTTGCCGGCCATTTCGGAGACTTCCTGCCCCACGGTCATCTTCTCTATTACTCCCAGCCCGTGCTGATCGACCTCCCGCCGGTCGCCTCCGACTCCTCCGGCCACTCCACCCAGGTCCTGGCCTTTCGCGTCTGGATGCAAGCCTCGACTCTCTATCAGGCCAACGCTGTCGGTGGCTTTGAATCCGCTCCCGTCATCGGAGAAGCCTCCACTATCGCGCTTGTGTATCACTCCCTGAGAGACCAGCTGACACGTGTCTACCTGTGGCAGCCCGTTGAGGCCGGCCTTTTCTCCCTCCTCGGCCTGCTCGCCCTCAGCCTCTTCTTCTTCGACCGCTCCGACCGCGTCTATCTGTGGATCGGCGCCCTGCTCCTGATCGCTGCCATCGATGCCACCTCGGGAGCCTTCGCCGTCTGGACCACCTGGATCGATTCCCGCTACGACGTCGTCTCCCACAACTTCGTTCTCGCCGCTCTTGAGTACGCGGGCTGGGTCATGATCTGGCGCCTCTGGTTCCGGCAGCGGCGGCCTGCCTGGCTGCCCTGGGCGCTCATCCCCATGGTCGTCGCCCTCGGTGTCTCCCAGGCCTTCAGCGAAAACTTCTTTGCCACCTTCGCGTCGGGTCCCGCTTCGGCCATCGGCCACGCTGTGTCCCTTGCCCTCCGCCTCACCATGGCTGCCTTCCTGCTCCTCATCGTGGTGAAGGGAATCCGTGAGCAGGGCATCGAGGGCTGGCTCGCCCTTGCCCCTGTCCTGCTCGAAACCACCGCCGAGTTCTCGCATGAGATCCAGCAGCTCGGCATGCGCGCCGCCTGGTTTCCCTTCGGAATTCAGGTCAACCTCGCGGTCGCATCCCGCATGCTGCTGGTGGTTGTACTCACCATCCTCCTGGTGCGCCGGCTGATTCTCTCTCTGCATCAGCAACGCATTCTCGCGCTCGACATCAAGCAGGCGCAGGAAGTTCAGCGCGTCATCCTTCCCGAGTCCCGCACGGTTCTGCCCGGCATCGTCGTGGAAAGCGAATATCGCCCCGCCCGCCAGGTGGGCGGCGACTTCTTCCAGATCATCCCCGGTGCCGCCGACGACAGCCTGCTCATCGTCGCCGGCGATGTCGCCGGCAAGGGCATGCAGGCAGGCATGCTCGTCGCGCTCCTCGTCGGCGCAATCCGCTCCACCGCCGAATCCACCCGAGACCCTCTCCCGCTCCTCGAAGCGCTCAACCGCCGTCTTCTCGGCCGCGGCGAGGCCTACGCCACCTGCCTCGCTTTGCGCATCGCCTCCGGCGGCGCCGTCACTCTGGCTAATGCCGGACATCCGCCGCCCTACCTGAACGGTGAACCCATCGCTCTTGAAGGCGCACTGCCACTCGGCGCGCTTGATGGCGCCCAATTCTCCCTCACCCACTTCCAGCTTCAGCCAGGCGATCGCCTGACCCTCGCGTCCGACGGCCTGGCCGAGGCACAGAATCCGCAGGGCCAGCTCTTCGGTTTTGCTCGCGTGCAGGAACTCGTAGGAGCCGGCCACACAGCTGCTCAACTGGCGGACATGATCCAGGCCTTCGGCCAGGAGGATGACATCAGCATCGTCACCGTCACCCGTCTTCCCGTCGTCGTGTCGGTTCCGGCCTGACTCCGCCAGCCGGATGGTTTGTGGGTCCGGGGCAAATGCCTCAGCCACGCCGCAGAAGGTTCCAAAATGAACCGGGCGTCGGGTCTCCGCGCCGCCTGGCGGGCGCAGAGAAAGCGCCAGGATTCAACCTGCCAATCAGCGATGTTCAGGAAGAACAATGACTTCGGGCCTGCCCTGCCCAAACTCCTGCTAACCTCGGTACCTCCGTTCCAGTACAGCCGTTCCGGTACATCGGTTTGGGGTGACCCTCCAAAGGCCCACCCCGTCACAGAGTCGCATTCCCTGTAAGTGCTATAGAGAGAACGTCGCCCACGCATCATACTGTGGTCACTGTGGTCACCGTGCTGCGCCGAGGCAAGAAATCTCTCGCTCTGAGGCTGCTGTTATGCATGATTTGATTTTCGTCTTCGCCTTTATCGCTATGGTCGCAACGCCCGCCATGGTCGCCGCCGTCGGTGGCCGCAAAGAGTACAACCCCGACCCCGAATCCGATTCCAGCTTCCCGAACCGCCGCGAGAAGCCTTTTGAAGCCGACCGCACCGTTCCGCCAGCCCTGCCGAGGACCTTCAGCACAAACAAGCCTCGCGTCACCACCGAACTCCGCACTCTGCCCATTCATCACGCTCGCGGACTCGCCAACCGCTGAGTCTCACCCGCCAGCATCGGCGGCGGCGGGGCTCCCCTCCTTGCCTCCGGCGCCCGGCCCGGCTTTGCTAGTCTGGCTCTGTCTCTATGGAGCCTCTTCTCGTCGCCCTGCTCGGGCCCACCGGCAGCGGCAAGACCGCCCTCTCTCTCACCCTCGCCCGCCGCTTCCACGGAGAGGTCGTGAGCTGCGACTCAGTCGCCGTCTATCGCGACATGGAAGTCGGCACGGCCAAACCCTCCCCGGAAGAGCGCCACCAGGTCCCCCACCATCTCCTCGATATCCTTCCTCCTGACCACTTCTGCACCGCCGGCGACTACAGCCGCTTCGCTCGCCAGGCCCTCGCCGAGATCGCCGCCCGCGGCCACCTCCCCATCGTCACAGGCGGCACCGGCCTCTATCTCCGCGCTCTCCTCGAAGGCCTCTTCCCCGGCCCGCAGCGTTCCGAGGACCTCCGCAGCCGCCTCCGCGAAAGCGCCCGCCGCCACGGCCCCGCCTGGTTGCACCGTCTTCTCCACCGCCTCGATGCCGCCGCGGCTGCCCGCATCCACGCCAACGACGAGCCCAAGCTTATCCGCGCTCTCGAAGTCTGCCTCGCCGCCCGCCAGCCTCTCACTGAAGCCTGGCGGGAAGGCCGCGACCCGCTCACCGGCTATCGCATTCTGCGTATCGGTCTCGACCCGCCGCGGGCCGACCTTTATGCCCGGCTCAACGTCCGCGCCCGCGACATGTTCGCCAGAGGCCTCATCGATGAAACCCGCACCCTCCTGGCCCGCTGCGGCGACACTCCTCGTGCCTTCGACTCCCTCGGCTACCGCCAGGCTCGCGCTGTACTGCGCGGCGACATGACCGAAGCCGATGCCCTCGCCGCCACCGCCCAGGGACACCGCAACTACGCCAAACGCCAGATCACCTGGTTCCGCCGCGAACCCGACGTTCACTGGTTCCCCGGTTTCGGCGACGATCCCAGTATTACCAACCGTGCGATCGAACTCCTCCAGACGAATCTGTGATGCCCACCATCTCCGGCGACAAACCAAGTCCCTTGCAGACCCCGCGCGTCCAGTCGTCGCGCCGCCCCGTTGCCGCACCAACGGTCCCCCGCCTCCTGCCGCTCCTTCTAACGCCGCTCGTCATGGTCGTCCACGGCTACCACCCCTTCGCCGGAGATGCGGGACTCTATACTGCCGGCGTCCGTCATATCCTTAACCCGGAGCTTTATCCCCACAACGCCGTCTTCGTCACCGCCTTCACCCATCGATCCGTTTTCCCGTGGATTCTCGCCGCGCTTGTCCGTCTCACCCACCTGCCCCTTGCCTGGATTCTCCTCGCTGCACATCTCTTTTTGATTTGGCTTTTCCTCACGGCAGCCGCCCGTCTTGCTTCACGCCTCATTCCCCTGCGCTCTGCCTCAATCTGCGCCAGCTTCCTCGCCGCCGCCTGCTGTACTCTGCCCGTCGCCGGAACCGCTCTCGTCCTCATGGACCCCTACGTCACTGCCCGTTCCCTCTCCACGCCGCTCAGCCTCCTTGCGGTCACTGCTTCCCTCGGTCGCAAGGCCCCCCTGACGATCGTCCTCGTCGCCCTCACCACGTTCGCCCACCCCCTGATGGGCGTCTACACGGCAGCCTTCGTCCTGCTGCAGGCCCTGGTCGTCTCCCACCGTATTCGCAGCGCACTGGTCCTTTGCGCGGCCGCCTTCACACTTGCCGGAGTCGCCTTCGCCCTCGCGCAGGGCACTCCCATCGACCCCGCCTACCGCCAGGCCGTCTCCCTCGCCCCCCGATCCTTCCTCTTCCTGGCCCGCTGGCGTTGGTACGAACTCCTCGGCGTGCTGCTGCCACTACTGCTCCACGCGATCGCCCTGCGCCGCGCCGGTACCCACACTCCCATCGGCACGCTCTGCCTTACGTCAATCCTTCTCGGAACCACCACCCTCCTCATCGCCGCCTGCTTCGTGCCCCCCGGCGGACCGTACTTCCTCGTCCCGTTTCAGGTTCTGCGGAGCTTCCACCTGATCTACTGCATCGGCGTCATCCTCTGCGGCGGTCTCCTCTCTACCGTCGCCCGCCACTCCCGCCGGTGGTCCAACGTCCTCGTGCCGATTCTCCTCGTCTTTCTCTTCTCCGCCATGTTCATGGTCGAGCGCGTCGAATGGCCTGGCGTCCGCCGTTTGGAATTACCCGGCCTCAATCCCAACAATCCGTACGTGCAGGCTTTTCTCTGGATCCGCACCCGCACCCCGCCCGACGCCATCTTCGCCTTCAACCCCCGGCTGGTCTATTTGCCGGACGAAGATGAGCAGGGCTTCCGCGCTCTCAGCGAACGCGACCAGCTTGCCGACGACAAGGACGCGGGTGTCGCCGCCGTGATCCCCGCACTCGCCCCGCGCTGGGCTATCCAGCGCAACGCCGAAATCTCGATCGATCAGATGTCCGACGCGGAACGCCTCGCCACTCTCAAGCGCCTCGGCGCCAGCTGGCTCCTGCTGCCGCCCAGCGCATCTACGGCGCTCCCCTGCCCCTTCCGCAACCCCGCCATTCAGGTCTGCCGCCTCACGCCGTGAAGGTGCTCGCGAAAATAGAAAGGGCCCGAGCCTGCGCCCGAGCCTTCCTATCCCTAACCCGTAAACCGTATCCCCTGCTCTACTGCACCGTCATCGCCACGCACACCGCGCCCGAACAATTCGCGTCCGACGACGTGGCATTCGTGATCGCCGTCCCGTTCGTCGAGTACGCAGACACGACCACCGTGTAGTTACCCGCCGGGGTGCCAAAGTTCGGAGACGGCTTGTAGTGCTCATAGCTGTAACGCTGGTTGCAGGCGCTCAGACCCAGCATGCCCGCGCTCAGCAGCAGAACCAATCCAAGCACGCGCAGCGCGCTCCAGTGCTTCCGGCGGATGGCCCCTACGCCGGCCAGCGCCAGCATTCCCGGGAGCACTAGCGCCCACACGGTTCGCGACCCGCTCAGGGGGCCCGGCTCATTTTTCGTCGTCACCGGTGAGGTCGCCATCGTTGTGATCTGCAGCGCGCTCTGGATCGCTCCGTTGGCCGGTGGCGTCACGACTGCGGGATTGAACGCGCATGTCGACTGTCCCGGCAGCCCCGAACAGGACAGGTTCACCGCTTCTGCGAACCCGTTCTGCGAGGTTACCGTCATGTTGACCGTGCCGAACTGACCCGGCGCCAGGCTCACTGACGACGGACTCGCGGTCACCGTGAACCCCGGCAGCGTGCTCGACGCATCTGCCGTTACCGGCGTGCTTGCCGAAGAGGCCGCAAACGCCGTATCCCCGTGATAGACGGCCGTCACGCTTCTGGCCCATTGCGGCGGATTCGTCAGGTGCAGCGTCGCTTCGCCATCCTGCACGAACACCGACCCCAGCGAACCCTTCGCCGTCTCAAAGCTTACTGATCCCTCGGAGACAGCCTCGCCGCCCACGTCCGCCACCTTCGCCGTCAGCGACAGAACGCCGCCGCCGCTGGTCTCCGCCGACACCTGAATCCGCGTGGCGACCTGCGCCTCTGCAGTCCATCCGATTGCGCCGAGAACAAAGCAGGTAAGGAACCCCGCGACGACAGCCTGCGCCCGCAGCGGGCGACACACATTGCACTTCCGGAACAGCAGATTCATTCGTGAGGAACTCTCTCGATAAAACACCTGCGCCCGCCCTCGCCGCACCCGACATTCTTCCGCCCGATGCCTCTAGCTGGTTGCCTGCGCTGGATAGCCTATTGTATCCGAGCCGCCGAAACTCCGGCACCCGCCCGCACCCTGCATTCCCGTCCCGTCGGAGTTAGGATCGTAGGTTGCGCATTTCGCATTCTTCGAGGCATACCTCATGGCCACTTCGCTCTACGCGCGCCCGCAGCTCCGGTACCTCACCGATCAGCTCGACGACCTGAAGAAGAAAGGCACCCACTTCCGCCTCCGCATCCTCGATGACGAGCAGGCCGCCGTCTGCACCTACGACGGCAAGCGGGTGATTAACCTGGCCTCCAACAACTATCTCGGCCTCTGCAACCACCCCAAACTCCGCGAAGCCGCCATCCAGGCTATTAAGGTCTATGGCGTCGGCTCGGGGGCCGTCCGCACCATCGCCGGCACCATGAAAATCCATATGGAGCTGGAAGAGAAAATCGCCCGCTTCAAGAACGTCGAAGCCTGCGTCGTCTTTCAGAGCGGATTCGCCGCCAACGCCGGCACCGTTTCCGCCATCCTCGGCAAAGAAGACTTCATCATCTCCGACGAGCTCAACCACGCATCGATCATTGATGGCGCCCGCCTCTCCCGCGCCAAAATCAAAGTCTTCCGCCACAAGGACGTCAGCCATGCGGAAGAGCAGCTAAAGGAAGTCCAGAACGAGCCCGGCCACAAGATCCTCATCACCGATGGCGTCTTCTCCATGGACGGCGACATAGGCCCCGTCGACAAGCTCGCTGACCTCGCCGAAAAATACGGCGCCATCATGATGGTCGACGACGCCCATGCCTCCGGCGTGCTGGGCCGCAACGGTCGCGGGACCATTGATCATTTCGGCTGCCACGGCCGTGTGGACATCCAGGTTGGCACGCTTTCCAAGGCGATCGGGTCGCTCGGCGGCTACGTCTGCGGTTCAAAGGACCTCATCGACTACCTCTACCACCGCGCCCGGCCGTTCCTCTTCTCCACGTCGCACCCGCCGTCGGTCACCGCCACCTGCATCGCCGCGTTCGATCTGCTCGAGTCCGAACCTGAGCGCATCGAGCGCCTCTGGGAGAACACCCGCTACTTCAAAGGCGAGCTGGGCCGCCTCGGCTTCAACATCGGCGGCGTCAACACCCCAGCCAGCGAAACCCCGATCACGCCCATCATCATCGGCGACGGCCGCCTCACCATGGATTTCTCCCGCGCCCTCTTCGACGCGGGCGTCCTCGGCACCGGCATCGCCTTCCCGACGGTTCCCGAAGGCAAAGCCCGCATCCGCACCATCATGACCAGCGAACATACAAGAGAGCAGCTCGACCAGGCCCTCACCACCCTGGAAAAAACTGCAAAGAGACTGGGAATCCTGGCCTGAGTGTCGAAGCGCCGCCGACTTCCCGGCCCAACGACTCGCGAGCGCACATCAACACGCCGCAGCCACGTCTCGCCCGTAGGCCAAACGGGACAATCAATCCGATTCCCTCAGGCTCGGAGCGCCCTGTGCCGCCTGTTCCCTGCTGCGCGGATGGGGTCGCGCAAAGCAGGGCCACTGTGTACGTTTGCCTTGAGTGAAAGCGGCGGAGGATCGAGGCCAATAATGTTGCAGGACAATGACTTACTTAGAGCCTAGCGCGTCGGAAGGAGGTCTGTCGGCGACTGAAGCTGGGCTACTTCGGCCCTGGGTCCGATCAACTCGACCTTGACGGGAGCCAGACCGCGCTCGCTGAACCCGAGTGCCTCAGCGGCAGCATGGGAAAGGTCGATAATGCGATCTTCCGGGACCGGTCCGCGATCATTGACGGTTACCACAACGGAGCGATGATTGCGCAGGTTCGTGACCTTGAGCACCGAACCAAGGGGCAAAGTCCGGTGAGCGCAGGTGAGCTGGTTTTCGTCGTAGGGAACGCCGCTCGCGGTAGCCTTGCCCTGGAAGAACTTGCCGTACCAGGAAGCTACGCCGAATTCGTACCAGTGATGGTGATGGACGGCCATTTCTGGAGCTGTCAGGTGATCGGCGGGCGAAGCCGCCTGGGCACCGACGACACCTACGATGGTGGCAAGAACTGCGCCGGCAAAAGTGAACCAATGGCGAGGACGTTTCGCGTTATCGGATCGTCGGATAGCGTGCATAATCCTCCTCTTGAAATTGTAGGAATCTGGGTCTCGTAAGTCAAACAAATGGAACTATTTATTTCGTCTCAGCGGTTGCGCAGCCGGATCATTTGTGGTAGTCCGGAAAGCACGGTGAAGCTGCCAAAAAAACGAAACAGTCTCCGCTCCGGTGCCTGAACAGGGCCAACGCCGGAAGAGAAGACCTGAAAGTACGATGGCAGAAAGGGGCAGAGCGCTGCCCGGAACCAAGGCGGAGATGACTGTGCTCCAGAAGTCTCATGGTGTCAAGCAGTTAGTACGAGAGCCATTAGCGCTTACGATAGCCGGACTGGATCCGACAGGGGGAGCCGGGGCGACCCGGGATCTGCAAGTGATGGCGGTACATGCGGTTTTCGGGGTAACAGCACTAACGGCGCTAACGGTCCAGTCAACCCAGGGAGTGCATCGGGTCGATCCAGTTGAACCGGGCCTTTTGGGGGACACCCTGAAGTGTCTGGGCGATGCCTTCGGAGTGTCCGGGATTGCGGGAGTGAAGATCGGCATGCTGGCGACAAACGCAGCCGTGGGCGTGGTCGCTGACTGGCTGAGGGCGGCGGGCGTTCCGCGGGAGCGGGTGGTGCTGGATCCGGTGATCCGATCGAGTTCCGGAGCGGAGCTTCTGGAGCCGGACGGCGTCCGTCGGCTGGTCGAGGAATTGCTGCCGGTGGTCGGCTGGGTCACCCCAAACCTCGACGAGGCTGGGGCGCTTTTGGGGGAGTCGGCACCAGGGCGGGCGGCGCTGCCCGCGGCCGCGGAGCGGATCGCCGCCTTAGCTCCGGGCCTCACAGTGGTCGTGACCGGAGGGCATCTCGACCCGCCGGACGACTTTCTGTTTATGCCAGACGGGACGAAACAGTGGTTTCCGGGGCAGCCAGTCGAGGCACAAGGGCGACATGGCACTCACGGAACGGGCTGCGCGTTTTCGACGGCTCTGCTCTGCCGGCTGATGCGGGGTGACAGGCCGACGGAGGCGGTCGCCGGAGCGAAGGCTTTCGTGGTGCGGGAGCTGTCCGGCGAGCCAGACCGGGCAGTTCAGCCTAGATAGTCGTCCAGTCCAGGATGACCTTGCCGCACTCGCCGCCGATCATTGCCTGGAAGCCCTTTTCATAGTCCTTATAGCTGTAGCGGTGCGTGATGACCGGCGAAATGTCGACTCCCGATGTAATCAGAACCGACATCTTGTACCAGGTCTCATACATTTCGCGGCCGTAGATTCCGCGGATGGTGAGCATGTTGAAGATGATCTTGCGCCAGTCGGTCTGCATGGGTTTGGCGGGCAGGCCGAGGACCGCGATGCGTCCGCCGTGGGCCATGTTTTCGATCATCTCGTTAAAGGCGGCGTGACTGCCGGACATTTCGAGGCCGACGTCGAAGCCTTCCTGCATACCGAGCTGCTTCTGGAGCTCGGCGACCGGCGTTTCGCGGGGATCGACGGCCATGGTTGCGCCCATTTTCCGAGCCAGGTCGAGGCGGAAAGGATTGAGGTCGGTGACCGCGACGTAGCGCGCTCCGGCGTGGCGAACGATGGGAATCGCCATGAGGCCGATCGGACCGGCTCCGGCGATCAGGACGTCTTCACCCAAAACGGGAAAGGCCAGCGCGGTGTGGACAGCGTTGCCGAAGGGGTCGAAAATGGCGGCGATTTCTTCGGGGACTCCGGAGTGGTGGCGCCAGATATTGGTCATGGGCAGGGCGATGTATTCGGCAAAGGCGCCTGGGCGATTCACGCCGACTCCGGAGGTATGCGCGCAGAGGTGACGGCGTCCGGCAAGGCAGTTGCGGCAGCGTCCGCAGGTGACGTGACCTTCACCGGAGACCAGGTCGCCGACTTTGAAGTCGGAGACGTTGGAGCCGACAGCGGCGATTTCGCCGACAAATTCGTGGCCGATGGCCATGGGGACAGGGATGGTTTGCTGGGCCCATTCGTCCCATTGGTAGATATGAACGTCTGTGCCGCAGATGCCGGTTCGGCGGACGCGGATGAGGACGTCATTGATGCCATATTCGGGTTCGGGTACATCTTCGAGCCAGAGGCCGCGTTCGGCGCGAGCCTTAACGAGTGCACGCATGTCGAATCCTCAGAAAAAATTCCCTTTCTACGGTACAGCAAGCGTGTCTCCTACCCCCTCCCCGGGGGGTATGCGGCAAGGTGCTGATTCAGAGTGGGTTGCAGGAGGTCCGTTATGGGTTGTGGCAAACCTCTGATTTCAGGATGCTTGCGGAGGCCTTTTCGCCGAGCACCTGGCGTCGCGCCTGCCATGCAGGTCAGCAACAGGTGCCTCGCTGTGCGCCACCCCACCCCACGACCGAACGCGGTGTCGGGTGTCAAAAACGTTTCGCTCGGGATGAGACCCTCAAACAGAAAACCTATTCTTCTTACCAGGAAAATTGAGGAAGAGCCCTGCACAACAGAAAAGCTCTGCCCACGCGATGGCTGAGCAGAGCTTTCCATTCCCAGCGTAGGAGGTGAGAAGAACAGAGGCAAGCGAAATCGGAGGGGGTGACGGTACGGGGGTAATGGTCCGTGCTCAAGGGGGCGCGGCCACCTGGTGTTGGCGAAGGGGAGGCTGCGCGCGGAAGGTGCGTTTTCGGCCTACTCGCAGCGGAGTGCGGTCGTCGGTTCAACGTGGGCCGCGCGCAAGGCTGGAACCAGGACAGCGGCGGCCGCGGTAACGAGGAGTACCAGGGAAACGGTCACAAACGTGAGCAGATCGGTTCCGCTGGTGCCGTAGAGCACGCTGGCGGTGAACCGCCCAAGGGCGATGGCGATGGCGAGTCCGATGGCCAGCCCGATGGCGGTAAGGATGAGGCCCTGGCGAAGGATCATTCTGAGGACGGTGGGACGTTTGGCGCCGAGCGCCATGCGGATGCCGATCTCACGGGTGCGCCGACGCACCGAATAGCTCATGACGCCGTAGAGGCCGATGGAGGCGAGGGTGAGGCCGATGGCTCCGAAGATTCCCAGAAGGAGCGCGGAGATGCGCGGCAGAAGCAGCGATTTGTCGACGTGCTGCTGCATAGTCTCGGCATTGAACACGGCCATATTGGGATCGAGCGCGTTGATCTGATCGCGCACGGAGGAGGTCAGGGCGCGGGGATCCATCGAAGTCCTGACGAGGATGGTGGTTCCGAAGAAGCTGTTGGCCTTTTCCGGGGAGGCATTGAGAAAGAGAAAAACGGCATCGGAGGGTTTTTCGCCGAGGGTGCGCAGTTTCGAGTCACGGGCAATGCCGACGATGGTGTATTTGGTTTTGTCCTGGCGAATGGTGCGACCGATGGGGTCCTGACCGGGAAACAGATGCGCGGCCATGGTCTGGTTGACGATGGCGGCGGTGGGGCCGTCCAGCTGCGGGGCAAATCCGCGGCCGCGCAGCAGGGGAATGCCCATGGTCTGGAAATAACCGGAACCGACATTGTCAACGAAGGCGATGTGATTCTGAGCGGGGCGGCCCTGGGCGGCATCGACGGCGAAATTGTCTGCCTGGCCGCCGATACTGAGCGGGACGACGCCGACAAAGCTGACAGAGCGGACGCCCGGCAGTGCGGCCACGCGGTCATGCAGCTGGGCAAGGAACTTCGTGGTTTTATCGTGCGAGTAGTTCTGGAGTTTGGGATCCATGGACATGATGAGCAGATTGGCGGACTTGAACCCGATGTCGATGGAGGAGGCATTACCGAGGCTGCGGAGAAAGAGTCCGGCGGTGGTGAGAAGCACGAGGGAGAGCGAGACCTGGACGATGACCAGGGTATTGCGCATGCGGGAACGTGGGCTGTGTCCGAAGCCGGCGGGGCCATCTTTAAGAGAGCCGACGAGGTCAGGGCGGGAAGCACGCAGAGCGGGAACGAGTCCAAAGACCACGGCCGTGATGGCCGATAAGCCGAGCGTGAACAGGGCAACGCGCCAGTCGACGTTGAAGTCGAAGGCAATCGGGAACGGCAGGGGGAGCTGGACGCGGGAGATGGCGTGAGCGGCCACAGCGGCCAGCAGAAAGCCGAGACCGGCGCCTGCCAGCGACAAGACGAAGCTCTCGATGAGCAGCTGGCGCACGAGCTGACGACGGCCTGCGCCCACCGCGAGACGGATGGCGATCTCCTTTTGGCGGCCGGTGGCGCGGGCCAGAAGCAGATTGGCAACATTGGCGCAGGCGACCAGCAGGATCAAACCGACCACGATCATGAGGACGGCCATGAGCGTGAAGGCGGGAGTGGCGGAGCCGGCAATGAGGGCGCCCCCGGTTTGCAGCGTGATCTTTTCGTGGGTCTTGTCATCCTTGTGCCAGGCGTCGTCGAGGCGCTTCTTCACGACGTTGACAAGGACAAGAGCCCTTGCGCGGGTGACTCCAGGTTTGAGCCGGCCGTCGAGCATCAGCCATTGATTCGTCCGCTGGTTGCTGAGGCTGCCGTCCGCAGTCAGGTCGGGCAGGATTTCTTCGGACACCGCGAGAGGGACCCAAAACTCGGAGGTAATGCCGCGATCGACACCGTAAAAACCTGGCGGCGCGACGCCGACGACGGTGTAGTGCTGTCCGTTGAGGGCGAGGTCACGATTCACGATGTTCGGGTCTGCTGCGAAGCGACGCCGCCACAGCCCATAGCTGAGCACGACCACGTGATCGCGAGCGGCAGTATCGTCTTCGGGGAGGATGGAACGGCCCAGCGTCATGGGCACATCGAGCATGGGGAAGAAGTTGCCGCTGACGGACTGGCCCCAGACGCGCTCGGGCTCTCCTTTGCCGCCAATGCTGGCGGGAATGAGAGGAAAGTGCGCGGCGATACCATCCGCAAAGATCGCAGTGGTCTGGTCGCGATAGTCGATGAAATCGGGCCAGGAGAAGGAGTTGCCTTCGGAGAACATCACTATGCGGCCGGGGTCACGGACGGGCAGGACTCCCCAGAGCAGACCATTGGCGACGCTGAAGACGGTGGCGTTGGCGGCAAAGGCGAGCGCGATGGAAAGGATCACGACAACAGAAAAGCCGGGGGCCCGGAGCAGCGTTCGAAGGGTGTATCGAATGTCCTGAGCCAGCATTTCCATTTGCGGCGGCCTCGGTGAGGGAGTGATGTCGCAGAGAGAATACGCAGGGGATGGCGGGAAAGTTCGCTGGCGGCAGCGGTTCGGGGAGGGTTTCCTGGATCAGGCCTTTTGGTTTATGGAGTCATGACTGCGGATGCCGCCGCTGGTTTGACAGGGGCTTTGCGGCGGAGGACGGCAGCGGAGATAAGAGTGATGAGGAGGCCGACGGGAAAGGGCTCGATGAAGGTGTAGGCCATGTTCACGAAGGGGTTCTGGTAGAGCTGCTGAGAGCGCTGGATGGCAGCAACCTGGGCGGCGGCGGTGGCGGGGTCAAGTCCGGAAGAGTGGACCTTGTGAATCTGCGCGGCGAAGTAGCTGTCCATGAAATGGGGCATGAAGTTGAAGTAGACGATCTCCCACATGGCGACGTAGAAGGCGGTGGTGATGAGGGTGATGAGGATGCCGCAGGCGAAGGCGCGGCCGAAGGAGATTTGGCCGGCGAGAGTGTTGTCGCGGTAGCTGCGGATGCCGAAGTAGACGAGCAGGAACGACGCCACCATGGCGGTGTAGCCGAGAACCAGGCTGTGGCCGGAGCCGATCCTGCTGGCGATGAGAAGATTGCCGCCCATGAGGACGGAGATCATGGATGTCGTCATTCTTTTGGGTGATTTTTAGAAGAATGGAGCCGGAAATCGTGCTTTTGGGTGAGGACTGGCCCATTCGACTCGCCCGCTGGCGCTGACTCGCTCAGGGGAGGCTGTCCAGGCGGACGCCCCTCGGGCAACTGGTCCTTACGGCAGCAGGCCGAGTTCTTTGCCGCGCTGGACGGCCTGGGTGCGGCGGGCGGCTCCAAGCTTGTCAAAGGCGCGGGCACAGTGGGTCTTGACGGTATTTTCGGAAACGAAGAGCTGAGTGGCGATCTCGCGATTGCTGTGGCCGCGGGCAACCAGGGAGAGGATTTCGAGCTCGCGGGCGGTGATGCCGAGGGACTGCCGGCTGGCCGTATTGGGGGCGAAAGGCTCGACGGCGGGGGCTTGCGCCGGGATTTCCCTGACGACGACGGTTTCGCGGATGGTTTCGCGGGCGCGGGTGATGCGGAGGCCGAGCCAGATGCCGAAGGCCGCGAAGAGGACGGCGATGAGCGCTCCATAGAGCTCGACGGAGTGCTCGATCACGACGAAGCGGTATTCGGTGTACTGGAGGGTGGCGATGAGGAGTCCGCCGACGATACCGAAGATCAGGACGTGGCGCCTCATGGTGGGTTGCGAAGAAGTATAGCGGAGACGGCCAGGACGCATCGGAGGGGATTGGGGGCGGCGGGTGATGCGTGGACCCTTCCCCGTGCGGAAGTCGCGGCCTGACGCAGGCCGACTATAGTTTTCAGACAGAGGGGATCGATCCTTTCCTCGGCCTAATCTCCTTCAGCGAGTACTCCGGAATGGAGGAAGCTCGTCGAGATTGAATGCATGCGAACTGACAGCTCGAATTCTCAGGTAAGCGGACGCATCGTGCTCGCCGTGACCATCCTTGGATCGAGCATGGCGTTTATCGACGGAACCGTCGTGAATGTCGCGCTTCCCGCGTTGCAGAATGCTTTCCACGCCACCATTGCGGACGTGCAGTGGGTGGTGGAATCGTATGCGCTGATGCTGGCGGCCTTGCTCCTTGTGGGGGGCTCACTTGGAGATATGTTTGGCCGCCGCAAGGTGTACGTGGTTGGGGTTGCCGTGTTTGCAGCCGCTTCCGCCTGGTGCGGCATGGCTCGCAGCATCGACATGCTGATCTGGGCTCGCTCTGTTCAGGGCTTAGGAGCGGCTTTGCTGGTGCCCGGGAGTCTCGCCCTGATCACGGCTTCTTTTCCCGAAAGTACGCGAGGACAGGCAATTGGCACCTGGTCGGGATTTTCGGCCATGGCTGCCGCCATCGGCCCTGTCATCGGTGGCTGGCTGATCGAACACTCCACGTGGCGCTGGGTATTTTTCCTGAATCTCCCGCTTGCCCTGGGGATCATTCTGCTTTCTCCAGGAGTGCCGGAGAGTCGAGACGAGAATGCCTCCGGTCCTCTCGACTGGCCTGGCGCTCTGCTGGTGACGATGGGGTTTGGCGGCCTCACGTACGCGCTGATTGAGTGGCCGGCTCGCGCTCAACATGGCGGCCATCTGGCTGCGCCCGCAGCCGTCTTAGGGGGCATGGCTTTGGCTGGACTGGTCGCGGTGGAGCATTGGTCTGGCGCCCCGATGGTTTCGCCCCAGCTGTTTCGCTCGCGAAACTTTACCGGCGCGAATCTGCTGACACTGTTTCTGTACGCATCCCTCGGTGGGTTGATGTTCTTTTTTCCGATGGACCTGATCGAGATTCAACACTACACGGCCACTGAGGCAGGGGCGGCGTTTCTCCCTTTTGTCGCCATCATGTTTGGACTGTCACGCTGGGCAGGCGGTCTGGTTGCACGGTACGGGTCGCGAATTCCGCTTACGCTTGGGCCTCTGGTTGCTGCCGGAGGGATTGCACTCTTCGCAGTTGTTCCGCAGAACGGGAGCTACTGGGCGACATTCTTCCCGGCGGTCGTGGTGATGGGTCTGGGGATGTCGATCAGTGTCGCTCCGCTGACTACGACTGTTATGAACGCAGTCCCTGAAGCCGAGTCGGGAGTTGCTTCAGGCATCAATAACGCGGTCTCGCGTTTGGCCGCTCTGCTGGCGGTAGCTGTTTTCGGTGCGATTCTGGTCGCGGTTTTCAACCACTCGCTGGATCGGTCCCTCGATGGACTGGCTTTGCCTCCGGATGCTCGCGCTCAGGTTGATACCGCGCGGCCGCAGCTGGCGGCCGCTCACAATCCCGACCCCGCCATTCAGCGTGCGATCACCGAATCGTTTGTAAGCGGCTACCGTTCTGTGATCTGGATAGCGACAGGGCTTGCAGTTTTGAGTGCCGTCACGGCGTGGCTGGTGGTTGAGTCGGGCGCACCTGCGTCTGCAAAGCGGGTTTAGTACCGAGAAACGGGCTTCGGGCGCGGGATGGACCTCCGTCGAACTCAACCCATTTGAATAGAAGTCGAGGGAAGAGCGGCTATTTCCCTGAGATGTGTTTGCCGCGCTTCCTTTTCTGGTAGGCAGCGACCTTGAGCTTGTTGCCGCAGATGTTCATGCTGCACCAACGGCGGGAGCCTTTTTTGCTGATGTCAAAGAAGTGAACGACGCATGACTCGCACTTGCGCAGGCGGGAGGAGTTGGATTGGGCAAGCAGGTCGGCGGTGGCGATGGCGATCGGGGCCCAGAGATCGGATGGCCGGCGAAGTTCGAAGGCCGGCTCGCGCAGGACCTGGCCGGCTCGCTTATGAAGCAACGCGGGGAGAGGATGCTGCAGCAAAAGCGCATTGACTTCGGCCAGGAAGGCGTCCGCCGGGGCCGATCCGCCTTCAATGCGAAGGACGGCGTCGCGCAGCTTCTCCCGGAATGCAATGAGGTGTTTCAGAAACGCGGCGGCCTGGGGGGATTGACGCCAGCGGCGGAGCGCGGTTTTCGCGCTGGGCGCGGTCACCATGCGGGAAGCGATCAGCCATCGTTCGAGCGCGCGAACATCCGGGAGGAGTTCCGTGGGACCGCCGGGCAGGACGGGTTTTGTATTCAGGAGGTCGAGAATCGGCCGGTTGGCCACGAACAGAAATCCGTCGATCCAATCCTGCAAGTGGTCCTGCCGCTGGTCCTGCATCTGGTCCCGCCCCGGTGAAGAAGCCGCGCGCATAGAACCTCTGCTTAAAAATATCGCAAATAACCATAACACCGTTATTGACATGTTTGACGGTGTTGTTTAATCTCATTTCCTGTAAGCGGGACCCTGCGTCTCCGGGAAAGGAAATTATCATGACCACATTTCAATACGCGACCGTCCGCGGCCTCAGGATCTTCTATCGCGAGGCGGGCGCAAAAACATCCCCCACCATCGTGCTGCTGCACGGATTCCCCAGCTCGTCGCATATGTTCCGCGACCTGATCCCGCAACTGGCGGGAAAATTTCACGTAATTGCGCCGGACTATCCCGGCTTTGGCTACAGCGACGCGCCGGAGCCCGGCAAATTCGAGTACACCTTTGACAATCTCGCCGCGCATGTCAAGGAGCTGTTGTTCGGCGAGGTGGGCCTGAAGAAGTTCAGCATCTACGTGCAGGACTACGGCGCGCCGGTCGGCTATCGGATCGCCGCAAAGCATCAGGACGCGATTGAAGGCATGGTGGTGCAGAACGGGAACGCTTATGCCGAGGGCATCGGCGCGGGCTTCGACACGATGAAGCCGTTCTGGGTGAACCGTAACGCGGAGACAGAGAAGCCGGTCCGCGACCTGCTGAAAAGAGAGACGACTCTCTTTCAGTACACGCATGGGGTGAAGGACGTTGCGAAGATCAGTCCCGATGCTTACACGATGGATCAGCTTTTCCTGGATCGGCCGGGCAACGATGCGATCCAGCTGAACCTGCTGCATAACTACCAGTCGAATCTGGCTCGCTACGACGGATGGCATGAGTTCTTCCGGAACAAGCAGCCGAAGACGCTGATCGTGTGGGGAAAGAACGATCCTTTCTTCACGGTGGAGGGGGCGCAGGCTTATCTGCGCGACATTCCAAAAGCGGAGCTCAACCTGCTGGATACCGGCCACTTCGCGCTCGAGGATTCATGCGAGTTGATCGCGCAGAAGATCATCGAGTTCTTTGTCTGAGGCTGCGGCCGAACAAAAAGAGGATGAGCATATGGGTTCTTCGGAGAAGGCCACGGTGGTTGTGGCGCACGGAGCGTGGGCTGACGGCTCAAGCTGGCAGGCAGTGGTGCGGCCGCTGTGGGAGCGTGGACTGAAAGTGATTGCCGCCCCGCTTCCTCTGACCTCGCTGAGCGATGATGCAGCGGCGCTGCGGCGAACGATCGCACGAACCCGGGGTCCGGTGATTGTGGCAGGACACGCTTACGCGGGGGCGGTGATTGCGACGGCTCACGAGGCGCGGGTAAAGGCTCTGGTGTATGTGGCGGCTCTGGCGCCGGATGAGGGAGAAACGGTGGCTGAGGTTTTTTATCGGGACGAGCCTCATGCGAGGGCGCCGCAGCTGGCTCCGGATGGTGACGGTTTGATCTGGATGCCGGATGAGGGGTTCGCCAACGCGTTTGCCCAAAACGCTTCGGAGGAGCAGATTGGGGTGTGCAGAGCGGTGCAGCGGCCGATTGCGGTGAAGAGCATTCAGGAGCGCGCGCCCGCGCCAGCGTGGAAGGTGAAGCCGACGTGGTATTTGCTGGCGGAAGAGGACCGCATGATCAGCCCGAAGACGCAGCGGTTCATGGCCGACCGTATGCAGGCAACGGTGCGGTCGTTCCGGGTTGATCACACGCCGCTGCTGACGGCGCCGGAAAAGGTCGTCGAGGTGATCCTGGAAGCTGCGCAGGCAACAGTCGCCTGAGGCAGCCTGAAAACAAGAGAGGCGAGCCGACGCAGAGGAGGAAATGATGAAGGATGCAGTAGCCGTTGTGACGGGAGCCAGCCAGGGAATCGGCCGCGCCACCGCGATCCGATTGGCCCGAGACTGCGCCGCAGTCGTTGTGGCGGCGCGCAACGCGAAGGAGCTGGAAGCAGTTGCCGCTGCGGTGAAAGAGGCGGGTGCTGAAGCGCTTCCGCTGGCAATCGATCTGAGCCAGACTGACGCGCCGAAGACGGTGATCGATACGACGCTGGCGCGCTTTGGGCGGATCGACGCGCTGCTGAACATTGCGGGCGCCGTACCGCAGATCGATCTCTTCGAGATGACGGATGAGCAGTGGAACGCCGGGATGGAGCTGAAGCTGCATGGAGCGCGGCGTTTGACGATTCGGGCATGGGACGCGCTGAAACGCGCGCGTGGGTCGGTGGTCTTCATGTCGGGAAGCGCTTCGCTGGATCCAAAGCCGGCGTTCGCCGCGGTGGCCGCAACCAACGCCGCAATTACCGCTCTGGCGAAGGCGTTTGCGGAACAGGGGATCGGGGACGGCGTTCAGGTGAACAGCATTGTGCCGGGCGCGGTGATGACCGAACGCCGGCGCTCTTTTCTGCAGAAGTGGGCGCCGGCGCACAACATGAGCGTGGAGGAGGCGATGCAGAAGTTTCCGGAGGAAGCCGGGATCAGCCGCTACGGGCAACCGGAGGAGATCGCCGAACTCCTGGCCTTTATGGTGTCGCCATCCGCAAAGTGGATGACCGGAGCGTCGCTGCGCATGGACGGCGGAGAGATCAAGGGCATCTAGAAGGAATTCATGGGGCTGACGGCTCGGCAGCGGAAAAATGTGGGCCCGGGAGCAGGCCGCGTTTCGCTCAGGGTGACAGACCCAGGCTGTATCGACACAGAGGGCCGGCCTAGCGCGGAAATGGCTCGGGGATGGCTTCGCCGTCTTTGCGGGGGTCGGAGGCGCCGAAGTTGACGCCGGTGGCGAAGTTGCGCTCCGTTGCCTGCCCGCCGCCCATCACCGAGGAGTAGTTGCCGCGAAGGACGATCTGGTGGCCGCGGGCAGAGAGGGCGGCGCGGACATCGGCGGGGATGCGGTCTTCCATGTTCACATCGCAGCCGGTGAAGGTCATCTTGGTGAAGCGGGCGGCTTCGAGTGCGGCCTGGATGTTCATGTCGAAGTCGACGACGTTGGAGACGAACTGGGCGTGGGCCTGGGCCTGGTTGTATCCACCCATGATGCCGAAAGCGATGCGCATGTCTCCGTGGGTCATGAAAGCGGGAATGATGGTGTGGAGCGGGCGCTTGTGACCGGCGAGGACGTCGGGCGAACCGGGCTCGAGGTTGAAGAGCGCGCCGCGGTCCTGGAGGACGAAGCCGGTGCCGGGTGCGGCGAGTCGGGAGCCGAACTCCTGGTAGTTGCTCTGGATGAGGGAGACCATGTTGCCCTGCGCGTCGACGGTGGTGAGATAGGTGGTGTCGCCGGCGGGGGGCAGGCCGGGGCCGACGTCGCAGCTTGCATGTTGCAGGTCGATGAGTTTTGCGCGCTGTTGCGCATAGTCGGGCGAGAGGAGGCCGGCGACGGGGATGTGGCTGAATTTTGGGTCTCCGACGTAGCGGCGCAGGTCGGCGTAGGCGAGCTTCTTGGCCTCGATCATGATGTGGAGCGCGTCGGCGGAGTTGTGGCCATACTGCGCGAGCGGGAACTGGCTCATGAGGTTGAGCATTTCGAGGGCGGCGATTCCCTGCCCGTTGGGCGGGAGTTCATAGACGGTCCAGCCATGGTAGGTGGTGGAGAGGGGATCGACCCAGTCGGCGGAGAAGCCGGCGAGATCCTGGGCGGTCATCGTGCCGCCTTCTTCCTTTGAGAGGGCGAGGATTTGTTGGGCGATGGAGCCTTTGTAGTAAGCGTCGCGTCCGCCGTTGGCGATGAGGGTGAGGGAATGCGCGAGGTCGGGATTGCGGAAGACTTCACCGAGGGCGGGAGCGTGGCCGTCGATGAGATAGAGCCTGGCGGTTTCAGGATTCTTTGCGAGGAAGGCGGCGGCTTCGGACCAGTACGCGGCGTCCCATTCGGGCACGGGGAAACCTTCATCGGCGTAGCGCATGGCGGACTGCAGATCGTCGTGGAGTGTGAGCTTGCCGAAACGGGTGAGGAGCTTCGACCAGCCGTCGACGGCGCCAGGGACGGTGACGGAGTTGATGCCGAACTGCGGCATCTTCGTGGTGCCATTGGATTGCAGGAACTCGGGCGTGAGTCCCTGGGGCGACCAGCCGCTTGCGTTCAGTCCGTAGAGCTTGCCGGATTTCGCGTCGTAGACGATGGCGAAGAGGTCGCCGCCGATGCCGCTCATCATAGGCTCAACGACGCCCATGAC
>DASRRO010000230.1:0-12894 GCA_035656855.1 Acidobacteriaceae bacterium | reverse complement strand
TATGGGCGCTACATGGCCGAAGAAGAGGTACTTCAGATTCATTAACCCAGCGATTGGCAGCCAGCCTTCGACGCCAGCCGGCCGGCTCACAGACACCGTCTGTCCGCCGCGCTCGAAACCCCTTACCCACAGGAAGAACTGAAGGCCGATCCAGGCGTTCAGCGCCACGAAGAGGCCCTGGACGATCCGACGGATGCGCTGCGACTGATCGGGGGCGGACCGACGGACTAGCTTCCTTTTCGGCCGGGTAGGGACGGGGAGGATGGGCTCGGCGAGCTGGGTATTCATCAGCGGACTCCTGGCAATATCTCAGTGTCGGAGCGTGCCGCCTCCGGGGCAGTGACTTAAATCACGCGTTCGGTTGGGGAAGGTGACGAGTGGTCCGCCGGCTGGCGCCCGAGCAGGGGGAAGCCCAGGCACGGGTCCGATGTCGTGTAGAATCAGAGTTAGCGCGTTCCGGCGCCCTTCCCGACACTCCCTGCACAGATCAGGTGATTCCCCGCGAAGTTCCGGACACAGCGCGCCTGCCCGGATGGCGCAGAGACGAGATTCAGAGGAGCAGCAGCATGGCCAAGATTGCCAAGACCGCCGATCGCAAGAAGATGATGGACACGACCAAGAGCACGGATTGCCCGAAGTGCTCGAAGCCGACGCGCATTGTGAAGCGCGTGAAGGACCGCGAGCGCGGCATCCCCGGCGGCGTGTACATCTCCTGCTCGGCCTGCGATTTCTACGAGAAGCTGTAAGTAGCCAGTAGCCAGTAGCCAGTGGCTCGGCACAGGCTCAGGCTGGCTCGCGCTCGACTGGCTCCGATCGCCGCAGGATTGCATTTTCCAGCAAAGCCAAAACCAGAATGGCGGCAACGGCGGCTACCGCGACGGCAAAGCCCAGCCGCAGTGAGCCGGTGCGCGTCGAAACGAGGCCGGTGAGCCACGGCAGGATGGCGCCGCCGCTCGCACACATGGCGAAGACCCATCCTGTATTGCGGTGATCGCTCACGCGGGCCAGCAGGCGCGCGACGCCCAGCGGGAAAACGGGACCGAATCCGGCGCCTGCCAGAGCCACCGCAGTCAGAACGATCCGAGTCGAATGCGGCTCGAGCAGGATGGTCACAGCCGTCAGCGCGAGGGCGAGGCTTGGCAGCAGAACGGCGCGTTCGGGCAAGCGGCGCAGCGCGGCCGATCCCAGGGCGCGACCGGTCAGCAGGGCCACCCAGAAGAGGGAGACGAGCAGGCTGGCATCCTCCACGCTGAGTCCGCTGAATCGGTGCGCATAGGTGGTTATCCAGCCGCCTACTGTGTTTTCAACCCCGACGTACAGGAAGAGCAAAACCGCAAAAAAGGCCAGCAGTCCGGAGTCTCGCGCCAGCGAAGCACGCGGAGCAATGAGGGACGGCGTCTTCGCGACCCGGAGCTGTGGTGAGAGGCCGAAGAACATAAAGGCCGCGCTGAGGGCCAGCAGCACCAGGAAGGCGCTCAGCCAGCCGGCGTCTTCGGTGGCGGCAATGAGCCAGGGACAGGCTACGGCGCCGATTCCCCACCACAAATTGACGATGGAGAGGCCGCGAGCGCGGTCGCCGCGGTGTGTCTCTTCCGCAGCGCTGCCCACGTAAAGGTTGGTCGCGGTCACGGAGAGTCCGATCCCCAGGCCGATCAGGGCGAAGGCAGCCAGAGCGAAAGAATGGCCCAGGGTCGCCTGGACGGTTCGGCTGGCAACCGTGAGGAGAAGCACCCCGACAGTCATCAGGGCATAGCCGGTGGGCAGGTTTCGGCGCAGGCGGTGGGGAGAGAAGATTGCGCCGACGGTGGAGGCCGCGAACTCCGCGGCAAAGAATCCGCCGGACTGCACGTCAGGCAGCCCCCACCTCGCGGCCATGACCGGCAGGAGCGGCCCGGGCAGGACGGTAACGATGCCGCACACCACAAATCCAAAGCAAAGCAGCGGAAAGCGGGGAGCGGGGACTCGGTTGGGGGCCATGGAAAGACCGATTCTATGCGCCGGCGCTGCCCGACCCGTTACTTCTTTCTGGTGCGGCTGGGATTGGGCGGTAGCGTCGACTCGCGGATAATGAGCTCGGGAACGATGGGGATCTGCTCGGGATAATCCTGGTTTGGGCCGCCGCGGATGCGCTGCAGCAGGGTGCGCGCCGCGGTATTGCCCATGCTGTTCAGCGGCTGGCGGATGGTGGTGAGGCTGGGTGTGTGGTAGGCCGCTCCCTGGATGTCGTCGAAGCCGATGACCGAAACGTCCTCCGGGACGCGCACGCCGTGGTCGCGCAGCCCACGGATGGCGCCGATTGCCGAGATGTCGTTGTAAGCTACCAGCGCGGTAAAAGACCGCTTCGTGGCCAGGAGTTGGGGCGCCACGGGATAGCCGAGCTCGGGCGACGAGAGGTTGAGCTGCAGCTGGACAACGAGTTCGGGCTGCACCTCCAGGCTTAGCTCCTTCGCCACGGTCATCAGGCTTTTCCAGCGGTCATCGGAGTCAGAGCTGAAGGATTGGCCGCGCATGAACGCGATGCGCCTGTGCCCCAGCTGATAGAGATGGCGGAGCATCAGCTCGGCGGCCCGCTGGTGGTCCAGCACGATGCGGGTGACGCCCGGGAGCGGCTTGTGCGCAGCCACCGCCACGACGGGCAGAGGCAGACTGTGCTGCAGGGCCGTATCGATGGCGATGAAACCCTCGACGGAGCGGTCCATTAACAGCCCGGGGTATTCCTCAATGAGGTCGGCTTTGCGGCGATGGCTGGCCGTCAGGTAGAAATACCCCTCCTCGATCAGGACCTCCTCGATGCCGTTCATGACCAGAACGGAATATCCGTCGCTCAGTTCGGGAACCAGCACACCGACCGAAAAGCTCTGGCGGCGGCGCAGCGAGCGGGCAAAGAAGCTGGGCCGGTAGTCGAATTTCTTCGCCGCGGCGGTCACGCGGTCCCGCGTCTCCTGGGGGATGGAGCGGACGCCGGGTGCGTTGTTCAGGACCAGGGAAATGGTCGCCGGCGAAAGGTCGAGATAATCCCCAAGCGTGCGCAGGCTGATAGGCCGCGGCGGCAGGAATTCGCCTTTGCCGCTGGTGCTTTTCTTTGCCCTTTTCTTCCCCTGGGCCATAGACCATCCTCCGATTACCCGCGGGGGTTCTACAACAAGCGAGTGATGTTCCACCCGCGGAATCGCGTTATTCTTATATCACCCCTCAGGGAGAGAGAATCGCCCGATTTGCACGCTGCGGGCTGGAAGAGCTGTATCCAACCGTGCTCAACCGCGACGAAAAACTGCCGTCCATGCGCCTGGCCGCGTTCCAGTACGCGATCGCTGTCGTCCTGGCGATTCTGGTTTTTGGGCTGTGGCACCTGCAGGTGGTGGGCGGCCAAAACTATCATGCGATGGCCGAAGCCAACCGCATTCGCAAGGTGCCGATTTTGGCGCCGCGGGGCAAGATCTTCGACCGCGAAGGACGGCTGATTGTCGATAACTACCCGTCCGTCTCCTGCTTCCTGGTGCGCGAGCAGGGCCACGACATCAACCCGGACCTGCCGCTGATCGCGCGCGGCCTGCATATGACCGTCGATCAGATCGACGCCATCCTGAAGAAGTATCGAGCCGCCCCGAAGTACCAGCCGCTGCCCCTGAAGCAGGACATCACTCCCGACGAAGTGGAGTTCATCGAGGCGCACAAGGACGAGCTGCCGGAACTGGATACTGTGCAGGAGCAGCGCCGTTTGTATCCGCTCACCGGGTTCGCAGCGCAACTGATCGGGTACGTAGGCGAGGTGAGCGAGGAGATGCTCAACGATCCGCGCTACGCGGTCTACGAGCCCGGCGATGTGGTGGGCAGGTCCGGAGTGGAAGCCACCTATGACGGCATTTTGCGCGGCGTAGACGGTTCCCAGGATGTGGCCGTCGACAGCCACGGCCGAGAGATTGGCCGCCTCGGTGTTGAGCCCGCCAAACCCGGCAAAGACCTGCGCCTGACCATCGATCTGGATATCCAGCGCGCGGCGGAGAACGCCCTTGGCGACCATAACGGCGCCGTCATTGCCATGGATCCGCACACCGGCGAGATCCTCGCCCTGGTCAGCCGTCCCATCTTCGACCCCAACGAGTTTGCGGTTCGCATCTCACGCGGCGAATGGAACCAGCTCATCACCGATCCCAATCACCCACTGATGAACAAGGCCATTCAGGCGCAGCTCGCACCGGGCTCAACCTTCAAGATCATCATGTCGCTGGCCGGCCTGCAGGAAAACGTCGCTCAGACGTTCAAAGTGGACTGCACCGGCGGCGCCACGTTGTACGGCCACTTCTTCGCCTGCGACAAGCACCACGGCGAAGTTGATATCGAGCACGCTATCCCCTGGTCCTGCGACACGTATTTCTATGAGCTCGCCGCTCGCCTCGGAATCGACACCATCGCGAAATACGCCCACTCCGTCGGCATCGGTGAGAAAACCGGCATCGATCTTCCCGACGAAGCCTCCGGCGTCATGCCCTCAACCGAATGGAAGCTGCGGACGTTTCATGAAAAGTGGTACGCGGGTGAGACCGTCTCGGTCGGCATCGGCCAGGGCGCCGTCGCCGTGACCCCCATCCAGCTCCTGCGCGCCATTGCCGGAGTTGCTTCCGGAGGCGTGCTGAAACGGCCGCACGTGGTCTTTCCCAGTGAGCTGAGCTCCGATTTGTACCACCAGATCCTGGAGAGTTACCCCGGTTCCGGCGACGCCACCATTCAGGAATCGCCCGAGACATGGCAGATCATCACCGAGGGCATGTTCAACACGGTCAACGGCGGGGGCACCGCATTCGCTTCCCGGCTCGAGGGTATCGATTTTGCCGGGAAGACCGGCACCGCGGAAGTGGTCAACCACAGCGCCGGCGCCAAGAGCCTCGGCGTCGGTAACGAGCGCGCCAATGCCTGGTTCGTAGGCATAGCGCCGCGCCGTAATCCCGATATTGCCGTTGTTGTCCTGAACGAGCATGGCGGCTGGGGAGCTGACGCGGCCGCCCCGATTGCCGCCCGCGTAATCGAAGCCTACGTGGACAAGCAGCGCATGCTGCACCACAATCTCATCGCCCAGACGCCGAAGTCGGTGCAGGTCGGTGCACTGTGGTCCGATCCCGCAAATCCCAATGAACTGGGCGGTAAGCCGCTGCCGGCACAGGCGGGCCGGCCAGCCAATCCCGAGCTGGCGTCGATCCGTGGCGGCCATTTCGCGGTTCCGGCGCAGCAGTCCGCGACATCGGCGGCTCCCGGCCAGGCAAAACCCAGCCGCCCCGCGGCCGCGCAGCCCGCCAACCACCGGTAATCATCGGTCAATCGCGGGGGGAACCCAAGTTAGCCGTGGACAGCCAGCGCCCGCACCACCGCCTCGACCAGGCCATTCAGGTCGTGGGGGTCGGCCTCGGCGGCAGGCTCCCATCCGTGTTCGCGCAGCGTCTGGCTGGTGACTGGGCCAATCGAGATTGCCCGCATCGTTTTCGGGGCGGTCACCCCGGCTTCTCGCAGTAAGTGGAGGAAATTCGTCACCGTCGAGGAGCTGGTAAAGGTCGCGGCGTCCGGAATGCGATGAACCGACCCCAAAATTGTGCGGATCTGCGCTACAGATTCCTGAGGAACTACGGTCCTGTATGCGTCAACCATTTCCACCGTGGCCCCACCACCGCGCAGGACGTCTGGAATGACGTCGCGGGCCACTGCAGCACGCGCCAAAAGAACCCGTTGTCCCCGGACCCGTTCGCCCAGCGCCTCAACCAGCGACTCCGCTACATATTCCCGGGGTGTAACCGCGATCTCCAAATCCATCTCGCGCAGCGCCTGGGCTGTCGCTGACCCTACGGCAGCGATCTTCAGGTGGGCAAAGGAACCCGGTTCGATGCCCAGCGTTCTCATCCGTTCCGCCAAAGCGCGTGCCCCATTCACACTGGTTACGATCAGCCACTGATACGGTGACGAATCCCGGAGGCTTGCATCCAGCCGGGCATATGACTCCGGCGGCACAATTTCGATGGCGGGAATCTCGAGGACTTCAGCTCCCAGCGCGCGGAGCCGAGCGGCGAGCCCACCCGCCTGGTGACGCGCGCGAGTGACGAGGATCGCGCGGCCAGCCAGCGGCAGCGCCGGTTCGGGTCGCGGAGGCTCGTTTTCTGGATCGCTCATGCGCCGGCTACCGGCTTCTCTGTGGGTGCGGGTCCTTCAACAGCCAGCAGCCGCTCAGCGCCCTGGCGCAGCAACTCGTCGGCAACCCTGCGGCCGAGGACTTCCGGCGCAACATCGACCTGGCGATCCAGAATCACGCGCAGCACCTCGGATCCGTCCGTCGCGGCCACGGCAGAAACAATCGAGTAGCCTTCGTCGCCGGAGAAGCAGTGGATCCCGATCGGCACCTGACATCCGCCGCCCAGCGCGGCTAAAGCCGTTCGTTCTGCGGTCACGGCGTAGCGGGTCGGCTGATGATTCAAAAACGCAAGCGCTTCGAGGGTGGTCGCATCGGCCGCGCGCGCCTCAATCGCCAGCGCGCCTTGTCCCGCGGCCGGGCACAACACCAGAGGCGAGAAGCACTCGCGCCGATGCTGCGTCAACCCAAGGCGTACCAGGCCGGCGGAGGCGAGAATGATCGCGTCCACCTGGCCTTCGGCCAATTTGCGCAGGCGCGTATCGACGTTGCCCCGGAACTCAACGCACTCCACATCCGGACGCTGCGCCTTCAGCTGCGCCTGCCGCCGCAGGCTGCTGGTGCCAATACGGGCGTTCTGCGGCAGCGCCTCAAAGCTGGCGTGGTTCACGGAGACAAAGGCGTCGCGCGGATCGACCCGCTCCGGAATCGCTGCGATCGTGAACGGCTCGGCCAGTTCAGTAGGGAGATCCTTCAGGCTGTGCACGGCGAGATCGATGCGACCCGCGAAGAGCGCCTCCTCAATCTCCTTTGTGAACATCCCCTTGCCGTCGCCCTGCGCCCCGCCCACCTCAGCGAACGGCACATGCTGCATGGTGTCGCCGAGGGTTCTGATGATCTCAATCGTGACTTCGTGCCCCGCTCCGCGCAGCCGGTCGGCAATGTGATTCGCCTGCCAGAGAGCCAGCTGCGAACCGCGCGAACCGATGCGCAGAGGGGCCGAGGCGGCGGAGTTCCGTTGGTCAGGGGATGCGGGCATGCGGAGTCAGAGACCAGCCTATCGTGTTCGCGCCCGCTATGTCTTATTCGGGCCGGATCCGGAATCGCTTCCGGCATCGTCGTGCTGATCGGGCCCCAGCGCGCCCTCCCGGTCGGCATCCGCGGCCGCCTGACGTTCGCCCTTTTGCGTGATGCATTCGTGAGCGAAGACGCCGCCGATGGCTTCCAGCGCCACCTCGTTGCCTTCCCGAGCCGCGGTCTTCAGCGCCTGCATCGGCAGGTGCATGAATTTGTTCATCAGCCCGCGAGTCAGCGCATCGAGAGCCGCCTGCTGGTCCGGCGTGAGGGACTGCAGCAGGTGGCGCGAGCGGTGAAGCTCGGCCTGGCGCATCTCCTCCGCCTTGCCCTGCACGTGTTGCAGGATGGGAGCGATGTCGAGAGTGCGAATGGTACGGCGGAAGCGCTCCGTCTCTTCGGTAATGATGGCCTCGGCGCGCTCGGCCTCGCGCGCCCGGTCGACCAGGTTGGTGGTCGATACCGACTGCAGATCGTCGATGTCGTACAGGAACATGCCTTCGAGCCGGTTGACCGCAGGATCCACATCGCGCGGGACGGCAATGTCGATGATAAACACGGGTCTGTTGCGGCGGCGGTTCAGGATTCGCTGCGCCTGCTCGACGCCGATGACGTGCTGCGGCGCGCCGGTGGAGGTCACAATGATGTCAGCTTCGTGCGCGCGGGCATCGATGTCTTCGTAGCGGATGGCCTCGCCGACGAACTCCTCGGCCAGCCGCACCGCGCGTTCCCAGGTCCGGTTGGCCACCAACAGCGAGTCGGCGCCATGCTGCATCAGATGGTGCGCCGCCAGCTCGCTCATTTTGCCCGCGCCGATGATCAGGATCTTCTTGCCGTCGAGCGATCCAAAGATGCGCCGCGCCAGATCCACCGCAACGGAGGCGATCGAAACCGACGACGAGCCGATTTCCGTTTCCGTGCGGACGCGCTTGGCGGCGGAGAATGCTCCCTGCAGCAGCTTGTCCAGCGGGCCTCTCACCGCACCCAGTTCACGGGCCAGGTTCCACGACTGCTTCACCTGCCCGAGGATCTGCGCTTCGCCCACCACCATCGAGTCGAGGCTGGCGGCGACGCGGAACATGTGCCGAACCGCCTCCTCGTCCTGGTACTGGTAAAGGTGCGGCTCCAGGTCTGTGCGGTTCAGCGAGAAGTGGGACGCCAGAAAGCCGGGCAGTTGCGGCTCCACTCCGTTATGCGAGACGAGCAGTTCCACACGATTACAGGTGGAGAGAACCATCGCTTCCTGCACACCCGGCTCAGCCAGCAGAGCGCGGGTGGTCACCGCGAGTGACTCCGGACCGATCGCCAGCCGCTCCCGCAGCTCGATGGGCGCCGTCTTATGGTTCAGACCTGTGACCATGAATCTCATTTGAGACCGAACCTGTGAGCGGAACTATGGACGGACCCGAGCAGATTCGCGGCCCACACGCAAAGCATCAGGACAAATACGCCGGAGGTGAGCCACGCGGCGCGCCGGCCGCGCATTCCGGAACTGCGGCGGATGAACAGGATCACAACATACAGACCCCACATGACGAAGGACAACAGCACTTTGGGATCCCCGAAATAGCGGATGCCTACTTGCTCCTGGGCGATGAGGGAACCGGCACAAAGACCGGCAGTCATGCAGCAGAAGCCGAGGATCAGGGTCGTGTTTCCGATCTGATCCATCGTGGCCAGCGGCGGCAGCCAGGTCAGAAACCCGCGTCCCGTCTTCGGGCGCTCCGTGACGCCGGCCTTCGTCCATTGTTTGCCCTTCAGGCGGCGTTCCTGCACCAGGTACAGAAAGCTGGCCAGCATGCTGAACAACAGAGCGGCATAGGCGACCAGCAGCATCACCACATGGAAGGCGATCCAGCCATTGCGCACCATCGGCGAGGTGAAAGTGTAACGCTCGGGGCCGATGGCCGGAACCAGGGTCAGCAGGAAGGCCAGCGGCAGTGCGAACAATCCAAACGAGATCGTGCGGTAGATAAAGAAGATCAGCAGGAAGACCGCGACGATCGCCAGCGCCAGCGTGGAAATGATCTCCGTGTCCAGGACCGGAATCAGATGGTGTGCGCTGGCCAGCATCTCCACCGTAGCGACCAGATGGAAGAACCAGGCACCCAGAGTGACCGGCAGGCAGTAGCGATGCCCGCGCGGACGGTTGCCGAGCACGGCGGGAATCGCCAGCAGGGTGGCGACTCCGTACAGCGAAGCGGCGATTCGAAGCCAAAGGAGAAACATGAGGGGCTCTGGGGGAGGCCGTGGGACCGGAAAGAAAAGTATATAAAAGTAACCCGGGTCACGGCCTCGCAGAACCCATTATCCGAATGGCGAAGTGCGAGGAATGTGACCTATATCACTCAGGCGGCGGAAACTGCGCACCGTCTGTTGCCCCGCCGGATACCAGGCTGGCGTGGGAAAAGCTTTCGTCTGGCGCGTCGTCCACGTAGACTGAAGCCGATGGGCGCCGGCTTCGCATCCACCGATCGCTTTCTGGCTGAAATCAAAGAGAACCGTCTTCGCGCCGGCTATGTGCTGGCCGGCGACGATGTTTTCCTCTACGAGCGATGCCGCAGAGCTGTGCTCGCCAGTCTGGTGCCTCCGGATCTGCGGGACTTTTGCCTCTCCGATCTGGATCTGGCCGAGACCAGCATCTTCGAGACGCTGGACCGAGCCCAGACGCCGTCGCTGATGGCGCCGTTCCAGGTGTTGTTCATCCGCAACCTGAAGACTCTGTACACGCGCGGGGCGAAGAAGGACGAGTTTGCCGCCATTGACGCTTACTTTAAGTCGCCGAATCCGCAGGCGCTGGTGATCTTCGTTGCCGACCATCTGCGCATTCCGTCCGATCCGCGGCGGATGGATCTGGATGACAAGAACCGCTACGAGCGGATCCGCGAAACTCTGGGCGACTGGTGCGGACTGATCGAGCTGGCCCGCGTGGACGAAGGCGACGCGCTGAAGTGGATCGCGGCCGAGACGAAGCGGCGCGAGGTGACTATTGACGCGGAAGCGGCGCGCGAGCTTGCCGATGCGCTGGGCGCGGACATGATGCTGATCGCCTCCGAACTGGAGAAGCTGGTGCTGTATGTTGGCGCAAAGCGGCACATCACGCTGGGCGATGTGGAGACCATGGTGTTGGCCGCCAAGCAGCGGTCGCTGTACGAGCTGACCGACGCGATTTCGGCGAAGGACCGCGCTCGCGCCATTAGCCTGCTGCACGGGCTGCTGAACGCCAGCGACGGCGGCGAAGATTCGGCGATCGGCCACCTTTATATGCTGGCGCGAACATTTCGGCAGATGCTGGTGATCCTCGAAAAGAACGTGCGCGACTCGCGAGCGATCTGGCAGGCGCTGTGGCAGGGCTTCCGCATGCCGCCGTTTGCCGCCGAGGACGTGATTCGCCAGGCGCGGCGGTACAAATCGCGGCGGGAGCTGACGCGAGCATTGCGGCTGATTGCGCGCGCCGATCTGGAGCTGCGCTCGCAGCCGCCGGACAAGCGTCTGGTGCTGGAGCGGCTGGTGCTCGACCTGGCCAGCGAGCCGAAGGCTGCTGCTCTGGCCGGCCTTTCTGCTCAGTACGCGATGGAGTGGTAATCGCAATGCGCATCGGCCTGATGTCGGCTCTCTTTCTGACCGCGATAGCGGCTGGACAAACTGCCGGCAAACCTGCTGCTCCGGCGATGCGGACCTTTTCCGATTCGGCGCTGCCGCTGAGCTTTTCGTATCCGTCAGCGTTGACGCCGCTTGATGCGAAGGCCGCGACCGATTTAGGGGAGCGCATCCTTTATGGCGAGGATAATTCGAGCGATTCGGACAAGGTGAAGTCCGGCGCAGGCTGCATTCGAACGCTGATGGCCGTTGGCGAAGACGGACGGGTGATGGTGCGGCTGGCGCTTTTCGAGATCGACCTGAGCTGCATTCCGCCGAAAGCGGCAAAGAACCGCAAACTCATGGACGAAACATTGCGTGGGCTGGCCTCGCAGGGCAACGAAGTGCTGGGCATGGTGCCGATGGATGATCCGGTTGGGTTCCTGCTGGCCGGGAACCATGCTTTCTTCGCCGCGGCACAGGGAACGCCGGTTTCGGCGACGGCGCTGCAGAGCAGCGAGGGCCAGGTGACGGCGACCATCGCCGTCGAGGTTGAGGGGCACGATGGACGGGAGAAAATTCTGGCCTGGCACGTGGACTCGAGCGACACCGCGATGTTCAATCGACTGCTCGCGTGTCCCGTGGTGCTGGGAACGGGCCAGGCGGTGCCGCTGTTTCCGGCGCGGGCGCAGTAGGGGGGTACCCCCCCTGGGGTTACATTTTCCGCTAAGTACCTTTTTTTCCGGTAAGTACGGTTTTGGTTTGGAGGCTCCAAACGGTATCTGCCGGGAAACAGGGTAGATTTTCAGAGACTTCAAAACGGGGTGCAGGTAGAAGGCACAGGGTGCGGGAGGGAAACACGGTAGTTGTTCAGAGCCTCCAAAGCAGTGGATAGAAAAAGCGACAGGGGCCGAGCGGGCCGGCGAGCGGTCGCGGGGACGGCTGGGTTTTCGGGACTGGGAAGTGGACGCGAGGATGATTTTGGCAACGGAAAAGCCCGCACGCGGCGGGCTTTTTCTTTTTTCACTCTATAAGTTCAGTATGACATTTTTCGACGGGTTTCCTGCCAGCGAATTTGGGCGATAAACCCTGTGGAATGAGGGTGCATGACTTTCGTAAGGATTGACAGGTTTTCCACAACAGGCAGCCCGATGCCATAAACGTGGGCTACTCGAGCAGGGTGGGAAGGATCGCATGAGCGGGATCGTTGATCCAGAGGCAGAGCATGGTGTCGCCTACGTGGAACATGGGCCGTTCCTGGGAGATGTCGTCGAGGTACCGGGTGAGGTCGGGGTAATCGGGATTCTGGTAGTCGTGCCAGAGGACGCAGGACAGCCGGTCTGGATTGATCATGCGGAAGGCGTTCTCGGTGTCGGAGCGGACGGAGACCAGGTCGTGGCCCGCGTCGATGAAGATCCAGTCCATCTGACGGTAGTAAGGGGAGAAGTCCAGGCGCAGCGAGTCGCCGCGGAGGGACGTGATCTTCCGTTCCACGGCGGTGTTCATGAAATCGAGTGCGTGGGCGGCGTTGTGGTGGATGGCGGTGAGGGGGGCATCGGCTTCGTGCTGCGAGACGGTGGGATGAGTCTCCGCATCGAGATCGAGGGTAAAGACGCGGGCGGATGGGGCGGAGTTGAGCGCGAGGACGAGGGTGGTGCTTCCCAGGAAGGTGCCGAATTCAAAGAGGCACTGCGCGTCAACCAGCCTGCAGGTGGAGACCAGGAGGAAGGTTTCGAGCAGGGTGAGACCGCCATAGGCACGCCGGGGCGGGATGGGAACCTGGGCGACGCGGTCGGCCGAGGTCGACAGGGCAGTGAAGAGGCGCCAGGGGCGGATGGTGTGGGGGCGGGGGGCAAAGGGGAGAGGTTGGGCGGCCACGGGGGGTTGGATGGCGGGGCGGCGGGGAGGGGTGGCTGGGGGGGCGGACAGAAATCAACGAAACGGTGGAGTTCCGGACGCCCCTGCTTCTTCTAATGATAGAACGGCTCCCGCGTTTGATTTGGCAGTTGCGGCGCATAGCGCCTCCACCGGCGGGCCTGCGGCAGCAAGGAGCGGCCCTGTGGGCCGGACTTTTTCCACGGGCTGAAGCCCGTGGCTTTCTCCGGGTCCTCGCTGCGCGAGGATGAGGTACC
>DASRRO010000229.1:0-3744 GCA_035656855.1 Acidobacteriaceae bacterium | reverse complement strand
AAAATTGAGCGAGGAGAGCGCGGAGCCGGTGAAGGCGCGATAGCGGCGGCCGGCGAGGATGTTGGTGGAGGCGATGATCTGGCCGAGGCCGAAGCCGCTGACAAACAGCGTGAGACAGCCGGACAAGAGGTCGTGCGAGAGGGCGAAGCAGCCAAAGCCGAGGCAGGCGAGGAGCATGCCGCTGAAGAGACCGAGACGAAGCCGGCGCGGAACGGTGACGCCGCCGAGAAAGGCGCCGACGAACTTGGCGAAAAGAAGAAGGCCGCTCTGCGAATCAGAAAGGTGCCAATGATGGGCGAGCCAGGGCAGCAGCGGGCCGAGCATGACGGTGCCGAGGCCGGTGAGGAGAAAGCCGAAGGCGAGCCAGGGCGCGGAGGGACCGGAGCTGCTCTGGAGACCCTGGGGACTCTGAGGGCTCTGGGGAACGGCGAGGCTTGATGGCTCGGAGAGCTTGGAGGGTTTAAAGGGCAAGGGCGAGACGCTCCAGAGAATTGCGCCGGCAGCGAAGGCCGCTGGCCGGGCAAGGGTGCGTCAACGACGGGGCTGCGGAGAATGGCAGCGCGGGCGGCGCCTCCCCGCAGTAGCCGCCGCACCGGGTCGACTCTGTTTGAAGCGCACGAGAGAGCTTGAGTGCGATGCTAGCACGCGGGTTCGGAGAGATTGCGCGAGCGGGGCTCGCAGGCCAGGAGCGCGCGGAGACTATCATGAAGAGGTGAAGCAAAGACTGGAAGTGCGTTCGGGATGGTGTGGTGTAGCGGGAGCGTTGTGCGCGGGGGTTTTGTCCGTGGCGACGCTTGCGGGGATCGGCGGATGCCGGCATGCGGCTCCGGTGGCGACGGGGAATGCGTCGCCGCAGTATCCAGTGCGTGGCGTGGTGATCAGCACCGATGCGCAGGATGGGGAGGTGACGCTCCAGCACGGCGCGATTCCGGGACTGATGGACGCGATGACGATGGAGTATCCGGTGACGGACCGGGCGGCGCTATCGGAGCTGCACCCGGGCGACACGATTGCGGCGACGATCCTGGCGGACAAGAGCGCCGAGGGGCCGGTGAATCTGCGGCTGAGCGATATTGTGATCGTCGGGCAGGCGAAGCCGGACTATGTGCCGGCGGTGCAATATCACGTGCCCGCGGCGGGCGATGTGGTGCCGGATTTCACGCTGCTGAACCAGTCGGACAAGAGGATTCGCCTGAAGCAGTATCGCGGCAAGGTGCTGCTGATGACGTTCATCTATACGCGCTGCCCGCTGGCGGATTACTGCCCGCGCATGAGCCGGAACTTTGCCGAAATCGATCAGCAGCTGGCGACCGACCCGGCACTGTATAAGAAGACGCATCTGCTGAGCGTGAGCTTCGATCCGACGTATGACACGCCGAAGGTGCTGAAGAGCTATGGCGGGGCGTATACGGGGAAGTATTCGACGGAGACGTTCGGACACTGGGAGTTTGCGGCGCCGCAGGGGAGCGAGCTGCTGGCGATGGAGAAGTGGTTTGCGGTGGGGGTGACGCCGGGACAGAGTGGGACGCTGCAGCACTCGCTGGCGACGGCGGTGATTGGCAAGGATGGCAAGGTGGTGGCGTTTTATCCGACCAAGGACTGGACGGTGGCGACGGTGCTGAACGAGGTGAAGAAGGCTGCGGGTGTGACGGGATCGTAGGAACGAGGAGAGCATTGTGGCGAAGTTGACGATTGGGTTTGGCGTGTTGTTGATCGTGCTGGGTGTGGGGAATTTTGTGATCACGGGCAGCGTGCATCCGACGGCGCTGATTCCGGTGTGGTTCGGGATTGTGCTAGCGGCGTGCGGGGCGCTGGCGGTGGTCTCGCCGGCGCGGCGCATGCTGTGGATGCACATGGCGGTGACGATTGGGCTGCTGGGATTTCTGTTTCCGGGATTCATGGCGGTGAAGGAGTGGGTGGGTGCGCATGGCGGCCCGCTGGCGCATCCCGCGGCGGTGGAAGAACAGGCGGCGATGGCGGTGATCTGCCTGGCGTTTACGCTGTTGTGCGTGCGGAGTTTTATTGCGGCGCGGCGCGCACGGGTGGCGTAAGGCCCGGCGCCGGGGCTAAAGCCCCCGAGTTTGCGGGAGCGAAGACAGGGGCCTGAAGGCCCCTTCTACTCCGGGAACAGGGACGTGAAGATACTCCGGGAACAGGGACGTGAAGATATTCCGGGAACGGGATGTGAAGGCTCTATGCGATACGCGGCGATACGTCCGCATAAGGCCCATTACAAAGTGCGCATGAGGCGCTTTACCTCGTCGCCTGGCGTGGGTCTGCGGCGGTTTGCAATCTTTTGCTCGCTTCCGCGTCTACACTGACAGAACGCATGGGCGGATTGGGACACGCAGGTTTGGGCGGTGGGGGGATGAAGTCGGCGGATCGTCCTTCGCGCAATACGGGCAAGGCGATTGGAGCGGACCTGACGTCGAAGCGGCCGAAGCCGAAGCTGCGCGATGTGTGGCCCGAGATCTGGGTGCTGGTGAAGCCGCGGCGATGGCTGCTGGCGGGCAGCTTCCTGCTGATGGTGATCAACCGGGCGTGTTCGCTGGTGTTGCCGGCGAGCTTCAAGCCGCTGATCGACGTGGTGTTTATCAAGCACCAGATGCATGTGCTGCCGTATGTGGTGGGCGCGGTGCTGGTGGCGACGACGATCCAGGGCGTGACGTCCTACTCGCTGACACAACTGCTGTCGAAGGCGGGGCAGCGGCTGATTGCGGAGCTGCGGATGCAGGTGCAGGCGCATGTGGGGCGGCTGCCGGTGGCGTTCTATGACGAGAACCGGACGGGAACCTTAGTCGCACGCATCATGACCGATGTGGAGGGCGTGCGGAACATCATCGGCACGGGGGTGGTGGATTTTGTCGGCGGCGTGCTGACGGCGTTGTTTGCATTCATCTACCTGATGAAGCAGAGCGTTCCGATGACGCTGGTGACGTTCACCATCATGATTGCGTTTGCGGCCGTCATTCAGAAGGCGTTCAAGACGATCCGGCCGATCTTCAGGGAGCGCGCGAAGATCAATGCGGAGGTGACGGGGCGGCTGACCGAATCGCTGGGCGGCGTGCGCGTGGTGAAGGGCTATCACGCGGAGGCGAGCGAGGCGGGCGTGTTCGCGGGCGGCGTGGACCGCCTGCTGAACAACGTGATCAGCTCGCTGACGGCGCAGTCGCTGATGACGCTGTCGTCGACGGTGATTCTGGGTGTGGTGGGCGCGGTGGTGATGTATATGGGCGCGCATTTGAATGCAGCGCACAAGCTGACGCCGGGCGGATATTTTTCGTATGTGATGTTCCTGGCGTTTATGACGGCGCCGATTGTGCAGCTGGTGAACATCGGGACGCAGCTGACGGAGGCGATGGCTGGGCTGGACCGCACGCGCGAGGTGCTTAGCGAGCGCGAAGAGGATGCGGACCCGGAGCGGACGGCGGCGATCGGCACGATCCAGGGGGATGTGCGCTTTGACGGTGTGGACTTTGCGTATGTGGAAGACAAGCCGGTGCTGCATGGAGTGAGTTTTCATGCCCGGCCGGGGACGGTGACGGCGCTGGTGGGATCGAGCGGGTCGGGCAAGTCGACGATGATCAGCCTGGTGTGCGGCTTTCATACGGCGCAGGGCGGCGCGGTGCTGATCGATGGAAGGGATCTCGCGACGATTCGCCTGAGCAGCTTCCGTCCGCAGCTGGGCGTGGTGCTGCAGGAGACGTTTCTGTTCGATGGGACGATTCGCGAGAATGTGCTGTT
>DASRRO010000228.1:0-1631 GCA_035656855.1 Acidobacteriaceae bacterium | reverse complement strand
TGAGGTCGCCGGTGGCGCCAGCCGCATTGCTGGATACCATCTCGCGGAGACGGGCGGCGCGCCGGCACTGACCGACGGCAAAACGCTGGTCGAAGTTCCCGCCGGGATCAGCGATGGCCGCGAGTCGATGAGCCTGTCGATCGCGAAGGACGGCGAGTTCGCGGTCGCCAGCAGCTCCTTTGAGAAGCCTCCGGAGGTCTACGTTGGCGAGCTGAAGCCCGACGCGCACCTGGCGCAGGTCACGCATGTGAACGACGCAGTCCAGCCGGCCTGGGGCAAGTCCGAATCCATCGCATGGACGAATGACGGCTTCCACATCCAGGGCTGGCTGATGCTGCCCAAACACTACGACCCGGCGAAGAAGTATCCGCTGATCGTGATGGTGCACGGCGGCCCGTCGAGCGCGGTGCTGCCGCGCTGGCCGGGCGCGGGCTTTGGCGGCGCGCCGATGAGCGCGATGGACTACTTTGTGCTGGAGCCGAATCCCCGCGGCAGCTATGGTCAGGGCGAGGCGTTCACCAAGGCCAATCGCAAGGACTTCGGTTATGGAGACCTGCGCGACATCCTGGCGGGCGTGGATGCTGTCGAGAAGAAATATCCCAGCGTGGACGACAGCCGTCTGGGCCTCACGGGCTGGAGCTACGGCGGCTTCATGACCATGTTCGGCGTGACTCAGACCTCGCGCTTCCGCGCCGCGGTGGCGGGCGCGGGCATCGCCAACTGGCAGAGCTATTACGGCGAGAACTCCATCGACCAGTGGATGCTGCCCTTCTTTGGCGCGAGCGTTTACGACGATCCCGGGGTCTACGCCAAGAGCTCGGCGATCGACTTCATCCGCAAGGTGAAGACGCCGACCCTGGTGGTGGTGGGCGATCGCGATGGCGAGTGCCCGGCGCCGCAGTCCTTCGAGTTCTGGCATGCGCTGAAGGCCGAGGGCGTGCCGACCGAGCTGGTGGTGTATCCGAATGAAGGCCACGGCTTCCGCAGCCCGGAGCACCGTATTGATGTGCTGGAGCGGGCGCTGAACTGGTTCGACCAGTACCTTGGCGCGCCGGCCAGTGCGGCTGCAGGGCAATAGCGCAGACAAATCAAAAGGGGACAAGAACAGACGAAAGCAGGCCAAATCCAGACGACGGCAGAATGAAAAGAAATCCTGAGGTTGTCTGCCGTCCTCTGTCTTTATTTTCTCGAGCGTCGAACTCTCTCGCCCGCTGGCCCCTGCCTTGTCTCCTGCTTTACACTCGTGACACACGTTTTCACAGTGATCTTTCTGGCAGTAGAACCGTGGCGGCCGCCAGGCCGTTACGGGGAGGTTTCATGCGGCGGTACTTGATTCTTGTTGTCCTCTTTGTCATCACGCTTCCCGTTCAGCTCTCTGTTCTCGGTTGCGGATCGAATCCCAATAGTTACTGCAACAGCTTTGGAGCCGGCTTCGCGACGAAGAAGGGGGTACTGGTGTCTTTCACCCTGCAACCGGAGCAGACCGGCATCTCGCTCTCCTACGGGCAGGTGGGAACGCTGACGGCGGGCAGCGGCGTGGACTGCGCCGGAGCCGCAGTGACGATCGGAACCCTGACTTACGGCAGCTCTGACCTGAACAACGTGGACGTGTCTCCTTCCGGGCAGGTATG
>DASRRO010000227.1:0-73336 GCA_035656855.1 Acidobacteriaceae bacterium | reverse complement strand
AGCCATTACGCGCGGTTTCACCGTCCCTTCCAGGTCAACTCGGCGGTGCGGACGGTCATGTTCCAGCGCACGCTGCTGGAGATCAACGCGAACGCCGCGCCGGCTCGCGGCGATCTGGCTTCACCGCATCTGACCGGGGCGGCGATCGACATTGGCAAGAAGGGCATGAGCTTTTCAGAGATTGCCTGGATGCGGGCGCACCTGCTCCCGCTGCAGACGGCCGGGAAGATCGATGTGGAGGAGGAGTTTTACCAGGCCTGTTTCCACATCACGGTGTATCGCAGCTACGCGCCGCCGGCTCCTCCGCGGATGATCGCGAAGCGCCATCGCAGCACCAGCACGCTGCTGGCGAGCAGCCTGCACTAGAGTTTGGAAAGCAGCCGCCGATCCTGAGAGTAGAATGAACTTGCGTCCGGAAGGTTGCGACCCTCCCGGAAGGTTGTGCTACCTGAGAAGCAGTAGCGTGAGAACCAGGATCACGAGCGCCAATACGAATCGCCAGTCGATCACGAACGTAATGGCAACACGTGTCCAGGACGCTTTACCATCCAATGGCCTCATCTCCTTTCATTGGAACGGCTCCAGGCCGTTCGTCGCGACCTGGAGCCGTTGGCCCGATCTTCCCGGCCAATGCAGCGCGGTCGCTTGCGCACTCTGAAAGAAGGCAATTTCAGATTAGTTTTTGACGTTGGGTTGCGACAGATTACCGAAGAGCGACTCGCCTTTACCCGCGTTCCGCCTTTAGATCGATCCCCACCTGCTGGCACTTCTTGTAGAAGTAGCTGCGCTCGAGGCCGAGCGCTTTCGCCGTATTGGTGATGTGCCCCTGATGGCGCTCCAGCTCCGCAAGCAGCGTCGCGCGCTCGAAGGCGGCGACCCTCTGGGCAAGAAAACCGGTCGCAGCCGCACCAGAAAATTCTTCTCCCGCATGCGCCGATGCAACCCCCGCATGCGGCAGCGCCTGCTCCACCGTCGCCGCATCGACTGTGTTCCCCGCCAGCAGCAGCAACCGCTCGACGATGTTCCGCAGCTCGCGAATGTTCCCCGGCCACGACCAGCCTCGCAGCGCCTCGATCGCCTCCGGCGTAAACGGCACCGGCTTCCACCCGTTCTGCGCTGAGACCTGGCGCGCGAAATGGTCTGCCAGCGCCGGAATGTCCTCTCGCCGCGTGCGCAGCGGCGGCAGCGTGATCGGAAAAACCACCACACGGTGGTAGAGATCGCGGCGGAAGCTCCCCGCCTCCACCATCTCCTCCAGATTGCGGTGGGTTGCCACCACCACGCGCACGTCGACTGCAACCGGTTTGTCGCCGCCGATGCGCTCCACTTCGCATTGCTCGAGCACGCGCAGCAGGCGCGTCTGCAGCGCCAGGGGCATATCGCCGATCTCGTCCAGGAAAAGTGTGCCGTGGTGCGCCTGCTCAAACTTCCCGATGTGCCGCGCGGCCGCCCCGGTAAACGACCCCTTCTCGTGTCCGAAGAGTTCTGACTCGATCAGCTCAGACGGAATGGCCGCGCAGTTCAGCGTAATGAACGGCCCTGCGGCGCGCGCGCTCCTGTCGTGCAGCGTGCGCGCCACCAGCTCCTTGCCGGTACCGGTTTCGCCGTAGATGCAGATGCGGGTTTCGCTGGCGGCGACGCGGTCGATCTGTGCCATCACGCGCTGCATCGCCTCGCCGGTCCACACCAGCTCCTGTTTGCCGACCCGACGCCGCAGCTCGGAGTTCTCCGTCTCCAGGCGCTTCAGCCGCAGCGCGTTGTCCACGGTCAGCAGCAGCTTGTCGGTGGAGAGCGGCTTCTCCAGAAAGTCGAGCGCGCCCAGGCGAGTCGCTTTCACCGCCATTTCAATGTGCGCCTGGCCGGACATCATCACCACCGGCGCCGCTACGCCGCTGGTCTTCAGATCCTCGAGCAGAGCCAGTCCGTCGCGGCCCGGCATGACCACGTCCGACAGAATGAGGTCGAAGGGGCGCGACTTCGCCAGTTCCAGAGCCTTCGCGGCATTGTCGCAGACGGTCGCGTCATGACCGGCCAGGCGAAAGGCGCGCGCCAGCGAGGCCAGGGTGTTGGCCTCGTCGTCCACGATGAGAATGTCGGCCTTGCTCATGCTTCCACCTTCGCTTCGATGAGGGGCAGCCCGATCAGGAATCGCGTGCCTCCGCCATCGGCGCTTTCGACGGCAATGGTGCCGTTATGGTCGGTGATCACGGACTGCACGATCGCCAGTCCCAGTCCGGTTCCGTGCTGCCTGGTCGTGTAGTACGGCGTGAAAAGGCGCTCCCGCTCTTCCGGCGTCATCCCCTCGCCGGTATCGGCAATAGCGATGCGCGCCACGACGCCGGCGCGGGCCACGGAGATGGTCAGCGTCCCCCCGGTCGGCATCGCGTCCATGGCGTTGAGCACGAGGTTGGAGAGCGCGCGGTGCAGCAGCTCGGAATCTCCCAGGATCGGCAAAGGCTCGGACGCGATCGATGTCCCCAGCTGGATGTGTTTCTCTTCCAGCGCCGGCCCGTAGAGTTTCACCACGCGCCGCACGGCCTCCCGCGCGTCCATTTCGATGGCCTGCGGTTTGGGCATTTTAGAGAAATCGCTGAAGCGCCCGATGATGGTCTTCAGGTTGGCAATCTCCATCTGCAGCGTGGCGGCGCTCTCGATAAAGACTTCGTCGAATTCACTCGCCGGCAGACTGCGCGCGCGCACCATATTCTCCACCGTGATCTGCAGGGGAAAGAGAGGGTTCTTGAGCTCATGCGCCAGCCGCCGTGCCAGCTCGCGCCAGGCCGCCACCCGCTCCGTTTGCACCAGGCGATCGCGCTGCTCGCTCAGCTGCCGGGTCATGTTGTTAAAGCTGCGCGCCAGGGCCCCCACTTCGTCGCGCGAGTGAATCTCGACGCGCGTCTCCCAGTCGCCGGCCGCCACTTCGCCCGCCGCGCGCGCCAGTTCCTCGATCGGGCGCGAGACACGCACCGCGATCCACAGGCTCACCAGCACGGCAAAAATAATGCCCAGCCCGGCAACGCCGAAGGCTACATCGCGAATGTGTCCCTGGACCTCCACCATGCCGCGGCGGGAGTTGGCCACGACGAGCACGGCCAGCACGCTGCCGTCGAGTCCCTTCAGCGGAATGGCTGTCGCGTCCACGCTGTCCGCGCGCTTCTTTGTGAGATAGACAATGCCGGTGGCATTTTTTCCCGTGTTCCGCGCCTCATCCACCACAGACTGAAAATGGACGCCTCCGGGATCTTTCGCGGCCGCTCCGAAGTTGCGCGCGTCGAACGATCCGGTGAGGTTGCGGTAGAGGAAGACCTGGGTTCCGGCCGGGGTGGGAAAGTCTTTCAGGAAATCCGCATCGATCTGCCGGCCCCCGACAACATACAGCGGCGGGTCGGAGCCGGGCACAGTCCGGACGGCAAAGATCCCAATCTGCGAAGTGCCGTCGGGCAAGTCTTCCTGCTTCAGGAATGCCGCCCGGCTCGCTCCGGTAATGGCGGGTTCCCGGTAGCCGAAACGCGCCGTCCACTGGAACGAGGAGATGATGCTGCCGTCGTGGGCGACCAGTTCCAGATAGTCCAGCCGATATTCCTGGGCCAGGGGCAGCGCGGATTGCAGGTACGAAGACGCATCGCCGCCATTGCCGATTTCGAAGGCGATCTGCTTCACCGCATCGCTGGCCGCCATGCGATCGAGGGCGGACGCCGCGTCGTTAGCCCGCTGGCTGAACTCGCGCTGGAACTGGCTCACCAGAGCCGCGGTCTGCTGCTGGTCCATGCCTTCAAAAACGTGGCGCACGCGCACCGAGACAATCCAGGCAACAGCAACGACGAGGCCAACGACGGTGATGGAGAACATCAGCAGCAGCTTTTGGCGCAGATTCACTTCGCGCCCTCCAGCGAGGCGTCCGCCGCCAGCGGTGCGCCATCGGGCGAGAGCCGCAGATCGCGCACCCGCTCGCCAGCCGCCCAGGCGCGAGGCAGCCACAACAGCGGCACAATGGTTTCGTTGTCGAGCACGCTTCGCTCCGTTTGCCACAGCCTCGCAGGGTCGGTTGCGGTGACGGTACTATTCTGCCCGAACTGTGCGAGCATTTCGTCCAGCGCCGCTGCCGGGCTCGCTGCTTCCAGATGCACGCGGCGCAGTGTGAACCCCGCCGGCTGGCGCGATCCCGGGGGAGCCACCTGAACGGTAAAGCCGGCCTCACGCAGATTCAGCGCCAGACGCTCCGCCGCCAGACGCATCGTCGCGGTCGTGTCTTCTGTGCTCAGCACCAGGCCGGAGGGTGAAGCTCCGCCGCGCAGGGCGCGCGCCCGATCGAGATTGCGCTCGGTCGAAAACAGGAAGGCGTAGCCGCTGAGCGCCTGCGGCAACAGGCTCGCGGTGACCTCTCCCTGTTTCTGGTAGATGACGTTGGAGAGCGCAGCGCGATCGACGGCGAGCGCCACCGCCTGGCGCATCTCGCGGCCGGCGAACGGGCCATTCGGCGCGATCGTGAGCGCCAGAAGATCGACCGGCCGCGAGACGAGCAGACTCAGGTGCTGCTGCTGCGCCTGGCGGATCATCTCCGGTGGAACCTCGACGATGTCCGCTTTGCCCACGCTCAGATCGAGCCACTGATCGCGAGCGGTGCGATGCGAATGAATCTCGAGGCTGTCGACGAAGGGCCGGCCGGCCCAGCAGTCATCGTTGGCGGCCAGCACCAGTGCGCCGTTGGTAAAACCGGTCACGCGGAACGCCCCGGTGCCGATGACCGCTCCTGAGGCATCCTGGCGGGCGATGGCGAAGGACTCCTGCGCGAGCAGCGCAGGCAGGTCGGGAAGCGATGTATCGCTGACGAAGATCACGGCGTCGCCCACCGCGCGGACCGTCCGCCAGGGGCACGCCAGTGGAGGGTTAGCCGTTGCGCCATGGCTGCACACGTCGTTCAGGGCGGTGACGACCGACTCGCCGGTCAGCGGCGCGCCATCCTGGAAATGAACGCCGGGCCGCAGCGTGAATTCCCAGCGATGATCGGCATTCTGCGAGGACCAGCTCACGGCCAACGCGGGCTGCGCCACACCAGTGTCATTCGCAGTCGTGAGCGTGTCCAGGACGAAGCGCCGCGCCAGACCGTCGGGCATCTGCCAGGGATCGCCCTGGGTTTCGATGCGCAGTGTGCCGCCGTAGTGCGGACGGGTCCGCGCCTGCGCGCCCAGCGCCAGGCCCAGCAGCACCGCGCTAATTACAAAGCGCCGAACCATTCCACACCTCGTAGCGCAGCGGCGACTCGCGCCGCACGATGACGGTCGCGCTGGCTCCGTCCTCCGACGGCCAGATCGCCGTCACCACCCCATCGACGGAAAGCGGCGCGCTCACCGGAATCGCCTCGCGTCCCGCAATTTCCCACGCGCGCAGGCTGTCGCCCGCCGCCGCGGCTCCGGAGCCGGACACCAGCACCTGTGCGCCCGATCCACAGCCGGAGCGCAGCACCGCAAAGTCGCTGCCCCAGTCGTTCGTGCCGGTCACAGGCTTTGCCACGCCGCTGTCCATCAGCAGAACGCGGCCATCCACCAGAGCGAGCAGCATGGCTGCGCCAGTCTCGTGCGGCACCTCGCCCGCTTCGTAGAACGGCGGCAGGTCCATGCCGAAGCCTGGCGCCAGCACACCGGTAAAGTTGTCGCGCATGGCGTTGTAGAAGCCTTTCTGGCCGGCGCCGACAGGCCAGGGATCGTCGCTGTCCGCACAGGTCACCGACAACGCCGTGCCCACGCCTGCGCCGGCTTCTGCGGCTCGGCAGGTCACGCCCGGGAGCCACGCATCGAAGGCGTGATCCGTGGCGGACACCAGTTCCCCGCGCAGGTCGCGCGGATACGGCCGCGTGTGTGTGACGGCGAAACTCTGATCCTGAATCCAGGTTCCTGACCCCAGCGCGGCGGCATTGCGCTCATAAGTGACGATGCGCTCCGGCTCCAGCACCACCAGCCGCTGCACGCCGCCGGTGACGAATATCTTCGCGTCAAGCACAGGCGCATCTTCGGCGATCAGCAATGTGCGGCGGATCGTGATCGTCCCGCCATTGCCGCTGGACGCCGCGGGAGCCAGAGGAACAGCCAGCATGGTCACCCGCGTCTCGGTGCCTTCCTGCACTTCGGCGACCCACAGGCCGCCCTGCAGATTTTCGGAGAAGGTCACGCGAATGAGGGTTGCGCTGTCCTTGCCGCCGGGCAGAACGCCGAGTCTGCGCAGATCCTGGTCGAGCAGGCGGCGGATGACGGGAAGATCGCCGGCAGGCAGCGTCGACGCGTTCTGCATCACCAGCCGCGCCGGACCCGGACCGGTGAGCGCGGCAATCTGGCGGGCCAGGTCGGAGGCGGGTTGTTCCCAGGTCGCCGCATGTGCCATCGGAACCAGCCATATCCCCAGGCACACCAGCACCGCACGCCAACACCAGAGCCGCAGGTTTTCTATCATTCGCTGGGGCGGATTATATCGTGCGATCACCGTCATCTCTGCTCCCCAAAAGCGGGATGAAAATCCACCCCGGCTGCCTGTTTCGGCAACCGGGGTGGTCTCGCCCGGGGTGAGTCTTCTTTTGAGCCTGTCTTTGACAAGCCTGAGACCCTGTCCGGACGGCACCTCGACCCCGGACGCTGCCCACGCGTCAGTGTCCGGAAGCTCCCGGCGCTGCAGCGGGATCATCGGGATCCATCTGCCGCATCACCCCCTGCTTCAGCGCCGAGTTCGAATCGAGACCGCGAAAAACATCGCTGGCGAAGAAGTACTTGCCGTCGGACGGCACCATCACCATCTGGATTTTGTCCGACAGCCGCTCGGCGATGATTTTGTTAATCAGCAGCGGCGACTGGTTCAGCAGCTTCGCCTCGCTGGCCATCCGCTCCGCGTCCGCCGCGGCAGTCACGCGAATCCGATTCGCCTCGGCCTGAGTCAGAAGGTCGCGCCGCTGCAGTTCCGCCTTGCTGTCAATCACCTTGGCCTGCGCTTCGGCGTCGGCGTTCTCAATCGTCGCTTCTTTGCGCGCCTCGGCCTCCAGCTTCGACTGCTCGATCTGCTTCTGCTTCAGCGGCAGCGTGTACTGCATCGCGTCCGCCTCGCCTTTGGCCTCAACCACGCGAGCATGCGCGTCGCCCTCGGCCACTTTCACTTTCTGTGCGGCTTCGGCCTCCGCCTGCAGTTCCGCGATCCTTACCTGTTTTTGCTGGATATCGGTCTGGACAGCCATCTGATCGTCCTGCTGCTCCTTCAGCAGGAGATCCTGCAGGCCCCTCGCGTACTCGGGCGGCAGCTGGATATTCCGCAGCATGACCTCTTCGACAAGAATGCCGTCCGCGCCAAGCTTGTTCGTGATCACGCCCGAAGCCTGTTTCCGGACCTCTTCCCGCTTCGAGCTGAAGATTTCCCGCACCGTGTAACTCGGAGCCAGATCGCGCCACGCGCTGGCCACCACCGCCGGAACCATCTGCTGATCCACCGGCTGCCCCAGGTGCGTTTCCATCCAGTCCAGCCGCTTCGGATCCAGGCGATAGCGGACCGTAATTGCCAGACCGATGTCGAGGCCCTCCTTCGACTGAACGTCCAGCGGCTGCATCTCCAGCGCGCCTTTCTTCAGTTCGGCGCCTTCGACAACCCCCGCGGTGAACAGCTTGTCGCGCAGGTCGAACATCTGCACGCTCTCCATCAGCGGAGTAACGAAATGCGCGCCGGCGTAGAGAGTTCCCGGCAGTGTGCCTCGCACCTGGCTGATGCGCACCCCGCCCATCCCCGCCGGGATAACCAAGATGCTGTCGGCGATGAGCCATGGCAGACACGCGGCCACCGCCAGCGTCATCGATGTCCGCCAGCGCACCGGCTCCGGCATCGCTGGTTCCGGCTTCCGCGGCTCCGCACGGGACATCGGAGACTCCGTGTCCGACGCAAAAGCCCGCAGCTTCCAGCGATACTCAATCCAGGTCCACAGGTCGTACAGCGTGATACCCAGCGCGGAAGCCAGTAACAGCGCTCCCACAACGATCAGCAGTTCCTTCAGCGCAAGCATGGTTCTTCTCTCTCTTTCCCCCGCTCTCCCCGAACCCTGGCCACCGCCTGTCGAGCGAAGAACAGCCGGACCAACCCACCGAACAAGAGCTCCTCAACCAGAAGCCCGCAGGAAACGCTCAGCAGCAGGGCTCCCACCACACTTACGGCTTCCGCAAACAGTTCCATCGCCATCCTCCCTGCTCTTCCCTTTTTCGTTCCTCTACCGGTCAGCCGGAGCTGCCAATGCCTCAGTGCTCGCAGCTCCCGCCGCCGTTTGCGGTTCCGTCTTCGCCAGCACCGTCGCCTCAGCGGGAGTAGCCGGGCCCGCGGGCGCGCCGAAGATCGCCGCGGTTTCCGCATCGCGATCGCCAACGATCTCCACCACGTCGCCGGCCCGCACCTGCGCGAAGAGATCTTCCAGATCGCGGCGGCCCATCCGAATGCAGCCGTGGGAGGCCGCTTTGCCAACCGAGCGTGGCTCGTTCGTTCCGTGGATCCCGTAGCCCTTCTGGCTCAGCCCCATCCACCGTGTGCCCACGGGATTCGCCGCTCCGGGTGGAATCACTTTGCCCGCATGGTAGTAAGTCGGGTTGGTGACGCGAGCGACGATGGTGAAAGTTCCCGTTGGACTCGGCGTGGCATCCTTGCCCACCGCTACCCGGTAAACCTTCACCACCACGCCATCTTCCAGAAGGGCCAGCCGGCGATCCTCAAGGCTCACGACGATCGTCCGCGTAGCCGCCTGGGCCGGTGTCACCGTGTCCGACGCCGGAACCACTGTGGCCTGCCCCAGCAGGACTGTTGTGGAGAGAACCAGGAACCCTGCCGCCACTGCCGTCGCTCTAACTTTGCCGTTCATCGCTCGCCTCGCTTGTTGCCTGCGCCGCGATAAATTGCAAGCCTGCAGCCACCTTCTTGCGTTAGGCAAACAAAGGAGTTAGGCTCTCCAGCCGCTGCCCGATGCGTGTCGGACAAGCCACGCTGTGTTCGCACGGACACGTTCTGAGCCGCTCACCCCGCGTCCGACACGCCAGCCAACCCCGTCTCCGGCGCGCGCGTCTGCATCAGCCATGGAAATGCACCTGGCGAACCTGCTGCATCGCAAAATCGTTGTGTTGGGACCGCGTCTGCTCGGCGGCGAAACCAATCAGGACAAGCTGGAAACTGCCACCCTGGTCGGCGTCGATCCCGCCGGAATCTGGGTCGAGAGCGAGGAGGCGGCCAATCGCATCGCCGACCGTTTCCGGGTAAAGCCCGCCGCACCCACTGCCTTTTTCATTCCGTTCAGCCAGATCACGACGATTCTTGCCAGCCTGGAGGCCGGGGCCTCAACGGAAACGGTTGTTGCGGAGCCCGAGCCGTCCCCTGGAACCTGACCGCCGGCTTCCGAACAAGGCCGCATTCGACCCCGTCACGACGTGCTATGATGACTTTCCTCCCCGGAAAGGCAACAATGGGCCAGCAGATATTTGCCTCGTTGATGGCGGACATGCCGCCGGTCGTTGTTCTGCTGTTCTCGCTGGCCAACCTCGTCCTCATTATCTATCTGATTCGCGATCGCCGCCGCTCCCGAGCCGAGGTGGCCGATCAGGTAGAAGACCGCGTGCGCGCGGAAATGGACAGGCTCACCGAGGACACCCGCCGCACCAACGACGACGCGCGCCAGCTGCTGGCGAGCATTTCTCTCGCGAAGGCCGCTTCGCTTGAAGAGAACGCGCGTTTTCAGCAGCAAATCGAGGCCGCCAAAGACGAGATCCAGCGGATGGTCTCCGAAATCCGCAGCGTGCGCCAGTACGTCACCAAGATCACGACCATCCGGGAAGAGGTGGCTCCGCAGCAGGCAGAGGCTCCGCAGAGCCGAGCCGAAAGTCACCCGGCCCGCGAAAACAACGAGTGGAATTCCCCGGAAGCCCTGCTCCGTATGGCGCGGCTGTCGGAAGATTGGCCAAAAACTGCCAGTTGCCTGGCCCGTATTGACCCGGCGACCGCCACCTCCAGAAACCTCGAATCTGCCGGAGATATCTGCCGGGATCAGGGTTTCCTCGCCAAGGCCATTGAGTTCTACCGTCAGGCCACGAACAAAGACGGCGAGAACCTCAACGCGCGCGCCGAGTTCCTGGCTCTGTCAGCTAAAGCGCACGCCTCGGAACGCGAAGAGTCCCTGCGCCTGCTGCAGGACCTTGTCGCGAAAACGCTGGGCGATACCGTCGTGGGACCCGGCATCCAGAACATCTTTTATACGGTGGCGACCGAGCTGGGGCGCGAGCGGGAAATAGCGGCATTTTGCGAGGCGCAACTGCTGCTTCCGCTGCCCCGCGTCGGCCAATTGGCCCTGCACCGCCATCTCACCCTGCTCTACAAGAGCCAGAACAAGACCGACGAGGCGCTTCTCCACTGCGACGCCGCTCTGCGGCTGGCGGGTGAAGACGTCGATCTCCTCGTGCTCCAAAGCGAGCTGCTCTTTTCCGCCCGCAATTATGAGGAGTCCTACCGGCTGGCGCTGCGCGCGCTGCAGCACGATCCCACCCTGGCCCGGGCCTATATCAATCTGGCCACGGTCCAGGAAAAGCGCATGGGCCGCCCCGCTGCCCGCGAGCTGCTCAACAAGGCTGTCCAGTTCGCCAGCGCCGCGGAGATGTGCCGGATCGAGGAGCACCTGCGCCGCATGGCCGCTTTCGACGACCTCTCCGACATCGTTCCCTCCAGCGGACCCCAACTCATCCGCGCCTGAGAATAAAGGCCGTCCACCCCGATTCTCCCGCGCGGCTCACCCATGCGCCTGTCCGCCGGTCAAAATAGAACCAGCTACGGTTCAGGAGCCCTGCCCGCGCCTGCACGCAAGGCAGCCGGTCAGTTTCCCCTGCCCCAGGCCTGACCCGAATGCGCACACGGATTTCAGGCACAATAGAAAGGGTTCCGGGAGGCCTTTGATGATGCGTCGATCCCATTACGGTGTATGGCTCTTCGCCGGAACCCTGGCCGTCTCGGCGCAAACCACCCCATCGCCCGCCGCATCGTCCCCGTCCGCCCCCGCGACCACCCTTGCCTCGGCAGCCCCGGTGCCCGTCGCCGTCCCGGCCGCCGCTTCCTCCAGAGGATTCCTCGTTCCCGCAGGCACAAAGGTCCTGCTTGAACTGCGCAGTTCGCTCAATACCAAAAGCGCCAAGCCCGGCGACGGCGTGTATCTGTCCTCTACCTTCCCGGTTGTGGTCGGCAATCACGTCCTCATTCCCGCCGGCGTCTACGTGCAGGGCGTGGTCGACAGCGTGGTGCACCCGGGGCGCATCCACGGCAATGCGCAGCTGAATATGCATTTCACGTCGATGATCTTTCCCAATGGAACGGTGGTGGAGATTCCGGGCCGCGTCAACAGCCTGCCCGGCGCGACGAACCAGGCCATCACCGGAGATGAGGGCACCATCGAGCAGAAGGGCGGCAGCAACAAGGCGCACAACGCCGGCGAAACCGCGAAAGTGGCCGTGCCCACGGGCGCAACCATCGGCTCCATCGGCGGCCTGGGAGCCGGACACCCCCTGGCTGGCGGCCTCGAAGGCGCCGGAGCCGGACTCGCCGCCGCCGGCATCGTCGCGCTGTTCACCCATAAGGCGGACATCAGCATTCCCGCCGGCAGCCAGGTGGAGATGGTCATCCAGCAGCCCTTTGCGATCGAGGAAGCGAACCTGAACGGACCCGCCACCCTCACGCCGTCCTCGGTGCAGTCTCCGCCGCCAGCGCCCGGCAGCCCGGTGCTCCATCAGCGGCCACAGATTCTCTGCCCGGCGGGCAGCCTGGGGTGCAGCTAACCGAACATGACCGATCTCCCTCCTCGCAATAGCCGCCTGCGCGCCTGGTTCCGTGACATCGTCATCTCCGTCATCGCGTCGTTCTTTATCGTCACCTTCCTTTATCAGCCGGTACGCGTCGAAGGCACCAGCATGCAGCCGGAGCTGCGCGACCAGGACCGCCTCTTCATCGACAAATTCTTCTTCAAGTTTGAAAAAATCGGTCGCAGCGACATCGTCGTCTTTCATTACCCGCGCGACCCTGAGAAGAGCTATATCAAGCGCGTCATCGGCCTGCCCGGCGACTCCATCTATATCGACCACGGCCGCGTCTGGGTCAACAACCAGCCGCTGGACGAGTCCTACGTTCCCCGCCGCTACCGCGACACGCGCTCCATGGCCGAGATGATCGTGCCGCCCGACGAATATTTCGTGATGGGCGACCACCGCTCCATTTCCAGCGACAGCCGCGACTTTGGCCCGGTCGATCGCGACCTCATCTACGGCAAGGCCGATTTCATCTACTGGCCGGCCTCGAACATGGGCGTCGTCCACTAATCGAACACCCGCGGGCCCGGCGTTCATCGTTGCGGTCGCGAAAATAATCTCCAATCTGACCAATCCGCCGAAATGTAACTGAGCGTACGTCTACCAGGCAGCTGTCGGTGGAACGAATCGTTCCGCATCCACCGTCCGAGTGCCCCTCCTCTCCCAATGCTTCGCGGATGGATCACCACCGAGACGTCTGGGCTGCGATCCACCAGCTTTGATCGACTGAACCGCCCTGGTTCCGATCCCCGGGTCGACCAAGACACCGGGATCGCTGCCCTCGCCACTGCGCAGAAACTGGCTCGCTTTGCGCGCCCGCACTCCATCCCCAACGACGCATCCAGGAGACCTTATGAAACAGGAAGAACTCGCCCGTTCAGCGGGCAACCGCCGCACTTTCCTCAAAGGCGCGGGCATGGCCGGGCTCGGCATGGCCGGCGCTGCTGTCCTCGGTTCCAGGCTGGGACTCAACAGTCCTCGCGTGGAAGCCGCCTCGTCTTACAGCGACGCGGAGATTCTCACCTTCGCCCTTAACCTCGAATATCTCGAAGCCGAGTTTTACGCCATGTCCACCTATGGCGCCAACCTCGTCCAGCTCGGTGTCCTTAAGTCGTCGGAAGAATCCGGGCCCACAACCGGCGGCAAAAAAGTTACCGACTTCGGAACTGAAGCGACCTGGGCGACCGCTCTTCGCGAGGACGAGATCGCGCACGTGCTCTACCTGCGCTCGGCCCTCGGTTCAGAGGCAGTCAAGAAACCGGCCATCAATCTCAACGCCCTCGGCTACGGCTTTGCCAACATCATGAGCTGGCTGAAGCTGGCGCGGCAGTTTGAAGATGTCGGGGTCAGCGCCTACCTCGGCGCAGCACCGCTCATCTCCAACAAAACCTACCTGGGCGCAGCGGGCGCCATTCTCTCCACCGAAGCACAGCATTCCGGCGCCGTTCGCGACGCCTGCATTCGCTGGGGAGTCACCAGCCCCGCCGTCGATGCCAACGACGTGCCTCCCACGACCAAAACTCCTTTCGCCGTGGACAAGAATGCCCTCAGCATCGCAAGGACGCCGTCCGAGGTGCTGAAGATCGTTTACGGCGGCGGCACCTGCGCCGGTGGTTTCTACCCCGCCGGCATGAACGGCGCCATCGTCTGCCAGACCTCGTAACCTGGATGGCCGGCGTCAGCCGTATGCCGACGCCGGCCGTTCTTCTTCCGCGCAACTTCGAGTTCGTGTGCAGAGAATGCTCACGTCGCGGAGCCAGTCTCGAATTTCAACCTCTTGCAATTCCCTGCATCGCGCCTACAATCCCAGCCAACTTGCTGAGAAGGAGATTTCCGCGCACGAAATCTATGGAGGCGCGCGATGCTATTCCTGCGATTCATCCTTCTGCCCGTTCTGCTCGTCGCCAACGCTGCGCTTGTTTCCGATCAGCGCTTCGATGGCTCCTGGGACACGACTCTGACCTGCCCCGCCAAAGGCAATACCGAGGGCTACACGTGGCACTTTGTCAGCCTGATCCGGAGCGGCGTCCTGCACGGTGAGCGCGGCGTCGTTGATCAGCCCGCGTGGTTTGCCCTGGACGGCACAGTCGCCGAAGACGGCGGGGCAAAGCTCACGGGCAGCGGTATCGTCGCCTCCCGCGAATACGCCCGCGGCGTGTCTGCGCACAAAGGCGAAAGTTACAGCTACGAGATCAAAGCGCACTTTGAGGCCACGAAGGGCGCCGGCACAAGAAGCACCGGTCTCGGCATCGTCGGCCGTCCCTGCACCTTTGATTTTGTGAAGCAGGACTCCGGCAGCCACTAGCGCGGCGCGGCGGCCCATCCGTCTGCCCGCTGCATAGTGCCGCACGCTCTTCGCGGGCTTGCTGCGCGATACCTTTGCGCCCACGCCCGGGGCGACCTGGTTACCTTCGTAGCCTCTCCTCAGTGCTGCGAAATTTTTCTTTACACCCGGGACGACTCTGCCGCAGAATGCCTCCACCCCGAAACCCGCCCTCGCTCACGGGAAATTCCCCTCGGGCACAACCAGGGAGAGATTGTGAAACGCCTCCTCCAGACGTCCCTGCTCTCAGTTGTTGCGGCCGCCCTTGCCGCGACTGCCTTCGGCCAGACGCAGCTTCTGCTCACCCACCACCTTCGCCAGGTCCAGACCAACGGACAGGCAAGGGTCCTCGGCCAGATGCCTGCCTCGCAGACCCTCCACCTCACGCTCACCCTCCCGCTTCGCAACGAGGCTGAACTCGATACCCTCCTCGCCGATCTCTACAATCCCTCCAGTCCGAGTTATCGCCACTTCCTCACCGTCGCGCAGTTCACGGCAGAATTCGGACCCACCCAGGACGACTACAACGCCGTCCTCGCCTTCGCTGAGGAACACGGTCTGAAAGTCGTCGGCACCTCGCCGAATCGCCTCAACGTGGATGTCACCGGAACCGTCGCCCAGATCCAGCAGGCCTTCCGTGTCACGATGCGCACCTATCAGCATCCCACCGAGAACCGCACCTTCTTCGCGCCGGATCGCGAGCCTTCGGTCGATCTGCCCTTCCAGCTCTGGCATATTCATGGGCTCAGTAATTACTCCATCCCCCATCCCGCTGGCCTCACGCATAATCCCGATCGCAGCGCGGTGAAAGCCAGCGCTACCGTCGGCTCCGGCCCCTCCGCCTCGTTCCTCGGCAGCGATATGCGCGCCGCATACTACGGCAATGGCTCGCTCACCGGCGCAGGCCAGTCCCTCGGCCTGCTGGAGTACTACGGCACCGATCTCGCCGACGTCACTACCTACTTCAGCAATGTGCACCAGACGAACAACGTGCCCATCACTCTGCTCTCCACCGACGGCACCAGCACCTCCTGCGTCGATTCGCGCGCCGGCGGCAGTTGTGACGATACTGAGCAGACTCTCGACATCACGCAGGCCATCGGCATGGCTCCCGGCCTTTCCAGCCTGATCGTCTATGTCGGCTCCAGCGACGCCTCCATCTTCAACTCGATGGCGACGCATAACCCGCTCAACGCACAGCTCAGCTCCTCATGGACCTGGAACCCCGCCGATCCCTCCACCGACGATCCCTACTTCAAGGAATTCGCCGCGCAGGGACAAAACCTCTTCCAGGCCGCCGGCGACAGCGCCAAATGGACAACCTCCGGCACGGCTTCGGAGACCTATCCCGCCGACGACCCGTACCTCACCTCCGTGGGCGGCACCGACCTTTCGACCAGTTCCGCAGCCGGGCCCTGGGCCTCGGAAACAGGCTGGGCGGATTCCGGTGGCGGCATCTCTCCGCATAATTACGCCATCCCGTCGTGGCAAACGGCAACCGCGGCCTCCTGCTCCAGCTGCTCGAAGAGCTACCGCAATGGTCCCGACGTCTCCGCCAACGCCAACTTCACCTTCTATGTCTGCGCGGATCAGACCACCTGCACCGCCAACGACTACGGCGGCACCAGCTTCGCCGCGCCCATGTGGGCCGGCTTTCTGGCTCTCGTCAATCAGCAGTCGGTGGCCAGCGGCGGCAAGCCCCTCGGCTTCATCAACCCCACCCTCTACTCTTTGGGACAAGGCTCCAGTTACGACACCGATTTTCACGACATCACCAGCGGCAGCAACGGCTACTCCGCAACCACTGGATACGATCTGGTCACCGGATGGGGCAGCCCGACCACCAGCCTGATCAGCGCACTGCTGGGATCCAGCACCACGCAGCCCGGCTTCAGCCTCTCCGCTTCGCCCGGCTCGGTCTCGGTCGTCCAGGGCAGCGAGGGATCCACCACCATCACCAGCAGCGTCACCGGCGGCTTCAGCTCCGCGATCGCCCTCTCGGCCAGCGGGCAGCCCTCCGGCCTGACCATCGGCTTTAGCCCAACGTCGATCACCGGCGCCGGCAATTCATCGATGTCCCTGACCGTCTCCTCATCCACCACGCCCGGCACCTACACCATCACCGTCAAAGGCACCTCCGGCAGCACGGTGGAGACCACGACCGTCTCTCTCACCGTCACCAGCAGCACCGCGGGCTTCTCCGTCAGCGCCAGCCCCACCTCCATCAGCATCGCCCGGCGCAGCTCCGGCCAGGTGACCATCACCACCGCTACGACCGGCGGATTTGATTCGGCCATCGCGCTCAGCGCATCCGGCCAGGGCAGTGCCAACTCCGTCGGGTTCAGCCCATCGTCCATCACCGGCGCGGGCAGCTCCACCATGACCATCACGGTGGGCCGCAACGCCTCGCCTGGCAACCACACCATCACCGTCACAGCCACCAGCGGCAGCACGCGACACACGACCACCGTGACCCTCGACGTGCTTCGCTAACCCAGCTCCCCGTTCCCCATCGAGCCCGGACCCGAGTGGTCCGGGCTTCCCTTTTTGGACTCGCGTTCGCCATCTGTCCCATTTCGCTACAAGCGTTGAGGCTTTTCCGGATCTCCTCATCTCCTTCTTTCTCCCGCCGATACCGTGCTCACAGGAGCAACGGTATGGATGCCCACTCGATCGACACCAACTTCGCTTTTCCGGATCTCGCCACCCGCGCCCTCGACGAGACCGAGGCTGCCTCGGACAAGCTGGATTTTCCTGTGGGCGGCGATGAACCCCTCGGCGTTTTCCGTGGCCTTGTGGCCGCCGCCATGATTCAGTTCGGCGTCCTCATGCTCGTCGCCCTCGGCTGGCAGCTTTGGCATTTCCTCCGCTGACCGGGGCCCCTCGTCCCGCCGACCTGCCGCCGAATCCAGGCCGCTGGCCCTGCCACACCCCTGCTACCCTCCCTCTATGGACCTCGTCATCAACGGCCAGCCCCGCGCCTTTCCGGCCCTCTCCGCGGACGCCACCGTGCTCGATCTCCTGAACGCCCTCGCCCTGAAGCCGGACCGCATTGCCGTCGAGCACAACGGCTCCATCGTCTCCCGCCCCGCCTGGGCCGCCACCCCTGTCGCTGACGGCGACCGCTTCGAAATCGTGCACTTTGTCGGTGGCGGCGCCGCCTGATCGCCCCCCGCAACGGGTCCGGCAATTTCACCCGATCCCTGCCGACTCCATTTCCGGAGGCCGGCGGAGTTATCCTCTTCGCATGAGCCAAAAGCTCCGCTGGGGGATTCTCTCCACCGCCAACATCGGCGTTAAAAAAGTCATTCCCGCAATGCAGCGCGGCCAGTTCTCCACCGTCGCCGCCATTGCCTCGCGCGATCCGGCCAAAGCCCGCACCGTGGCCGCGCAGCTTGGCATTCCCACCGCGTACGGATCCTACGAGGAACTCCTCGCCGATCCCTCCATCGATGCCATCTACAATCCCCTTCCCAACCAGCTTCACGTTCCGTTGACCATCCGCGCCGCCGAAGCCGGCAAGCATGTGCTCTGCGAAAAGCCCCTCAGCCTGACCGTTGCCGAAACCGAATCTCTCCTCGCCGTCCGCGAGCGTACCGGCGTACTCATCGGCGAAGCCTTCATGATCCGCTGCCACCCGCAGTGGCTGCGCACCCGCGCTCTCATTGACGAAGGCCGCATTGGCACGCTGCGCGCCGTCACCGCCGTCTTCAGCTACTTCAATACCGACCCCGCCAATATCCGCAATCAGCCGGAAACCGGCGGCGGCGCGCTCTACGACATCGGCTGCTACTGCATTCACGCCGCGCGCTACGCCTTTGGCCAGGAGCCGACCCGCGTCTGCGGCCTCATCGAGCGCGACCCGGCTTTCGCCACCGACCGCCTCACCTCCGCGCTCCTCGATTTTCCCCGCGGCCATGCGATCTTCACCGCGAGCACCCAGTTCGTCCCGTACCAGCGGGTGCATTTCCTCGGCACGAAGGGCCGCATCGAGATTGAAATTCCCTTCAACGCGCCGCCCGACCGCCCGACGCGGATCTTTGTCGATGACGGCGGCGATATCTTCGGCAGCGGCATCGCGACCGATACCTTCCCCGTTGCCGACCAGTACACGCTGCAGGGCGACGCCTTCTCGCGCGCTGTCCTCGAAGGCACACCGGTCCCCGTTTCTCTTGAGGATGGCATCGCGAATGTGGCCGTGATCGAGGCGGTCTTTCAGTCGGCGCAGTCAGGCCAGTGGCAGGCAGTCTAGACCAGCCAACACATGAAGATCGTCCGCCAATCCGATACCGAACTGGTCCTCAGGGACAGCACCCTCTGGATCTCCATCCTGCTCGCCCTGGTCGCCCTGCCGCTCTTCTACGCTTCCACGCGGCCCGGCCAGCGTGGCGATCTCATCCTGGCCATCTTCTTCGCCGTCGGCGCGCTCGTCTGGCTGCGTAAAGCGACCGTCGCCTTCGACGCCACCCAGCGCACAGTGCGCTGGCGTCGCATGCGTTTCTTCCGCTCTGCTTCCGGCGTCGTTCCTTTTTCAGAAATCGCCGGCATCGGCGCCGAAACCTCTTCCGGCAGCGGCGGCTCCACACTCTACCGGCTTACCGTCCTCACCGGACAGGGGCCCATCCCCTTCACCGACACATTCGGCGGAGGACGCGATCGCTGCGCAAGCCTCCGCGAAACCACCCAGCGCTTCCTCCAGACGCACCGCGGTACCCCTCTGCCGATGCCGGCTGCCGATCTCGACGACTCTCTCCGCACCCTGCTGCGCCGCGGACGCAAAGTCGAAGCCGTTCGCCTGCTCGAATCCACGGAGCACCTCGACCTCACCACAGCTACCCAGCGCGTCCACCAGCTCGCCGTCCGCATGAGAACGGAAAAGTAGCGGAGTTCTCGCTGGCGGCTCCCGCACACCGGCGCCATCGGACTGGAACGAGCTCTGCCTCCAACCGTGTATCCTTGGCTCACATCGCCCCGCTCGCTTCCCAGACAGGCGCTGGTGCGGTGCTCGTACGAGGCCATTTTTGACGACACCTGCACGACCTGGTATGCCGCGCTCGCCCCGCATTTCTGTGCTCCTCAGCGGATACCTGGGAGCCGTCCTGCTTCCCTGGCTCGGCGTCACCCTGACTCTCCGGACCACTGCCCTGCACGGCACACCCGTCGCCCTCAGCTACATCTTTGTTGCCGGCATCACCGTCTTCACCGGTCTCGGCCCTGGGCTTCTCTCCGTCGTCTGCACCGCAGTCTATTTCAACTATCTCGTGCTCCCGCCCAGCGGATTCGTCTCCCTGGACCCGCAATCGCTGCTCTACACCACGGTCATCCTCGCCATCGGCTTCTTCATTGCTCTCCTCTGCCACCGGCAACGCGTCACCCGCTCCCGCCTCGGGGCTGCGCTCACCTCACTCCAGATCCGGACGGACGCCCTGACGGAAGCGCAGCAGGCCAGCAACTCTGCCGTATGGACGTTCACCCTCGATAACGGCCATCTCCACTGGGCCGAGGGTGGCGCGCTGGTCTTCGGCCAGCCGGTTGCCCCCGATGCGATTCCCCAGGCCACAGCGGACCTCATTGTGGACGAAGACCGCGCCCGTGTCTTCGAGGAATACGACCAGGCCATCGCCGCCGGTCGCTCCTTTCGCTCGGAGTTCCGCGTCCGCTGGCCTAACGGCGAGATTCACTGGCTGGAAAGCCGCGGCACCCCCTCGGCCGTCAACACCAATATCTGGCGAGGCGTCACCCTTGACATTACCGACCGCAAGAACGCCGAACTCGCCCTGGTCCGCTCGGAAAAGCTGGCTGCCATCGGCCGCCTCTCCGCCACCATTGCCCACGAAGTGAATAATCCTCTCGAAGCGGTCACCAACCTTCTCTATCTGGCGCAGACCGAACCCAACCTGCCCACCGCCGCTCGCGACTACCTCCACCGCGCCGACCAGGAGCTGGCGCGCCTCGGTGGCATCGCCCGCCGCACCCTCACCTTCGTCCGCCCTAAATCCTCGCCCGGTCCCGTCCATGCCCTCGAGATCGTCGAGGCGGTGGTCGGAATGTTTCAGCCCCGCTGCGCCACTCGCGGCGCCGAGATCCGTGTCCTCCATAATGGCGACCTCCGTCTCGCCATCTCCCCCGACGATCTTCGCCAGATCCTCACCAACCTCGTCTCCAACGCCTGCGATGCCCTGCCGGAATCCGGCGGCCGCATCGAGATCGAGATCGCGCCAGCCGGCTCCATGGCCGCTCTCTCCGTCCGCGACAACGGTTCCGGCATCGCCCCGGACAACATCGCCCGCATCTTCGATCCCTTCTTCACCACCAAAGAAGACGTCGGCACCGGCATCGGCCTCTGGGTCACCAAAGACCTTGTCGAAAAGAACGGCGGCCGTATCGGTCTCGACAATCACAATTTGCCGGAAGGATTCCGCACCGCCTTCTGCGTCGAGCTGCCCTGCGCCTGACCGCGCCCCGCCCCGCATTTTTCGTTGCGTGCCGCACCGCTCTTCCGGCATGATTCTTCAATTCAACTGCTGTTGAGAATCCCGGCGCGAGAACCCACTTCGTGAGCACTGAGACCCTCGTCGATCAGCTACGCAGCGAGTCCGGCAAACCCCGCTGGAGCCTCGCCACCCGCATAGCCTTCCGCTTCACATGCGTTTACTTCGTCCTCTACTGCCTCTCGACTCAGATCCTCACCTCGCTCTTCGCCTTCCCCAGCGTCGATATACCCGACCCCTCCAGCGTCCCGCCCCTGCGGCAGATCATTACCTTCACCGCCACCCACATCTTCCGCGTCTCCCACCCGCTTGTTTTCACCGGCAGCGGCAGCGGCGACAAGATCGTCGATTACGTTCTCGGCTTTTGCCTGCTCGTCATCGCAGTCGCCGCCACCGCTCTCTGGTCGGCCTTCGATCGCCGCCCCAGCCACCCGCGCCTCTACAAAGCTTTCCGCCTCTTCCTGCGCTTCGCCCTTGCCAGCCAGATGTTGGTCTACGGCTTCGACAAAGCCTTCCCGCTGCAGATGCCCTTTCCGCGCCTCTTCACTCTTGTCGAGCCCTTCGGCAACTTCTCCCCCATGGGCGTTCTCTGGACCACGGTCGGCGCCTCCCAGCCCTACGAAATCGCCGTCGGCTGCGCGGAAATCCTCGGCGGACTGCTGCTCATCCTGCCCCGCACCACCACCCTCGGCGCCCTCATCTCTCTGGCCGATGTCACCTACGTCTTCCTCCTCAACATGACGTACGACGTCCCGGTCAAACTTTTCTCCTTGCACCTCATCCTCATCTGCCTCATCCTGCTTGCCCTGGAATTCCGCCGCTTCGCCGACTTCTTCGTCCTCAACCGCCCCGTCCAGCCTGCTCCGGGCGCCTCGCTCTTCCGCAGCCGCCGCGCCCGCCGCATCGCCCTCGCCGCGCAGGTCGCCTTCGGCCTCTGGCTCGTCGCACTCAACATCTATGGCGTTCGCGAAGGCTGGAAGAACTACGGCCCCGGAGCTCCCCGCTCGCCGCTCTACGGCATCTGGAACGTCGACCAGTTCACCCTCGACGGTCAGGTCCGCCCCCCGCTGCTCACTGATAACGAGCGCTGGCACCGCGCCATCTTCGACTATCCCACGCTGATGGTGCTCGACCGCATGAACGACGCGCGTTCCTGGTTCCGCTCCACCATCGACACCTCGAAACACACCGTCGCCCTCGCCGGCCGCGACGACCCGAAATGGAAAGCTGCTTTCACCTATGCGCAGCCCGCATCCGATCGGCTGACCCTCGACGGCACCCTGGATGGCCACCCCGCCCACATTCAGCTCCGCCTCGTCGATCCGCTTACTTTCCAGCTCATCAACCACCGCTTCCACTGGATTCAGGAATACCCCATCAACCGCTGAGCGTCTCGGCTGCGTGCAAAAGAAAAAGCCTGACCACCCCGCAGGATGGCCAGGCTCGACTTTTTCCGCTGCCTACTGCTCCGGGTGCTCGTTGGCGCGGATAAACTCCGCCGTCACCTTGTGCAGTTCTTCAAGCGCCGGCACCGTTACATACACCATGTGCCCGGTCTCAAAAAAGTGGTAGCTGATGTTCGACTGCAGCTTCTCCGGGATCTGCAGATGCTTGTCCTCGTACGTCGCTCCGAAGAACGTGGTCCCCAGATCGTAGTACCCGCCCATCAGCAGGACCTTCAGCCTGGGATTCCGCTTCATCGCCACCGACAGGTCCGGCATCACGTTCACGCTCGCATCCCAGCCGCGCCCGCCCGGAGGGGTGTGCTTCAAATCCCAGCGGAAGTCCGGCCCGTACGCGCTCGGCTTGTAGGTCATATTGTCGCCATAGTGCAGCACGTTGCGCGTGTAGTAGTTCACGGCCGCATCGTAGGGCGCCGAGGTCGCGCTGCCGAATGGATCGTAATCGGCATCCTCGCTGAGCGGATCGATATCCGGCCCCTCATACCGCGTGTCCAGACGCCCCGTCGTGATGCCCAGCTCGCTCTGCATCTCCTTGGAGAACTCGCCGCCGCTCACCCGCAGGTCCGCCTTGTACCAGTACGCCGCCGGCACCCCCGTGTAGCTCTCCATCTTTGTCGCGATCTCGTGCTTTTGCGCGTCCGGCAGGTCCGCTCCCTGCAGCAGCGCCGACGCATACGCGCCCAGGCTGAACTGTTCTACCTCCTGCAGGAACGGCTGCAACTGCGCCGGCTGGTTCGGCACATGATGGTGATACCAGGCCGTCGCCGCCATCGACGGGAAGCCGAGGAAGTATCCGTTGTCCGTCCCCGGATCGCCCTGCGGCCCATCCGAGCTGTCGTCGAAGTTCAGAATCTGCGACAGGAACACTGACCCGTTCACATCGATCCCGCTCTGCTGCAGGTCGAAGGTCAGCACCGCTGTCCGCGTCGTCCCGTAGCTCTCGCCGAACAGGAACTTTGGATTGTTCCACAGGTCGTACTTCGTCAGGAACCGGTGAATGAACCGAGTGAATGCGTGCCCGTCCTGATCCGTCCCGAAGAACTCCTTACCCGCATCTTTGCCCAGCACGCGCGAAAAGCCCGTGCCCGGTGCATCGATGAAAACCAGGTCGCTCACATCCAGCAGGCTGTACTGGTTCGACACAATCGAATACGGAGCCGCCTCCTGATGCTGCACGTTCGGCAGCACCACCCGCATCGGTCCGAATGCGCCCATGTGCAGATACATCGTCGAGCTGCCCGGGCCGCCGTTATAGATAAACGTCACCGGCCGCGTGCCCTTCGCCGCATCCTGCTTGAAGTACGCCACGTAGTACATCCGCGCAATCGCCGGCTGATCCTGGATCTTCGCCGGCAAATCGATCTCCGATCCCGGCAGATACTTCCCATCCATCCCGATCATTGCGTCCTGCGCGTCGCTCGACCCGACCGTCAGCATCCCGGCCACAGCCTTGTACTGGATCGCCTGCCCGTCCACCGTCACCGACCCTTCGGTGGTCGAATCGGGCGGCATCGCTCCTGGACTTTTCGCCGCAGCCTCATCCGCAGCGTGATCGGAGGCCTTCATGTCGGATTTGTCTTGTTTGTTTTGCGCGAATGCCGCCGGTATAACCAGCAGCGCAGCAAGGGTGCAACAGCCAAATTGCCGAATCATTCTTTTTCATCGCCTCCTGGCGTCTTGCGGAGTTGCCGAGAAAGTATACCGGGACGCGCACAATCCTGGAGCCGCTCCGCCCGCCTGCACGAATTTCCCAGGTCGACAATCGCGCTCCCGCCGCTTACTGCATCGAAACGGTCTGCTTCAGCGGCATATCCCGCGATGACCCGCCCACCCCGATCACATACTCTCCCGGCGCCAGCTTCCAGGAGTCCGCCGCCTCGTCGTAGATCGTCAGCCGATCGCGGCTCACCGGCACCGTGACCTCCTTCGACTCGCCCGCTCCCAGATCTACCTGCGTCCATCCCACCAGACGCTCAGGAGGTTCCCCCGCCGCCGCGGGCAAAGATGCGTAGACCTCCGCCGTTTCAATCCCGGCGAGTTTCCCCGTGTTCTTCACCGTAAACGTCACCGCCGTTGAGTCGCCCGGCGTCACCGAAAGTCCGGAGAAGGCATAGCTCGTGTACGAAAGCCCGTAGCCGAACGGAAACAGCACCGGCTTTTTCTCCGCGTCGTACCACTTGTAACCCACCTTCAACCCCTCGTCGTAATGCACATCGAAGTCCGGACCCATCACCATGAACATGGCCACCAAACCAGGAAACCCCGCCAGCTTTGGAACCTCATGATTCGCGTCCGCCCTCGGTGGATCCAGGTGCCGCGGGTGCGGCAGATCCGCCTCGCTGCGCGGAAATGTCAGCGGCAGCCGTCCCGACGGATTCACCTCGCCGAACAGAAGATTCGCAATCGCCTGCGACCCGCGAATCCCCGGATACCACGCCTCCAGCACCGCACTCACCCGGTCGATCCACGGCATCAGCACCGGCCCGCTCGTCTCCAGCACCACAATCGTGTGCGGATTCGCCGCCGCCACCGCCTCAATCAGCGCGTCCTGTTGCTCGGGCAGCGAAAGGTTCGGCAGGTCAAGACCTTCCGACGAATGCTGCACCGCAAACACAATCGCCACCTGCGACGACCTCGCCAGAGCCGCCGCTGCCGCCGGATCCGTCCCCGGATCGTACTTCACCTCCGCATGTGGCGCCATGGCGCGAATGCCCGTCAGCGGCGCCGACGGCTGATAGACCGCCGCTAAAAAGATCGCCATCGGGTTCCCCGCCAGATCGGTTGACGGCGGCACCGGATTCCCGCCCGGAGGCGACACCTGCGACGAGCCGCCCCCCGACATCACTCCCGCATCCGCATGCCCGCCAATCACCGCAATCGACTGGATCGCCCCGGCATCCAGCGGCAACTGCTCCTGCTCGTTCTTCAGCAGCACCGCTCCCCGCTCCTCGGTCTTCTGCGCCACCGCGAAGCCGCGCATTACGTTGGGCGACTCCATCTGCGGGGGATGATCCACCACCCCTGCATCGAACATGCTCCGCAGAATCCGATGCACCATATCGTTCAGCCGCGCCATGGGCACCGCGCCGCTTTCCACCGCCTTCTTCAGCGGCTCACCGAAGGACTCTTTCCCCGGCATCTCCATATCCAGGCCTGCCAGCGCTGCCGGCGCGGTGCTTTCGGTCGCACCCCAGTCCGAAACCACGAACCCCTTGAACCCGAAATCCTTCTTCAGCACATCGGTCAGCAGATATTGGTTCTGGCAGGCATACGTGCCGTTCACCCGGTTGTACGAGCACATCACCGCGCCCGCGCCCGAATCCTTCAGAGCGATCTGAAACGCCAGCAGATCGCTCTCCCGCATGGCGCGTTTGCCGATGATCGAGTTCACCGTGGTCCGCCCGGCGTCCTGATCGTTCACCGCATAGTGCTTCACATCGGTAACAATGTGCAGCGCCTTTTCCGCCTTCAGTTCCTGCCCGGCAAGCGTTCCCGCCAGCAGCGGATCTTCCCCCTTGTATTCGAACGTTCGCCCATCGCGCGGCTCGCGGATCATGTTGATGCCCGAGCCCAGCGACATGTTGAACCCCAGCGCCCGAATCTCGTGCCCCAGCATCGTTCCGATCTCATACGAGAGCTTCGGATCCCATGCCGCCGCCATCGCCTCCGCCGAAGGCAGCGGCGTCGCATAGCGTCCGGTGTTGCCAATCCCGGAAACCCCCTCGACCGAATCGGTCATCTCCAGCGGCGGTATTCCCAGCCGCGGCACCCCGGGAATGGTGTTCGCAAATTTTGTGGTCGCGCCCGGCTCCGGCGGGGTCAACATCGCTTCCCACCCCGGCCCGTGCACCATCGCGATCTTCTCGTCGAGCGTCATGTCCTTCACGACCATATCCGCGCGCACATCCGGCGACAGGCTCGCGTCCGACCACCGATGGTGCTTCGCCGGCTGCATTCCCGCAAACTGCGCGTGAACCCCTGGTCCCCCAACCAGAGCCATCAACAATCCCGCTGAGCACCAACTGCGCGTCTTCATGCGATTCCTGTCCCTTTTCCCTTTCCTTTGCGCTGCACCGCGTCTCTCCTGAGCGGACACATCTTAGTGCATGCCCTCCGCGAATACTATGGATTCCTGCGAAGCCTTCCTCGCTCCCACATAAACTGGAACTATGCCGCCGATCCTGATCGCGCAGAACATCTCCAAACGCTTCGGCGCCACACCCCTCTTCGAGAATCTCTCCTTCGCTGTTCACGACGGCGACCGCATCGGGCTGATCGGTCCCAACGGCGCCGGCAAATCCACCCTGCTCGCCATCCTTGCCGCCGAGCAGCTGCCGGACTCCGGCGAGGTTTCCTTTCGCAAACGCGCCCGCATCGGCTACGTCCATCAGATCTCCGATTTCGCCGCTGGCCTCACCGTCCGCCAGATCGTCGAAGCTGCCTTCGGCCGTACCGCCGTCCCCGCCGCCGATCGCGAACAGCGCCTTCGCGAAACCCTCGGCCGCGCCGGCTTTGCCGAAAACGACAGCCCCGCTCAGCCCGGAATGGACCGCGAAGCCGCAACCCTCAGCGGTGGCTGGCGCAAGCGCCTCGCCATTGCCGAAGCCCTTGTCACCGACCCCGACGTCCTGCTCCTCGACGAGCCCACCAACCACCTCGACCTCGAAGGCATCGAGTGGCTCGAAGGCCTGCTCCGTGCCGCCCGATTCGCCTTCGTGGTCGTCACCCACGACCGCTACTTCCTCGAAAACGTCGCCAGCGTGGTTGTCGAGCTCAACCGCATCTACTCCGAGGGGCTCCTTCGCGTCCAGGGCAGCTACTCCAGGTTTCTCGAAGAGCGCGACGCTTATGTCGAATGGCAGCAGCGCGCCCAGGAAAGCCTCCGCAACCGCGTTCGCGTCGAAATCGAATGGCTCCGCCGCGGCCCCAAAGCCCGCGCCACCAAAGCCAAAGCCCGCATCGACAACGCCAATAGCCTGATCGCTGCGCTGGCGGATTCCGAATCCCGTTCCCGTACCGCCACCGCCGGCATCGCCTTCGACGCCACCGGCCGCCAGACCAAACGCCTCATCGAAATCGAGAATGCTGCGATCGCTTTCGCCGACCGCACCATCCTCCGCGATGTCGGCGTGACCCTGGTGAACGGCCTCAAACTCGGCCTCGCCGGATCCAACGGCTCCGGCAAGACCTCGCTCCTGCGAACCATCACCGGTGAGCATCCGCTCAGCGCGGGTACCATCCGCCGCGCTCCCGGCCTCCGCATCGTTTACTTCTCCCAAATGCGCGAGCTGGACACGTCCCTGACCCTGCGTCGCGCGCTCGCTCCCGACTCGGATTCGGTCATCTATCAGGATCGCGTCCTGCACGTCGCCAGCTATGCCAATCGCTTCCTCTTCACCGGCGAGCAACTCAACCAGCCCGTCGAACGCCTCAGCGGCGGCGAGCGCGCCCGCGTCCTCATCGCGCGCCTCATGCTCCAGCCCGCCGACGTCCTTATCCTCGACGAGCCCACCAACGACCTCGATATCCCGACCCTCGAAATCCTCGAAGAAGCGCTTCTGGAATTCCCCGGCGCTCTGGTTCTCGTCACCCACGACCGCTGGCTGCTCGATCGCGTCACCAATGCCGTCCTCGGCCTCGATGGTCTCGGCAACGCCGCTCTCTTCGCCGACTATTTGCAGTTCGAAGCCTGGCGCGATCAGCAGAACCGGGCCTTGAGCACCGGCGCTGACTCAGTAAAGTCCGAAAGCCCGGTGCGTGCCGGCGAACCCCCTGACAACTCCAGCCAGGCCGCTGCAGCTCCCCGCAAAAAGCTTTCCTACATCGAGCAGCGCGAGTACGACGCCATTGGTGCGCGTATCGAGGAAGCCGACACCCGTCTCCATGCCGCCGAAGGGCGACTCCACGCGCCCGAGGTTGTCACCGATTCCCGCGCTCTCACTGAGGCGCTCGCCGAACTCGATGCCGCCAAAGCCGATCACCACGCTGTCTACGACCGCTGGGTCGAGCTAACCGAGAAAATCGGCGGCTGAACCCAGCCTCATCCTGATTCGAAGTGCGTCCCGTCACCACCCCCGGCGGCCAGCTTCACCCCACAGATCCAGGCTCCTCCCTGAGACCGATTTGAAACATCGGCTTCTCCCCAGTTGTTCCGATCCCTTCTCCGCCACGCACTTTTGCCCCGGCACGATCCCTGGCGCCCGCTATCGCCTCATTTTTCGAAGAGCGTCATGCACACGGCTGGTTGCCGCTCATCATCTTCTGGTAGCACCCGTACCAGTCCGTCGCCAGAATCTCCTGCCCGCGCTCAAGCGTCACCGTCACTGTCGCCGGATACTTCTTCGCGTACGTGCTCATCTTTGCGTTGCGGACGTCGCGGCAAATCTCGTCGTGAACATGGTTCTCCACCACGTCCTTCTCCAGAGACCCCGGCAGGATCGCACTCGATCCAGGATTCTTTTTGTTCCACGCCGCGCGCTGGTCTTGCGTCATCGGATGCTGTGGGTCCCCGTACGCCTCCGGCCACAGGTTCTCCACGCAGTCCGGGCATCCACCGTTCTGCAGCGATACCAGATGGTCCAGTTCGTAGTGATTGGCCGCGTCGGTGAACCCATACGCCTTCATCGTCTCCGTCTTGATCTTGTTGGTCACAGAATCTGACGGCCGTACCGAATCGGTGGACCAGTTCTTGTTGCAGATGTTCTTCGCGATGTTGCTCTGCGTGACGCTCGGGTCGCCTTTGCCCGGCGTCTCCTGCGTATTGGGATAGATATGGACATCCCCCGCGCGCGCACCCGGCGCCACCCTCGCCGCCAATCCGGCCGGCGAACCCGGTCCGCTGCTCGGCGCTTCCGCTTCCCCCAGGTTCTTCCCCCACACCCAGCCCGTCGTATCGTCCGCACTCTGCACCCGGACGTATCCCTGGTTTGGATACTTCGAGAGGATTGTGACCGCGCTCCCCTCTGCCAGGTGGCCGACCACCTTGCTGCCGGAAGACGGGCTCGACCGCAGATTGCTGTTATGCGTAATCGAAGCCTCTTGCCCCGATGCGGCAACACAGAGACAACCGGCCAGCAGCAAGAAGACAGAATTCTTCATCGCGCCCCCTCGGTGAAAGGGTCATTCACAATTTTGACGGCAAGGAATGGCGCGATTATAGGCTGATGGAACCGCCCGGTCGCAGAAAAGCAAAACCAGGAATTGGCGCCGTCTTGCTGCCCCGGCGCGCCCTACTCGTGCGCCTGCGTCGTGTAGGGACCCGGCATTGGCTTGACCGTCGCCGCCGGCGCCGTTTCCGCCGCCTCGGCCCCCGATCCCTGCGTCGTCCGCTTCGAGTAGATCCGGAAGTTCACCGCCAGATCGATCGCCGACATCACCGCCTTGCCATCCTTCACCGCCGGCGTGAATTTCGCGTTCTCGATCGCCATCACCGCATTCTCGTCCAGCCCAAACCCGATCGGCCGATAAACCGCCACCGCCGCCGGCTTCCCGTCTGTCCCCAGAATCACCATGTAGCTCGCCACGCCCGCCACCTCCACCTTCTGGGCGTAGTCATTCGATGGCGGCGTCACGTGCACCATCAGATGCGGCCCATCCACCCCGGGCCCCGGCCGCACAATCTTCGGATCCGTCGGCTCCAGCATCTTGTGGCTGTTCTGTGCCTGGTAGAAGTACTGCCAGTAGTCCGGCATCTCCGCGATCATCTTCGCGTCCAGTTCCGGAGCAAAAATCTTGTTCAGCGCCCCGCGTAAATGCTCCGCCGACTCCCCCGGCGAGAAGGTCGCTCCCGGCGGCGGCACCGGCTTTTCCTCCGTTTCGGCTCCCGACCCGGGCGGGGTACCTGCTGGCGGTTGGCCTCCTGCGGCTTGTTTCTCCCCCTTGTCCTTCCCCGCCCTCTTTTCGCCCTTCTCCTTCTTCGGCTTCACCACCACCTGCCGGTCGATCTCAATCACCAGGTGCTTCTTCTTCGGCGTGACCTGGATCCGGTCGAACGACGTGGCCTGCTCCGCCCAGTTCCCCTCATCCTCAAAATGGATCCCGTACCGAGCCCCTTCCAACTCCACCTTCTTCGCCGACATTTTCACGTGATCGATCACCACGTCGCACAGCGTCCACGACCCCTTCTTCGACTGCCCCGCCAGGTCCCCGTTCATGCTGAAGTGCAGGTTGTCGTCCAGGTAAAGCCCCCGCAGAAACAGCTGCCGCCCCACCAGCCTCTGCCGCAGCTCGGCCTCGGTAATCGGCGCGGCCTCAGGCGAGGCCGCCGCTTTCCCTTTCGTGGAGGGCTGGCTCGCTGGTGAGGTTGTGGGCGGGTTGGCTTGAGGGTAGCTGAGGGACAAACTAAGTACAGGCAGAGCGAGAGCGACGCACCACGCAGGCTTCATGAAAAGTTTCCAGGTTCGTTCGGAGATGCTTTGTCCATATCAGAATCGGCACACGCGAGCACTCCCCCATGCGGGCAAGCATTCCAACAGTAACCGGGGGCTCCCGCCCAACATACCATCTCCGGCCACGCCGTCCCTTGTGAAATTCGAGGATCGCCTGCGATCATCCGCCCTGAAAACAGAAATACCCAGCCTCCCTCGACCGGGCTGCCGGGTTCCGCAATGCGTCCCCTGTTTTCCACAGATTTCCACAGAGGGAGTAACCACTCTGAGTCCTTCAACTCACACTTGAAGAATATTCAGGAAGTCTCTTCTCTGTAAACCAGATTGCGGGAAGACTAATTCCAGGTTCCGCGCCCCCAGCGTCCTGTACGCCGCTTCGCTCAACACCTGTCGGAAATCCGTTGTGATCGCCAGATCCCGCCCCTCGTGGAGCTGCTGCGGCGACAATCCCGGCCACCGCCCATAGACCTTTCGGCCCCGCACCAGCCCGCCCAGCGCGAACATCACGTTAGCGTGTCCGTGATCCGTTCCGCCCGTCCCGTTCTGCCGGCAGGTCCGCCCAAACTCCGACATCGTCACCACCACAATGTCCTCAGCCTGATCGCCCATGTCCACCCAGAACGCCGACAGCCCTGCGCTGAACTCTCGCAGCCGGCCCGCCAGCTGCCCCTCAGTGCTGCCCTGATTCTGGTGTGTGTCCCAGCCACCGATGTCCGCAAACGCCGCCTCAACTCCAAGATTCGCTTTAAGGAGCTGCGCGACCTGCTTCATACTGTTGCCGAAAGCTCCACCCGGATACTCGGCTCCCGTCGCCGGCACATACCGGCTCGGATCCGCCGCCCGCAGCATTCGTACCGCCTCAAAAGTCTCCTGCCCCGTCCCGTGCAGCACCGCATCGGTGCTCTCGTCATACATCGCGGCAAAGCCTTGCGCGGCCGCGCTCGACTGTACCCCAAAGTCCTGGATCCGGTTCAGCGCCACCGCCTCGATCCGTCCCTCCAGCGTCCGCGGAATCCCCGCCCCCAGCGCCACGGCTCGGAACGGCGTATGCCGGCACTCCGGACAAGCAGCGTCCTCCGCCTGCAGCGCGCGGTTCAGCCACCCGTCCGGCGTCGCCTTCATCCCCGGCGTGCCCGACTCCATAAAGTCCTGCGCATCGAAATGCGAGCGGCTCGGATCCGGCGATCCCGACGCATGCACCACCGCCAGGTGTCCCTGGTCCCAAAGCGGCTTCAGAGGCGCCATCGCGGGATGCAGCCCGAAGAACCCATCCAGATCGATCACCGCATTCTGCGGAATCGCGATCTGCGGCCGGTACTCGTAGTACGAGGGCTCCCGGTACGGCACCACGACGTTCAGCCCATCGGCGGCCCCGCGCTGGAAGATCACCACCAGCTTCTTCCCCCGCGCCTGCGCATCCGTCGCCTGAGCCAGTACCGTTCGCGTGAGAAACGCGGGCACGGCGGCAGTTCCCACCACCGCCAGTGCCCCGCCCTTGAGAAACGCGCGCCTCGTGACTGGAGTCACCCGCCGCCCGATCGCGGGATCCTCACCGGCCGTCTCCACCACCGGCCCATGCACACACTCATCCCAGGCGTGGTTGCTCATGCGCAGCCTCATGCTCCTGCAAACGCCCACCCGAGCCGGAAGTTGCGGCCCCGACCGCATCTCAGCTGGTCGTCCTTTGGCTGCCCGCGTCTCAGTCGCCCGCTTCCCCGCTGCCCTTCTACTCCTTCGACAGCATGTCTCCCTGCCCCGTCGTCATATCCACCGGCACCGAGTTGTGCTCCAGCACAATCAGCCACTTCCCGTCCTTTTTCCGCAGCACGTCCGTGGCCCGCACGTTCATCTGCGCGGTTTTCCCATCCTTATCGGTCATCGAGCCCTCGGTCATGTAGTGCGTGTATGCCACCGGTCCCACAACCGTGATGCTTAAGTGGGTCACATGGCTCACAACCGGCCCGGGATTGGCCGCAAACAGATCCACCCAGTCCTTCTTGTATGCGTCCCAGCCCACGTACTGCCGCGGTGGAATCACATCGAAGACGAACACGTCGGGCGCATACTCCGCCATGATCCCGTTCACGTCCTTCTTGTTGAACGCCGCGTCGAATCGGTGGTACAGCGCCTCAATCGACGCTTTGTCGCCGCCGCCCGCCTGCGCGCCTGCCGGAACCGCCGTCGCCAGTCCCAGCCCCGCCAACACCACTGCCACACACAGATTCCTGCGCATACATACCTCTCCTTCGGAAAAGAAATCAGTTTCAGGGAATTCACGGGGGAAGTGGTCGCGAGACTATAGTCCGCTGGCACGGACTGTCAAGCATCTCAGGTCGCTGTAAAGCGATCCAGCTTTCCCGCGACGAGCGACGGGCTGCAACCTGTACTCTGCACCCTGTACTGCTATGGCGCCCCGCACGTCGAGGTCAGCAGATCGCACAAATCGCCCGACTGCGCTTCCCGCGCCTGCTGGTCCGCCGCCGGCAGCATGCCCAGGTTCCAGTTCCACTGGATGAACCGCAGAATCGACACATAATCCATCTGCGTGTGCGAGATGTACCCCGCCTTGGCATACGGCGAGATCACGATCACCGGTACCCGCGCTCCCAGCCCAAACGAATTCGCCAGCTGCGGCGGCGGCTCGTGATCGTACCAGCCCCCGCTCTCGTCGTAGAGCATCACGATCGCGGTGCTCTGCCAGTACGAAGAACTCTTCACGTCTTGCACAAAATCATCGACCCACTCGATGGCGTCCGCCATGTGGCCCGACCCGGGATGCTCGCTCACTCCCGGCGCCGGTGTCACAAACGACACGGACGGCAGCGTCCCGTTCGTCAGCATCGTCTTAAAGCTGGTCAGGCTCACGTCCTGCAGGTTCGACGAATAGTTCGTGCTGGTGAAGTACTGGAACGCGTTTTCCTGAGGCACGTAATTGAGGCAGGTATTGTTGACTGAGGTATCGTAGTTCGCCTGATACCACGCCCACGACACCCCGGCCGTGGTCATCTGATTGCCGACATTGCTTTCCGACAGCGGCACCGCCACCGTCCCTCCACCCTGGGCCTGTTGCTGGGCATCGCAATTGTCTTTGTACGGCAGGCTCCCCGCCGTCCGCGCATCGTGAGCGGTCGCCGCCACCATGTACAGCATCTGCGCCGGCTCGCTGTACAGCGACGACGAGTAGAAGTGATCCGCCAGCGCGTACTGGTCCGCGTATCCCCAGATCGTGTCGATCCCCCACGTCTTCCCGTCGGTCGCCGTCCCCGACACCGTGTTGTCGTAGTAGTCTATGGAGAAGTCGCCGTTGGTGTAGGCGTACTTGTCCATCTTCCCGTTGTCCCACGCCGCGGTGTACGTCGCGATGTCGTGGTTGATCTGTTGTGTGTCCTGCGCGCTCACGCTCGGGATCAGCGTCGGTGTCACCGTGTTGCCGGCCGCGTCCGTCTGCGTGTAGCTGGCCAGGTTCGGATTCAACCCGTCCGCCCCCGGAAACGTTCCGAACAAATTGTCGAACGAGTGGTTCTGCAGGATCAGCACGATCAGGTGCGTGATCGGCGACTGCGGGCTGCCCGTCGTCCCCGTGCTCACCGTCACCGTTGCCGACGCCGTCGCCGTTCCTCCCGCCCCCGTCGCCGTGATCGTATAGGTCGTTGTCGCCGTGGGAGTCACCGTCCCCGACCCATTCACCGCCGGCGTTCCCGTGCCCACTGCCGGACTGAGACTCACGCTGGTCGCATCGGTGCTCGTCCACGTCAGCGTGGAACTCATGCCGCTGGTAATCGTCGTGGGGGCCGCCGTCAGTGTCACCGTCGGCTTCGTGCCGGAAGCGGTGACCGTCACCGTCGCACTGCCGGTCGCGCTGCCCCCCGTGCCCGTCGCGGTTACGGTGTAGGTTGTCGTGGTAGTCGGCGAGACGGCCTGGCTCCCGCCGCTGGCAGCCAGCTTGTAGCTGCTCCCGTCACTCCCGGCAATCGTCACGCCCGACGCGTTGCTGGCGGTCACCGCCAGAGTGGCCGAACTCCCCGCAGCAATGGAACTCGGACTCGCCGCGATGCTGACGGTGGGCTTCGTCACCGTGACGTTTTGCGTGCCCGAACTGGCTCCGCAACCCGCAACCATCAGGAGAAGGACAGCAAGACCGGGGGCCGCCCAGGTCCAGCAGGATTTGCGAACGATTGAAGCTGCCTTAACGTGCAATGGTCGCTCCACTTTCCTGGGCAGCAGAGAATTTACGTAATTTTGACTCAGACGCAACGTGCGGTCCCTTCGTTGCCTCAGCACGCCGCGAGAAATTTTTTGATTTCCGCCGAACCCCACGCGCCTCGCCGCTCTTCCATCTGACTGGAGGTCCGGCTTCCGCCGCAGAAGGCGGTCGTGCCCGTCAGGCGCCTGCTCCTGGCGTCCGGCCAAACGCCAACATGCGCCAAAGGGCCCCGATTTGCCTGAAAAGGGAGAGAAATTGCCGCCCAACGGGTCCACCATGAAGGCCACATGACCTCAGTCACTCCCCAGTTCGACCATCAGCTCGTCCGGCTGCAGGGGCGCTTGCTCCTCGACTCGATCTGCGTGCACTGTGGTAACTCGAAAATCGTCTCGGCTGCGGACGGATCTCTCACCGATTGGGAAGCCGGCCACCTCTGCACCAATGCCAGGAAGCCGGCAGAGAAAATCCCGCTGCCTGCCGCAAGCGCCGGCGCCCAACGGTCGGGTAACCTCTAGCTCAGACTGGCGACAAATCGGCGCGGGTGAGCCGCAGCCTTCGTTCCAGAGAGCGAAACTCAGCTCAGACCCTCCCTGACCCGGTTGAATCCGCTACACTGTCCCGCATCCCGCCAGGAGAGCGCCTTCCATGTCCAATGACGCCCTGAGCCTGCACATCGGCCCGCTCAAAAAGACCGAAGTCGACGAAGCTCACCGCATCATGAAGCTGGCCTTCGGCACCTTCCTCGGCTTGCCCGACCCCATGGCCTTCCTGGGCGACCGCAATTTCATCCTTCCTCGCTCCCGAGCCAGCAATACAAAGTGCATCGCCGCCCGCCTGAACGGCCGCCTCATCGGCCTCAACGTCCTCACCCGCTGGGGCTCCTTCGCCTTCTTCGGACCGCTCGTGATCCTGCCGGAGTTCTGGGACAAGGGCATCGCCCAGCGCCTTCTCCAGGCCACCACCCGCACCTTCGACCGATGGGGCGTCCGCCACTCCGGCCTCTTCACCTTCGCCCACAGCGCCAAACACGTCGGCCTCTACATGAAAGCCGGCTACTGGCCGCGCAACCTAACCGCGCTTCTGTCCCGCAAATTTGAAGGTGGAGTGAGCGCGCCTCCCGCGCCACTCACGCTGCTCTCTGCTTTGCCCCGAGCCGAACGCCAGGATTCCATCGCCGCCTGCCGCCGTCTCACCAATGCCATCGATCGCGGACTCAACCTCACCGGCGAAATTGAATCGCTCCTCCGCCAGCGCGCCGGAGACGTCATCCTCGTGCACGACCGCTCTCGCCTCGACGCCTTCGCCCTTTGCGCCACGGGCCCCGGATCCGAAGGCGGCGAAAAAACCGGCTATCTCAAATTTGCTGCCGCACGCCCCGGCGCCGGAGCCGGCCAGCGCTTCGAGCGTCTCCTCGCCGCCTGCGATGCTTTCGCCTGGCCCCGCGGCCTCACCCTTGAAGCCGGCTGCAACCTCGCTCGCGAAGACGCCTTCCGCCGCATGCGCGCACACGGCTATCGCCCCATGACCCAGGGCATCGCCATGCACCGGCCCAACATCCCCGGCTTCAATCGCGAAGACGCTTATGTCATCGACGACTGGCGCTGAGCCGCCGTTCAGCCGATTCCGCCGTCACTGCGGATTCGTCTGCGGCTGCGGCTGCGTCTGAGGCTGCGTCTGCGGCTGTGTCTGCGGCTGTGTCTGAGGATTCGTGGGCGGCGGCGTCTGCGTTCCCGGGTTGACCCCAGGCGGCGGATGCACCCCAGCAGCCGGGGGCTGCGGCCGCATACCCGGCGCCACCGGCTGCGGCGGCGGCGTATCGCTTTGGCTCAGAACCTCAACATCGAAAATCAGCTCTGCCTTCGGAGGAATCGCCGGCGGACGCCCCGCGTCGCCATAGGCCAGTTGATAAGGAACGAACAGCCGCCGCTTCCCCCCGATCCGCATCCCTTCGAAACCCGTGTCCCAACCCGGAATTACCCGATGCGCCCCGTACGGAAACGTAAACGGCTGGCCGTGATCGTACGACGAATCGAACTTCGTTCCGTCGGTCAGATATCCCGTGTATTGCACCGTCGTCCACTTGCGCGTCTCCACCGGCGCGCCCGTACCCGCCTTCAGTTCGAGGTAGGCCAGCGCGTATTCCACCTTCGGGCAGCCAAGCCCCGCGGGAGCCGGCGGAATTTTCGGCGAAAGATCTGTCAGCGGAACAGGACACCGGACCCCGTGCGCTACTGGACGGTGAGTCGGTGGCGGCGGAGCCTTGGGAGCCAGCTGCGCCATCGCCGGCCAGCCCGCCATAACCGCCGTAGTCAATAGAAGAATGCAACACCGTGGGTTCGTCATTGCTCTCCAGTGTATGCAAAGTCACCAGCGACCCATGCAGTCTCCCCGGAGTAGAATCCCGCCACACCCCAGGGAGGGGCTGCACCATGCGCATGATGCTCCATGTTGTTATACCCGTGAAGACCGGCAACGCCGCCGTCCGGGAAGGCAAACTGGGTCCTGCAATTCAAAAAATTCTCGGAGACCTGAAACCGGAAGCCGCCTACTTTACCGAATGCAATGGTAATCGCAGTGGTTACATCTTCTTCGATATGAAGGATGCCTCGCAGCTGCCCGCCATTGCCGAGCCCTGGTTCCTCGCCTTCAACGCCAACCTCACCGTTCGCCCCGCCATGACCCCCCAGGATCTGGCCGGACTTGGCGCCGCCGCCATGGAAGCCGCCATCAAGACCTACCCCAGGACCTTCGGCTCGTAGCCCAGGCCCTCCCCCACATTGCCCTTGCGTCAGCTCAGCTCTTCGAAGATGTGCCCCATCTTCTCCTGCTTCACGCGGAGATAATGCTCGAAGCTGTCCTGCGCCGGCACCTCTGCCGACACTCGTTCGGCCACCCGCACTCCCGCCGATTCCAGCGCCGCCACCTTGTCCGGGTTGTTCGTCATCAGCCGCACCGAGCGCACGCCCATCTGCCGCAGAATCTCCGCCGGCAATTCGAATTCCCGGCAGTCCGCCCGGTAGCCCAGCTTCAGATTGGCCTCTACCGTATCCAGCCCCTGATCCTGCAGCTCGTACGCACGCAGCTTCGCCATCAGTCCAATGCCGCGCCCCTCCTGCTGCTCATAGATCAGAATGCCTACTCCCTCTTCCGCAATCTTGCGCAGCGCCAGCTCCAGCTGGAGCCGGCAGTCGCAGCGCAGCGAGTGAAACACATCCCCCGTCATGCACTGGGAGTGAATCCGCACCAGCGGCGGCGCCGCCTGAAAGTCGCCCATCACCAGCGCCACAGCCTCTTCCTTCTCCCCGGACTGGCCGCACGGCCCGCCCTGCGGCTCGTCATACACACCTTCGAAGCCCATTATGCGGAAATGCCCCCACCGCGTGGGGAAATCCGCATCCGCAACCTTCCTGACTGAGGCGATAGCCATAACTCGATTATAAGGATGCCCCCACCACCGCCCCGGACGCTCTGTTTCTCTGTCCGCTCTCCGCTGTACCCTGTACCCTGATCTCGTGCTCGAACCGCACATTATCCTCATCACCCTGCTGATCAAGCTGGGTGTGGCCGCGGCTGTCTCTTCGGCGCTCGGGCGGTCGCGCGTCTTTCAGAGCCTGCTCTTTCGCGAAGATCGTACCGTCGCGCAAACCCTCGGCCTCATTGCCTTCATCTGCATTCCTCTGGGCCTCGGCGTCTGGGTGCGCGTCACCGTGCCCAACTTCTATGCCGCCGACATCTCTTTCGAAACCACCATCCTCCTCGGCATCCTCGTCGGGCCTGGCGCCGCTCTCGTTGGCGCTTCGGTCCTGGCTCTGCCCGCCATCCTCCACCGCGAGTTCCTCGCTCTCCCCTTCCTCGTCGCCGTCGCCGTCACCGCCGGCATCTATGGCCGCTTTGTCGAAAAAGAAGAAGTCTGGTCCTTCTCTCCCTTTGTCGACCTGAGCCTCTATCGCTGGGTCCGCCGCACCCTGCTCCGCCCCCGCATCGACCGCCAGATTCTCCTCCTCGTCCTCATCGTCGCCATGGAGATGCTCCGCGAGTGGATCCACGGCATGTATCCCGCGCGCCTCTTCTCAGTCAACACCGACAGCTGGATTATCCGAGTCGCCATCTGGGCCTGCGCCGCCATGGTCGTCGGCATCCCCCTTAAGATCTGGAACGCCATCCGCATCGAGCGCTCTCTCGAAGAGCAAAAACGGCTTCTCCTTGAGGCTCGCCTCGATGCGCTGCAGCGCCAGATCAATCCCCACTTCCTCTTCAATACCCTCAATTCCATCGCCTCCCTGGTCCGTTTCCGTCCCGAGCAGGCGCGCGAGCTCATCGTCAAGCTGGCCAACATCCTGCGCAATCGCCTCCGCGAGCACGATGCCGTCATCCCCTTTCGCGACGAACTCGCCACCACCGAGGATTACCTCAGCATCGAAGTCGTCCGGTTTGGCGCCGACAAGCTCCAGGTCGTGAAGGAAATCGATCCGCGCACCCTGGAAATCCCCGTGCCCAGCATGCTGTTGCAGCCCCTGGTCGAAAACAGCGTCAAGCATGGCCTCGAGCCCCGCATGGGCGGCGGCACCGTCACCCTGCGCAGCCGCCTCGAACGCGACCGCCTCATTATCGAAGTCGAGGATGACGGCGTCGGCATCGCTCCCGGCCGCACCCACACCAGCGGCGTGCTGCAGGGCACCGGCATCGGCATGAAAAATGTCCGCGAACGCCTGCAGGTCCTCTACGGCGAAGCTGCCCGCTTCGATGTCCACAGCCGCCCCGGTCGCGGAACCCGCATCACCCTCGCCTTCCCCGCCCAGTCTCCCGACGCCGATCATCCCGCCGCACCCCGGCTCTCCGCCCATTCCGACCTTCCCCACTGAAGAAGAAGCTCCGCTCACACGGCGCTCCCTCACAGCAACACCGTTACGGAGCGACGCTCCCGTCCAGCTCCGCTGCCGATTCTTCGTCGAGAAAAATCGTCACATCCGGATGCGTGCGGAGGATCGTCGCGGGACAATGCTCCGAGATGGGATCCCGCAGCGTGCGCCGCACGATGGCCGCTTTGCGTTTCCCCGGCACCGATGCGACCAGCCTCGGCACGTTGAGCAGTGTCGGGATCGTCATCGTCAGCGCCTGCTTCGGCACCTCATCGAGGCTGGAGAACCACCCTTCCGCCAGCTGCTGCTCGCGGCAGGCACGATCCAGCGTGACAATCTTCATCGGCTCCGGGTCGTCGAAGTCGGCTTCGTCAGGATCGTTAAACGCCAAATGCCCGTTCTCCCCAATGCCCAGCAAACAGATCTGCGGATCGGCCGCGCTGAGCCTCTCCACATAGTCACGCCGAACCTTCTCCAGATCCGCCGCGCTCCCGTCCATTTCATGAAACGCCGCCATCGGCACGCGGCTCGTCAGCCTCTCGCGCAGATAGCGGCGAAACGACGCCGGATGATGCTCGTCGATCCCGATGTACTCATCCAGATGAAATCCATGGACCTTCTCCCACGGCAGATCCGGGATGGCAGTCAGAGCCTGCAGCGTTTCAATTTGCGAGGCCCCCGTCGCAAAGATCATGCCGATCGCAGCCCGCTCCGCGCTCAGTTCCCGCAGTGCTGCCGCAACCGATCCTGCTGCAGCCTCCCCCGCGGCTTTTGCGGTTGGATAGACGCGCACCTTCATCGCGCCCGGTTCCGGGTTCTTCGCGTTCATGACGGATCGATCCAGATTTTCAAGTACAGGCTCACGGTGCTGTTCCCCTCACAAGAACGTCGACAATCTCAAAATCGCCGCCGGCGCGATCCCACCGGAAACGCACCAGATCGGCATCCGCGCCCGCTCGCAGCACGCCACGTCCCCCTGCAAAGCGTCCAGGATTCTTCGTGGCCATCAGAATCGCCTCTCCCAGCGAAAACCCTGGCAGCCGCGCAACGTTGGCAATCCCGGACCTCAGAGGCAGCGCCGCTCCCGCCAGGTTGCGAGTCCCAGGGATGCCGATTCTCCCGTCAGCCGTCAGCTCCACCGTTCCACCCACAGGCGTCTCATATCTCCCCGGTGGCATTCCCGCCAGCGCCACCGCGTCGGAAATCAGAATGCATCGCTCCGGTCCCTTGGCCCGCAACATCGCTTGCAGAGTATCCGCGGGGAGGTGGTGACCGTCGGCAATGAACGTAGCCGAGAGCCGATCGTCGGCGAGCTGGGCCCACAGCAGATTTGGATGGCGCGGCAAGTTCCCCGCCACACCATTGCCCAGATGCGTTGACAGCGTTGCCCCCGCTTCTGCCGCCTCGTGGATGCGGGAGGACTCGGCATCCGTGTGCCCGATCGCCACCACACATCCTCGGCTCGCCAGGTGTGCGATGTACGGCAGCGCCTGATCCCAGTGCGGCGAAAGCGTCACCGTCCCCACCAGGCCCCCGCTAACCGCCTGCCAGCGATCGAATTCCGCGATGTCCGGTGGGCGAATACCGTCGCGCGAATGCGCGCCCCTCGGACCCTCGGCAGGCGCCAGGTGCGGTCCTTCGATATGAACAAAAGGAATCGCACGCTTCACAACGGGCGATTGCCGGCGCGCCTCTGCTATGGCGGCCAGGCCTGCGACGATCCGGCCTTCCGGCGCGGTGATCAGCGTCGGGAGGAATGTGGTGACCCCGACAGCGAACAGCTTGTACGTAAGAGCCGTTACCACCTCCGGCGTAATCGACTCTGCATTCAGATCGCAACCGGCATAGCCGTTCACCTGCAGATCGATGAATCCTGGCGACAGCCACAGATCTTCTTCGCCTGAAACTGCCGGGGCGACAGACCGAATCACTCCATCCTCGACGAGAACTTCAATGAACTCGCCGCTGCCTGGATCACGTCCATGGATGGATTGCCGACTCATCGTGCCTCCATCATCAAGCTTTTCTCCCCGTGTTCCAAGACAAGCGCGCAACCGAGGGCGGTTGTCGTAGCCTTGAACACAGGCCGCGGAGACGTTTCCTGCAGCCGCGCGCACAATCCACGCTGGAGGGCCATCCTGACCACCCGTCATCGAAGCCGTCGAGACTTTCTTCGCGAAGCAGGAGTGACCCTGGCCGGTGCCGCCGCCCTTCCGGCATGGTTGGCAGATGCAGAGCGGACCCATCCCGAGATCATGGCTTCCGGGACGCGCGCAGAGTCAGATCTGCTCCCGGCGGCTGCTGCCCCGCGGCCGCTGCGTGGGCTGATGGTCGACGCGGCGCGTGTCCCGGAGAAGCTCGACTACTACCACCGAGTAATCGACTTTTGCGCGGAGTGGGGCCTCAATGCCCTCCAGTTTCGCCTCGCCGACGACCAGGGCAGCGCGCTCCGCTTTGCTTCTGTCTCCGGCCTGATCACCCACACGAATGCCTTTACGCCGGAGCAGCTCAGAGACCTTGCCGAGTACGGCCAGCGCCATGGCGTCGATGTGTTTCCTGAGATTGAGTCCTTCGGGCACACCGGGTACATCACCCGCAGCCCCGCTTTTGCGCATCTGCTGGATCGCGATCCAAATGGATCCTCGGAGTTCTCCGGCGTCACGCCGGTCGATCCCGCCACCCTCGAGCTGATGACCCGGCTCTATCGCGAAGTCGCTTCGATCTTTCCGTCAAGTTATTTGCACGGCGGCTGCGACGAGGTGAACTGGGGCGGCTCCGCGCGCTCCCGCCAGGCGCTCCAGAGCCGAAGTCGCGCACAAATCTGGGCCGATTACCTGAACGCACTGAACCGCGCCGCCGTGGAGCTGCGCAAGGAGTTCATCGTCTGGGGCGACTTTGTCCTCCACAAGGAACCGCAGATCCTCGCCCTGCTGGACAAGCGCATCGTCATCATGGACTGGAACTATGCGGAGACCAACCCGGTTCCGCTTCACGACACGCTCGAGAAGATTGCCGCGCACGGTGCCCGTGCCATTGGCGCTCCTGCGCTCTCCTGCTATCGCTGGGGCGCGCGCGTGGGCGCCGAACAACTGCGCAATGTCGATGCCTATGCCAATGCGTATCTGGCGTCGAACGATTCGGCCTCGCTCGGCGTGGTGGTCACCAACTGGGTTCCCAGCCGCTACGTCCAGAATTCCATCTGGGACTGCTTTGCCTATGCCGCTGTCGCTCTCAACCACGGAACCGCGGCCGCGCAAACCTCGGCCTTTCAGCGCTTCGTCGAGAAGCATTATCAAACGGCCTGGAATGAGCAATGGAGAGAGGTCTTCGAAAGCTTCTACAGCGCCGCGCCTTATTGGCCGGGCGGCGCCACCGCCTCCTGGAAGGGGCTCGCGCTGCCCGTTCCCTGGAGCAGCGACCCGCAGCTGTCCACGGTGCTCAGAGCCGGCGCTCCCCCTCCCAATCCCTTCACGCGTCTCGCCAGTCTGCTGGTCCTCCTGGAGCCCTCGGTCCTGACGAATCTCTCCGATTTTCAGGCCTTCGCCCTTTGCGTCCGATACCTGGAGAGAGCGTTCTGGCGCGAGACAGTGGCGGCCGAGCAGGCGTCGCGACAGCCGCTGGATCGCGCCAGAGCCACCCAGGTGATTCGGGCAATCGCCGCCCGCGATCAGGCTCTCGCCGACGCCCTTACCCGCGACTGGGAGGTGGGGCGCTTCGCCGACGCCCCCGCCGCATCGCAGCCGGTAATCGACCTCGAACCGAAAGATCAGTTGCTCTTCCAGTGGAAGCAGGCGGCGCGCTACTCAGCCTCGCTCGCGCAGAATCCCGATCATTTCTGCGGCCTGTTGCAGGGGTAAGTGCGCGAGTTTCTCCGCATCCCGCCCCCGATCTCGAAGAAATCGTCGGGGTTGTGGAAATCTCGTCAAGTCCCTTCAGTCACGTTACGACCGCGTCCCGCCTCATTCCACATGGGTTCCGGATCCTTCAACCTGGCAGTAAATCCATCCGGACTTGGTATTCTAAGAATAGAGAGATAAAACGAAAAAAGAGGCCGCCAAAAGCGGCCTTTTCCTTTGGACCCGGGACACCAAACCAGGAGGGCCCGATCCTTCTCCCGCTGTTTGAGCAAGAAGGTGAGAGGCCGGATCACAGGAGAGACCACGATCAAGATGACCAGGGCCACCGATCCCACGACCGACCAGCCGTCCGCGCCAGGAGGGAGCACGGTCCGGTGTTTTGGAGCCCCCAAAATCTACCCATCCCGCCCTCTCTTCAGCTTTGGAGGCCTCAAAAAAATACCCTGTTTCCCGGTACTTTCCGTTTGGGGCCTCCAATGGAAATCGCTACTTACCGGCAATCGCGGTACTTAGCCCAAAAACTACCACCCCCCCCGGGGGGGTATCCCTTCAGGCGACAGGGTACTGGCTCACTGACAACCCGCGTTTACACTGAACTCATCGTTATGGACAAATTCGTCATTCGCGGTGGCAATCCTCTCCTCGGCACCATGCGCGTCAGCGGCTCCAAGAACTCCGCCCTGCCCTGCATGGCCGCGGCCATCCTGACCGAAGACGAGGTCATCCTCGAGAACATTCCTCAGGTCCGCGACATCGAAACCGAGCGCAAGCTGCTCACCTCCATGGGCGCGGAAGTTGAACTGGGTTATGGCCGCGCGCAGCATCGCACCACCATCAGCTGCAGGACCCTGCCCAATCCTGAGGCGCCCTACGAAATCGTCAAGACCATGCGCGCCTCCTCGCTGGTGCTGGGTCCGCTGGTGGCCCGCTGTGGCGTCGCCCGCGTCTCCATGCCCGGCGGCTGCGCCATCGGCGCCCGACCCATCGATCTCCACACCAAAAACCTGGAGATGCTGGGCGCGAAGATCACCTATGAGCACGGCTATATCGAAGCCCGTGCCGATCGGCTCCGCGGCGCGCACATCCTCTTCGACAAGATCACCGTCACCGGAACTGAAGATCTCCTGATGGCCGCGGCGCTCGCTGAGGGCGAAACCATCATGGAAAATTGCGCGCGCGAGCCCGAGGTGACTGACCTCGCCGCCCTGCTTACCGCCATGGGCGCGAAGATTCACGGCGCCGGCACCTCGACCATCCGCGTGCAGGGTGTGGAGAAGCTGCACGGCGCCAAACACCGCATCAATCCGGATCGCATCGAGGCCGGAACCTTCCTCATCGCCGGAGCCATTACCGGCGGCGATCTCCGCGTCGCCCACTGCAACCCCGCGCATCTGACCGCGCTAACCGGCAAGCTGCAGGAAATGGGCGTGCGCATCGATGTGGAAGGACCGGATCAGATCCGCGTCCGCAGCGAAGCGCCCGTCAGGCTGCGCCGCGCCTCCGATACCGAGCTTGCCGGAGCCGAAGGCGTCCGCAGCGCCGGCGGCCTGCAGGCTGCCGACATCTCCACCGAGGAGTACCCAGGCTTTCCCACTGACATGCAGGCCCAGTTCATGGCACTCGCCACTCAGGCAGAAGGCACCTCGATCGTGAAGGAAAACATCTTCGAGAACCGGTTCATGCACGTCCAGGAACTGGTGCGCATGGGCGCAAACATTCGCGTCGACGGGCGCACCGCCACCGTTCGCGGAAGGACGCCCTTATCGGCCGCCGCCGTCATGTGCTCGGATCTGCGCGCCTCGGCCTCGCTCGTCCTGGCCGCCCTGGTCGCCGATGGCGAATCGATCCTGGACCGCGTCTACAACATCGATCGTGGCTACGAGCACATCGAAGAAAAGCTGCGCGGCGTCGGAGCGCAGATTCGCCGCATGGGAAACGTCTTCGCGGAGAAATCCGAAACCGAGATGGCAGCGCACTAGAAGATGCCGACCGATCTCGGGTACCTCAAATTCGCTTCACGAGCCGTTGTTTGCTTTTGTATCAGGGCACGAGTTTCAGTCGTGCCGCAAAGAGCCCAAATGAGAAGGAAGCGGTTCTGGCTCTTGGATAAGGGCACGACTTCACTCGTGCCGCAAAGAGCCCAAACGAGAAGGGGCTTTAGCCCCTGAGGTCCGGACGTTGTTGTCTGAACAGGCAGTCCACAAAAAGGCAACGGCCGCGCGCATCGATGCCGCCCAGCGGCATGACGGAGAAAGCGCCGGGTTTTAAACCGGCGAAAAAGGCCGCTCAAAAAAAGGGGCTTCAGCCCCGGAGATTGGTCGTCTCACGGGTTTGGCACTAAAAGAATCAGCCCCTGGCGACCCGGCATCCTACCTGAAAAGGGAGTGCCTGCCATGGCCAATACCGAGGATCGCGCGCTGCGCAAACAGCTGGTGGAATTTCTGCGCGGCGGGAGCGCCCACGCCGAACTGAAATCCGTTGTCGACGACTTTCCCGCCGAGCTGCGCGGGAAGAAGCTGAAAGGCATGCCATACTCGGCATGGCAGCTGCTGGAGCACATTCGCCTCGCCCTGCACGACCTGCTGGACTTCTCGACCAACTCGAACTACGTCGCCCTCAAATGGCCGGACGACTACTGGCCAAAGGAAGCAGACCCCGCGGACAACGCCGCGTGGGATGCCTCAGTCCGCGCGGTGAAGAAGGACCTGGTCGACTTCGAGAAGCTGGTCGGCGATCCGGAATCGAATCTCTACGCCGAGATTCCCTGGGGCGAGGGGCAGACGCTGCTGCGCGAAGTCCTGCTCGCCGGCCAGCACACCAGTTATCACGTGGGTCAGCTGGTCGTGCTGCGGCGCGAACTTGGAGCGTGGAAGGACTAAAGCTGAGCAGACCGCCTTATTTCCTCGGCTGTCTCTGCGGAGGTTCCTGGGGCGCGGACGGCGAGTCCGGCTGATCCTCGGTCCAGATCACCTCGCCCGGTCGCGCGTAATGCAGCCTCTCCCGAGCCTCGTGCTCAATCGCGTCCGGGTCGGTCTTGAGCGCTTTTACCTGCTGCTGCAGTTTTCCGTTCTCCTGCTGCAGCTCGCCGATGTGTTTGCGGATCGCTGTGTCTTCGGCGCGGCGCTGCTCGTAAACATTCACGCCGTTCTCACCGAAGATCGCGTGGTAGCCAAAGAAGAGGGCAGCGACGATCACCGCCGCGGTGGCGATCCGCCGCCTCATGCGGTATAGAGCCCGGCCCATGCGCTCTGAAATTCCGGGTTGTTCCTGCTCGCCTCTCATGCTCCACCTGTACGACCCGATTACTGCATGACCCAGTCTTTCGCCGCCTGGCTCAGCGGTTCCAGGTCGCTCTCCCGGCGCGCTTCGGAATAGACGCGCACCACCGGCTCGGTTCCACTTAGCCGATAGCAGACCCAGGAACCACCGTCCAGAACCAGCTTCAGACCATCGGTCCGCACCACCTGAGTGACCCTGCGGCCGCCCAGATCGGCCGGATCTGTCTTTATCTTCTCAGTGAAATGACTCTTCACCTCGGGCGTCAAGCGGAAATTCTCGCGATGGGGATAAAAGGAACCAACCCTGGTAAACAGCTGCCGCAGTTGCTCACCCAGGCTCTTGCCGCGCACCGCCACCATCTCGGTCGCCAGCAGACCGGCGATGATGCCGTCCTTCTCCGGAACGTGCCCGCGGATCGTCAGACCCGCGCTCTCTTCTCCCCCGATCACGATTTTGTCCTCGTTGATCAGCTCGCCGATGTATTTGAAGCCCACCGGCGTTTCATAAAGCGGAATGCCCTTCTCGTCCGCCAGCGCGTTGACGAGGTTGGTGGTGGCCACGGATTTGGCCACCCCGTTCTTCCACCCTCGCGTCTCCACCAAATAGTCGAAGAGCAGGGCGATGATGTAGTTCGGCTGCATGAAGGTTCCATCGGCGTCCACAATGCCGAAGCGGTCGGCGTCGCCGTCCGTGGCGATGCCGATGGCGGCGCCGGTCTCCTTCATCTTCTTCCTGCATTCGCCCAGCAGATGATCGTCCGGCTCCGGCGCATGCCCGCCGAACAGAACGTCCCGGTAATCGTGGACGGTAGCCGTTTCCACGCCATGCTCACGGAGGATGTGGCAGCTGTAACCGCGTCCCGCTCCCCAGAAGGGATCGAAGACGACCTTCACTCCCGACTTCTTGATGGCCTTTAGATCGACCAGTTCTGCCAGCCGCTTCAGATAGTCGGCCTTCACATCCGCTTCTTCGACCTTCGCGCCGGAGTCGGCGGCTGCCGCTGCAACATCGCCCAGCGCCCGGATCTTCGCTTCTATCTGCTGGGTCACCTCCGGCAAAGCGGGCGCACCATCGGGCGTGGAGTACTTGATCCCGTTGTATTCGGGGGGATTGTGCGATGCGGTGAAGTTGATGGATCCGCCCGTCCTGAGCTGCCGCACCGCGTACGAGATGGCGGGCGTCGGGGCGGGCTCCGGAATCACAACAGGCTTGACGCCGTGCGCGGCCAGGATTCTGGCCGCTTCCGCCACAAACATCTCGCCCAGAAAACGCGGGTCGCGGCCCACCAGCACGGTCCTCGGCCCCGGCTGGGAGGCTACATATTGCGCGATGCCGGCCACCGCGCGCCGAATATTGCCCAGGGTGAAGTCTTCCGCGACGATTGCGCGCCACCCCGAAGTTCCGAACTTGATTTCGGCCGTCATGGCTCCGTCCTTTTTCGTTATTGGCCTTATGATGCTTGCAGCCTGAGCCGCTGTCGCATCCGGTCCGCATCGATGATAGTACCCGCGTCCGACATTCGTGTGATTCTCTCCACCGCCGGCTCGCCGGAAGAGGGCGAGCGCATCGCCCGCGCTCTGGTCGAGCAGCGCGTGGCCGCCTGTGTGAACATCATCCCGAATCTCACTTCGGTCTATCGCTGGGAGGGACGAATCGAGTCAGCGAGTGAGGTCTTATTGCTGATCAAGACGAGTGCCGGCCTGGTAGAGCGCGCCGAATCCGTCCTCCGATCGACGCATTCGTATGAAATTCCTGAGGTACTGGTTCTAAACCCGGTTTCAGGGCACGCGGACTATGTAGACTGGCTCATTCGGTCGGTGCGGGAACCGGAGTAATCGGCGGCAGGAATTTTGCGTCCAGGCAACTTCAGCATGGCGCGCGAAATCCAGGCCGTCTCCCCCAGCTTCCCCAAATCGGCCGCTGTCAGAATATGCCTCCGGCCTCGGAAGATCCCAATCCGCAACGGGCTGAGATCGATCGGTTCATCCTGACCGAGATCGACAGCGTTCCGCATCTTGAAGCTCTTCTGCTTCTATGGAACAGCCGCCCCAAACAGTGGCCGGTCGAAGAGCTGGCCAGCTTTATCTATATCCCTGTCGACCGCACCCGTGAAATACTCCAGGACCTCCAGCAGCGTGAGCTGGTGGTGATGACCTTCTCCGGCTGTTTCTACAATCCGAACTACAGCCGCGACCATCTGATGGAGGAGCTGGACCGTACGTATCGCCGTGAGCTGGTCGGCGTCTCCAACATGATTCATTCGAAAGCCTCGCCTGCGGTGCGGGAGTTTGCCCGCGCCTTCAGATTCAAGAAAGACAAGCCATGAACGCGATCGCTCCAGCCGTTTACATTTTCGGATTCCTGGTCACGCTCGCATGCGGCGTCCTTCTGTTCCGCGCATATTCCGCCGTGCGTAAACGTCTTCTGCTGTGGAGCGCCATTTGTTTCTGCGGACTCGCGCTGTCTAATCTGCTGGTGTTCGTCGATCTTGTTCTTCTGCCCACGGTTGACCTGTACCTGCTCCGCCTGATCACCGCTGCGATTGCGATGCTTCTGCTCCTCTATGGACTGATATGGGAGGGACAGCAATGAGCTACACCCCTCTGCTGGAGGGCTTCCTGATCGGCGTCATCGCCACGACTTCCGTGACCGCCGGCATCTTCTTTCTTCGCTTCTGGAAAGATACGCGGGATTCCCTCTTCCTTGCGTTTGCACTGGCGTTCCTGATCGAGGGCGTCAATCGTGGGTTCCGCATCTTCTTCGCCCATCCGAGCGAGGCGAGTCCCTGGGTGTTCCTGGTCCGCGCCTGCGCATTTCTAATCATCCTCGCCGGCATCGTCAACAAGAATCGACGCTCCAGCGCATAGGCGCATCCGCAAGAGGACAGGGTCCAGCCCTGGCGCCGCACCCCTGGCCATGAGAGAAGCGGTCGGCGCCTAAGCCTCCCCGGCCCCGTGACATTTCTTGTACTTCTTGCCGGATCCACAGGGACAGGGATCGTTACGTCCCACCTTTTCTCCGGTCCTGCGCTGCTGGGGAGCCGAGGCGTCGCCGGCGCCAGCCATCCGGGCGTGTTCCAGTTCCCGCTTCTTCTTCCTTTCGAACTCCTTTTCGAGCTCGTCGATGGTCGTGGAGGGCGTTCGGGAAGGAGGGAGCGGAACGGGAGCAGTGGACGACAGGCGATGGCCGTTGCCACCCGCACCATCTGCTGAGGCAACCTCCGGAGCCGCGGGAATATCCGATCGGGACCGCGCCGGGATCTCCACCGGTTGTCCGTCGGGCCCCACAATCCTCATCAGGAAGAGGAAGCGAACCGTGTCCTCCTGGAAATGCTCCATCATTCCCTCGAACATTTCGAAGGATTCCTTCTTGTAGGCCACCAGAGGATCCTGCTGCGCGTAGCCGCGCAGCCCGATTCCTTCCTTCAGGTGGTCCATATTCAGCAGGTGATCCTTCCACAGGCCGTCGATGACGCTCAGCATGATCATCCGCTCATGAAAGCGCATGGCCTGATCGCCAATGAGCTGCTGCTTCGCCTCATACTTCGACTTCAGGCGCTCGAAGATGGCTTCCCCCAGTTCGTGGCGCGTCATCTGGGAGGTATCCAGGCCTTCCGCATCCATGTCAAAACCGAACTGAGAAGCGAGCTTCTCCTGCAATCCCTTCAGATTCCACTGGTCCGGATGCACTCGCTCGCCGGCAAACTCGTCCAGAAGGTCGCTCATGAGGTTTGGCACGTAATCTTCGACAATGAGCTCTTTCTGGTCCAGTCCCTCCAGCAGCTGCCGCCGCAGGCCGTAGACGGCCTCGCGCTGCTTGTTCATCACGTCGTCGTATTCGAGCAGGTGTTTGCGGGCTTCGAAGTTCTGCCCCTCAACCGCCTTCTGCGCGGCTTCGATCCGGTTGGAGATCATGCGCGACTCGATCGGCATGCCCTCTTCCATGCCCATCTTCTGCAGCAGGGTGGAAACCCACTCGCGCGCAAAGATGCGCATCAGGTCATCTTCGAGGGAGAGGTAGAAGCGTGAAGCTCCGGGGTCACCCTGGCGGCCGGCACGTCCGCGCAGCTGGTTGTCGACGCGCCGCGACTCGTGCCGCTCGGTTCCCAGAATGAAGAGGCCGCCCGCTTCGACCACGGCGTCATGCTCGGTCGCCGCGCTGGCGGCATGCCCCTGGTAAACGCGATCCCAGTTCTCCTGGGAGGTCTCGTACTCCTGCCCCTGGTAGTAGAAGCGCAGCATGCCGGGCGCGGCCATGGGGTTAATGGCGCCCTCCGCCAGCGAGATCGCACGCGCCATGGATTTTTTCACGAGCTCCTGGCGGGCCACGAAGTCGGGATTGCCGCCGAGCAGAATGTCGGTGCCGCGGCCCGCCATGTTGGTAGCGATGGTGACCATGCCCAGACGCCCGGCCTGCGCGACAATCTCCGCCTCGCGCTCGTGATACTTGGCGTTCAGGACGACATGACGCACGCCCTTGCGGGCCAGAATCTGCGACAGCAGTTCGGATTTTTCAATGGAGGTAGTGCCCACCAGCACAGGCTGCTGCTTCTCGTGCAACTGCGCGATCTCATCCGACACGGCAAAATACTTCTCCTTTGCCGTCCGGAAGACCACGTCGGCATTTTCAATGCGCAGCAGTGGACGGTTCGTCGGGATGACGACGATCTCAAGCTTATAGATCTCGCCGAACTCGGAGGCTTCGGTTTCCGCCGTTCCGGTCATTCCGGCGAGCTTCTTATACAAGCGGAAATAGTTCTGGAATGTGATGGTCGCCAGCGTCTGATCTTCGCGGCGGATGTTCACGCCTTCTTTCGCCTCAACCGCCTGATGGAGGCCATCGGACCAGCGCCGTCCCGGCATCATGCGACCGGTGAACTCGTCGACGATAATGACTTCGCCGTCCTTCACCACATACTGCACATCGCGCTTGTACAGGGTGTGCGCCTTAATGGCGGTCTCGACGTGGTGCTTCAGATCCCAGTTTTCAGGATCGGCGATATTGCCAATGCCCAGCAGGCCCTCGATCTTCTCCCAGCCTTCGTCCGTCACGGAGATGGTCTTGTGCTTCTCATCCACGACATAGTCGCCGGTAAGGATTTTTTCTTCCGGGCTCTTCTCAATCTCCTCGCCCTGTTCCAGAGAAGGGATAATGCGGTTCACCCGCGCGTACTTGTCCGTGGTCTGATCGGTAGGACCGGAGATAATCAGCGGAGTCCGGGCTTCGTCGATCAGGATGGAGTCGACTTCGTCGACGATGGCGTAGTGGTGGCCACGCTGGACGCAGTCGGCCAACTCAAACTTCATGTTGTCGCGCAGATAATCGAAGCCGAACTCGTTGTTAGTGCCGTAGGTGATGTCCGCGGCGTAGGCTTTGCGCCGCTGGTTGTCGTCGAGATCGTGGACGATGACACCGACCGTGAGCCCGAGAAATTCATAAATCTTGCCCATCCACTCGGCGTCGCGTTTGGCGAGGTAATCGTTGACTGTGACGACGTGAACACCGTGTCCGGCCAGCGCATTGAGATAGCAAGGCAGGGTCGCGACGAGCGTCTTGCCTTCTCCGGTTTTCATTTCGGCGATCTTGCCCTGGTGCAGCACCATGCCGCCAACCAGCTGAACGTCGAAGTGCCGCATGTTGACGGCGCGCCAGCCGGCTTCCCGCACAATAGCGAACGCCTCGGGCAGGAGGTCGTTCAGGGCCTGCTTCTCAGCCTCCCGCCGGGCATCCTCGTCCGTGATTCCTTCAAGCGCGGCGGCGATGCGCGCGCGAAACTCGACTGATTTTGCGCGCAGTGCCTCATCGCTGAGGGCCCGAACCTGCGGCTCCAGCGCGTTGATTGCCTGCACCTGGGGCAGCAGGCGCTTTACCACCCGCTCATTGCTGGTACCAAATACCCTGGTAAGAACGTTACTTCCGATCAAAATTGATTCCTTCGGCGGCCCCATCGCGTCCGTTCATAGCGCATCGGTATGGGATGCCGCCCCTCCCGTGAAGAAAATTAAGGGTTGCTCCTTCATTTTAGTCGAGCTTCCGGCTTTCTGCCGCATCAAGGCGGAGGGCCGGATGGGCGGTGGGGCGTGCGGGGACCTGCCGGGTTGCATCCCGGGTGCTCCAGATTAGAACGCTCTAATCTTTCGCGAGCCGTTTCCGATTTCCTGCATGAGTGCGACTCCGAAGACCCAGGCCGCTATGGTGGTTGCTTTGTCTGGCGCCCGCTCTGTATGCCCAGGAGGCACTCCTGAGCGATGCTCCTGGGCCGGCCCTGGCCAGCACCTCGTCGGGGCCAGCCGGCATCCTGGCTTCTCCTCCGCACGCAGCTCGCAGTTCCCTTCCCGGCCTGACCTCGATGGACTGGACGCTGCTCGGCGCCGCGGCGGGCTTGCGCTATCTCGACTACCAGACCACGGTAAAAGCGCTTTCCGACCCGTCCGATTTTCACGAAGTGGAGCTGCCCCAGGGGCTGGTCGACAATTACACCGGCCTCGCCGCCTTCGAAGCGGGCACCGTTGTTGCGGATTTCTGGATCTACCGCGCGCTGGTGCGCCATGGACATCGCCGTGTCGCGAGCGGCGGGCAGATCATCAACCTGGGCGCGCTGAGCGGTACGGTCGCCTTCAACGAGTACAACCTCGCGAGGTATTACCCGCATACGTCCCACCACTGAAACCGATCGAAGGTTAGAGAGTTTTTAGATACGCCCTGGCTCGATCGATATCGGGGAAGAGGCTTTCTTCCTCCTGAAAGGCCGGGGGGTGCACACAGCGTCGTCCGTTCCGCTGCTTCACCGGATACTTCAGGTGCAGCATCTCGTGGTACATCAGATATTCGACGGCATAGCGGGGCGTTCCTTTCCGGTCGAAGACGCGGCTCACCATAATCGTGTTGTGCGCAGGATCATAGTGGCCGAGAAGACGGCGCGCCGTGACTTCACTCCACGTCAGCAACGGGCGCCCCATGAGCCCGTGAAAGAAGCGGCGGTTCAGCGACTCGAAAACTTCTTCCAGATCGTAAAGTTGCCCCTGAGCCGAGCCGATCCGCTTGCGGCCGCGCGTCTGCCGGATACGCTCGCTCTGCCGCAGCACAGCCTCGCTGCCGGTGAACCGGCGATAGCGCTGAGCCTGCCTTGCATCGATGGGCCTGCGGTAGAGCTTGGCCAGCAGGATGTGCGCGATGGCTCGCAGGACCGGCTGCGGCGCCCCCTCCAGCAAATCGGAGAGGTGGACGCGAATCTGCCCGTCGCGCAGCCGGATCGTGGTGTTCAGAGAGGTGAAGCGGTAGAAGCGGACTTCGATGGGCGGCATTGGAGCGCGCGGGCGCAAGGCTCGATACTCTTCCGCGAACAACTCCGCCAGGCTCGCACTCACTTCGATTCCGAATCTCGCACAGCAATCTGCGGAAATCAAGCGTCGGCCTTGCCAGCGAGGGCGTAAGTGCAGGTTTGCGCTCTGTACCGTCCGGGCGGCTCCCTGTACCCTGTCCTCATGCAGGCCGTTACGACAGAACGTCTCATCCGACCCGCGCGCAACCTCCAGGGCAGCCTTCGCCTGCCCGGCGACAAAAGCATTTCTCACCGTTACGCGTTGCTGGGTGGGCTGGCCGATGGCAAAACGCGGCTGGCAAATTTCTCTACCGGCGCCGACTGCGCCTCGTCGCTCGCCTGCGTTGCGGACCTGGGTGCTCATGTTGAGCGGCGCAACGATCACTCCGTCGAAATCATCGGCGTCGCTGGACGATTCCAACCGCCCGTTGCTCCCCTGGACTGTGGCAATTCCGGATCGACGATGCGCATGCTCTCGGGGCTGCTGGCGGCGCAGGCCGGCACCTTCACGCTTGTTGGCGACGCTTCGCTGAGCCGCCGCCCTATGGAGCGCATCCGCAAGCCACTGGCCCAAATGGGCGCCCGCATGGACCTCGCCGAAGGCCATGCGCCCATCACGCTGCATGGGGGCCCGCTTACGGCCATTGAGTACGCGACGCCAGTCCCCAGCGCCCAGGTGAAGACGGCCGTCCTGTTCGCCGGACTGCAGGCGCAGGGCACTACGACGGTTCGAGAAGACGTTCGCACCCGCGATCATGGGGAACTCGCTCTCCGCGCCTTCGGTGCGAATGTGGAACGGGCGAAGGATTCTGTCTCGATCGCGGGCGGCCAGCAACTTCACGCCATCGAAGCCACGGTTCCCGGCGACATTTCTTCCGCCGCATTCTTTCTCTGCGCCGCCGCGCTCTTTCCTGGATCCAACCTGCTCATCGACGACCTCGGTCTCAACCCAACCCGCGCGACGCTCCTGGATGTGCTCACGGTGCTCGGGGCGCACATCGGCGTCCTGAACCTCGAGACGAAAAACGACGAGCTCGTCGGGACTGTCCAGGTGAATGCGCCGCCACGGGGACTGGGAGGCACCACTATCTCCGGCGCTCTGGCAGCGCAGCTCATCGATGAACTGCCAGTGCTGGCCGCGATCGCTCCCTATACGCAGAACGGCATCCGCATCCGGGATGCGAAGGAGTTGCGCGTGAAGGAGTCGGACCGGATCGCGCTGGTCGCTGCCAACCTGCGCGCGATGGGGGCAGAAGTGGAGGAGTTCGAAGACGGTCTCGATGTGCCCGGCGGGCAAATCCTCCACGGCGCCACCATCGACGCCGGCGGCGACCACCGCATCGCCATGGCTTTCTCCGTGGCCGGGTTGCGCGCCACCGGCGACACGCTCATCCGCGGTGCTGAGTCGGCGGCCATTTCTTTTCCGGAGTTTTTCGATTTTCTGGAGCGAGTGGCGGAGCGGTAGGACGTCAAAGACGAATCGAGGGAAGCAGTTGTGCTGCTTCCCTCAGTGCTTGGCCTGTGTGCTGACCTGCTCTCACTCCACCGGCTTCAGAATCGCGTCGAGGCGATCGGGCGTTCCCTCCACACGTTCCAGATGCGGATAACGCATGCCGCCGTGATAATCGACCGTGGCCGGCTTGATCTGATCGCGATCTTTCATCAGCAGATTGATCGGCGCGGTCTCCCTCTCTGCTTTCAGGATGGCCTGTTTAAGTTTGTCCGGCGTATACGTCTCCCCGTTCACCGCGAGGAGGTCCATACCGGGGGCCAATCCTGCCTTGAAGGCCGGGCTGTTCCACTCCACCCCGCTGATGTTCCCGTCCTGCATGACGCTGAAGCCGATCGAAGTGGCGAAGCTGGCGCCGAAGCGCGGGTTCGCCGCCTGCTTCTCCCAGGAGGGCGCCGAGTCGTTGTAGACCAGCTTGTAGCCGCCCTGCTTAAAGCCGTTCTCGGGCACCTGCGGATGCAGCTCGTAGACGCGCTCGCGCAGGAACGTCGCCCAGTCGTACGGCTGCACTTCGTTCAGCGCCTTCACAATGTCGTCAAAGTCGTACGGATCGGTGATGAAGCTGCCGTTGTAGACGCCGTAGAAGAGCTTCGCAAAGTCATCCAGCGACTTCGTTCCGCCGCTTAGCTCGCGAATCTTTGTGTCGGCATCCAGCCAGATCAGCAGACCCTCCTGGTAGTAGTCCTCGGGGCGCTGCCAGCTTACCCAGCTGACCGGGCGCCTCTGGGAGATGCTGGGCTGGTTGGTGGTGTCCACGAGCGGCCGCCAGTCACGCCCTGGACTGGCTTCAAAGCCGGCCGCGATTCCGGCCATCAGATCGCGTGTCTCCTCCGGGGTCCGCATGCCGGAGCGCGCCGTCAGCACGTAGCCCCAGTACTGCGTCAGGCCTTCGTAGACCCACAGAAGATCGTCGCGCATAGGCACGTTGAAGTTGGGCGTCCAGAGATCCCCGGGCCGCCGGAACTTGCCGTTCCAGGAGTGGGTATATTCATGCGCCAGCAGGTCGCGCCCGCGTACGCCGGCCGCCCAGTCCGTGAAGTAGTTGGTCCGCGTTCCGTCTTCGCTCGACTGATGATGCTCCAGCCCCTGGCCGCCTACCACGTCGGTCAGCATGAAGAGAAGGTCGTAATGGTTGTAGTGGTGCGAGGCGAAGAGCTTCTGCGCCTGGATCGCCAGATTCCTGTGATCCTGCAACTCCTCCGGCGTGATCTCCAGATCCTTTGCTTCATCGGCCACGATGTCCAGAAACACGGGATTGTCCGGCCCGGTCGACAGGTCGACGCGCTTGAAATACTCTCCGGCAATCAGCGGGGAATCCACCAGCGTATTCAGCGTCGTCGCTTTGAAGTGGACCGTTTCGCCGTCGTGCGAGGCCGTTTCGAGCGCCGTCGCATACTTCCACCCGCCGGGCAGAACGATGTTCGGCTGGAAATGTATGTCTCGAGAGAAGTGGCCGGCTGGATACAGTACCACCGTATTCCACGCCAGGTCCGCCAGCTTCGATGAGATTTCGATCCGGCCATCTGCGGGACGAACCGCCGACAGATAATCGAAATCGACGTCCAGAGTGCTCACGCCTTTCGGCACATCGATGTGAAACGCGTAGACGTTCACGCGGTCCCGCACCCACGGAATCGTCTTTCCGTCGGTCCTCACAAACAGCCCTGCCAGCTTCTGGATCGGTCCCGTGGGCGAATGATTACCCGGAATCCACGAGGGGTACAGCAGCGTGAGTTCCCCGGCTTTCACGGGCACCGTCTCGTGCACCTTCGCGACGTGATCCGTCGTGTCAGTCAAATGCACGTCGAGGGTAATCGTGCCGGGATACGCCGTGTCTGCGGGCGTTGCGATCGGCGGCGGCATCGGGACAGGTTCCGGCTGCGGCTGAGAATTCTGTGCGCTGAGAGGAACCGCCAGGGCAAGCGCGGCGAGCAATAGGCAGCAATTCCGCATGGTCGAGCGATCTCCGCAAATGATCTGTGGGCCAAAAAAAGTACGCGGTCGATTCTACAGGAGCAGCCCAGCCGAAAGGGGTTGACGCGGGGCGCGCACAATTTTGGTTGATCCGCTCTTGCAACCCGTCGTCCGCTGTAATCTGGAGCCGTGCACCCGTCGCGCCGTGCGTTTCTCCAATCCGGAGCCGCGCTTTCTCTTACTGCAACTCTGCCGGCTCAGGCGCAATCTGCCACCAGTGCAGGCGCTTCTGGCAGACTGCACCAATCGGTCTGCCGTTGGTGCTACAACGACATCTCTCTCGAGCAGCTTTGCCAGTGGAGCGCCCAGCTAGGGCTCCGCGGCGTCGACCTCCTGGAGGTGGCAGAGTATGAGGTTCCTCGCCGCTACGGGCTCCTCTGCACGATGGGCTATGCCGGTGGTGGAACAATTACTGACGCCCTGAATCGCACGGAGAACCATCCGGCCATTGAGGCGGCCTTCCGCAAGAATATTCCACTCGCGGCCAAAGCCGGCGTTCCCAACGTGATCACTTTCTCCGGAAGCCGGCGCGGCATCTCCGATGACGAAGGCGCTCGCAATTCGATTGCCGGCCTCAACCGTCTAAAACATATAGCGGAAGATCATGGGGTCACGATCTGTCTCGAACTGCTCAACAGCAGAATCAACCATCCGGATTACATGGCCGACCACACGGCGTGGGGAGCGCGCGTAGTACACGAAGTCGATTCAGCTAGGGTCCGGCTGCTCTATGACATCTACCACATGCAAATCATGGAAGGCGATCTCATCGACACGATTCGCCAGAAGATCGGCGTGATCGGACACTTTCATACCGGTGGCGTCCCGGGCCGCCACGAGATCGACGCGACTCAGGAGATCGGCTACGCCGCCGTGGCGAAGGCCATTGCGGATACGGGATTCAAGGGTTATATCGCCCACGAATTTGTGCCCGCTTTGGCCCCTTTTACCAGCCTGCGCCAGGCCGTCGAAATCTGTACAGTCTGATCGGCGCCGCCCGCTCCTCGGGCAGACCCTTGAGTGCCGTTGCGCTTTCGAGCAACCTTCCGTCGCTGTTTGCATCGCAAGTGATTTCGGCGTGTGCACGAGTGATTCGGGCGGGCCCCGCTGTGACAACTGGACCGCGCATGCCGGGCCGGGTCCACCGTAACCCAGAATCGCACTGATGAGGTACACGCCATGGTTTCCCCGCAGCAACAGTTTCCGGCCGATGCCGGTCCTCCCGCAGCCTCACAGCCGCAACTTCACCCCCCGCCATCCGCGCCAAAGAGGCCTCCGGTTTCCCACGGGTGGCGCCACACCTATTCGTGGATCATTGTCTTTCTGATCCTCGGGTTCTGGTACGTCGGATTCGGATGGGGAAACTCCGGCGGGTGGATCTGGGGGCACAGCAACGCGTCCGTAGCGGTCGCGAATGATAACGACCTGAGGGGTGCCGGTGTGGCCATCCTGGAAGTCGCGAACAAACAGGACTATATCGGTCAGTCCTTTCAAGTTCGCAACGTATCAGTGGATCACTGGTCCGGCAGTCGCGCTGTCTGGATTGGATCCCGGCATAGTTACCTTCCTATGCTCCTGATCTTCACCTCTGCTTCCCCGCTCGCACCCGCAGACGCGACGGTTGCGGGCACTCCTGCAACAGGCCAGCCTGCGGGCTCCACCGCCGCAACTGGCGCAAACGCGCAGCTTCTCAATGTCACGGGTCGGATCATGAAAGCGCCGCCGACCGCACAAGCACAGCGGCAATGGAACCTGAGCGATGAAGACGTGGATCAACTGGAAGAGGAAGGCGTCTACATTCAGGCAGCAGCCGTTCAGCCGGCAAAGCACTAGCCCGACAGAGCGCGAATCCCGGAGTCAGTCCCGCGAACGGCGCTCTCAGTCAGGATCCAGAGCGGACCTACCGCAGGTCCGCTTCTTTGCGCTCTTTCGCCCGCTCAAAAAAGCGCTCCATGTATTTCGTGTCGAACTGCCCCTGGCGGAATTCCTCATCCTCAAAGACGCGCTGATGCAGCGGAATGGTCGTATGGATTCCCTGCACGATAAACATGCCGAGCGCCCGTCGCATCCGCGCCATAGCCTCTTCGCGGTCATGGCCATGCGCGATCAGTTTCGCAATCAGAGAATCGTAATAGGGCGGCACTACGCCCTCGGCATATTGCGCTGTGTCCACGCGAATACCGTTTCCGCCTGGCACATTGAAGGCGGTGATCTTCCCGGCCGACGGTGTGAACTTCTCCGGATGTTCCGCATTGATGCGGCATTCAATCGCGTGCCCGCGGATCGTCACCGGTTCCGGCACCACGCTCGAAAGCTTCTCCCCCATAGCAAGGCGCAGCTGCGCTTTCACCAGATCGATGCCCGTCACCATCTCCGTCACCGGGTGCTCGACCTGGATGCGCGTGTTCATCTCGATGAAATAGAGCTTTCCATCCTCGTCCATCAGGAATTCAATGGTTCCGGCATTTTGATATCCCACCGCCTCGAGGCACCGCTTCAGCGTCCTCGCGACCTCCTCGCGCATCTTCGGGGTTACCTGCAGCGACGGCGCCTCTTCGATCAGCTTCTGATGGCGGCGCTGGATCGAACACTCCCGCTCGCCCAGCGACATCGCCGTTCCATGCTCATCGGCCAGCACCTGGAACTCGATATGGCGCGGCCGTTCGATAAATTTCTCCATGTAGAGATCGCCGTTGCCGAACGCATTGGCTGCCTCGCTCTGTGCCGCCTGGAACAGTTTCGGCAATTCCTCGGGCGAACGCACCACGCGCATGCCGCGCCCGCCGCCGCCTGCCGAAGCCTTCAGGATCACCGGATACCCGACCGTCTGCGCCCACTCCAGCGCTTCGCCTTCGCTCTGGATCACGCCATCGGAGCCGGGGAGAATGGGCACCCTGGCCCTCTTCATCGCCTGGCGCGCCTTTTCCTTCTCGCCCATCAGGCGCGTCACCTCAGGCGGCGGGCCGATGAACTTGATATTCGACGCCCGGCATACCTCGGCGAAGTTGGCGTTCTCGCTCAGCAGTCCGTACCCAGGATGAATCGCGTCCACATCGGCGATCTCCGCGGCGCTGATCACCGCGGGAACGTTCAGGTAGCTCTCCGCCGAGCGCGGCGGCCCAATGCAGATGGCCTCGTCCGCAAATCGAACGTGTAACGCGTGGCTGTCCGCTTCGCTGTAGATGGCGACCGTGCGGAGGCCCATTTCTCTGCAGGCGCAAATCACGCGCAGCGCGATTTCGCCGCGATTGGCGATCAGAACTTTACGCATAGCTATCGGAGACGCACCGCAAAGAGCTGCTGGCCGTATTCCACGGGCTGACCGCTCTGCACAAGGCGCTTCACGATCTCGCCGGCCGCGTCGCTCTCAATCTCATTCATCAGCTTCATGGCTTCCACGATGCAGAGGACCTGGCCGACTTCCACCTGGTCACCGATCTTTACGAAGGCCGACGAGCCGGGCGAAGGCGATTCGTAAAATGTTCCGACGATCGGCGACTTCACAATATGCAGGCCGGCATCCGAATCTTCCGCAGCAGAGGCTTCGCCAGCCGCCTGCGCGGCGCTCGCCTGCGTCGCTGGATTTGTCCCCGACACCGCAACCGGAACGACAGCCGGAGCCGCAGAGGTCTGCGCCTGCAGCAGCCGCGCCAAACTCGCCAGATCCGCGCCGCCCTCCTGCGCGAACTTGATGCGGACCTTCAGATCGCCGCGCTCCAGGTCGAATTCGCCAATCTTGTTTTCTTTGAGGAACTCGATGAGTTCCTTCAACTCGTTCATATCTTCCGCATTCATCGTTTCGCTCTCGCGCGCCTCACCCGTTTAAAGCTCAATCCAGCCTTTGATCGCCGGCGTCAGAACTCGGCCTCCGTTCTGCGTCACAGCCACCATATCTTCAATCCGAATGCCGAACTTCCCCGCCAGATAAACGCCGGGCTCGACCGTGATTACCATCCCCGGCTCCAGCCGCGTCTCCTGCCCCGCCGCAATCCGGGGCTGTTCGTGAATCTCCAAACCAACACCGTGCCCGGTCGAATGGGTGAAGTGTTTTGCCAATCCGGCCGTGCGCAGAACACTACGCGCTGCCTCATCGACGGCTCCGCAGGTAACCCCAGGTCGCACGGCGGCAACTGCAGCTTCCTGCGCTTCCAGAACCGCATCGTATGCCGACCGTTCTTCATCGCTCGCGCGTCCCACGTGCACGGTCCGCGTCATATCGGAGCAATAACCATTGAGGATAACACCGAAGTCCAGCGTCACGAATCCCTTGCGCGGCAGCTTTGCCTGTGTCGCACGGCCGTGCGGCATGGCCGATCGTGTTCCCGAGGCAATGATCGTCTCGAACGACATCCCTTCCGCCCCCATGCCCCGCGCGAGGAACTCCAGCTCCGCCGCCACAGCCATCTCCGTTACGCCCGCCTCCATCCGCGGCAGCATCGCCTCAAACAGCGAGCATCCCAGCGCGGCCGCCTCTTCCATCTGCCGCAACTCGCCCGCGTCCTTCACCATTCTCAGTTCGGCCAGCAGAGGCTTCTTCAGGGCACTGAAGAAGCCGCGCCTCTGTTTCGCCGGCACCGATGAGCGCATAATGTCCAGCCCCGCAACCGAGGTATGCTCCGCATCAAACCCAGCGCGTCGTGCCTGATCTGCCAGCCAGGCGCACGCGTCCTTCAGCACGGATTTCGGCGCAATTGCCACGCGCGCGCCGCGCGTTTCTTCCCGCGCCTGCGTCGTATAGCGCCCGTCCGTGAAGAGCACCGCTTTGTTGGCGGTCACCGCGAGAGAGGCGTTCGATCCCGTGAATCCGGACAGCCAGCGCACATCCGGCAGATGCGTGACCAGCAGGGCCTCTGCGGACTCCTGCCTCATCAACCGCCGCACGTCCCGCCACCGGCGGGAATGGAACTCGTCTGCTCTCGGCATCTCGATTGATAGTAAAGAACCCGACCCGACTGCGAAACCCCGGGATCGCAATCTCCTTTGACCGCGTACCCGGCGTTATACTCATTCCGCATCTCCGAGAGGCCCACTATGAACGTCCTTCGCAGCATCCCTGTTCCTCACCTTGTTATCGCCGCCGCTCTGGTCGCCATGCCTCTTTGCGCCTCAGCGCAGGCGCCAGCAAACACCACGATCCTGCATGCTCCCGAAGCGGCCAAAATCCTGCCCGACGCGGTCTACTTCGCCGGAAAATCGGCCGGCACCCAGTTGCGCAACGCAGCCGGTGTCCACTACGCCGATGGCTCTTATGTTCTGGCCGTCCTGGTTGACACCTCCGGTTATTCCACTGCGGTCCAGGAGAAATACCAGGGATATTTGCTCACCGAGGTCCCTCTTGATTTCGGCGATCATCGCCTGGCTGCCGGGGCCTATGGAATCGGGTTTGTTGGCGATCACTTCGGAGTCATGGACATCGGCAGTCACGATCTGCTGCAGTCGGCCGCTGCCCACGATGCGGCAATGACCCGCCCTATGCCGCTGCAAATCCTTCAGGGGGCATCTGCGGTTACTTACAGACTCTGTTTTGGGCGAAACTGCGTTGACTTCCATCGCGCGAAGTAATGCCCCATCCCGGGAGCATGTGACGATTCGGGCTCGTGGCCCATCTAAATGGGTTGGGCAGATGGGATTTGTTCGCGTACGAAAGCAAGCCTTCTGTCCCGGAAATGGATGGGTCGATGAGAACAAGCCTTCAACAATCAGAAGTGATCGGACTTGCGCTGGCGAGCCTGCTGGTCGCCTCGCCTCTGGTATTTGCGCAAAACGAAAATCAGGGCCAGGGGCAGGCGATTGTGACTGTTCTGCCGAAGAAAGCATCGGCGCCGGTCAGCGATGTCTCGCAACAATCCCTTGAGATATCCGTTAACGGCAAGAAAACCGCTGTCTCGGCCTGGCAGCCTCTGCGAGGCGATCACGCAGGCGTCGAACTGGTTCTCCTCATCGACGAAGGCGCGCGCGCCAGTCTTGGACGCGAGATGGACGACATCACTCATTTTGTCCAGAACCTTCCGCCCAACGTGAAGTTCGCCTTCGCTTACATGGAGAACGGCCGAGCGGCACTGGCGGCACCGCTCACCGCCGATCATGCCCAGGCACTCAAGGGTCTGCGCCTGCCGATGTCGCAGCCCGGAGAAAATGCCAGCCCATATTTCTGCCTCTCCGATCTTGCGAAGCGCTGGCCTTCCAACGATCGCGACGCGCGGCGCGAAGTCATCATGATCACCGATGGAGTGGACTCGTATGAACGCCGCTATGATCCGCAGGATCCCTACCTGCTGGCGGCGATTCAGGATTCGGTCCGGGCCCACCTGGTCGTCTATTCGATTTACTGGCGCGACGCAGGCCTGGCCGACCGCACGCAATATGCCAACAATACCGGCCAGAACCTTCTCGCCGAGGTCACCCAGGGCACCGGAGGCAATACTTACTGGATTGGCTTCGGCAACCCCGTCTCACTGCAACCCTATTTCGAGGACTTCAGCCGGCGTCTGCAGAATCAGTACGAACTCGGATTCACAGTCCCGCTGCACGGCAAAGCACAGGAGCAGACGCTCAAAGTCAAGGTCAGCGCTCCTGACAACAGCGTTACGGCGCCGCAGCAGGTATGGATCGCTCCTGCCGGAACTCCCCAGCAGTAACGTTTCCGCAAATGAAAAAGGCGCGCCGGCGGGTGCGCCTCTCCTGTTCCCTTCTCGGACTCGCTGTCAGACCGCCAGTTGATTCACCGGCAGACTTTCCACGTCATCCGACTCTGTCCCATCCGAAAGCCCGCCATACCGCCGCTCCCGGCGCTGGTAGTCCTCAATCGCTTCCAGCATGTGAATCCCGCGAAAATCCGGCCACAACCGGTCGGTCACAAAGATCTCCGCATAAGCGATCTGCCACAGCAGGAAATTCGAAATCCGCATCTCTCCGGAGGTCCGGACCAGTAAATCCGGGTCCGGCATATGCGCGGTATAGAGATGGCGATGAATATCCACTTCGCCTATCTCATCGGGCCGCAGCCCCTTTCGCTGCATCTCGGCCGCCAGCCGCCGGAAAGCATCCACCAGTTCCGAGCGCCCGCCGTAATTCAGCGCCAGCGTCAGAACGGTGCCGGTGTTCTGTCGAGTAGCCTCCGCCGCCCATTGCATGCGCTCGCGCACTTCATTCGGCAGCTCCTCAGTACGGCCGACGTACTGGATGCGCACGTTGTTGTCGTTCATGCGCTTTACGTTGCTTGTGAGATAGCTCTTGAGCAACCGCATCAGGAAATTCACTTCCGACTTCGGCCGTTTGAGGTTGTTCTCGAGCGAGAAAGCGTACAGCGTCAGCCACGGCAGCCCGATGCGCGACGCGGTTTCCACCACGTACTGCACCGCCTCGGCACCCTGCTGGTGACCGAAAAAGCGCTTCAGGCTGCGCTTCCCTGCCCAGCGTCCGTTGCCGTCCATGATGATGGCAATGTGCTGGGGCAGGCGCTCAGGATCAAGGCGGCGGTACACCGCTGCCTCGTCCTGTGGCAGTTCGTGAACACGGCTGGAATTCAGTAGCAACGGTCCCCTTCAGGCGGCTCCCTGGCAGACGTAAGACTAACGCGCACGTGGCCACGTTGAGTGGCAATCGCTATGTGCGCGCGCTGCCGCGGAACCCCCGGGAGCAGTTCCCTCTCTGCCAAATTATACAGACCGGAATCGCCCCGGGCGTCGCTGCATTGCACCCCAAATGACAGGATCTTCATCCTGCCGGGAGCTACGCCGGACGACGACGCCCACAGGCCATTTCCCGAACCTGATTCAGGAACATGGAGCGCTGAAACGGATCCAGTTGCGCCACCAGCGGAGCGATCTCCGCCAGGAACGGGTCGGCCAGCACCGCCTCAGTTTCCCGCGCCCGCCGGCTCTGCCCGTCCCGCAGCAGGTCGCAGATATTGACCTGGAGCGCAGTGGCCAGCCGCTGCAGCGACGAGAGCGTAGGCACCGCCTTGCCATTTTCGATCTTCGAAATGTAGGTGCGCGGAACCTGCATGCGTCCGGCCAGCTGCCTTTGGCTCAGATTGCGACCATGACGCACCTCGCGAACAGCGCGCGCCACGTTGATGCCCTCAGCCTCCTCTGAACTCTGCGCGCTGGCAGACACCAGTTGCGGAGACAGCGGTTCGGGCTCATCAATTTCGAGGGGCTTGTGGCAACGCCTGCACAGGGAATTCGACGTGCGGAATTGCACCAGGCTACAGAAGTCGCAACGAAGTACCTCACGGGTCTCAACAGTTGCTAACGAAGTCGCCATAGATTGTGCGGAACGCCAGAGCGTGCGGTCCGGATTGATTCGGGCTGGCGGACTTCGCCTTTCCGACCTCAACCTTTGAAATACATTGCAGGGAGGGTATCCTCCTTGTCAAGTGAAAACTGCGAGACTCCCCAAAGTTTCCTTCTAAATGCCAGGAAAAACCGAAATGGAGAATGGCACCCATGCCTCACGCTTCCTTCACACGCGAACATGCCTGGGCGTTGCTGAACGAGCACACCCAGTCACCCAGCCTGATCAAACATGCGCTTGCGGTCGAGAGCTGCGTCCGCGCCTGTGCCGAGCGCGACGCCAACGCCGCCGGCCTCACTGGCGATGACCGTGCCGCGCTGCTCGATCGATGGTCGGCAACCGCGCTGCTCCATGATTTCGATTATGAAAAACATCCCTCCGCGGAGGAGCACCCTTTCGTCGGCAACAGGATCCTCACCGAGCAGGGCTGGCCGGAAGAAGTCCGCACCGCGATCCTGGGGCATGCGGAATATTCCGGCGTCCCACGCGCAACGCGGCTCGCCAAGGCCCTGTTCGCCTGTGATGAGCTCGCCGGCTTTCTTACGGCGTGCTCCCTGGTGAAGCCGACAAAATCCATCCACGACGTCGATGTCGCCGGCGTGAAGAAGAAGATGAAAGACAAGGCCTTCGCCCGCGGCGTCCACCGCGACGACATCGTGAAAGGTGCTGCCGAACTCGAAGTTTCCCTCGACGACCACATCGCCAACTGCATTGCCGCCATGCGCGCGAACGCCGCGACACTCGGTCTCGAGGGAGCAGCCCCTCGGAATGCTGCCACCGGCCAGGCCTGAACCTGGCGCGTTATCTTGCGTCGCCGTGCCCGCTCCGATAGAGTGGTCGCGCGTGCTCCAGCTACAAACGCTCAACGACATCTTCTTTACGATTGCGGAGAGCCGCCGCGACCGCGCCATGCTCTGGCAGGACGCTGCAGGCTCGTGGCAACCTCTCTCCTCAGATCAATTTGTTCAGAGGGTCCGCGCCGTTGCCGACGCGATGACCTCCTGGCGCATCCGCAAGGGCGATCGAGTTGCCATTCTCTCTGAGAATCGCTGGGAGTGGGCGGTAGCCGACTTCGCCTGCCTCGCCCTCGGTGTCGTCGACGTCCCCATCTACCCCACGCTTCTGGCGGACCAGATCGCGCCTTTGCTGGTCGACTCCGGCTCGTGTGCAATCTTTCTCTCCACCCGCGCGCAGTACGACAAGATCGCTTCGATTCGCGCCGCCACGCCCCTCGACCATGTCGTCATCATGGATGAGGAACCCGTTGCTGGCGCCGAAACCTTCTCCTCTCTCCTCAGCACCGCCGGCAACAATCAGATTCCCGCTTTCGAAAACGCGGCCCGGGCCGTCCAGCCGGCCGATCTCGCCACCCTGATCTATACCTCCGGCACGACGGGCGAACCCAAAGGTGTCCTCCTCACCCACGGCAACATCGCAAGCAACCTCAATTACTCGCTGGACGCCTTCGGTCTCCTGCCCACCGACTCGTGCATCTCGTTCCTGCCCCTTTCACACATCACCGCCCGCCACCTCGACTACGCGCTTTACGCAAAGAATGTCCTGGTCGCTTACTGTCCATCCTTCGATAAGCTGCCCGAGGCGATGCAGGCGATTCGCCCCACAGTCCTCGTCGCCGTCCCGCGCGTTTTCGAAAAAGTTCGCCAGGTCGCCGAACAGCGCGCAGCCGAGTCCGGCATCAAGCGCCGCCTCTTTGCCTGGGCCCAGTCGACAGGTCAGCCGCATCGGGAAGAGATTGCTGCCGGCCGAACGCCTTCTTCCCCGTCGTGGAAGCTCGCCAATGCCATCGTCTACAAGAAACTGCGCGCCGGATTCGGCGGCAGCGTCCGCTATTCCATCGCCGGGGGCGCACCCCTTGGTCTCGACACCGCCCACTGGTTCGCGTCGATGGGGATCCGCATTCTCGAAGGCTACGGACTGACGGAAACCTCGCCGGTCATCGCCATCAACACGCCACAAGCCAACCGGATGGGCTCCGTGGGTCGGCCGCTGTCCAATGTCGAGTGCCGCATTGCCGCCGACGGCGAGCTTCTCGTCCGCGGTCCCAGCATCTTCCAGGGCTACTGGAAAAACCGCGGCGAAGCTGAAACGATCGATACCGAAGGCTGGTTCCACACCGGCGACATCGGCCACATCGACGCCGACGGTTTCCTCTTTATCACCGACCGCAAGAAGGAACTCCTCAAGACGTCCGGCGGCAAACTCATCGCTCCGCAACCCATCGAAAACAAGCTCAAAGCCAGCGTGCTCGTCGCCAATTGCGCGCTCGTCGGCGACCGCCACAAGTTTGCGTCGGCGCTGATTGCCCCCAATTTCGCTGCTCTTGAGCCCTGGGCCAAAGAGAACGGCATTACCGTTGGTGCCCGCAGCCATCTCGTTGAGAACCAGCAGGTCCGCGCGGAATACCAGGCGCTCATCGATCGCGTCAATGCCACGCTGGCGAACTTTGAAACCATCAAGCGGTTTCGCCTGGTGTCGGATGAGTGGTCGCTGGACTCTGGCGAGCTCACACCCAGCCTCAAGCTCCGCCGCCGCGTGGTCGCGCAGAAATACGCACGCGAAATAGCGGAGTTCTACGTCGACGAAGCGACGTCAACACGCTGACGTCTGCTCCCCCTGCACGCTGTACCCTGTTCCCTGTACCCTGCTCTTCGGAGGCCCCTTTGCCCGAAATCCCCCCCTATCCGCTGACGCTCGACGGTTCGAGCCTGCTGCACCAGATGTTCCGCTTCGACTGGCCCGCCTGGCGACGCCTCGACGCGGCAGCCCGCGACCGCGTGATCGGGGAAGCCTCCGCGCTCCTCACGCCCCTCGAGAAAAGCTCCTCCGAAGGGCATCCGAATCAGTCCGCCGTCTTCGCGCAGCTGGGCCACAAGGGCGATCTCCTCTTCGTGCATTACCGCGACAGCATCGAGCAGCTGGCCCAGGTAGAGCGCGACCTCGCCCGCACGGAATTCGGCAGCTTTCTTCAACCCACCCATTCCTATCTCTCCATCGTGGAGCTCGGCCTCTACGAATCGTCCTCGAAACTCTACGCGCAGCTCGCCGCCGAGAACGTCGAGCCGTACTCGGAGCCATGGGATGCCCGCGTCCGCGAAACCATGGCCCGCCAGGCATCCGCCATGTCGATGCGTCTCTACCCCGCCATTCCCGACGCAAAATATCTCTGCTTCTATCCCATGGACAAGAAGCGCGGCGAGCACGTGAACTGGTATTCCACGCCCATGCCGGACCGCGCCCGCATGATGCAGGACCACGGCCTCATTGGCCGCCGCTTCGCCGGCACCGTCAAGCAGGTTATCTCCGGCTCCATCGGGCTCGATGACTGGGAATGGGGCGTCGATCTCTACGCCGACAATCCCGGTGTCTTCAAGCAGCTCATCTACGAAATGCGCTTCGATGAAGCTTCTGCCCTGTACGGCCTCTTTGGAGCCTTCTACGTCGGCGTGCGGTTGCCGGTGGCCGAACTCGGCTCCTGGCTTTCCGTGGAGCAGCGATGATCCTCGACCGCTCGGTTCTCGGGTCGTGTCTCGGACCGACTGTCTGGTGGCAGCGAGCTACCAGCTCCCGGCTATCGGCTGCTTTATGAGAGTCTTTGTCACCGGCGCTACGGGCTTCGTCGGTAGCCATGTCGCTCGCGAGCTGGTCACCCGTGGTGCCGCCCTCCGCCTGCTCACCCGCCGCACCAGCAATCTCGCCAATCTCGAAGGTCTCCAGGCAGAAACCGTTACCGGTGACCTGCTCGAGCCGGAATCTCTCCGCAGCGCCGTCCGCGGCTGTGGCGCCGTCATGCACGTCGCCGCCGACTACCGCTTGTGGGTGCGCGATCCCGAGACGATGTACCGTACCAACGTCGAAGGCACCCGAGCCCTGCTGCGCATCGCTCGCGAAGAGAACGTCCCACGCTGCGTCTACACCTCCAGCGTTGCCACCATGGGCTTCCATTCCGACGGCACCATCGTCGACGAGAACACGCCCGTCTCTCTCGCCGACATGGTTGGCCACTACAAGCGCTCCAAGTTTATGGCGGAGCAGGTTGCGATCGAAGCCGCGCGCGCCGGCCAGTCGGTCCTTACCCTTAACCCAACCACGCCAATCGGCCCGAACGACCTGAAGCCCACGCCCACCGGCCGCATCATCGTCGATTTCCTCAATAAGAAATTTCCTGCCTACATGGACACCGGCCTCAATCTCGTGGACGTGGCGGAAGTCGCCCGCACCCATGCCGATGTGCTGAATCCCGCCCTGGGCCGTCCTGGCGAACGCTACATCCTGGGCGGCGAAAACCTCACCCTGAAGCAGATTCTCGACAAAATGTCCGCCATTGCCGGCCTGCCTTCGCCCAACATGCGGGTCCCCAATTCCGTCGCCATGATCTTCGCCTTCTTCGACGAGACCTTGACCGGGAAGATTCGTGGCAAGGAGCCTCGCGCCACAGTCGAAGCCGTCCGTATGGGCCGAAAAAAGATGTTCGCGTCCTCCGCCAAAGCCGAGCGCGAGCTTGGCTTCCGCACCATCCCCGTCTATGAGGCCCTCCGTGCCGCCATCGACTGGTTCCGCGAGCACGGGTACGCGCCTCCCGGACAGCAGGCACGTTGATGAACACTGTCGCCATCGTCGCCGCGCTGCCTTCGGAGCTTGCACCGCTTACCCGCGGATGGCAACGCTCCGAAGCCGTCCTTCGCGGGCGCATTGGCGATCACAATATGCTCGCCGCCGCCACCGGGATGGGCGCCGCCGCAGTCACCCGAGCCTGTGACGCGGTTCTAACCGCGGCCCCGTCCACTGCCCCCATCGACACCCTCATCTCCATCGGTTATGCCGGCTCCCTCTCCTGCGGATTGCGCTCCCCCGATGCCTGCGCCATCCGCGAAGTGATTGACGACGCCACCGGCGAGCGCTTTCCCACGGACCCTTTGCCGGATGAGGCTCCGGTTCCGATCAAACCCCAGCGACTCGTCACGCTCGATCGAGTTGCCGATCCCGACGCAAAGCGCCGCCTGGCTGAGAAGTATCAGGCAACCCTGGTCGACATGGAGGCCGCCGCCGTAGCCCGCTTCGCTTCCGCCCACAACCTCAGGTTTCTTTGCTTCAAGGCCGTCACCGATGGCCCCAACGACCGTTTGCCCGACTTCAACCGGTTTGCCACTCCGGACGGTCATATCCGCGTCACGAGCCTGATGGCGTGGGCTCTGGTGCATCCTCCCTATTGGGGACCCCTGCGCCGTCTCGGCCAAAACAGCCGCCAGGCCGCCCAGGAGTTGTCGAATTTTGTTTTACGCGCCCTCTCCGGTTCGATAAAGTGATGTTCAGAGTCCCATGGCTACCGCGACCTCAAACGATTTGCAGCAGCGCTTTGCCCCTGTCCCCACGACCATGCGCGCCGCCGTGTACCGCGGCATTAACGACGTCCGCGTAGAAACAGTACCTGTGCCCGAGATCAGCCCCGGCGAAGTTCTGATCCGGGTCCACTCCTGCGGCGTCTGCGGCACAGACCTGAAGAAGATCCACACCGGCTCCCATTCCGCCCCCCGCATCTTTGGGCATGAGACTGCAGGCGTTATTGCGGCCGTTGCTGATGGTGTGCGCGATTTCGCTGTCGGCGAGCGGGTCATGGTCTTCCACCACACTCCATGTGGCCACTGCTACTACTGCCGCAAGAAGACCTTCGCCCAGTGCAACGACTACAAGCGGGTCGGCTGCACAGCCGGGTTTGAGCCTTCGGGCGGCGGATTTGCCGAATACGTCCGCGTAATGCCGTGGATTATCCGCAGCGGTGGCCTGATCCCCATCCCCGACGGCGTCCCCTTTGAGCAGGCTGCCTTTGTCGAGCCGGTGAACACCACTTACAAGGCCATCCGCAACCTCAATCTCGCCCCTGACGAAACCGTCCTCGTCATCGGGCAGGGACCAATCGGCATCCTGCTGGCTTCCATCGCCGCTCGCACCGGCGCCAAAGTCCTGACCTCTGATCTCTATCCCGCACGTCACGCTGTCGCTGCAGCGTACGGACTCAAACACCCCATCGACGCCAGCAAACAGGACGTCGTGACCGCCGCCCATTCCGCCAGTGAAGGCCGCGGTGCCGATGCCGTCATTCTCGCCGTGGGCGGCAACGCCCTCATCCGCACAGCCATGGACGCTGCGCGCCCCGGCGGCCGAATCCTGCTCTTCGCCGCCACCCAGCATGGCGAAGCCATCTTCGATCCCGCCGTCGTTTGTATGGACGAAAAGTCCCTCGTCGGCTCCTACAGCTCGTCATTCGAGATCAATGGCGAAGTCACGGATCTCGTCTTCGGCGGCTATCGCACCGATTTCGACCTGACCCGGCTCATCACCCATCGGTTTCCCCTGGAAGACGCCGTCCAGGCCATCCAGGTCGCCTCGAACCCAGGGCCGCAATCCCTGAAAGTGTTCGTCCACCCATAATTTGAGACAATAGTAAGATGGCAGCGCAAATGACAGCCGCCGTGCTGCATGGCCGCGAGGATCTGAGGATTGAACAGGTCCCGATGCCCCGAGCCGGCGCTGGGGAAATCGTTGTCCGAGTCCACGCCGCGCTCACCTGCGGCACCGATCTCAAAGTCTATCGGCGCGGCTACCACGCCCGCATGCTCAAACCCCCTATTCCCTTCGGACACGAACTCGCCGGCACCGTACATCAGGCGGGGCGCGGCGTCACCGCCTTCCAGCCCGGCGATCGCGTTGTCGCTCTCAACTCGGCCCCGTGTGGCGAATGTTATTACTGCCTGCGCGACCAGGAAAACCTCTGCGATAACCTCATCTTCAACAATGGCGCCTACGCGGAATTTCTTCACATTCCCGCGCGAATCGTCGAACGCAACACCCTCCGCATCCCCACCGGCATCCCCTTTGAGCATGCCGCTCTCACCGAAGCGCTGGCTTGTGTCGTCCGCGGCCTCGATGAGTGCCAGCCGCAGTCCGGCGATACCATCGCCGTCATCGGCGCCGGTCCCATCGGCCTCATGTTCATGCGCGTCGCCGAGCTCTACGGCCTGCATGTCGTCGCTGTCGTCAAACGTGATGAACAGGTGGCGGCGGCCCGCCGCTTCGGCGCCGCCGAGGTCGTCCAGATCACCAAAGTCAGCGACCCCATCGCTGCCGTGCGCGCTCTTACTCCTCATCGCCGGGGTGTGGATCTCGCCATCGACGCGGTCGCCACTCCCACCGCCTGGCAATGGGCTGTGGATATGGTCCGCAAAGGCGGGACCGTCAACTTCTTCGGCGGATGCGCCGCCGGCACCAAAGTCGAGCTGGACACGAATCGGCTCCACTACAACAACATCACCCTCCGGGCCAGCTTCCACCACACCCCCGCAGCCGCCCGCAAAGCCTTCGACCTCATCGTCAGCGGGAAATTCCGCTGCAGCGACACCATTACCAGTCGCGCTCCGCTCTCTGAACTGAACCGCGTCTTCCGCCGCCTCATGAACCGTGCCGGCGATATCAAAACCGCCATCATCCCCTGATCCGGCAATGTCCGTCGACACCGCA
>DASRRO010000226.1:0-2612 GCA_035656855.1 Acidobacteriaceae bacterium | reverse complement strand
CTGACCAGTTCCGGGTTTCTGCATCCACCAGCCCGGTGTGAGTCGCATTGGTATACTCTGCAACGCGCGGCCCTCCCAGCCATTGCAGAATGTACTCAGGCAGATTCACCCAGGCTGCGGAGTCTGCGATACCGCTCCGCTTGTCCGCATAGATTTGGTAAATCGTATTGATCGGCTGAATCTGCACGCCCGTCCGCGCGTAAAGCGTCGCGGCCGGAATCTTCGCATGGACTTCCTGCATTGCGGTCTGCGTTCGTTCGTCGCGATAGCAGAACGGCGGCGCCAGCGGCTCTCCAGCGTCATCGAGCCGCACATAATCGACCGCCCATCCCGTCACCCCAATGCTCGCTATGCCTTCCGGCGCAAGCTCAGCGCACTCACGAAGACCAGTTTCCAGTTCTCCCGTGATGCGATCGAGGTCCCACCGCCATCCGGCAATCCCCTGGTCCCGCGGACCATTTTCGAAGCGCCGCACCATCGAAATCCGCGGCTCTTCACCCGCTCCGCGCAGCAGCGACACCCGGCAACTCTCCGCGCCCAGGTCGATTGCGACCAGCGCTGGAATGCTGCTCACCGCAGAAATGCCTCGGGCAGACCGCCGTCCACAGGAATCAAGTGCCCGGTTGTGCACCGCGTGTGCGGCCCGGCAAGAAACAGCATCGCCCGCGCGCAGTCGCCTGGTTCAATCGGCTGATGCGTCAGCGTCCGTTTGGCATAGAATTCCGCCAAAAGATCGCGCAGCTGATCGTCCGTTGCTGACACATCGAAGGCAATGCCGTATTTCGTCAGCGACGCAATCACGCGATCCCGCGGAAACATCGTCGACCCTTTGACCACCGTCGCCGGACTGATCCCGTTCACCCGCACCCCTGGCGCCAGCGAAACTGCCAGTTCCCGCACCAGGTGGCTTAGAGCCGCCTTGCTCACGTCATACGCTTCACTGCCCCGCTTCGGAACCACCGCGTTCGCGGAGCTCGTCAAAACGATACTGCCCTCGATCTGCTCCGCCGCAAACACCTTTGCCACTTCCTCGGCCAGCAGGTAATTTGCGGTCACGTTCAGGGCAAGAGTCGTCGACCACATCGCGTCGCTGATCGCGCCCTGCGGCGATGACGGAAAAACTGCTGCCGTGTTGATCAGAATGTCGAGCCCGCCGAATCGCCCGACCGTCTCGCGCAGGGACGCCGCAATTGAGTCGCGATTGCGTATATCGACAGCGATTGCGGCAATCGCCTCTTTGCCGGCGGCTGCCCTTGCCTCCTGGGCTACCGCCTCCGCCCCGGCAAGGTCGCGGTCAGCGATCATGATGTGCGCCCCGCGTTCCGCCGCCAGCAGGGCCGCCGCGCGGCCAATGCCGCTGGCCCCGCCCACGATCAATGCGATCCTGCGGCTCAGTTCCTTCTCCGCCGGCTGCCGGCGAATCTTTGCCTCTTCCAGCAACCAATATTCGATGCCAAACGCCTCTGCGGCCGGCAGCGCCACATAATTTGTATAGACCTCAAAGGCTTCGCACGGCGCCGCTGCTCCGGCCTGCGGCACATCCTTTACCGGGGTCTTGCCCGCCAGAGCAGTCGCACCCTCCATCACGTGAATCGCGTTCGTGTAAAACTCACCTACCACGCGTGATTCGCTCTTGGTCTTTCCAAACGAAAACATGCCGATCCCAGGAATCAACACCACTGTGGGGTTCGCATCGCGCATCGCAGGAGAATCCGCCACCCGGTGTTTCTGGTAGTAGGCCGCGTATTCCTTCCGATACGTATCGAGCGCGGTTTCAACCTTCTTTCGGAGCGCCGCAACATCGTCCTCCGCTGCCGCCGGCACAAACATTGGCCGAATCTTGGTTCGGATAAAGTGATCGGGACAACTGGTGCCCAGATGTGCCAGCGCTGCCCCATCCTTCGAATTCACGAAGCGAAGCACCTCGTCCAGATCCACCCAGCCGCCGATGAACCGCTTTTGCTGCGACACCCGCCCACGCACGAAAGGCAGCAGTTCCATCGCGACGTCCCTGCGATCCGTTCGAGGCTGCAAAATCGCACCGCCAAACAGGCCCTCGCCGCTGTGCTCCACATGTCCCTGAACAAACTGCCCCAGATGATCGATCATGGTCAGCGTGTTCAGATAACACTCGCGCTGCGTCTCTCCCCACGTAAACAGACCGTGCCCGCCCAGGACGATTCCGTCGCACCCAGGATTCTCCTTCACAGCCAGTCGCATCATCAGTCCCAGTTCAAACCCCGGACGCTGCCAGGGCACCCACACCAGCGAATGGTCGAACTCCCGATTGAACTCCTCCATCTTCTCTTTGCCATTCGCAGCCGCGGCCATGGCAATAGCCCAGTCCGGATGCAGGTGATCCACATGCCGAAACGGAAGGAAGCCGTGCAGCGGCGTATCGATAGATGCCACCGTTGGATTTACTCCAAACGTGCACATCGGATACAGCTCCACAACCGCGTCTTCCTGCGCCACGCCCTTGTACTGCCTCTCAATCGCCAGCAGCTTGTCCAGATAAAGAGTCGCAAACCCCGCCCTCTTGATGCTGCCCAGGTCACCGCCACTGCCCTTCACCCACAACACATCCGTCATCTGACCAGTCAGCGGATCGG
>DASRRO010000225.1:0-2885 GCA_035656855.1 Acidobacteriaceae bacterium | reverse complement strand
CTTCGGGGCCGATGACACGGATGAGCGGGCTGTGGAACTGGCGGACGGCGACGAGCTGGGCGGGCTTTGAACCTGTTTGGGGGCCGGTGACGGCCTGTAGGAACCGCTTGCGGTTGGCGGCGACGGTTTCGGCGGGGTCGTTGACGTTCCAGCCGAGATTGAGGTCGCCTGGGGTGCCGAAGGCGGTGGTCGCGCCGCCCTCGCGGGTGCTGAAGCCGGCGCGGAGCCAGGGATAGGCGTCCCATCCGGCGGGGCGGATAACGCCGGGGGCAAGGCGGGGCCTTTTCGCTGAAACGGAGGGTTTTACGCCGGATCCCGAGGTCGGACGGCGGCGGGTGCGCTCGCCGGCGGCCCAGGTCCCGGTGCGGGTGGCGCGGCGGCCGTGCTCGAGGCCGACGGAGGCGAAGAGACTGTCGACGGCGGCGATGGCCTCAGGGCTCTCTTTCCAATCTGGAGTATTGGTGCTCACAGATCGATTGTAGAGGCGGAGGTTCTCCTAATTGGGCGAAGGCTTTTCCGCGGAGTCGATCACGTAGGTCGTCAAATCCACTTTGCGCGGTTCGAGCTTCATTCCCAGGTCCTCCATCACCTCTGCCATTGCGTCGTCATCTTCATTGCGGGGTTGCCGAAATGAGAAATCATAATGGCCCTTCAGCCCGGTCTCGTCGACGACCATGCGATCCGCGTGGCTGCTGCCCTGAATCTGTCCGAGCGCGTTGCTGATCGTCACCGCAGTCGCCGTGCAGCGGTCGCTGCAGGAGATCGCGCCGGGGAAAGGCTTGCCGGGATTTTCTTCGCGATAACGCTTCATCGCCTCCATCCAGTCACCTTGCACCTCCGGCGGCGCAGGAACTTCTTTTACCTTGGCTCCGCCCTTGGCCTGCACCAGCGCGTACACCGAAGTTGGCCGCAACTCGGTATGGAGTTTCAGGTCGAACCGCTCCCTGAGCAGCGCCTGCAGCATCGGCCGGATCCGGTCGTTTCGCTCGGCGTTTGACAGACCGGCGAGGGAGGGATCGTCGAATTTTGCGATGATGTCCCACTGCTGCGACTCAATCCAGCCTTTACCCTCGGATACCATCTGAGGCTTGAGGCCCCTGCCGGCGAAGGCATACCAGACCAGGGAATTGAGCGACATGCTATGCGCCTCAAACATGTCGCCAGTAATCCGGATGCCCATCCAGCCGGGCTGGCCGGTCCGATCTGCCGATGGCCGTATGCTCGCCACATCGAACTTCTTTGGCGCAGCGACTGCGGATGAGTTGGACGGGTTCTGGGCGCCCCCGCGCGCCAGGAGGACGACGAACACCGAGACAAGCAACGGGCTGGCATACCTTCGCGACACGATCATCGGTTTGCGAGGATCATAAACCTCTGCACCGCGAACCTGGCCAGCTGCTTAAAGTGAATGGGCCCGCTTTCGGGCGGGCCCTTGGGAGGCTTATGGGGAGGGGATACTGAAGGAAATTAGAGGATGCCCAATAGGGCAAAAAGAGGGAGGTTCTACTACGGGTGGGACAGTCTGAATTAGCCTCTCAGTTACAGGATTAGACGCACGAGGTGCTGCCGGGTTGCATGAAGGTTAACATTTGTGTGCCGGATGACACAAAGATGGCAACTCCAGCAGGATCAACGCGTCCAACTTCCGAGCCGCAAAAAACAATTATTGCCGCAGAAGGCGATATTGTTGGTGTGGCGAGCCTAAACGCGCTGCCCGCCGGGACTTGAAAGCTATTGCATATGAGGGAGTTCGGCGGTACGATACCGCGATTGCCAGCATGAATAACAGCACTCAGATCGCCTCCCACCTGCTTCGTTCCCGAATCGGAAAAATTTGTATTGCGATTACCGGCCAGACAGCCGAAGAAATGGTGGGAAAGGCCAGCGCAGCCCTGAAGGACACCAGCTTCATCGAGTTCCGGCTCGACTACCTGCCGAAACCGGCTGCGGCGTTGCCGGCGCTGAAGGAATTTCTGCTGGACAACAGGGCAGCGACGGCGGTGGCGACGTGCCGATGCAAGGAGAACGGCGGCAAGTTCGCGGGCTCGAATACGGCTGCGCTGGACATTCTGATGAAGGCGGCGGAGTCGGGATTTCAGCTTGTCGACGTCGAGCTGGAGTCGATTGAGAAGCTGCCGAAGAACACGATGCAGCGGCTGCGCGATGCGGGCGCGGCCGTCATCCTGAGCTTTCACGACTTCAAGCAGACCGGCGATCTTGATGCGGTGTATGCGCGCATGGCGCCCTTCGAGCCCGACTTCATCAAGGTGGTGCCGACGGCGCGGTCGCTGACCGACAACCTGAAACTGATGCACTTCCTGGAGCGGATGGAAGACCGCTCGAAGGCAAGCATCGTGGGCATATGCATGGGCGAGGCGGGGATTATCTCGCGCGTGCTGGGGCTGCGGGCGGGCTCGGCGTTTACGTTTGCGGCGGCAAGCGTGGGCGACGAGACGGCGCCAGGACAGATTGCTGCGCGCACGCTGCTGGAGACGTATCGCATCGACCAGGTAGACGTGGCGACGAAGGTCTATGGCGTGGCAGGCGATCCGATCCGGTCATCGCTGTCTCCGCTGATGCTGAATACGGCGTTCCGGCGCGAGACGGTGAATGCGGTCTACCTGGCGCTGCAGACGAAGAACGTCGACGACCTGTTCAAGCTGGCGCGTGAGATTCCGATCCAGGGTCTGAGCGTGACGATGCCGCTGAAGGAAGGCGTGATGAAGCACCTGGAGCGCACGGATCCGCTGTCGACGAAGATCGGCGCGGTGAATACGATTTCGCGGCTGCCGGATGGGAAGTTTTACGGGTTCAATACGGATGTTGCGGGGATCGTTGGACCGCTCGAACGGCGGCTGAGCCTGCGCAATGCGAAGGTGCTGGTG
>DASRRO010000224.1:0-1583 GCA_035656855.1 Acidobacteriaceae bacterium | reverse complement strand
CCTGCTGTCGATCGCCCCGTCCAAGAAAGACGCCGAGCGCCTCCTCGTCATCGGCCCCGAGCTCGCCGACGCCCTGTCCGCCATCATCACCCGCGTCCGCGGCACCAGCGGGACCGTCCCGCTCACCCCCGCCTACGACCCGCACGAGCGCACCTGGAAACCGCCCATGCCCCTGCTGTTCCAGCGGGTCGTCGGCCTGGAGAACCGCCCCATCTCCGCCGACGGAATCCGCCACCTCCTGACCGGCGCCCTCGCCGCCTCCGGCATCACCGGCACCGACGGCAAGCCCCTTACCTTCTGGCCCCACGACTTCCGCAGGGTCTTCGCCACCGACGCCATCCTCAACGGCATGCCCCCGCACATCGCCCAGCTCATCCTCGGACACGACGACATCAACACCACCATGGGCTACAAAGCGGTCTATCCCGAGGAAGCCATCCGCGGACACCGGGCCTTCATCGCCCAGCGCAGGGCCACCCGGCCGAGCGAAGAGTACCGCACCCCCACCGACGCCGAATGGGACGAGTTCCTCGGCCACTTCCAGCGCCGCCGCGTCGCGCTCGGCGACTGCGGGCGCGTACTCAACCCCCTGCATCCACGAGCACTCCTGCATCCGATGCCCCCTCCTCAGAATCGACCCCGCCCAGCGCCACCGCCTGGAGGAGATCCGCGACAACCTCCACGCCCGCATCGCCGAAGCCGAACGCGAAGGCTGGACCGGCGAAGCCGAAGGACTCAAAGTCAGCCTCACCGCCGCCACCAGCAAAATCGCCCAGGCCGACGCCACCGCCGCCCGCCGAGCCGAGCACGTCCACCTCGGCATCCCCGCCTACCGCGACATCGCCGCCGCCACCCTCACCACCGAAGGCCCCCGTGAACACTGACGACCTCACCGCCGCCCTCCGCAGCTGCGCCGCTGGACTGCTCGCGCTCGAAGCAGGCACCCAACTGCTCATCAGCAACGGCACATTCCTCCGGCGAGACGATTTCACCAGCAGGTTCATCCACCACGGCACCAGCGACGGCACCCCGATGGCCGCCATCGACTGGCACGCCGCCATCGCCAGCGGAGACCTCCCGTGCTCAGGAGGCGAACGTCGCATCCTCCACCTATCAGCCAGCCTCGCCGCAGGCACCCCCATCAGCCTCCGCGACGCCGTCACCGGCATCGACGACGCCAACATCGCTCTGTTCGTCACTGCGATCGGACACGCTTCCGGGAAACGACTTCAAAGCAGCAGGGGCCAGTAGTCACTCCCAGTTGGGGAGGCGAGCAGGCGGCCAGGAACCCGCAGAAAGTGTGCCGGCTAAATCTGTTAGGATTCCCCTACCCGTTACCTAAGCCGCTTGCGCTTGGAGGGCCTCGTCCTAACAGACCATTGTCAATTGCGTCTACGGCGAAGCCGGCGAGTACGATGTTTTCGAGGTCGGGATCCTCGTCCTGGTATAGGCCTTCGTAGGTAAATCCGAAAAGGGCGCGCAATGCTTCCTCGCCGAGTTCCAGTGGGTGAAACGGCAATGGATAGGAATCTGCCTGAGTTTCGATGGAGTGCGCCCGGTCCCAAAAGGGAACCTCAAAGTCC
>DASRRO010000223.1:0-18834 GCA_035656855.1 Acidobacteriaceae bacterium | reverse complement strand
CATCATCGATATGTACATGACCGCCAGTGGGGTACCGAATGGCGGCGGTGGCAGCTGCACCTACGTCCATGGACAGATCACCAACTGGACCGTGACGAATAACCTCTTTCACGACGCGGCCTGGTGCGTGCAGTTCCAGTACGACAGCGGTGTGTCGACCGGAATCACGATCTCGAATAACCAGATTTATAACATCGATCATGGAATCATTTTCGGTGGACCCGCGGGTGGAAACACGCTGGAGAACGTGACTATTTCCGGCAATAACATCCACGACTACTCCACCTGGGACACATCCGCGAACATTTGGCATCACGACGGCATTCACGTGTGGGGCTATAACGACAACGGCTCCGATACCATCACCGGCATCAACATCTACGACAATAAATTCGGCGGCTGCGTCGGCAACAACGTAACGGCGCACATCTTCATGGAAGCGAATGCCGGCAAGACTTCGAATGTCAAGATCTACAACAACAGCCTCATCGATACCTGCAACGGGCAGGACGGCGACGGCCTGCTGACCACCGGTGTTGACGGTGGTTATCAGATCTATAACAACACCATCATTGGCACCGCCAACGATACCTGCATGGGGACCTCCAGTTCGCCCAATGTCACTTTCGTGAATAACGTGGTCAGCGGGTGCGGCACTCTGATGTATATCGCCTCCGGTGGCAGCTTCGTGTCGGGCGGCCTGCACAACAACATCTACGCGAACTGTTCCGGGTCCAATTGCTTCAATTACCGAGGGAACTTCTCGGGATCGCTGTCTACCTGGCAGGGCGAGACCGGGGGGGACGCTGCGCCTGCGGCCCTCGTCTCGAGCGCGAATCTCTCTGCCGCGGGTGTGCCGCAGACGGGCTCGGCGGTCATCGGCGCCGGGGCGAACCTGACATCTCTGGGCATCACCACGCTGAACAGCGACATCGTCGGTAGTCCTCGACCAGCCACCGGCTCGTGGACGGTGGGCGCTTATTCCACCACTGGTACGGCTCCTGCGGCGCCGACCGGCCTGACCGGGACGGTCGTCACCAATTAGGGAGAACCGCTTCTCCGGACGATCGCTGTTCGTCGGTAATTCATGACTAAGGAGCTTTCTGCGCTTCGCCCCCCTGGGCGGACGCCGAAAGCTCCTCCCTTCTGCGGCAGGCATCGCGTAACCACTCCATGAAGAAGCTGATTCCCGTTTTCGCTTTCGCTGGCCTGGCGGTGGTGATTGTTGCTCTTCTCGCGATCACGCCTCCGGCATCCGCGACGACTCGTTATATTGCGCAATCCGCAGGATCCTTCAGCGGCGGCACGGCGTGCAAAGGGCAATCGGCGATTACACCCGCCACCTTTAACGCCCTCAGGAACATACCCGGAGATGTGAATTACATCTGCGGAACGATCACCGGAGACGCGGGTGCGCAGCTGCTCAGGCCGAATGGGGATGGAGCGGCGGGGCATCCTGTCACGATCAAATTCGATACCGGCGCCATTCTTCAGGCACCTTATTTCGCCCCCTCGCCCAATGGCGGCTGCGGGGGAGCGATTTGTCTCTACGGGTTGAGCTACTACACGGTCGACGGCCAGAACACCGGCACGATTGAGGACACCGCCAACGGCTCCGGTTTAGCCTACAACCAGAAGACCGAGGCCATCGAGGGCTACCGGTGCAATCACTGCACGGTAGAGAACCTGACGATTGCGAACATGTACGTGCATAGCTCGCCCAGCGACATGACGGCGGATGCCAGCGCCCAACGCTGCATCTCGGTGAGCGGGTCGGACTGGCTGATCCAGCACAACGTGATGCACGATTCCGGTTGGTGCCTCTACGAGGGCTACAGCAACGGCGACGGCAACGTGGTGATCGCCGGCAACACGATCTACAACACCGACCACGGCTGGATGCTGGCCACCCAGGTGTCGGGAGGGAGCTCGGGGCCGTTCCTCTTCCACAACAACACGGTCTACGGCTATGCCAACTGGGACACGCCCAACGACACCTACCACCACGACGGCATCCACTGCTTCACGAGCGAGACCGGTGGGTCAGCGGCGCACATCACCCTGCTGGCGATCTACAACAATGAGTTCAAAGGCCCGATCGGCAGGAACGCCACCGCCCACGTGTTTATCGAAGGCGGTTCAGGACCCGGTTCAACGCCCTGCGCCGATGCGACGTCGGGCATTGCCATCTTCAACAACGTCGCGGAGGGCGAGCAGCCCGATCCTGATGGATTGTTTGGACTGTTTTCCGGAAACTACACGGCAGAGCATGGAGGCGGGGTCTACAACAACACGCTCATCAGCACCGCAGGAACCGAAGTGGGCGTATGTTTTTCCGCCAACAGCGATGTCAGCGGCATGACATTCGAGAACAATGCTGTCAGCGGCTGCAATCAGGTGATTGAGACCCACGGCATCCCCTTCACTCCGGATTACAACCAGTATGCAAACGGGGGCAGCAACGCTTTTGTCTGTCACGGAAATTTCTATTCGCCGTCGCAATTCTTTTCCTGGCAGAGCTGCATCAAGGGCGACCGGCATTCGGACTACCAATCCTCTCTGAAGCTGAGCAGCAGCAATCAGCTTCAGCCGGGCTCCCCGCTGATCAACAAGGGAGCGAACCTGACTTCGCTGTGCACCGGCTCCCTGGCTTCTCTGTGTTCCGATCGTTTTGGCAATCCGCGTTCCGCGAGCGGCGCGTGGACGGTGGGCGCCGATTCAATGTCCTCTTCCGGTCCTCGCCCCCCGCATTCCTGACCGGAGCCGTCGATTCGAACCGCCCCATTACCACACTGATCCCATAGCCCTTCGACCCATGACAGCTAAATTCTCTGCGCCGTCTTCCAGTCGCGCGCTCACCGCTTCCATTGGGAAAAACACGCTTTTCGGCGTGGGGGGACAGCTGTTCCACATCCTGTCCCGGATCATCATCGTTCCGGTGATGATCCATCACCTTGGGCTGGATGGTTACGGCATCTGGTCCGTTCTGATGACGATCGCGGGCTATATGACCCTGGGCGGGGTGGGGATTAAATCCGCGTTTCAGAAGTATGTCGCGGAGGCAACCGGCACAGGCGATTTCGATCGGGCCAGCCGGCTGCTCAGCACGGGCACCTTTGCGGTGCTGGTGCTCTCGGTCGTTGTTCTTGTTCCACTCGCTGTCTTCGCCCATCCCCTGGCCGTCGCGGTGGGCGTGCCGAAGAACTTCCTCGCTGCTGCCACCCGAGGCATTCAGTATCTGGCGATCACGGCGATCGTGGCCAATGTGACCCTGACGTTCCAAAGCATCCTGAACGGTGCCCATCGCATTGATCTGCGGGAGAAGCTGAACGTCGTTCTCGACATCATCAACACGGCAGCCATCGTCGCTCTCCTTTCGGCTGGATATGGATTGCTGGCGATGTGTGTTATGTACTGCCTCTATCAGATTGTCGGCGGCGCTTTGTGGTACTTCTACGCGCGCCGCATTCTCCCTGAGGTCCGTCTGGCGCCCGGGCTGATCACGGGGACAGTGGTGAAAGAGCTGATCCGGTTCGCTGCCAGCTATCAGCTGGTGAACATGCTCGAGTTGCTGTACGCTGCGGTGCTCCCGATCGCCATCCTGAAATTCTTTGGCGCGAATGCGGTGGGGGTTTATGCGCTGGCCGCTCGCCTGGTCAGTTTTTCGACCATCATTCAGGGTCCGTACCTGCAGGCCATTCTTTCGGGCGGGAGCCTGGTGTATGCCTCGGGATCGCCGGAGCAAAACAACGCGTTCATTCTCAAGTCGTTCAAAGCGATGGTGGTGCTCTCCGTTCTTCCTCTGGCCTTCATCGCTTTGTACGGAGCGAAACTCGCTTATGTCTGGACCGGCAAAACCAATCCTCTCCTGGAGGGAACGGTGGTTCTGCTGTGCGCCGCCGGGGCATGCCGAGCGCTGAGCTCGCTGTTCCGCGTGCTCTATCGAGTTTCCGGCGGAGCCGTGATGGACAACGCGCAACTGCTCCTGGGCCTGGCGGTTGCCCTGCTCCTCTGGCCCTTCGGACGGCAAATCGGGTTCTTCGGCCTGGTAGGAGGCGTGCAGTTCTTCGGTCAGTTTCTCGGAGTGATCCTGATGGGCCTGAGCCTGACTTCTCGCTTCAAAGGGTTTCATGCCCGCAGTCTGGCCCCCACCCTTCTCCGCTTCGGCGTGGCAACTGCCGTGATTCTCGCTGCCTCCGCTGCCGCTCTCTACCTGCGGTTATCCTGGGGATTCAATCCCCGCATTCTCGACACGATTCGACTCCTGACCGCTGCCGGACTCGGCCTGCTGGTCGCTGTACCCGCCCTGGTTTTTACCGGCTCGGTCTCGCGCACTGAGGCGCGAACGATGCTGAATACCGTCTCCCGCAAGTTTGCCTCTGCCGCCTGATCCGGATCCCTGCCATGACACGCACAACGAAACCAGTCAGAGTTCTGTATAGCTTCCCGCATCGCCTGGGAGCGGCCCGCATTTGCCACACCGCGTGGCAGCAGGTGTATGGGCTGATGGGGGCGGGCGCCAGCGTCCTGGTGTATCCAGGATCGCTCTCCCGCGAACTGCCTCCCGGTGCGGTAATCCAGCCGACCCTGGCACGCGGCAGGTTTCGCATTCCCTACCGAGTGCTGGGCACGGAGCGCGCCTGCGCATTGCACGACTGGATCGTCTCGCAACGTCTGAAGCGGTTAGCCGGAAAAATCGATATCGTCCACGCATGGCCCATCGGCTCGCTCAGGACCCTGAGAACCGCCGCGCGCATGGGGATCCCCACTGTTCTGGAAAGGCCGAACGCGCATACACGCTTTGCCTATGAGGTGGTGCGGAAGGAATGCGAGAAGCTGGGTATCGTCCTTCCTTCGAACCATGAGCATGCGTATAACGCTGACATTCTGGCGAAGGAGGAAGAGGAGTACAACGCCGCGTTTCGGCTCCTTTGTCCTTCCGATTTTGTGGCTCAGACCTTCCTGGATGAGGGCTACAGCCCGGAGAAGCTGGCACGCGATCAATACGGATACGACGAAACCGTCTATCACTCAGGCCAGCAGGTGCGCGACGATCGGCGCGGCCTCACCATGCTGTTCGTGGGCGGCTGCGCTCCCAGAAAAGGACTGCATTACGCACTCGAGGCGTGGCTTCGCTCGCCCGCCAGCCGCAAAGGAAAGTTCCTCATTGCCGGAGCGTTCGTTCCCGGCTATGCGGAGAAACTGTCCTCCATGCTCACCCATCCCACGGTTGAGGTGCTCGGCCACCGATCCGATGTCCCGGAGCTGATGCGCCACAGCGACCTGCTGGTCCTGCCCAGTATTGAAGAGGGCAGCGCGCTGGTTACGTCGGAAGCCCGGGCCAGCGGCTGCGTTCTCGTGGTTTCCGATGCGGCCGGAGCCATTTGCCGGCATATGGAAAATGCTCTCGTGCATCGGGCCGGCGATGTGGACCAGCTCACCGAACATCTCGCCCTGCTGGACGGGAATCGGGATCTGTTCTGGAAGCTCCGTGAGGCGTCGCTCAGTACCGCTGATGAGATCAACTGGAAGACGGCAGGCCGTAAACTACTGGCAACGTACCAGGAAACCATTGCGGCGTACGGCCAGACCGCCGGGGCGTCACGCCACGATCTTCCCGTTGCCGTCGCCCATTCATAGTCACTCAGGCGCTGTGCGCCCACTTCACAGCTGTTCATTCATTGGGAAGCAATGCAGGCACCATTAGTATTCAACGAGCACGATATCGGTCACGGCTCCTCGGGGTCGGTGCTGCACCCCCTGGTGGCTGTAGCCATGCTGATCGCCATCGTGCTGATGCTGACGCGGCCGCGGAAGTACATCATCGTCCCATTGCTGCTCTGCACTTTCCTGGTTCCGCGCGGCCAGGAGGTGATGCTGGCCGGCGCTCATCTTTACGTTCGTTTGATTCTGATTCTGGTCGGATTTTTCCGCCTGGCAAAGGACAAGTTCCGCATCGCCGGCGGGTTCAACGTTATCGACAAGATCTTTATCGTCTGGGCCTGCTACCGAGTTCTTGCGGTCACCATCACAAACTGGCCGGGCAGCACGAACGAGCAACTCGCCTTCCTGATGCAGGCGCTCTGCGGTTACTTCCTGCTTCGCTACCTGATCCAGACGGAGGAAGATATTGCGCGGGCTGCCAAAGCCCTGGCGGTCTGTGCGCTGGTTCTCGGTCTGAGCATGGTCTACGAACGCCACGCCCTGGTCAATCCGTGGGGACTGTACCTCGGTGGCACGGATGTCGTCCCCCTGATCCGCAACGGCAGCGTCCGCGCTCAGGCCACCTTCGGGCACTCGATTCTGGCCGGCTGTTTCGGCGGCACGCTGGTCCCTCTCTTTATCTGGTTGTGGATCCGGAAGGACAAGGTTCCTGCTCTGATTGGGCTCGCGGGATCGACCATGATGGTCCTCACCGCGAACTCCAGCACCCCGCTGCTGGCCTATATCGCCGGAGTCCTCGGGGTCCTGCTGTGGCCGGCGCGCAAGAAGACAAAAGCGATTCGCTGGAGCATCGTGGCGGTTCTCGCGGTTCTGGCGGTTACGATGAATGCCCCGGTCTGGTTCGTGATCGCTCACGTCGATGTGGTCGGCGGATCGGGAGGCTACGACCGAGCCTTCCTGATCGACACCTGCATCCGCCATTTCAAAGACTGGTGGCTCTTTGGCACGAATCAAAATGGCAACTGGGGCTACGACATGTGGGATATGTCGGACCAGTTCGTGGCGGAAGCGGAAATGGGCGGCTTCTTCACCCTGATCTGCTTCATTGCTCTCATCTCGAAGTGCTTCGGCCGGCTGGGAACCATGAGAAAAAAAGTCAGGCCGAAACAGCAATGGCTGTTGTGGTGTCTCGGCGCGACCATGCTCTCGCATATCTTCGCGTATTTCGGCGTGGCGTATTGGGATCAGACGCAGATCTGGTGGTTCGCCTTCCTCGCCATGATCTCCGCCATGACGGTTCCCGCCGTGGCGGCCGCACAGGGGAAACCCGGGCCGCAGGTGCGTGCAGAGGTGGCGATCCCTGCCCTGGAAGAACCTGCCCCGGCAGCTCCCGTCGGCGTGCTGTTCAGAGAGCGACTTCGGCCCTGGGGTGGGCCTGAGCTGTGAACGACCTGTCGATCATCATCGTTAACTGGAACTCCACGGCGTGGCTTCTGAAATGCCTTGAGAGCGTCTACGCGCATACTCATGAGGCCGCGTTCGAGATTATCGTCGTGGACAATGCTTCGCCGGATGGCGATGTCGGGATCGTGAAGGAACGGTACCCGGACGTTGTGGTGATCGAGAGTCAGGCGAACCTTGGATTCGCGGGAGCGAACAACTTAGGCTTCCGATCGTCGAAAGGCGAGTACGTTGTATTCCTGAACCCGGACACGGTGCTGCTCAATCCTGCTTTCGACCTGATGCTGGCGCAGGTACGCTCGCTGCCGTCGGTGGGCGCGGCGGGCTGCACCCTCCTGAATGAAGATCACTCGATGCAGATCTCGTGTATCCAGACCTTCCCAACTATTCTCAATCAGCTGCTGGATCTGGATGTTCTCCTCAACCGGTTCCCGTCCTGTCCCTTATGGAACATTGCGCCGCTGTTCACGGGCGGCACGAAGCCGAGCCGCGTGGAAGTGATTTCCGGCGCCTGCGTTATGTTCCGTCGAGAGGTCTTCGCGCAGGTTGGGGGATTCAGCGAAGAGTACTTCATGTACGCCGAGGATCTGGACCTGTCTTACAAGGCAGCGCAGGCCGGTTTCACCAACTATTACATTCCCCAGGGAAGCATCATCCACTACGGCGGCAAAAGCAGTGTTCGGCGCAAAGCCGTGGTGATGAAGTGGAGATCGATTCTGCTGTATATCGCGAAGCATCGGGGATATGGCTATCAGCTGGCCTTTCGCGCCGCGATGGCGTGCAGCGCCCTGGTTCGGGTGGCGCTGCTGGGGTCCGCTGTGGCCGTGAGCCGGGGGCCGCGCCGGGAGTCTGCCCGGAATGCGTTATTGAAATGGTGGCTGATCCTGGGGACGATGGTTACACCCGGCGAGCCAAAGCAGCCGGTGAAGGCAGTTACGACAGAAGGCGCGCAGGGACTTCAGGATGCAGCGCGCAATGGCGCTTCAGGACGTTAACGGCGAGAACAAATTATGTGCGGAATCTGCGGTAAGGTCAATTTCGAGCGTGAGAAGCCGGTCTCCAGCGGCTTGTTGAAACGCATGGCTGACACGATCGTGCATCGTGGCCCCGACGACGAAGGCTACTATCTGTCGGGCCCGGTCGGCCTGGGTTTTCGCCGCCTCTCCATCATCGATCTGGCCACCGGCCATCAGCCCCTTTCGAACGAGGATGGGACCGTCTGGATCGTCTTTAACGGGGAGATCTATAACTTCGAGGAGCTGCGCGACGATCTCCTGAGCCGCGGCCATATCTTCCGTACTCGTACGGATACCGAGGTCATCGTTCACCTCTACGAGGAATACGGAACAGCCTGCGTGGAACGGCTGCGGGGCATGTTTGGATTTGCAATCTGGGATGAGCGCCAGCAGAGCCTGATGCTGGCCAGAGACCGGGTGGGCATTAAGCCTCTCTATTACGCAATCGAAAAGAACTCCATTGTCTTTGGGTCGGAGATCAAAGCGATTCTCGCCGATCCGGATATTCGCGCTCAGGTGCGGCCCGACATCGTCGATCGCTTTCTTACCTTCTATTACGTTCCCGGCGACGACACTCTCTTCCAGGACATCTACAAGCTGAGACCCGGCTCGACCATGACGGTACGCCAGGGGAAGGTTGAAATTCACCAGTACTGGGACCTCGATTTCCGTCCCACCCCCAGGTCGATTGCCGATGCTGAGAAGGAACTCATCGAGATTTTGGATGAGTCTGTGCGGCTGCACATGATCAGCGATGTGCCGGTCGGCATTCTGCTGAGCGGCGGCGTGGATTCGACGGCGATGGTCAGCTTTGCCAGCAGCCGAACCGATCACAAGCTGGGCAGCTTCACCCTGGGATTCGGGGGGTCGGAGGTTCCTGATGAGCGTCCCTACGCGCGTCTCGCCGCCCAGCGTTACGGAACCAACCATCACGAGATGACCATTTCGGCGGAGGACTTCCGGGACTTCCTCCCCGACTATGCGTGGTACATGGAGGAGCCGGTGTGTGAGGCGCCGGCCATCGCCCTCTACTACATCACCAAACTGGCCAGGGAGTCGGTGAAGGTGCTGATCTCCGGCGAAGGCGGAGATGAAGCCTTTGCGGGCTATCAGACCTACCGCGGCGTCCTGTGGCTGGAGCGGCTGAAAAAAGCTCTGGGTCCGATGCGCGGTCCGGCTTCTTCCGCCGCCGGCGCGGCCAACAGGATCCTGAAGAATCCGCGAATTGCCAAGTATGGACCGCTGCTCGGTCGCCCCTTCGAGGCGTACTACTACAGCCGCAGCTCGGGACCGGATTCGTACTTTAACAGAAACCTCAACGCCCTCTACTCCGGCGATTTTGCGGATGCCAGCGACAAGGACTTCGCCACTCGCCCCATGCAGCGCGTCATGGCAGACTCGCGAAAGTTTGGCCTGGTCAACCGCATGTTATATGTGGACACCAAGACCTCGCTTCCCGATGATTTGCTGTTGAAAGCCGACAAGATGACGATGGCTAACTCCATCGAGCTGCGCGTCCCGTTTCTCGATCACAAATTACTGGAGTTTGCCGCCTCCCTCCCGGAGAACCAGAAGGTGCGCGGTCTCACGACGAAATATATTGCCAAGCGAGCGCTCGCCAGCCGCATTCCGGATCCGATCCTCAAGCGCCGGAAAGCGGGCTTCCCGGTACCCTTCGGCGCGTGGCTGCGAACCGATCTGAAAGGCTTTGTGCATGACGTGCTCCTCGATCGCACCACGACCGAGCGCGGCTATTTCAACACCGCGTGCATCGAAGGCATGCTCCGGGCGAATGCGGAGTCCGGCGCTTATGCCAAGGAAGTTTTGTCCCTGCTCACTCTGGAACTATGGCACCGCGCGTTTCTTTCGAGCAGCGCAGGCGTCACTCCCGAGCCTGTCCGCGTCTGACTGGGAACTCCACCTGCACGTGAATCAGCACTCGCTCGTGTTTTTACATTGAAACCTATGTCATCCAACGCCATAAAATACGTGGTTATCTCGCCGGTTCGGGATGAAGAAGCCAATCTCGCGCGGACCATCGACAGCGTGATCGGCCAGTCGGTGCGGCCGAGCGAGTGGATTATCGTGAACGACGGGTCGAGCGATAAAACGGCCGAGATCGCCGACAGTTATGCCCGTCAACACGACTGGATCAAAGTGTGTCATCGGGAAAACCGCGGCTTTCGCAAATCGGGCGGAGGCGTGGTGGATGCCTTCAACGATGGCTACCGCATGTTACAGACCCAGGACTGGGGATTCATCGTCAAACTCGACGGCGACCTCTCCTTTAGTCCCGAATACTTCCAGTCGTGCTTTCGCGTTTTTGAGGAAGACAAATCGCTCGGCATTGCCGGCGGGACAATCTACAACGTGATCAATGGCGAGGCGATTGCGGAAGTCTGTCCCGCCTTCCATGTTCGAGGCGCGACCAAGATCTACCGCCGCCAGTGCTGGGACGCCATCGGGGGCTTCTGGCCGGCGCCCGGCTGGGATACGATGGACGAGGTCAAAGCGCAGATGCTGGGCTGGTCCACGCGAACCCTGGCCGATTTGCAGGTTCTTCACCATCGGCCCACCGGCAAGAACGACGGAACATGGGGTGCGGGATTCAAAAACGGCCGAGCGAATTACATCTGCGGCTATCACCCTCTCTTCATGATGCTGAAGTGCGTCAAGCGGCTCAAAGAGAGGCCGTATGTGATCCAGTCCGCGGCGCTCTTCTGCGGATTCATCTCGGGATATCTGAAAGGTATTCGCCAGGTCGATGATCGGGTCACGATCAAGTACCTGAGGCGCCAGCAACTGGGCCGTCTCCGGGGAGGAGAAACGATATGGCGGTAGCCGTTTCTTCTGCCGGTCGCTGGGATCGGACCTCGGAGCAGAGCAGAGGCGGAACGGGGCTTAAAGTGGCGAGAGACGTTTACGAACTGGACCCGCTCTCCGACGCACGTTGGCCCGCGCTGGTCGACACGCACCCGCAGGCTTCGGTGTTTCACACCCGCGCATGGCTCCGCGCGCTGCAGGCCACCTATGGATACCGGCCGCTGGTGCTCACGACCTGTTCGCCGGGTGCTCCGCTCACCGACGCCCTGGTATTCTGCGAGGTGAATTCCTGGCTGACCGGCCGGCGCCTGGTTTCGCTTCCGTTTTCCGATCACTGCGAGCCTCTGCTGAACGATGCTGCGGCCCTCGAGACACTGCTGCTGCATGCGCGCGGCGCGGTGGAACAGCAACACTATAAGCGGCTTGAAATCCGGCCTCACTCCACGCCGGGTCAGGAAGCCGCCGGTTTCGAGCTGAAAGGCGGCGCGGTCCTGCACCGTCTGGACATCACGGCTCCGGCCGACCCGCTCTTTCGCAGCTTTCATAAGGACTGCATCCAGCGAAAGATTCGCCGCGCCGAACGCGAAAACCTTGCCTACGAAGAAGGAAACTCCGAGGCGCAGCTGAACGATTTTTATCGCCTGATGACCCTGACCCGCAGGCGTCACGGTTTGCCGCCTCAGCCTCTGCGCTGGTTCCGGGAGCTGATCGCCGCCTTCGGCCCCGATCTGAAGATTCGTATTGTCCGCAAAGACGGCGTGGCGGTGGCCAGCATGATCACACTTTCCCACCGGCAGACCATGGTCTACAAGTATGGCTGCAGCGATGCTTCCGCGAATAAGTATGGCGGCACGCCCATGCTGTTCTGGCAAACGATTCAGGAAGCGAAGCGCAATGGCCAGACTGAGCTCGATATGGGGCGTTCCGATCTCGACGATCCGGGTCTCAGCATCTTCAAGGAACACTGGGGCAGTGTTCCCACTCCGCTTACCTACTGGAGATATCCCGCTGAGGCGTCGCGAACTCGTCCGCAGTGGCAAAGGGACTGGACGAGCCGCCTGATCGCAGCCAGCCCGGATCAGGTCCTGCAACTTGCAGGGAATGTTCTTTATCGTCACATGGGGTGAAGCTGGTATCGTTCCAGTAACAACCTTCTCGCTAATCTGCTTGTGTATGTGTCTGGAGAAGGCGGATTTTTATGCTCATCGAAGCCTACTACCTTTTAAAACCAATGCTGCCGTGGCGCCTCCGCATGTCGCTGCGCCAGTGGCGCGCCCAGCGCCGGAGACAGGAATTTGCCGATGTGTGGCCCATTGATCCTGACTCGGCGGCGGTTCCATCGCGCTGGCCTGGCTGGCCGGAAGGTAAGCGGTTTGCCCTGGTTCTGACACACGACGTGGAAGGAACCAAGGGCTATCAGCGGGTCCCTCGTCTCATGGAACTGACCCAGAAGTACGGATTTCGCGCCTCCTTTAATTTCGTTCCGCTGGGGGAATACCGGGTGACCCCCGAGATGCTGGAAATGCTCGACCGCGCGGGCTGTGAGGCCGGCGTGCATGGCCTGAAGCACGACGGCAAGCTCTACAGTTCGCCAAAGAAGTTTGCCGCCAGAGCCGCACAGATTCGCGATTTCATGCATAAGTGGGGCGCCGTCGGCTTCCGGTCGCCGCTCATGCAGCACCAGCTTGGGTGGATGCACGAACTGGGTACCGAATACGACGCCTCGACCTTCGACGTCGATCCGTTCGAGCCGCAGTCGGACGGCATGCGCACCATTTATCCCTTCTGGGTGCAGGCTCCCGGCAACAAGGGCTTCGTGGAACTGCCCTACACGCTGGTGCAGGACTTCAACCTCTTTAAGGTTCTTGGCGAGCGGACAATCGACGTCTGGAAAAAGAAAGTCGACTGGCTCGTGCAGCAGGGAGGGATGGTGCTGATCAATACCCATCCCGACTATATGTGCATGGACGGCTCGCCCGATCGCGATGAGTATCCCGTAGCCCGCTACGAGGAGTTCCTGGGTTACGTGCGCGACAAGTATGGCGACCAGTGCTGGCAGGCACTGCCGCGCGAGGTCTCGCGCCACTACTGCGAGAAGCTGCCCGCCACCAGCCGGAACACACGCCGACGCATCTGCATGGTGGCCTACTCGGGCTACGAGACCGACGGCCGCATCCGCCGCTATGCCGAAGCGCTGGCCAAACGCGGCGACATGGTAGACGTGATCGCCCTGGAGGGGCTGAACGGCGACCGGAAAGTCAGCACGCTGAATGGCGTCACCATTTATCACATCCAGCGGCGCGATCATAATGAAACCGGCCACTGGAGCTATGCTTCCCGCCTGCTGCGTTTCCTGTTCCGCTCCTCCGCTGTCCTGACCCGCCTCCACAAGCGCAATCGCTACGATGTGGTGCACATCCACAACATGCCGGATTTCCTGGTCTTCGCAGCGTGGTATCCGAAGCTGACCGGGGCGCGCCTGATCCTGGATATTCACGACATCGTTCCCGAGCTGTTTGCCAATAAGTTCAAGTCCGTCCTGAAACACGTCTACGTCGCCGGCCTGCGCTTCGTGGAAAAACTGTCCGCGCGCTTTGTCGACCACGTCATCGTCTCCAATCACCTGTGGGTGGAAAAGCTCGTCGGACGTTCGGTCCGGCCCAGTCAGTGCTCGGTGGTCGTCAACCTTCCCGATCCGGGCATTTTCTCCCAGCAGCAGCGCACTCGCCAGGATGACCGCTTCATCGTCATCTTTCCCGGCACCTTCCAGTGGCATCAGGGCCTCGATATCGGCATCAGAGCCTTCGCGGAACTCAAGAAGAAAGTGCCCAATGCGGAATTCCACCTCTACGGTGCTTCCGACGAGCGCCTTACCGACTGGCTGAAAGAAGTTTCCCGCGAGGTCGGGCAGGAAGACTCGGTGAAGTTCTGCGGCATCGCCTCGCTGGATGACATTGCCGGCATCATTGCCAACGCGGATCTCGGCGTCGTGCCCAAGCGCGCCGATTCGTTCGGCAATGAGGCTTACAGCACCAAGATCATGGAGTTCATGTCCCAGGGCATTCCGGTCGTTGTCTCGCGCACCAAAATCGACAGCTACTATTTCGACGATGAGACGGTCCGCTTCTTCCCCTCCGGTGACAGCGCCGCCATGGCGGAAGCCATGTATGAAGTGGCCAGTAATCCACAACTGCGGGAGTCTTTGATCCGCCGCGGTCTGGAATATGTGGAGCTCAACGGCTGGGATCACATTAAGCAGGAATATTTCGATCTCATCGACGGCCTCTGCACCCAACAGCTCGGCAATTACGACCTCAAGCAGAACCTCACTCCCGTCGTCGAGCGCTGAAATCCCCTCCGCCTGTCTTCCGGCAAAGCTGCAAAAATGATGTCCAATTCCTCTGTGCAAACCAACCCGTCCCTGGAATTCGTGTCTCCTGAGCTCATGGTCGCGGAGATAGATCCCTGGAAGGACTCTCGCTGGGAGGCCTTCGTCCTCCGGCATCCGGAGGCGACTGTCTATCACCATCCTGCGTGGCTGGCGGCGCTGCAGCGCGAGTACCGGCAGGAGACGCTCTACCTGGCCTGCGCAGAACCCGACGGAACACTGCGGGGCATCTTTCCGCTGATGTACACGCGCGGTGTCCCTCTCAAGGGGGGTCCCATCACCGGACGCCGCCTCTCCTCTCTGCCGCGTACGCCGCTCGCCGGACCGCTGGCTCTCGATCCCGCGGCAATCTCCGCCCTGATGCGAGAGGCGCAGCGGCGTGCGTCCGCCCGGCCTTCCACCTGGCTGCAGATCAAGACGCAGTCCGCGGACGTGAGCGCGGGCGTTGCAGGGATCGCAAGAAAAGCATGGCGCGAGAGCTACATCGTGCCCCTGGCCGGAGTCGCAGGGCAGCCCTATCAGATTCCCGGCAGTCAAAATCGTTCCAGCATCAAGCGCGCCATCAACAAGGCCATCGCCGGCGGCGTGCGCACGCGCCCGGCGGAGACGGAGGAAGAGCTGCGCATCTGGTATCGGCTCTATCTCGAAACCATGCGCCGCAACGTGGTTCCCGCGCGGCCTTATCGCCTGTTCCTCGCGATGTGGGAGCTGATGCGCCCGAAAGGCCTGATGCGCCTGCTGCTGGCCGAGCAGCAAACGGATAACGGCGCTCGCATCATTGGCGGTCACTTGTTCTTTTACTTCGGAGCCACCGCAACCTACGCGTTTGGCGCCTCCCGTGCCGACGACTTTGCCCTGCGACCCAACGACATCATCATGGGGCAGGGAATCAACGATGCCAGCGAGGCGGGCTACCGGTTCGTCGACCTTGGTGAAGTGCCGGAGGGCGACGAGAACCTGGGCCGCTTCAAGAGCAAGTGGGGCGCCGAGCGCGTCCGCATGTACCGCTACTACTCCCCGGACTTTCCCGATAAGGAGCATGGCGCCTCCGGCGAGGGGAACTCTTCCTCTCCTTCGCTCGCGCACAAGCTCTGGACTCGCCTGCCGCTCGCGGTCACCTCGTGGCTGGGCGATCGGATTTACGCCTACCTGTGATCCAGGACAAGACCAGGATGATTGTGCAGGCGGCTGATGTGGTCCCGGCAAGCGGTCTCCCCGCTGCCTATCGCAAGATCGCCGGTCTCTCGCAGGAAGGTGAGCCCGTCACCGCGTGGATCTCGCGCGACGCTGACGATCCCTTCTGGGATCGCTTCCTCGAAGACACTCCCCTCGGACAATTTCAGCAGTCGACCCTTTGGGCAAAAGCCAAGGCGCCCGAAGGGTGGCAGCCGCTGCGTGTCGTCATCCTCTCTGAGCACGCGATCGTCGCAGGATTTCAGATCATGGCTCGCCCTGCCTGGCGCGGCCGCGGGCGCATTGGCTATATCAGCAAAGGACCAGTGGTGGTTCCCGGCCGTTCGTGGGCCGCGGCCTGCACGGCCCGCCTCCTGCAGCAGGTGGTCCGCGACGAACGGCTGAACGCTCTTGTGGTCCAGCCCCCCGATCTCTGTCGTCAGATGCCCGCGGCGCTCGAGGCCTGCGGCTTTCTGCCCGACGTTGTGATGAAGGTCAATGACGCCACCTGGGTCATTGATCTCGATCGAGACTTTGCAACCATCGAAGCCGACATGGGGCGCACCACGCGCAATCTGGTGCGGCGCGCTGCCAAAACCGGTGTCACGATTCGCCCGGGCGGCCGCGACGATCTGGCGCGCTTCTTCGAGCTGATGCTGGCCACCTGTCAGCGCCAGGAAACGCAGCCGAATCCATCGGAGCTTCGTCACCTGGAGGCTTTGTGGGATGGTGCCTCTCCTGCGGGGCATATCCGGCTGTTTCTTGCCGAACATGAGGGAAGGATCGTGGCCGGCCTGCTCGCGATTGTGTTTGGCGCTACCGCCACGCTTTGGAAAGTGGGTGCCGCGCCGCCGGATAAGGAACTGAAGCCGAACGACTCCATGTATCACCACGCCATTCGCTGGGCTCACGAAAACGGCTGCCGCCATTGCGACTTCGCCGCCTTCGATCGCCGCATGGCCGTCTCCATCATCGGCGGAGAGCCGCTCTCGGAAGAGCACCTGCGCAGCCGCTTCCTCTTCCTCACTCGTTTTGGCGGCCGGCCCCTTCTGCTGCCCGGCGCCCAAATCTATTTTCCCAATTCACTGGCGCGCGTCCTCTATCGGGCCCGCTTCCGGCGGCGCCTGGTTGCGACGGCAGGGCAGGCGAACCGCATCGAGGCGGAAGGGAACTGAGGCGCGGACGGCAACCGATTCCGCTTTCGGGAAACGCTGATCTGCCCGCGCCCTGTTGCGACGGGAACCGGCGATCATCCGACCGTGCTCAATGCCTGCAGTAACTCTATTTCGATTACCTGCGAGGGATAGAAATAAAACTTGCGAGGGAGAAAGCTGCATCCATCGGTTTTGTTCCACCACCAAGTTATGCAATAGTGTCGGCAACGTCTGGCTGCTGCTAAGTGGTTTCTCTGCCGCGTCAGACCCCTGCGCCGGAGAGATTTCTTCATGTACGCCGCTGCTCAGAGCACCCAGGAACCTGCAAGGGGATGTCCCTGCGTACCCGCCCAGGACGGAGTTTTCGGGTACCCTCTAGGGCTATTTCGGTAATTCCACAGTTTCACAAAAATCAACCCAAGTTGGGTATTGCATTCACACACGGGACGGGTAGAATTCCCCCAAACTCAGGTAAGTAACCCTCGGTACTTTGATCGCTGACCCACGATAGTGGCCGCTCGATCGCCCTGTCGCTGTGGGTTGTTGTGCCTGATTTGCAAGTTATTGCCTCCCTCCACAGGAGAAGTTTTCGATGAACGTAATTTCTGTCTGCCAGAACGCCCACTCGTCCGCGAGCCGCCTTTCTTCCTTCCTTCAAAAAGCAAACAAGCTCACGACGCCGGTTCTGGCGCTGCTGGCTCTCCTGTGTGGCCTGGGCGCTTCCGCCCACGCGCAAAGCACCGCTTACTACGCCGGCCTTACCAGCTCGGTCAGCACCGGATACTTGACCGATGCTGAAGGCATGGCCACCGATGCCAGCGGCAATCTGTATGTCGCCGGAACCAACGGCACGACGGCGACGGTGTATGAAATCGCGCGCACCGGCGTCGACACCTACAGCACCGCGACACCCGTCGCTTTGCCGACTCCCGCCAGCGGCTATTGTGCATCTGTGACCGCTCCCTGTCTGCGAGGCATCGCGTTCGACTCCAACGGCAATCTCTGGGTCGCCGCATTTAACGGTGGGGCCGCTGGTCAGGTGTACGAACTCACGCCGACCGCGGGATCCTTTGCGTCTTCCACTCCAACAGCCGTGGGAACGGGCTGGGTTAGCCCCTGGGGCATCACCGCTGACAAGTCGGGAAACGTCTTCGTCACCGACAACACACCTAACACGGTCACCGAGATCACCGGTGGCACGGCCACCGTCGTGAATACGGGCGGCGTCACGGCTCCGCGCGGCATCGCGGTTGACTCCATCGGAAATCTCTTCGTCGTGAACGGCAATACTTCGCAGGTCCAGGAGGTTGTCGCGCCCGCGTATACCATGGTGAACACCATCAGCTCCGGCATTTCCGGTGCGGGCGATGATGCTTTCGATGCCAACGGCAACCTCTGGGTCTCTTCTTACAGCAACAATTCCGCCGCTGAGCTGAGTGGCTGGGACACCGCCACCAATACCTTTGGAATCGTTCAGAACTGGGGCAGCGGACTCGTTGGCCCGGTCGCTGTCTGGCCCAGCTTCGATGGCACCATGATCGTCTCCGATACCGGCGCCCCTAATGGCGATGGTGCGATCAACCAGATCAACTTCCAATCACCGCGTGCGTTCACCTCGGTCGCCCTCGGTGGTACTCCTTCCACGCAAACCCTGACGTTCGCGTTCACGGCCAGCACAACGCTTGCAGCGGTGAATGTTGTGACGCAGGGGGGCTTGGCCACGGACTTTGTGAACGCCGGAACCGGAAACTGTAGTGCCACTACTTTCGCGGCCAACACGACCTGCACCGTTGACGTTAATTTTGCGCCTAAGACTCCCGGCAGCCGCGCCGGCGCCGTAGAACTGGTGGACAGCTTAGGCAATGTGGCGACAGCCTTCCTTTCCGGCACCGCCACCGGTCCCGAAGTTGTGTTCAGCCCGAATCTGGGCAACACGCTGCTCGGCACCCTGACCGGCGGCAGCACGCCCCAGAAGATCGTCGTGGACGGCAAGAACAATATCTTTCTCACCGACTCGGCCTTCGGCAGGGTGTATAAGATACCTGCTGGCGGGGGCACTCCTGCCCAGGTAGACTCGACATTTTCGTTCGGCACCCCATACGGCATCGCAATCGATGGCGCGGGCGATCTCTTCGTCGGCGATACATCCAATGAG
>DASRRO010000222.1:0-20487 GCA_035656855.1 Acidobacteriaceae bacterium | reverse complement strand
GAACAGAGCTTTTTCTTTGCTCCCGCTCAGGCGGGACGTATCGCTCTTTGAGATCGCTGTTGTGCGGGTGAGCAGACTCCACAGAATTCTGTGGCCTCTGTGGTGAGTTCCCGGTCAGCCCGACCCACGGCCATCGGCTACCGGCTACCGGCTACCGCAGGCTTGCTGAAGGGCAAGCGCCCAGAGGGGGACCCCCCAGCTATTACGCGGTCCGCTATCCCCTGTGTTTGCCACACATGCACCTGAGGCCCCCACCTAAGTACCGCGTTTTCACACACATAACAAGATGTCGATTCTTAACTACTGTGTTTGTCACACATAGCAATTTGCGGATTAATTTTTTCCGCGCACTCACGCGATGATCGCCAGAACGTCTCCCGCGCTAACCGTGTCGCCCGCCGAGACCTTCAGCTCGACCACCTTCCCGGCCTTCGGCGACCTCAGTTCGTTTTGCATCTTCATCGCCTCGATCACCACCACGGCCTGGTGCGCCTCAACCTGCGCGCCCCAATCCACCAGCACACGCACCACGCGCCCCGGCATCGAGGCCTTCAGCGTCACCGGACCGTCGCCGCCGCTGTGCCGCCGACGCGCTTTGAGCGACCGCGGATCTTCAAGACCGTAGGCGATCCGCTCCGCGCCCAGCAACAGCGCCGGCTCCTCTGCATGCGGATCGAGAACCACCCGGTGCGACTGCCCGCCGATCAGCAGCGAAAGCACTCCCGGCCGCACGATGTGCGCATCCGCTTCCACGACCTGGCCATCGACGCGGATCGTCCACTGGCCTGCAGCTTCGCCCGGTTCGATTTCGACTTCTCGGGTCTGCCCCTGGATTTCGACCTGGAGCTTCATGCGCGAGGGCTCTTCCAGCCTCCGCCGCCGACGGCTTCTCCGCGCGCGGCTGTCTTCCAGGTGCTGGCGTGCGAACCGGAGCCGTTCAGCGCATGGCCGTTGGTTGGCTTCGCCGCCTCGAACAGCGCGGCCGCTGCGAGCGCCGGAATCGGAACCGCTCCGTCCTCTTTCTCCACCTGGGCGATTGGATTCTCAGCCAGCAGCCGGTCGAGATAGCCGGTGTCGATGCGCGCCGCGCGAAAGTCCGGATCGCGCAGAATGCGCCGGAACAGCCCCAGGTTTGTCCGGATGCCGCCGATCACGTACTCGTCGAGCGCCCGCAGCATCCGCGCAATCGCCATCTCCCGCGTCGGCGCGAAGGCAATCAGCTTCGACAGCATGGGGTCGTAATCCATCGGCACCACCCAGCCCTCGTAGATGCCGCAATCCTCGCGTATGCCTGGCCCGCCCGGCTGCAGCAGCCGCGTGATCCGCCCCGGCGACGGCATAAACCCGTTGGCCGGATCCTCCGCATAGACACGGCATTCGATGGCATGTCCGCGCAGGTGAATGTCGTCCTGGGTGAAGGGCAGAGGCTCACCCGCGGCAATCCGGATCTGCAGATGCACCAGGTCGTGCCCGGTCACCAGCTCCGTTACCGGATGCTCCACCTGCAGCCGCGTGTTCATCTCGAGGAAGTAGAAGTTCTGCTCCTCGTCCACGAGGAACTCGATGGTTCCGGCGTTGGTGTAGCCCGCCGACTGTGCCAGCCGCACCGCAGCCTCGCCCATGCGCCGGCGCAGGTCCTCGCTGACGACTGCGGAGGGCGCTTCTTCGATGACCTTCTGGTGGCGGCGCTGCACCGAGCATTCGCGCTCGCCCAGCGAAACGCAATGCCCGTGCTCGTCGGCCAGTACCTGAATTTCGATGTGGCGCGGCCGCTCGATCAGCTTCTCGAGGTAGACCTCGCCGGAACCGAAAGCGCGCTCCGCTTCGCTGCTGGCCGCCACAAACGCTGAGGGCAAAGCGGCCGGATCGAAGACCGCCCGCATCCCCTTGCCGCCGCCACCCGCCGCTGCCTTTAGCATCACGGGATAGCCGACCGCCGCGGCGACGTCGAGGGCTTCTTCTGGAGAAGCCAGGCCATGAACGCAGCCGGGCGTGCGCGGCATTCCAGCCTGATCGGCCGCCTGGCGCGCATTGGTCTTGGAGCCGAGCGCGCGCATAGCCGACGACGGCGGCCCGATGAACTTCACTCCCGCGCCCTCGCAGGCTCGAGCGAAGTCGGCATTCTCAGAAAGGAAGCCGTAGCCGGGATGGATGGCTTCGGCGCCGGTTTGCTGCGCCAGTTCGAGGATCCGGTCACCGCGCAGGTAGGACTCCACAGCAGGAGCCGGACCAAGACGCCAGGCCTCGTCGGCTTCAAGCACATGCGGAGCGCCGCGATCGGCGTCGGAGAAGACCGCCACGGTGCGAATGCCGAGTTCGCGGCAGGCCCGCAGGACGCGCAGGGCGATCTCGCCGCGGTTCGCAATAAGGATTTTGCGGAACACAACGATACAGGGTACCGAAAGTCGAGAGGCCGCGATAGGAGAAAGAAAAAGCCCTCGCGCAGGGCGAGGGCTTTTTGGCTGGGCCGTAGCGTGACCTACTTCATCACCACGCCGCCGGCGGCTTTCTCGTTAGCCTTTTCTTCATTGGCTTTGCGAGCGCCCATGGCTTTTTGCACCCAATCCTGCGCCTGCGCCAGGTCAGCCTTGCGAGCGGCATCGTCGCCGCAGTCGGTGTCGGCTTTACGGCGATACAGCAGGTTCAGATACTGCATGGCGTCGTCGTAGTTGGGACGCAGAGTCACCGCCTTCTGCAGATAATTCAGCCCGTCCTGGACCATGTCGGTATTTTGACCTCTGATGGTCTTGCAGACATCCTTGGGCATCTTGGCATTGCCCTGCCCATCATCCTGCTGGCCTGCGCCCTGGAGCGCCTTGATGGCGTTCCTGTAGGCGAGCGTCCAGTCGATGACGCCGATGGTATAAGCCGCCTCGGCATCCTTCGGGTCCGCCTGCAGCACTTTCATCTGCCACTTCTTGGCTTCGTCCCAGTTATTGAGGTCGAAGTTAAGCGCGGCGATCTGCTTCATGCTGGTGATGTCGTCGGGATGCTCATTCAGGACCTGCATGAAGCCATTAACGGCCATATCCGCCGTCTTTTGATTTTCCGGCGTATGCAGGTTGGGCACCACCTGTTGGGCATAGGCGGTGGCCAGATAGAGCCGGGTCATGGGATAGGTCGGATCGAGGTTCACGGCGCGCTGAAAGTGCTCGATGGCCTCTTCATACTTCGCCTGTTTGTAGGCCTGCACTCCCTTGTTGAGCTGATCGCGAGCCTCCAGGCGCTTGCAGCCGGTTGCGGAGGCGACCACCAGGATGGTGGCCACGGCCAGCACCGGTAAACGTGCGATTCGGTTCATGCTGTCTGTTTTCTCCTTCAGCTCGCCAGGAGCCTAAAAAACCGGGCGCAAAAGCGTTGGTGAAAGCGATTGTAATCCGTTCGCGGTTTCAGGCAAGATCACCAACGTCTGTCGGCGCCGGTGACCAACTGTCGGGAGCAGAAACCCGGGTTTACTGACCGGCTTCCATCTTGGGCGTAATCAGACCGATGTGATCCACGCCCACCGCGTGCCCGATGTCGATGACCGAGGCGACAGCCTGGAAATCCAGGTTCGAATCGCCCTTCACGAACATCACCTTTTCGGCGCGGGTGGAATAGATCGTATTCAACTCGTTCTGCAAGTCACTCTTCGCGAATGGCTTGTCATTGATCAGGTAACTGGGATTGCCGCCCGGCCCGGACTGAACCTGGACCACGATCGTGCGGTCGTTCTGCTGCTGCTGGTCAGGGTGCTTGGGCGGCTGGGGTACAAGCGCATCCAGGCCGCGCGGCGTTACCGGCACGATGACCATGAAGATGATCAGCAGGACCAGCAGCACATCGATCAGGGGCGTTACGTTCGGCTCGGCATTCAGAGCGCCGCCACCGCCTAGGTTCATTGACATAGTTCAGTTCCTCGCTTCTCCCACGCTTCGGCTCGCGTGTGTCGTTCTATTGACCGCCAGAGGTTGCCGGAGCCGTTGTAGTCGACGTCGGTTCCGTCTGTTGTTCGGTCAGCATGCCCACTTCCTCGACACCCGCCGTGCGGACTGCGTCGATGGCATCCATGACGGTGCCGTAGTGTGCGCGCGAATCGGCGCGGAAGTAGACAATCTTGCTGGTCTTGTTTTCCAGATCGTCCCGAACTTCAGAACCCAGATTCGCAATGCTGGTCTGATTCTGCCCCAGGTAGACCCGGCTGTCCCGCGTGATGGCCACCACCACAGCGTCTTCCTTACTGGCGTCTTCCATCGGTGTCGCCGTGCTGCTGTGAGCCAGATCGACGTTGACCTTGTTGTTGAGCATGGGCGTGATGACCATGAAAATGATCAGCAGCACCAGCATGACGTCGACCATCGGGGTGACGTTGATATTGGCATTAACTTTGCTGCCTTCGTTTCGTATTGCTATTGACATTTCTATCGGCTCCGTCCATCGGAATTCTCTCGGGTGGCTGCGGCGATCAGGCGCCGGGAGAGGGACTCGCCGCCCTCTCCCAGCCAGAAAGATTCTCGCCACCGTTGATGCCCGTTTCGCTGAACTGCCGCGCGCCGGGCGACCTGCGATTACCGGCGATTACTCTGCTTGATAAAGTAATCGATCAGTTCGCTGGAGGAGTTGTCCATCTCAACGTCGAACGCTTCCACGCGGTTGGTAAAGTAGTTGAACAGCCACACCGCCGGGATGGCCACGAACAGGCCGAAAGCCGTGGTGACCAGGGCTTCTGAAATACCGCCGGCGACTGCGCCGATACCGGGGGTCTTCTGGGTGGCGATTTCCTGGAAGGCTTTGAGAATGCCGGCGACCGTGCCGAACAGTCCGACGAAGGGAGCCGTGGAACCAATGGTCGCCAGGCTGCCGAGTCCCCTCTTCAGCTTGGCGTGCACGATGGCCTCGGCCCGCTCCAGAGCGCGCTTGGAGGATTCGATCTGCTCGACGCTGACGGCTCCGCCGCCACCGTAGTTCCGGAACTCCTGCAGGCCGGCGGTCACAACTTCAGCCAGGTGCGACTTCTTGTTGCGGTCGGCCACTTTCACGGCTTCGTCCAGCTTGCCCTCTTTCAGAGCGCCGGCGACCCGCGGAGCGAACTCACGCGACTGCTTGCGGGCGGCGTTGAAATAGAGCCAGCGGTCGATCATGACGGCGAGCGACCAGATGGACATGATGAACAACACGAACACGACACCACGGGCGAGCCAGCCCATGTTGTTCCAGAGGTCGATAGGGCTGAATCCGACGGTCTGACCCTCCTGGAAGAAGCCGAGAGAAGCCGGATTGGCGACGAGATTGTGGATCTGAGCGAGAATCACTTGAATCTTTCCTCCTGAGGCGTTTGCTGCGGTAGATGCCAAAGAGCGCTAACGGAATGCTTCTCCGCAAAAGGACAGAGAAGCCGGAAAGGCAGGACAGCCGCCCTGAAATCGGAGCGGTCGGCCGGGGGCGGCAGATCAGCCGCCGAGACTAAAGACCACGTTCACCTGGGTTTCCACCTCCACCGGATCTCCGTTCAGGAGGTACGGCTTGTATCTCCAGGAGCGGACGGCTTCCTGAGCCGCACCCTGCAGCATCGGAGGACCGCTGATGACCCGCAGGTTTTCGATCGTTCCATTCTTGGAAATCGTTGCCTGAAGGACCACAGTTCCCTGAATTCTGGCCGCCTTGGCGATCGCCGGATACTGGGGCATCTCGCCGCCGATGCGGTTTCCGGCCATCACGCCGGAGGAAACGGCGACCTTCTTGGGCGGGGCTGCCTTCACGGTCTGAGCCGGCCCGGTGCCCAGGCTGCCGAGGACGCCACCCATAACGCCGCTGCCCGAGCCCATCCCTTCCATGCCGGCTACGCCAGCCGACGGCGGTGGCGCCGCCTCTTCCTTCACCATCTTGATGTCGTGAGGGATCTTAGGGACGGTGAGCTCGTTATTCAGCATCTCCGAAACCACCCGCTGGACGTGCACCGGCTGGGGCGGAGGTGGTGGAGGCGGCGGAGGCGGTGGAGGCGGCGCGACCAGCAGGGTGGCCATCATTGCCTTGGGGAGCGCTTCCGGATAGATGAGGGGATACAGGATCAGGGCGGCGAGTACCGAACTGTTCAGCAGCAAGCCTACAATTGTGTAGTACCGGCTCTTCGTCTTGATCTGGTGTCCGGACTCAAGCAGGATGTCTTCAAACATGGCCATGGCCTACCTCGGACCTTTCAATAGTTGACACTTCCTATAGACACCGCAGGGTCCTCAAATTGTTCCTGAGGTTCTCGCCCGCACTTGTCTGCAGGCGCTGAGGGCCCAAAACGACTTTGCGGGGAGTTGTACAGCCTGACAAACCAGTTCCCGTTCTATACCACAACCCGAGGGGAGGATGCAGCCGCCACGAATCCGGATGGCCGGCCTGTTCCATTTAGGATGCCGATTTCCGGAACTCCGGGCGAATTCAAGCATCATACCCTGGCTTTCTTTGCCGCGGGTAGGGCCGCGGTTTTTCCCCGGCGAGCGCGCCAGTCCTGGTAGGCCACCAGCATGGGGGCGGCGACCGCGATGGAGGAGTAAGTGCCAATGAGGATTCCGACCACCAGGGCAAACGAGAACGGGTGCAGCACCTGCCCGCCAAAGACGAACAGCGACAGCACGGTCAGGAAGGTCAGCCCGGAGGTAAGCACGGTCCGGCTCAGAGTCTGATTGATGCTGCGGTTCACCAGATCGGAAAGCTTCTCTCGCCGGCTGAGGCGCAGATTTTCGCGGATGCGGTCGAAGACCACGATGGTATCGTTCATCGAATACCCGATCAGGGTCAGGATGGCGGCGATCACCGTCAGGGAGATCTCCATATCCTTGAGGCTGAAGGCTCCGACGGTGATGAGCGTGTCGTGGAAGCAGGCCACCACGGCAGCCACACCGTAGATCAGCTCAAATCGGAACCAGAGATACACGAGCATCCCGCCCAGCGAGTACAGGGTGGCCAGCTCCGCCTGGTGCTGCAACTGTTTGCCGACCTGAGCGCCGACGATTTCGACGCTGCGGACTGAGAAGCCGGACAGGTAGGCGCCGTCCTGTAAAGCAGTCAGCACCGCCGGGTCCACCGCGCCGCCCAGGTTGCCGATGGAGTCAATGATGCCGCTGTGGCCGCTGTCGCGGTACTGCGCCACGGCATTCGCCTGAGCCTCATAACGGGTTTGCGCATCCGGCGCGCTGCCCAGGTGCTCGGGATCCTTCTGCAGCAGCCAGCTGGTCAGGGCTTCGCGGCTGGCGTTATCGAGATCGATCCTGCCCTGGCTCTGCGCGCTCGACGAAGCATAATGCTCGCTCAGAGCGGCCACAATGGCGGCGCGCCCCTGGTCGAGGGCAGACTCGTTGGTGGCTCCGCGCGACAGGGTAACGAGCACCTCATCATTGCCGGCAGGGCCGTAGGTGGTGATGCGCGGATCCTTCAGCCCACCCTCGTTGGCGGCCGCGCGGATCCGATCCACATTCGGCTTTTCGGCGAACTTGACGCGGACGACGGTGCCGCCGCGAAAGTCCACATCCAGCGGCAGTCCATGCCAGAAAAAGATAGAGAGAAGGCCGGCGACGCTGAAGATGAGGGAGAAGCCAAGAAAGTACCACTTCTTGCCGAGCCAGTCGATGCTTGGGTTATGAAACAGTTCCACGAAATCCGCCTATAGAAAGATCTATCGAAGCCGAACGGCTAAATCGAAATCGGTTCGCCGTGCAGTTTGCGGCTGAGGTGAGCGTCGAAGATGACGCGGGAAACGTAAACCGCCGTAAACAGATTGGCGAGCAGACCGAAAGTCAGTGTTACTGCAAAGCCCTTCACCGGGCCGGTGCCGAAGATGAACAGGATGGCCGCGGAAACAATGGTCGTGACGTGGGTATCGACAATGGTTGTCCATGCGTGGCCGAAACCCTGATCCACTGCCGCTGCCGGCGACTTGCCGGCGCGCAGCTCTTCACGGATACGCTCGAAGATCAGCACGTTGGAGTCAACACCCATACCTATGGTGAGGATGACGCCGGCAATACCGGGCAGCGTGAGCGTTTCGTGGGTGAAGCCCATAAAACCGAGCAGGATTACCAGGTTCAGAAAGAGCGCCAGGTCAGCATTGATGCCCGCCCCTTTGTAGTAAATCAGCATGAACACCCACACGGCGAGCATGCCGACGATGGAAGCGAGGACTCCCTGGTGGATCGAATCGGCGCCCAGCGAGGGACCGATCGTTTCTTCCTGCAGAAAGGTCAGCGAGGCCGGCAGTGCGCCGGTACGCAGCAGCATAGAGAGGTCTTTCACCCGCTCCTCGCTGATGCCGCCACCGGAAATATTGCCCTGGTCCCGGATCTGGCCCTTGATGACCGCGACTTCCTGCACTCGGTTGTCGAGGACAATGGCCATGCCCTTACCGATGTTGGCCTGCGTCCAGGCAGCAAACTTGTCGCCGGCGGAGCTGGTCAGATAGAAGTCGACTTCCGGTTCATTCGTGTTGGGGTTGCGGCCGGGCTCGGCGTCGCGAATATCGGTGCCGCCCCAGACAGGCAGCTTCTTCAGCTCATACCAGTCGGTGCCGCTGCCCTCGCTGGCGGCTCCAGGAACGCTGGGAACCAGCTCGGCGTCCGGAGGCACGTAGCCGCCAATGGTCTGCAACCCGGTTTGCTTGTCCGGCCATGGGCCGCCCAGTACCGCGTGGGCCTCCAGCCTGGCTGTGGACTGGATCACATCTTTCACGCGTCCCAGGTCGTCCACGCCCGGCAGTTCCACCAGAATCTGGTAGCTGCCCAGCTGATACGGCTCAATGATGGGCTCCGAGACGCCCAGCGAATTGGTGCGCTGGGTAATGACTTCAATCGCCTGATCGAGAGCGCGCTGCTTCGCTTCACTCTCGACGGTCTGCTTCATGGTCAGCGTCCAGGTGTTGTTCACCCCTGGCGAGACGTCATAGCGGGCGCCGTAGCGGTTCTCCAGAACGGAGCGCACGTCGTCATTGTGGGCGGCGGGAACGCCGGAAACCTGAATGTAGTCTGGGCGATTCGCATCGGGTTTGCTGACCGTGGCACCGGAGACGCCGTTCTGCTGCAGGTCGGTCTGGATGCCCGCCACATCGCTGTCGGTATCGGCGCCCACGGCCTCATCCACCTGCACCTGCAGGATCAGGTGCATGCCGCCTTTGAGATCCAGTCCGAGGTGGATGCGGTCGAGCAGAGACTGCTTGAGCGCGGTACCCGAGAAGCCGTGCGGCAGGCCGAAGATGCCGTACACGAAGACGATCAGAATGCCGATGATCAGGAAGGTCTTGGACTTGAGGTTCTTTTGCATGGAATCTCTACTTCACTTCATCCTGCTGGGTCACAGACGCAATGGCGCTCTTGGCGACCTCGATGCGCAGATTGTCGGGGGCAACGCGCAACTGAATCGCGTCGTCCTTAATGGAGAGGATGGTGCCTTTAATCCCGCCGCTGGTGGTCACCCGATCGCCCGGCTTCAGGCTGTTGAGCATCGACTGCCATTTCTTCTGCCTGCCCTGCTGCGGGCGAATCAGCAGGAAATAGAAAACCACAATGATGAGCAGAAAGGGCAGAAACGACGCAAGTCCCGTCGGCAAGGCGAAAGGAGCCAGCAAAGCAATGGAGGTCAACGCACGGTCCTTCTGGCCGGACGGATTGAAGCCCGTCTGCGGCGCATGGCAAGATCAATTTCCACGAAAGGGTCCCGAGGAGTGCTCTCGTTACGCAGGCACTCGCGCCCGAAACCTGGATACCTGGAAATGGCCTCCCGCCGAAGCATGCTTACTGCCATTCTCCACAGGGAAGCCTGCTTCATAGAATCGCGTACCCCCGGGGGAGTGTCAAGGAGAAGACGCGACAGAAAGATCACGGAGCGTCGTCCGCTCTGCCGATTCGCGGTTTCCGACCCGCTTTCCACATCCCCCGCCGGCGCCACCCGACCTACACTGGAGACTCGCCAACCGACGGGGGAGGAACAGAAACCATGGGCAGCGCCCCAACGCCTGCGCATCCGGCCGTGCACCCGGGACGCATTGAAGTCATCACCGGTCCGATGTTTTCCGGGAAGTCCGAGGAGTTGATTCGCCGCCTGAAGCGTGCGCAGATCGCCAAACGCCGGGTGTTCTGCTTCAAGCCCGACCTGGACGTCCGGTACAACCGCAACGCGATCGCCTCCCACAGCGCCCAGACCCTCGACGCTCTGCCGGTCGCGAATGTAGAGGAGTTGAAGACAGTCTTGCTGCCCATGCTGGAGGCGGTGGAGGTGATCGGGGTCGACGAAGCACAATTTTTCGATTCATCCCTGGTGAGTCTTGCCAATCATCTTGTGCATACCGGCCACCGGGTGATCCTGGCGGGGCTGGACACAACTTTCACCGGGGAGCCCTTCGCGCCCATGCCGGAGCTGCTGGCGATTGCGGATGAGGTGACCAAGCTGTCCGCGGTCTGCATGCAGTGCGGTGCGCCGGCGGTGCACACACAGCGGCTGGGCAGCAGTCAGTCGCTGGTGCTGGTGGGAGCGGCGGGAGTATATGAAGCGCGGTGCCGGGCCTGCTTCCGGCCCTGGGTCGATGAGCACGCCGCGCAGCAGCTGGAGCTGCCGGTGAGCGCGGGCACCCGATCCTGAACCGAGGGCGTGCCCTTACTGCGGCGGAGCCTGTGCTACGGCTGGAGCCTGGCTGTTGGACATCTTCCGCAGGTAAATCACCAGATTCCAGACCTCGTCGGTCTTCGCGCGCGGTCCCTCGGAGGGCATCTGGCCTTTGCCGTCGTGGATGACGTAGAACATTTCCCCGTCCGTCATTTTGCTGAGCGAGTTCGGATCGCGGAAGTCGTGCATCGCGAGCTTCTGCTCGGCCGCGACGTCGCCCTTCCCATTGCCGTTGTCGCCGTGGCACATGGCGCAATCCCAGCTGTAAATCTGCTTGGCGCGCGCCTGGGACTCCGGCGTTGGCTTCACAGGGTTCGTCTTGTGCACCCACTCGTCCGGAGTCGTTTGCGCCGGCGCCGTAGCCGGAGCCGCCTGTTGGTCCGTGGGCTGGGCCGGCGGCGTAGACGGGACCTGCTGAAAGAAGACCGGCACGAGAAACAGAGCCGGAATCATCAGAAAAGGCTTCAACATGGCAGCCTCCTGAACCTGCTTGTGGGGAGATTCCCGGCACTACTGTACGCCCGCTGGAAGCTGGCCGAACAGGTTTTTTGATGGTGTCGAGGTATTAACGTAACCGCGACGACAGTGCCGGGACGTGTCCGGAATGCACGCGACGGCACCTCCGGACAGCCCCTCGCCCTAATGCGAGTACCGCTCCTCACCCACCGGCAGCGCGATGGCCAGCCGATTCTGCTGCGGCGGCAACGGGCAGGTGGCATAGGGCGTGTAGGCGCAGGGAGGATTCTGCAGGCGATTGAAATCGAGCACGATATGCCCGGGCTGTTCCAGCCCGTGATCGGGAAAGTCAGCGTAAAGAAAGCGGCCTGCCCCGTAGGTCGTGGAGCGGCTGGTCGTATCCCGAACGATAAAGAAGAGTTGTTTTGCCCCCGGCCCCTCAAGGACCGGCTCGAGGCGGATCGTCTTTCCGTCAAGGGTGAACTCCGCCAGCCCGGGCGCGGGCATCTCGATCGTCGTGCCGATCACCGTGGGGATCTTCAGCGCATGCGCAGGCACCCAGGGAATCCAGCGCGCCTCCACACGGTAGTCCTGGTTGGGCGCGTACCAGTGAAGGCCGCGGAAGTGCACCCGGGTCGGCGCCTGCGTGTCCTTTACGCGCAGCGCATAGCGATCGCCGCGATGGATAACGAAGAATGTGAGGGTGCCGTCAGTCAGCTCGTGCGGCTTCATGTCGTTGCCGGTCAGAACGGCGGGCTGCGCCGGATGGCCGTCCACCCGGAGAGCGGAGGGAAATCCACCCTTCGGCGGCAGCAGTCGCACCGCATTCCCGGAGAATTGCAGGACGCCGAGATGAGGCGCTGCGCCGCTGAGCTGAATCCGGTTGTCGGTGGCCGCGCCAAAGGAGTTCTCGCCCGGCTCGATCCAGTCGAGGGCGACGAGGGTCAGCCATCCATCGGGCGCGGAGAGCCCCTGGGCCCGGGCAGCCCGCCATGCCACCAGACCGGAGCGCCAGTCGGTACTCGCGGCGGAGACACGCGGGACAAGATTTGCCAACATCAGGGTCCCGGCAAGCACAGCGACGGAGATGGCAGGAACGGCGAGACGGCGACGCGAAAAAGAAGTCATAAGGCGACTCTCCGAAAAAGGATTCCGCAGGAGCGGGGCCGATCAGTCTGCTGGATAAAAAGAAAAAAGAGGAAGGACGTGAGCGCAGGCTTAACGACAACAACAGCAGTCGCAGCAAAGGCCGGGGATCGGCAGGCAGTGGCTCACGAGGACAGAGTAACGTGACTGGATCGAGCCGTCAAAATGGCGGAGGGGTTCGCTCATTACAATCATCAGGTGTCCCTGAGCTTTCAGATCCACGAAAGGCGCGGCTCGGCGCGCCGGGCGACCCTCTTTCTCCCACACGCCGCGGTCGAAACACCCGTCTTCATGCCGGTAGGCACGCAGGCCACGGTGAAGGCGGTGCCGCAAAACCTGCTCGAGGATTTGGGAGTTCAGCTTCTTCTCGGCAACACTTACCATCTCTACCTGCGTCCAGGCCATGAGCTGATCCGGCGACTGGGCGGGCTGCACCGCTTCATGAGCTGGGACCGCGCCATCCTCACCGACTCCGGCGGCTTTCAGGTCTTCAGCCTCAGCGATCTGCGCAAGGTTACTGAGGAGGGCGTCGCCTTCCGCTCGCACATTGACGGCTCCTCGCATTTCTTTTCGCCCGAGCACTCGATGGATGTGCAGATCGCGCTGGGATCGGATATCGCGATGGCCTTCGACGAGTGCACGGAGTATCCGGCAGATTTCGCGCGGGCGCGCGCCTCGCTGGACATGACCCTGCGCTGGGCGAAGCGCAGCCTGGAGCACTTCGAAAAGCATAAACATGAAGTCCCCTGGAACACGGATTCTCCGAGCGCGCAGTCCCTCGAACGCCGCCAGGACGGCCAGTCCCTGTTCGGCATCGTCCAGGGTGGCATGTTTCCGGAACTGCGGCGCGAATCGGCGGAGCGTTTGGTTGAGATGGACTTTCCCGGCTACGCCATCGGCGGCCTCAGCGTGGGAGAGCCAAGAGATCTCACGCGGGAGATGATCGCGACCACTCTGCCCCTGCTCCCGGCCGACAAGCCGCGCTACGTCATGGGGGTCGGCTATCCCGACGAGATCGCGGAGTACGCCCGCATGGGCGTGGACATGATGGACTGCGTGCTGCCGACGCGCGCTGCGCGGCACGGGCTGCTCTTCACCTCGGAAGGACGAATGAACATCAGGAACCGGCAATTCGCTGAGGACCAGAACCCGCCGGATCCGAATTGCGTCTGCATGGTTTGCCGCCGGTATACCCGCGCCTATCTGCGGCATCTGATGACAGCGCAGGAGCCACTTGCAGCCGTACTCAATACGATCCACAACCTGGCGTTTTATATGGAAACGATGCGTACGGTGCGAGCGGAGATCGCGGCGACCTAGCCCTGATCTGGATTCGTCCGTATGTAGCGATCGAGTCCCGCTCGCCTCGCATGGGCTGCGATCGCGGCGTTGATTTCCAAAGCTACAGCCAGAGCGGCCCGCCCATCTTCGCCCGAGACGCGCGGCGCAGAGCGAGTCCGCACGCATTCCAGAAACGATTCGATTTCGAGACGCAGCGGCTCCCCGGGCGCGACCGGCGGCTTCTGAATGTTCAGCCCAGGCAGGCCGACGGCTCCGCCCGCAGCCGCGGCTGCCACTTGCGCGGGATCCGCCTGAGCCGCTCCGGAAACATCGATCGCCAGCAAATCCTGGCGGGCATAATCGATCGAGACATACTGGTGCGGCTGGAAGAAGCGCAGCTTGCGGACACGCTCTGTGCTGACGCGGCTGGCGGTGAAGTTCGCCACGCAGCCGGAGTCGAACTCGATCCGTGCGTTGGCGATATCCACCTTCGGGGAGAGGATGGGCAGGCCCACCGCATGCAGCGAGCGGATGGGTGACCGAACCAGGCTGATCACGATGTCGAGGTCGTGGATCATCAGGTCCAGGACCACGTCCACATCCAGTGAGCGTGGGCTGAAAACGCTCAGGCGGTGCGCTTCGAAGAACATGGGGTGGTTCAGGATCGAACCCGCCGCCGTTACTGCGGGATTGAACCGCTCCAGATGGCCCGCTTGCAGGATGCGCCCCTGCCGCGCCGCCTCATCGATCAGGCCGCCGGCTTCTTCAGTGGTGGCGGCGATCGGCTTTTCAACCAGGACATCGAGGCCCGCGGCGAGCAAAGCCTCAGCCACTTCCGCGTGCGACGAGGTTGGGGTGCAGACAGAGGCGGCGCCGCAGGCAATCTCGCCGCGAGTGCGCGCAGCCAGGCATTCCCCCACAGACGAAAAGACGGGAACGCCCCATTCGGCGGCGGCTACAGCGGCCCGGACCAAATCCGGCTCGACGATCGCAGTCACGCGAACCGGCTCCCCGTCGCCTTCCAGCGCGCGATAAACGCGCAGATGATTGCGCCCGAAAGCGCCGGCGCCGCAGACAAGGATCCCGAGATGAGATGCAGCGTCCAAAGGACTTATGCGGGCTTTCCTTCAATGGCTCGCAGGCAGCGCCCGTAGAGCTCCAGCAGGTGCGCCACCTGGTCCTCGGGTTTTTGCGCGCCTCCGGCCACAAATCCGGTCGACGACGCAGAAGTCCGGCCGAGGCCCGCGGTGGCGGAGACAAACTTCAGCAAATCAAGCGCGATGTCTTCATTGCGCCGCGCGCCGTTGCTGGCGGGGGGAACCTGATCCATTGAAAAGCACCTCTCTCGCCCGATGCTATCAAAGCCCTCGCCGCGGCCGCAGCTTCGGCTCAGACCTCCGAGAGACACAGGCAGACCCGGCCCACCAGCAGATCAGCAGGCGATTCGTGGGGCTCCAGCTCGATCACATCCAGCGGCGATTCCAGCGCGCGCGGACGTAAAACCAGCCGGCCGGCCTCGAACACCGCGTGGCGAAAGACCATTTGCGCGCCGATGCGGATGCCATACAGGTTGGGGTGTTGCGGCTTGCGATCAGCCAGAGAGTTGTAGTGGCGGTCGAGCACCACGACGGTGCCCGTTCGCAAAACCGGATCCATGGGGAGTGCCTGCGCTGCGGTCACACGCACGCCAACAAAGCGGTCCCAGCTGGCGCGGCCCACGGCTCGGCGGACGGGAAAGTTCGCCAGCCAGTGCTCCGGTAATTGCAGTCCGCCCAGCACGGCCTGGGGAGGAACATGCGGAGAGTTCATGGCGGCCGCCGACGCAACAATCGGAACGGTCTCCCGAGCCACTCGCGCGCCCATCTGTGTACGAGACTGCGACTGGGGCCTGCTCAGGACCAGTTCTTCAACGCTGAGGGCGTGGGCCTCCAGAATTCGATCCAGTGCCGTCAGGCTCAGCCGGCGGCGGCGGTGCAGGAAATTCGAGATGTGCGCCTGCCCCAGACCTGTCCGGCTGGCGAGCAGAGCACTGCTGAGGGTGCCCTGATCGATGCGGCGCCACGTCTCGAGCCGCAGGCGCTCGTGTAACTCGAGGAAGTTCATCTTCGCAATTTTTCAATGAGCAAAAGACCCGTTACCTCAGGTTTTGCAGAAAGAAATACGAAACGAGAGATTTCCCGGAAAGCAGAAAGCACTGCAGTACTCAGGTCCGCCACGACACGGGAAATCCACCCAGCGGTGATTGTTGGTGGATCCCGATCGATTTAGTGTCTGACTACTTTCGCCAGTCAGACATAGTACTTTCGCTCGCAATGGCCGGCTTCCGGCCCGAGGTAATACGTCGCTGGACGAGGCTCCAATGCAGGTCTGCGTCGCTTTCCCATCACGACTCCCAAACAAGGGCCAATGCCGAATTGGGTCAAATACGGCAGAGCCTTTCCTCCCCCAACTCCAGCCCCGCCTTTATCGGAGCGGCGCGGAGTTTCCAACTCTGGAGAACCTAATGATGTACCTGCGTATCTTTCTCAAAGTGTGTGAGGGGTGCGGCTCGCTTTGGTTCCGCGCTCAGGAGAGCCCGGACATCTACTGTCCGAGCTGCGCTCCACGGCTGGCAGCCATTCCGCTGTCGCAACGGTCCCGGCGCAGCGTGCGCCGCGGCCTAAGAAGACGCTGCACCGGAAATCGAGGCGTGGCATGAGCGCAGCCCTGGCCCTTCCTGTCGTTCTCCCTTCTGCTTTCGCGGTGGCCCAGCCGGCCGAGCCCGCTCCGCAACTGGAGGTCATCGGCGGCAGATCGGAAAGCCGGAGAGCGGCGCTGAGGGTTCTGCACCGTTACCTTCAGACCTCCATGCAGGTAGGCCGCGCGCCGTGCTTTCTCGGCAACGCGGTCTTTCGCGGGCGGGTCAGCAGCCATCGCATTCCCAGCTTCGAAGATGCAGTCATCTTTCTCTTCGATGTGGAGAAATGCCTGAAGCAGCTGGACCCCTTCTCTCAGATCGTTGTCGCCCACATCGCCCTCGAGGATTACACCCCTCCGGAGGCGGCACGATTGACCGGGGATAGCGAGCGGACGATCCACCGCGTTTATAGCGCGGCGCTGGAGCATTTGACCGAACTTTTCCGCGAGTATGAGGTTTTCGGTCGCAATGTGGAAAACTTGTCAAGGGGGGGTCGCTCATAACCAAAGTCATGAGGCAACATAACAAATGACTTATAAGCCAAAATAGTCGGGAAAATCTGGCAGTAAACCGCTTCGAACTTGCTATTCTGAACTTATAGAGTAAAAAAAGAAAAAAAGAGGGGCGCCCCCGGGTGCCCCTTTTGCTTTCTCCGGCCGGGATAGCCTCGTTGCGGATCCCGTCCATCTACCGGGAACCTGCCGGTACAGAAATGAGGATTATGCGGAACAGAGACTGCGCAAATCAGACAGGTCCCCGTGCGTGGACCCTGGCTGCGGCTCTTGGCATGGTGGCCTTCGCGGCGGTGCTTCCCCTGCGCCTGGCCGCGCAAATTAAAACCACCACGGTGCAGGGCACGGTCTACCGCGCTGACGGCACTCCGGCCAGCGGCACCCTGCTGATCAGCTGGCCGGCCTTCACCACACCACAGAACCAGGCGATCGCCGCCGGCAGCACCAGTACCGCCATCGGATCCGACGGCTTCGTCAGTATCAACCTGACGCCCAACGCGGGTTCGCTTCCCGAGGGCAACTATTACACGGCTGTCTATCACCTGAGTGACGGCACGGTGACCCCGGAATACTGGGTAGTGCCGTCGTCGGGCTCGGCGGCTATTGCCTCGGTGCGCGCCCAATTACAGCCTTCCACCGTCGCCGTCCAGCCGGTTTCGCAGGCGTACGTGGCCGGCGCCATCGCCTCCCTCAGCGGATCGTGGCTGCCGCTGGGCGGCGGCGCGCTAACCGGACCCCTGACCCTCAGCAGCGATCCCACCGCCAGCAGCCAGGCCGCCACCAAGCACTACGCCGATCAGATGGCGGCCGCGCAGCTGCCGCTGGCCGGAGGCACGCTCACCGGACCACTGACCGTTCCGAACCTCTCGACGAAGCAGTTTGAGGGGCGGCTCTACGCGGATCAGCAGCAATCCGGTTCCGGCAGTAACAACGGCATCGCCATGTCGATCGCAGACTGCCTTTCTTACGCCTATGCCTGCGAAGTGCTGGCGCCTTCGGTCTATGCGCAGACTGAGGGGCAGCCCTGGGGCGGTTTTCTTTCGCCGGCCGTTGCCCCCCAAAATCAGGGGCCGAAATCGACTGACCCCCTGGGCTGCTTCACAGACGATCGCTGGGCGGCGCCGCAGGTGATCTGCAATGAAGGCATGCCCGACACCAGCGGCCGCTTCAACATGGCCCCCTGGGGGATCGCCGAAAATGCATTGACGATGGGCCAGGCACTGAACCCGCATAACGTCGCTGCCCAGATCCTGAGCGCCCAGTGGATGGGCGCGCGAGATTTTCCCATGGGCCTGGGAACGGACGAGAGCACCGTCGCCGGGCTCGTGGTCAATACGAATGTCTTTTCACCGGCGAACAACGACGGCATCACGATTCATGCGAACTCCTGGTCTCCCGCCGACGTCGTCGCGGATGATGTCTTTGCCTACGGGATGGGGACGACGCTGGGCCAGAACGAGGGACCGGAGATTCGCTACAGGATTGGCGAGCCCGGGAACGTCAGCCAGGTGACACTCACCACCGCGCCGGCCTGTGGCGTCACCTGCACAATGAAGGGCACGCAAACGCTGGGAACCTCGGGAGCCTTTGGCGAGGAACTACCCTGGATCGACCTCAACCGAGGCTATTCCTCCGGATACATCGCATCGATCGCAGGCACTGCGGTCACCGGCAACGCCACAAACTGGGATACGACCTACGGAACGAGCAACGCGGTAACGACGACCACCGCAAATATCAAAAACCCGGGGAGTACCAACTCCTTCCCGCAGACGAACGTGACCATCGGCGTAGCCTCATCTGCCGGTTTCACAACTGGAACGGCATACGCTTTTGCCGCCGGAAGCAACAAGTGGCAGGGCTTCCACATCACCTCCATCCCCGACGGGACGCACATCGTGGTCGATGAGGTGTACTACCCCATGGCCAGCGGCTCCACGGTTTCCCAGGGAGGACTCGCGGGTTACGGCCTTAAGATGGACGCCGATGATGTCTGCGCCAACAATTACAACGGCATGGGCGGCGGCGCGGACTCCCCGGTCATCACCGGAGCCTGCATTCATTCGGTGTATCCAGTCGTCAGCAACGCCGCCGGGAATGTCCTGACGGTCTACGGCGGCGATCCCGCTACTTTGGGATTTGGTCCCACGGGCACACGCGCCTACCTGGCAATGAGCGGCTCGGGGGGCAGCGCCAGCGTTACCGTCAGCGGCGGCGTGGTCACGGCCTGCACCGCCACCGGAGGTTCCGGCTATCAGAGTGCCACGAACGTCGGCATGTTTGTGGATCCTCCCCAGCTGGTCATTTCAGGAATTACCTCTACGACCGCTCCGGTTATTTACGTGAGCGGAACGGGCAGCGGCGGGTCGCTGAATGGCTGCACCGTGGCGAACGCCGGTGCCGGCATATCCGGCACGCCCACCGTCGCTGTGGTCACCAGCAATCCGTACCACATCTACCCCCAGGCTGAGAGCGTACAAAATTACAACGCCACCACCGGGAAGATGGACGCCTCCGCCCTGGTGACCATGCCCTGGGCAGGTACAGTCAGCGCCGGGGACGTGGTGGAGCAGGAGCACTACTTCGCCTACAAGATGTCGGGCGCGGCTAGGAATGCTGTCGTGAATGGCTGGCAACTCGACGGCGGAAAATTGGCGGATACCATCCTCTGCAGCGGCGGCTGGACCAACAACGATTACTGCGGCACCACCTATACCAACGCGCAGGATCCAACCCTGTATCAGGGCTCCCCCATCGCTACGCCGTATGTCATTGGCCGTGGCCAGATGCTCACTCCTTACGGAGTCGTTCTGAATGGGGCGTTTCGGAACGGCCTGACCCTGGGCCTGCCCCCCTTCAGCAATCAGCCCAGGAATGGGGCTGTGGTGGTGAACTGCGGCTCCTGGTGTTCGGCGTGGAGTCGCAGCTATAACGTCCTGTCCGTTCAGAACGCGAACAACAACAACACCGCCGAGGATGTTCTCCAGTACAACCCCGCCAGCCAGAGCTGGACGTGGACGGCTGGCGCCACCGGTACCGTGGGCTCAAACCCGGCCTGCACCGTGAACCTCGCCGGCTCCTCCAGCCCCGGTCTCTCGGTCACCTGCAACGGCGCTGTGTCGCGTTTCGATGGTTCCGGCAATCTCACTGTGGCCGGCGCCTTCCACGCCCAGGGCGCTGTCACCGGTGCCATCATCAACGGCGAAGTCACCGTCGACGGCACTACCTACACCACCCTGAACGCCGCATGGAGTGCCGCTCTCGCCCTGGCCGGCAGCACCGGGCACAATCAGACAGTGCGGCTGGGGCCGGGGACGTTCCCGGTCACCGCCACTCTCAACGAGCCGAGTAACGGCGCCTGCGTGAGCCTGCTGGGCTCCGGAGGCACGACTGTCAATGCCGACAGCCCCCAGGTGGCCTCCACCCTGACGCTCTCCGCGTCGCTGGGCGGCGACGTCATCTATTTGGGCAACACCAGCCAGGCGCAGGGCTGCACCTTCAAGGACCTGAACTTCCTGGCCTCCGGCTACGCCACCCATGGATTTGAACTGCAGTGGTTTCGCGGCGCCCTGATCGATAACGTCACGGTCAACGACACCACCGCCGAAGGCATTCTGCTCGGCGAGGAGAACACCGCTTCCGGACACCAGGCTAACTTCCTGCTGCACAACGTTACGGTCAGCTACAGCAGCGCCGCCTTTACGCCGGCGAACCGGCCCGCCTACGGCATTCACCTCGGGAAGACCGCGATCGACAGTCAGCTCGACAACATCACAGTGCGGTATGCCCTGACCTCCG
>DASRRO010000221.1:0-1979 GCA_035656855.1 Acidobacteriaceae bacterium | reverse complement strand
CCAGGACTGTGACCGGCACCAGCAGAGTGATGCGAACGACACGGTTGAATTCATGGAGTCCGACGGGGGAATCGGTCATGATGGGTCTCCGCTGCCCTCCAAAATCCTCTGCACGTTCCGTAGCAATGCCAGTGCGCCATCACCCTTGTTCGCAACGAGCGTGACCAGGCTTTGCACCTCTTCCGGAAGGCTCAGATACGCCGAAAGCAGGAGGATCGGGACATTGGGGCGAATCTCCCGAAGAGCCATCGCTACCGCACCACCGTTCATACCCGGCATCGCGAAATCCAGCACTACAGCGTCAATCTGCTGCTGCCGGAAGATGCGGATACCTGTGGGGCCATCCGTGGCGGTGTAGACGACATAACCTTCCCTCTCCAGAACCACCTTGCGGATCTCAAGGCCGAGTACTTCATCGTCAATGCACAGGATGTTCGGCACCCGCGACACATGGGACCTCGTCGGGGCTCATAACCTGCGAACCCGTCATCTAGTCGCGGAGTATAGCATTCGCCATTTGTTCTTCATCTGACACTTACGTGCCACACTTGGTCCCTCCCCTGCGTGGTCGGGATTCATCGTTCTTTCTTCCGGGATTCACGGTCCTTTCTTATTGGGGCGCCCGTGGTCCATGTACTCTGAGCGGGGAAGACACTCCGCCTGGCGGCATTTCAGCAACCGCCCGGTATGTCATTGCAAGGAAGGTTCTTGAGCCAGACCATTTTCGTTCTCGAAGACGACCCAGATATCTCGCGGCTGGTCCAGCATCAGTTGGAAGGCGCGGGATTCTCGGTACGCACCTTCTCCACCCCCGCGAATCTCATTCCAGACGCGGAACGTCAGGCACCGGCGCTTTTTCTCCTGGACATCATGGTTCCCGGGGGCGATGGTCTGGAGGTCTGCCGGAAATTGAGAGCGCATCCCGGGCTGAGCAGCGTGCCCATCATCTTTGTCACGGCGCGGGCGGGCGAAAATGATCGCGTTCTGGGGTTGGAACTGGGCGCGGACGATTACATCACCAAGCCGTTCGCCATGCGCGAGCTGGTCGCGCGCGTCAAGGCTGTCCTACGACGCTTCGAACGTCCGTCCGCACCGTCTGTCATCAGCTTCGAAGAGGTCGTCATCGATGCCAGCGCCATGCAGCTCAAGGTGCGCGGCGAGCTGACTACCACCACCGCCACGGAGTTCCGTCTCCTCGACTACCTGGCGCGGCATCCGGGGCGCGTCTTCAGCCGCGACCATCTGCTGGATGCCGTTTGGGGCGATGCCCGTTTCGTGACGCCTCGCTCGGTCGATGTCTATGTGCGTCGTATCCGTGAGAAGATCGAAAGCGACCCGGAGAGCCCGCGTTACCTGAAGACAGTGCGTGGGGCGGGCTACCGCTTCGAGGTGCCCAAGGCTGGTTAGGAACAGGACTCAAGACCGGCCACCGTTCTCCGCTGGAGCCTGACTGTGACCGGAAGGGTCTTCTCCAAGCTGCTGCTCTCCTTCGTGCTGGTGCTCACCATCTGCACGGCAGTGCTGGACTTCTCCATTCGCAGGATCATGGACCGGACGCTGCATGAGCAGGTGGAGCAGTCGCTGGCAGGCGAGGCGCGCTTCCTGGCTGCAGAGCTGAACGCAAGCTCCCCTGAAGAGGCCCGGAAGTTTCTGGCGGCCGCTTCCGCCGCATTTTCGGCTCACATCGCCGTCTTCGGCACCGACGGCTCGTTCGTTGCCAGCTCCGATCCGGCGCAGGCCCACTATCCTTTCGATGCGCTCCCCGATGTGGCGGCGCTAAAACAGCATGGAGACATCGCTCACGAGATCCGGGACGGCACGCTTTTCCTGGCCTGCCGGCAAGGCGATCGGATCGTCCGCCTTAGCTATCCTCTGGCGGAGATCGTGGGCAAACTCCATCTGCTGCGGCGAGACATCCTGCTGGCGTCGCTGTTGTCGCTTCTGCTTGCCACCATGCTGGCCGCGATCATGGCGCACCT
>DASRRO010000220.1:0-10848 GCA_035656855.1 Acidobacteriaceae bacterium | reverse complement strand
GGGGAGCGACCAGACGCCGGGATCGGTGCGGCCGGCGGGAATATAGGCGGCCTGGAGGAAGCGCGCGAAGCGCTGATAGGCAGGGATGACCTGTTTGGCGATGGCGGCGAGGACTTCGTCGTGGATGCGGGTCTGGTCAGCGGCGGAAAGATCGGCGGGGAATTTTTTCAGCGGGCGCGCGAAGGGGCTGTCCTCGGGTTTTTGCGCGGCGATGGCGTTGACCTGGACGAGGACCTTTTCGAGCAGATATTTGGGCGGCACGCGGCGATCGTCGACGCCGGTGAGCATGTTGTCAGTGATCTGGTGGAAGGCGGTGGGAACTTTGTTGAGGCGGGCGATGTAGTCGTCGTAGTCTTTTGCGGAGGTGAAGCTGAGGCGGGCGACGAGCTGGGGCAGGGAGAGCTGGAGGCCGCTGAACTGGTTGACGGGCATCTCCCAGGGCTTGAATCGGGATTCTTTCAGTTGATCGATCAGTTCGCGGACGAGGAGATCTTTACTGAGGATTTCCTGGTCGGAGAGGCCGGTGGTATCGATCTGGCCGAGGCGGGCGAGGAAGTCGCGGCCGCGGGCGAGCTGCTGGTTGTAGGCATCGACGGAGTAGTCGGTGAGCTGATCGTTGAAGCGCTTGTCGCCGATGGAGGAAGCGAATTCGGGCGAGTGGCTGAGGCGGTCTTCCCAGTATTGAGCGAAGAGATCATTGAGGGCCCTGCGGCGGGCGGTCACGTCGGAGTTGGTGGTTTGTATGGGCGCGGCCGGAGAAGCGGCGGCATGCAGGGCGGGAACGAAGCCGGCAAGCACGAGGACGAAAGCAGCGGTAATTGTGAGGGACTTCATGGCGGGATGTTGCTGACAGGATACAGCGGGCGGGGAACCGTCTCAGGCCGGGTGGAGATTCGATGGACGGGCTGAACGGCCACCGCTGGAGGTCGCCGCGTTCGGGTTCGGTCAGACCTTCGCGACTGTGGGCTCGGCTATCTTCTCCACCAGGAAGTACGCTTCGACGGCTCGAGCCAGCGAGGCCCGGTCCAGAACCGGGGGCCGTTCCTCGTAGCGGGCCGCCCAGCAGACCTGGTTGACCAGATCGCGCGGCTGGCATCCCCGGAGTTCCTGGGCGATGGCCCGGATGGCCTGGGCGAGATCCCGGATGACGGAATCGTCGACGCGCAGACCGCGCTCGCGGGCCACCCGGCCAAAGATGGAGCAGAACTGATCCTCCGTCGCCGCATCCACGCGGATCTTGGTTTGCATGCGGCGCAGGAAGGCTGCGTCGACCAGGTCCGACGGATCCAGATTGGTGGCGAAGACTACCAGCATCTCGAAGGGGACTTCGATCTTGCGGCCGCCCGCGAGGGTGAGAAAGTCGATGCCGCGATCCAGGGGGACCACCCAGCGATTGAGCAACTCTTCCGGACGCACGCGCTGGCGGCCGAAGTCGTCCACGATGAGAACGCCGTTGTTGGCCTTCATCTGGATCGGGCCGCTGTAATATTTGGCGTTGGCATTGAACTGCAGGTCGAGCATATCGATGGTCAGCTCGCCACCGACGAGCACCGAAGGCCGCCGGCACCGCACCCAGCGCGCATCGCAGGAGTCACCGCCCGGGCCCTCGACCTCCTTGTGGATGATTGGGTCGTAGAGGACGATGAGCTGCCCGTCCACTTCGATTGCGTGCGGAACCCAGACATCGTCTTCGGCCAGGACGCGGGACATGGTCTCCGCGATGGCGGTTTTGCCGACGCCCGCCGGTCCGTGGACAAAGATCGTCGAGCCGGAATTGAGGGCGGTGCCGATCTGGCCGAGAATCCTGGCGTCGATGACCATGCTGTCGAAGGCCCGCTCGACATCGAGTTTCCGTACTACAACGTTGCGCACGCTCTGCTTGCGCACCTGGGCCACATAGCTGGCGAGAGAAACCGGCACGGCCCCAGTGTACTGGCACTGCGACAGCAGCTCCAGGGCGCGAGCGCGCGCCTGGGCGGTGAGGGCGATGGTCGGCACGTTGCCCACCATGCCCGTGACCTGGCAAAGCTGCTCGGTCCGCATCCAGTGGACCAGCTCATCGGCCACCGCCTGGCTGACGTGCAGGTGGCGCGCCAGATCCCGCGTGGAGAGGGCGCCGCACACGTACATTGTTTTGAGCGCCAGCTCATGGACCACTGCCCGCCGGATGCCCAGCTCCGCAGTCGAACGCGGCCGATACTCGGGTCCGCGAAAGAGCGTGTCGCTCTCGCTGGCTGCCTCTTCGGACGTGGGGCGCGGGGGATCCAATTCCAGAGGAGACAATGTCGCCAGGCTATCGGTGATTTCCTCCGCGCGGCCCAGCGAAGGGCGCTCCGGAGTAAAGAAGTTGACCGAGCGAATCGAATCCAGTCTCGATGCAATGGCGGTTTTGGCAGCACTCACAGCAGCGTTCCCCTTTTCTTTACTTCGGCATTCCGCGCGTTTCGTTCAATGGCCCGGCATAGGTGCCGTCCATCATTCCGCGGATTCTGCCCTTGCCGCCTTTTCTCTGCGGTTCTCCTGTTACAGTTCAACCCCGGAACACACGTCGATCCGCTCCGGGGCGCGCTCTTTCAATGTCACGGGACTTTCGCCCTCTGAAGCCGGAAGAGGGCTCAATCATGCTCCGTTTCAGCATTCTCCTGGGGTAGCAGAACGGTCAATAGAGCGAAAGTGTCATTACGCAAAGGAGCAACTACAGTGAGGTGCCTGCGGTAATCTTTTTCCCGAGCTTGTGGATTTATTCCTCCCGCAGCGTCTCCACGGGATCCACGGCGGCAGCGCGATCGGCAGGAAGCCAGCTGGCCAAAACTGCAATCGCCGCCATGCCCGCCACCGCCATCACCAAAACACTCGGATTCGCGGGGCTGACGCCGTATAACATGGCCGATACAGTTCGCCCGGCGGCAAGCACCAGCACTACCCCGGCCGCCGATCCGATGCCGAGCAGGACCAGCGCCTCGCGCAGCATCAGACTCACGATTCCGCGCCGCGTCGCCCCGAGCGCCATGCGAACGCCGATCTCGCTCCGCCTGCGGACCACCATCCACGACAGGATCCCGTATAGGCCCACCATAGCGAGCAACGCCGCCAGCGCGCCGTAGAATCCCGACAGCGTTGCCATCAGCCGTTCCCGTCCGAGGCCCTCGAGGATTGACTGCCGCATACCCCACGACGTCGTGGCGATTCCAGGGCTGATTTCCGACGCGGTTCTTTTCAGGGACTCAGTCAGCGTCGCCAGCGGCTCACCGGAGCGGATCAACAGCAACGAATCCTGATCGGGCGTAACCCTCTGCGCGTTGTCCAGGTAGATAATCGGGGTAATTGTTTCCCGCAGGTCGTAGTATTTTGTGTCCCCCGCCACGCCGATCACCTGGTAGATCTTGTCGGGCTGGCCACCGTCCTGGCGGTCGCCAAAGGTTTTTCCTACGGGATTCCCTGTACCGAGAAACCTTTTCGCAAACGCCTCGCTCACCACCGCGACGGCCGGTGACTGAGGCGAATCGCTGTCGGCAAACGTCCGGCCGGCGAGGATGGGAATCTGGAGCGTGCGGAAGTAGTCCGCAGTCACTCCGTTGACGTTCGCCAGCTTTCTCTCGACATGGCTGCCGGGCACATCGATGAATTCGTCCCACCCATTTCCGCTGACGGGCGCGATCTCCACCTCCGCCGCCTGCATGACTCCCGGGGTCGCCTGCACCTGCCGCAGCAATTCCTTCCTGAATTGCAGGCGCCGTTCCGGCGACAGCTTCAGCGCCGAGAAATAGAAGTCCGCCATTGCGACCTGGCGCGGATTAAACCCGGGGTTCACCCGCACCAGGTTCTGAAATGTATCCACAAACAGGAGCGCCGTTGTGACCAGCAGCAGGGACAGCGCCACCTGCGTGACGATCAGGCCGCGCCGGAGGAGAAACCTTTCTCGTCCCGGGGTCATGCCGCGTCCGCCTGAACGAAGTGCCAGCCCTGGATCGGCTCCGGCGGCTCGCAGCGCGGGGGCAACGCCAAACAGGAGACAGGTTCCCGCCGCGATTGCCACGGTGAAGGCCATCACGCGCCAGTCCATCGCCAGCGACAGAAATACCGGATCGCCCGTCGTGCCGATGCCCGCGACCAGCCCGCGGCTGAGCGCCTGCGCCAGCGCCGCGCCTGCTGCCGCTCCGACCATTGCCAGCAGAAGACTCTCGACCAGCAGTTGCCGGACCAGTCGCCCGCGCGACGCACCGAGGCTGAGCCGGACTGCCATTTCCCGCTGCCGGGCGCCGGCTCGTGCCAGCATCAGATTAGCCAAATTCGCACAGGCGATCAGCAGGACCAGCCCGGAAATTGCCAGCAGCAGCCAAAGCGGTTGCTCGTAATCCTTTCGCAGCTCCGACACGCCCGTGGCCGCCGGCAGCGCTCGCAGCGAGAAGCGCAAGTAGTCTCGACGCTCGATCGCATCATATTTCTCAGGTAGAGTTGCCGCAAAGATGCCCGGCGAAATCGCTTCCAGATTCGCCGTTGCCTGGTTCAGCGTCTCACCGGGCCTGAGCCGCCCCAATGCATCCAGCCACCAGGTTGTTGCCTGCCGCGTCCACGACTCATCCGGATGCACAAGCGGCTCCGCGCACAGCGGCACGGCAACGTCGAAGCTGCGCCCGACCTCCAGTCCGGAGAAGCTCGCCGGCGTTACACCGACGATCTGGAATATTTGCCGGTCCAGAACGATCTTCTGTCCGAGTACCGTTGCGCGGCCGCCAAAATTCCTTTGCCAGAACGCGTAGCTGAGCACCGCCGTCTGCGCTCCGCAGCCGGCATGGTCATCGCTGGGTCCCATCAGCCTTCCCAGCGCGGGCTGCATGCCCAGAACGGCGAAGAAATCGCCGCTCACCCACAGGCCGTTGGCCGGCCGGAGAGCCCCATCCGTGCTCCACGCAAAGGTCTCCGCACTCCATGCTGTGGTCGCGGAGAACGCCTGCTGCTTCTGGCGCAGCTGCTCCCACATCGCGAAGGAGAGCTCCTGCTGGCGACCGACCGTGCTGCCGACACGGCCTCGGTGTATTAGATCCACGTTGGCCAGCATTTGCGGATCATGGACCGGCAGCGTGCGCAGAACCACGGCATCAATGAGCTGAAAGATAGCCGTGTTGGCACCGATGCCCAACGCCAAAGAGACAACCGCCACCGTGGTGAACAGCGGATTCAGGCGGAGCACTCGAGCTGCCATTCGCAGATCCCGGCCCCAGCCGCGCCACCATTGCTGTCGCTCCACCTGGCCCGGAACGGGGCTATCCGCCGCTGGACGAAAGATTCGCCGCAACTCCGCGCTCAAAGGTTCGCCGCTCAGTTCCGCGCGCATGCGCTGTTCTGCCTCCTTGGCTGCAACGCCGCGGCCCAGCAGATCGTCGTAGCGGTCACTCGCATCCTGTGCCAGCTCCTCAACCACAGCTTCTTCGCGGCCGGGCTCCAGCCGTAACCCAGCCAGCTCGGCGCGAAGGATTTGCTTCCAGTCGGGGCTCTGATTCTCAGGCATGCTCCGCTCCTGTAATGCGATGGATGGCCTCCACAAACGCCGCCCACGAGTTTCGCTGCGCTGCCAGAGCCTTGCGGCCGTCCGCCGTCAGCTTGTAGTAGCGGCGGCGGCGTTGTCCTGCCTTCTCCACCCATTTGCCTTCGAGGAGGCCGCGCTTTTCCAGCCGGTACAGCAGCGGATAGAACGACGCGATGTGAAACGTGAGAGAGCCGCCGGAGCGCTCCTCAATGAGGCGCCCGATCTCATAGCCGTGCCGCGGCCGATGCTCCACGAGGGAGAGGATCAGCAGCTCCGCGCTTCCCTTTTTCAGTTCCCGATCGAACCCTGCCTGCTGCATATATGTCATCGCCACATATAGTGCCCATATGCATCGTGCTTTGTCAAAGGGTCCGGAGGCGGATGGTGGCTGTAGTTTTGCGGCTCGGCGGACGCGGTACCCTGTTTTTGATGGATTCCCGCCTGATTGTCGCTCTCGACTTGCCCGCGGCTGCCCCGGCTTTGGCTCTTGCGGATCGACTCCATGGACACGTTCGCCAGCTCAAGGTTGGCATGGAACTCTACTACGCTGAAGGCCCGGCCCTGGTGCGCGAGCTGCGCAGCCGCGGCTTCTCTGTCTTCCTCGACCTGAAGCTGCATGACATCCCCAACACGGTCGCGGCCGCGGTTCGCTCCGCCGCTGCTACCGGCGCTGAGCTTCTCACGATCCATGCGGCCGGAGGTCCTGCGATGCTCCGCGCCGCTGCTGACGCCGCTGCCGGACTTCCCAACCCTCCGCAGCTTCTTGCCGTCACGGTGCTCACGTCGATGGACGCGGCTCAGATGGCTGCCATCGGCATCGACGCCGTCCCCGCCGACCAGGTGCAGCGCCTTGCCGCAGTCGCTGCCGGATCGGGCATCACCGGCTTTGTCGCGTCGGCTGAGGAAGTGGCGCTTCTCCACGGCCTGTACCCGCAGGCCACGCTGGTGATCCCCGGCATTCGGCCCGCCGGCGCCGCGACTGGCGACCAGAAGCGGGTGGCCACGCCCGCCGCCGCGCTTGCCGGCGGAGCCAGCTTCCTGGTCATTGGCCGCCCCATCACGCAGGCGCCGGATCCTGTCGCCGCGACCGAGGCCATCCTCGCGGAGATGGCGTCAGTGCCGATGAGGAGCTAAACGCGCGATCATAGAGGAATGGCCGTGCCCACTCCGCCGGAAGTCGATGTCGCCAGGTCCAGCGCAAGCTCGTCCTCAGCTGCTGAGTCACCCGCTGGCGTGTATCGCCGCTGGCTCGCCGAGAATCACCAGCAACTGGCGCGCGAGCAACGACGCCATATCCTCCTGGGCTCAGCCAAGGTCGCCGATTTTATTCTTGGCATCGCGATGGGCGTTTTCATTCTCCGCGCACCGTCGATGTACCTGCTGCTGCTGATCCCGATTGCGATCTTTGTCGTTCTGCTGGTTGCGCACGAGCGCGTGCTGCGCCGGCTACAGAAGCAGCAGCGTATCGCCGACTTTTATGCCCGCGGCCTCGCCCGGCTGGACGACCAATGGGCCGGCAGCGGCGAGACTGGCGATCGCTTTCTTTCGCCCGATCATCCTTACGCCCGCGACCTTGATCTCTTTGGCTCCGGCGGACTCTTTGAGCTTCTTTGCACGGCGCGGACGCGGGCCGGCGAAGCCACGCTGGCCAAGTGGCTTCTGCATCCTGCTGCGCCGGATATGGTTCTTGCTCGTCAGGCGGCTGTCGCCGATCTTCGCCCTCGGCTGCCTTTGCGCGAACAGCTGTTTGCCGCTGGGGAGACGGTGCGGCTCGGCGTTCATCCTGACGCGCTCGCTGCGTGGGGCGAGGCTGCGCCCACCTTCCGCTCCCGCTCGCTGCCGTGGAGTCTCTTTTTGCTCGGCGTTGCCTGGATGGGAGTCGGCGCTGTGTGGCTCGTACACAGCATTGACCTGATCACTCGCGGCTATGGCTACGATGTTGCCCTTTCCGGGCCGCTGTGGTGGGGCTTCCTCGTTTTGTCCCTCCTGAATTACGGCATCAGCCGCACGCTGAAGGTCCGTGTGGACGCCGCTGCCGCCGCAACGGAGCATGCAGCAGAGGACCTTCGCCTGCTTGTCGAAGTTCTGGCGCTTCTGGAGCGGGAGCCGTACGCTGCGCCACTGCTGCGCGATCTGCGTGTATCGCTCGATACGCGCCACATTCCGGCTTCGGTCGCAGTTGCGCGTCTGGAGCGCATCGCCGACTGGCTGGAAGGGCACCATAATCTCTTCACTCGGATTATTCTGGGGCTCGCCTTTTACGACGCGCAGTTCACGCTGGCTGCTGAGCGATGGCAGCAGCGGTTTGGCCCTGCGATTCGGGGATGGCTGGCTGCGGTTGGTGAATTTGAAGCTCTCTCTTCGCTGGCCGGGTATGCCTTTGAACATCCCGCTGATCCGTTTCCTGTTTTCGCCGCAAAGAGTCCCTGCTTTGAGGCCCGCGGACTTGGGCATCCGCTGCTGCCTGCGGCGAAGGCTGTGGGCAACGATCTCAGCCTGGGCTCAGAAAGTCTGCAGTTGCTGATTGTGAGCGGGCCGAATATGGCGGGGAAGAGCACTTTTCTGCGGGCCATTGGGCTGAATGCGGTGCTGGCTCAGGCTGGAGCGCCGGTGCGGGCTGCTTCGCTGCGGATGTCACCGCTGGCGGTAGGCGCGTCGATCTGCATTCTCGACTCGCTGCAGGGTGGGGTTTCGCGGTTTTATTCGGAGATTCAGCGGCTGAAGCTGCTCTCGGATCTGGCCGATGGGTCCACGCCGCTGCTGTTTTTGCTGGATGAGCTGCTGTCGGGGACGAATTCTCACGACCGGCTGGAAGGGACACGGCATGTGGTGACGGCGCTGGTGCGACGCGGCGCGGTTGGCCTTGTGACGACGCACGATCTGGCTTTGACGGCCATTCCCGAGGCGATGCCGGGCGCAGCGAGCAACGCGCATTTTGAAGACAGCATGGAGGATGGGCGGCTGCATTTTGACTACCGGCTGAAGCCCGGCATTGTGCAGACCAGCAATGCGCTAAAGCTGATGCAGTCGATTGGGCTGGATATTCCGACGGCGTGAAACCACCCCCCCCGGCGGGTGGGGGTATCCGGTAAATCGTTTAGTTTTATGAACTTGCTTGGGTTGTCGGGATTGATAACATCTGCAAGTATTGAAAACAAAGGGTGGTGCCGTAGACGCGCGGCCCGTTTTCAGGCGTAGCTGGAGACGGCTTTTGCGTTGCGGGCGCCTCGTTCGGCGCGGATGCGCTCGATGTAGCCGCTTTCGCGCAGCGCGACCAGTGGGTCTTCGGGGAGGCCGTGTTCTTTGCGCCAGGCTCGGACGGCGGGACGGACATCGGTCCAGAAGGCTCGGCGGAGGCACTCCTCGGCTTCGACCAGGCGGCAGGCGTCCTGCAACTCGGACAGCTCCGCGCGATCGACTAGCGCGGCGCGCGCGTAGATTTCCTGGGCGGTGCAAACGGTCTGGACCATGGCTTCGAGCTTGCCTTTGAGGTTGTGGCTCTGGTCGATCATGTACGCCGGCGGCTGGCCCGGCTGGCCGCCGGAGGCTTTGGGGGCTTCGCCTCGCTTCCCTGAAGAGTCCTGCTCAAAAGACAAAATTTCGTGGAAGATGCGGAAGACCTGGTAGGGATCGATGGAGCCGAGGGTGAGGTCGTCGTCGGCATAGCGGCGGTCGTTGAAGTGGAAGCCGCCGAGGACGCCTTCGCGCAGCAGCCAGACGACGATCTGCTCGATGTTCTGGCCTTGGTAGTGATGGCCGGTGTCGACGAGGACGACGGCCTGGGGACCGGCGTGGCGCGCGAGCAGCAGGGCCATGCCCCAGTCGGCAATGTCGGTGTGGTAGAAGGCGGGTTCGAAGGGCTTGTACTCGATGAGCAGGCGCTGCTCGGGACTGAGCGCGGCGTGGGTGGCGGAGAGCGCCTCCTCCATCCAGTCAATGCGGCGGCGAATGCTTTGCGTGCCGGGGTAATTGGATCCGTCGGCGAGCCAGACGGAGACGTCGGGGGAGCGGAGGGCCTTGCCGATGGCAACGCTTTCGAGGAGGTGGTCGAGGGCCATGCGGCGGACGGCGGCGTCGGGATTGCAGATGGATCCGAATTTGTATTCCTGGCGCTCGAAGAGGTTGGGATTAATGGAGCCGGCGCGCACTCCGTGCTGGCGCTCGAGGGCCTGGATGCGGGGGACGTCGCCGCGGCCGTTGGGCAGGTCCCACTCGACATGGAGGGCGAGGGTGGGGCAGGAGCCGGTGAGGCTGTGGACCTGGGCGGCGTCGGCGAATTTTTCTTCAAGGCTGGTGGCGGCCTCGGGCTGGTGGAATTTGCCGAAGCGCGTGCCGGTGTTGGCGAATCCCCAGGAGGGGATTTCTATGCGGAAGCCGTCGAGGGCTTTTGCTATGCGGTGTTGGGTATCCATGGAAGGCTCCTGCGGGGTGCCAGGAGAAATCGTACTCCTGGGGATGGGCCGCGTTGGACAGAACGCAATTCTGGGAAAATGCTCTCATGCCCACCAAACCTGGAAAGCCCGAACAGGCGCTCATCAGGCTCTTCGTGTCGGCTTATGAAGACTTTGCATGGGTTGGATCCAAGGTCGACGCTCTCGATGAGCGAACAGATGGGACAATCGACGCGCTGATCACGCGGCCCGATGGTCAGACGATGGCGATTGAGCATACCCTCATCGAGCCATTCGTTGGCGAGAAACGCGATTACGCGATGTTCGAGAATGCTTTTGTGAGAGTACAAAATGACACATCTCTCGTGGTTCCGGATACTGGAATTAGAGTCTTCGTACCAGTTGGCCTCTTTGAGGGGCAAAGGAAGCCAGCCAGGCGGGACAATATCGTGGAGTCGGTCCACTCCTGGATCGCCAATAACCGGCTGAAACTGCGTGAGGGTAAGCACCAGTATCAGTGCGACGTGCCAGGTATGGCACCCATTACGATAACCGTAGAACGACACAAATTCGGGCGTGCGCGACCTAACCCGGGAAGTTTGTTAGTTGGGCGGCAGCAAGTGTCAAATGACCTCGACGAGGTAATCGAAAGAGCCCTTCAGAAGAAACTGCCGAAGCTGGCAAATACCAAGGCCGATCGGCATGTCCTGTTCCTTGAACGCGATCGCTTCAGCTTTTTCCCGGACCTCATCTTTACCGAGATTGAGCGCCAGCGCCCGAACTTTCCTCTGCTCGAAAATGTCGACGAGATTTGGCACGTTGAGACAATTTTCTATGGACAGGGATACGTCGATTTCGAACTGTGGAAGGAGGGCAAGGTACTGGAAACCATCGCGTTGCAAAATGGCGAACCGGTGAGCCGTACGAGGA
>DASRRO010000219.1:0-73737 GCA_035656855.1 Acidobacteriaceae bacterium | reverse complement strand
GCAACGGCGCCAGGGTCTGGGAGGGGCGCGATGCCGATCGCCCAAATGCATTTTTCCTGCCGTTGTGCCGACGAACAACAACCGCAGATCCTTCCTCCCCTTCGCTGGGCTCGGGGGGCCTCAGGATGACAGGTCGCGAGGGAGGCGGTACCGCCGCCGTGCCGATTCCAGGCCGTCTGTTTCCTGGTAACGATTCTCAGTAGACGCCCGGAATGAGCCGCTTTGTGGTGCGGCTGTAGTCCTCGTATTCGGCTCCAAAGGCCAGGCGGAGGGCCGTCTCTTCGACGTGAATGCGATACAGGACGGCGAGGGTGGGCGGGATGAGGACCACGGCGAAGCATGCCCAGGTGCGGGCGTGCAGTGCGAAGCCCAGAAGAATTAGTTCCAGGCCGAGATAGGAAGGGTGGCGGACGAGGCGGTAGAGCCCGGTGCGCCGGAGTCTCTGCCCGGTCCGCATTGCTACGTTCGCGCTGAAGGCTCGGCCCAGTGTCACGACGGCCACGGCACGGACCACCAGGCCGAGAATCACAATCCCCAAAGCCACGGGGCGCAGCCAGCTGTGACTGCCCGGCATGTCGACGGGGAGGAAGCGGTGCATCCACTCGTCGGCCTTGAACGACGCAATGATCACCACCCAGAGAATGATCTGGGTTCCCCGATCCTGGATTTTGCCTCGACCCCGCCACGTTGTCGTGAGGAGCGCAATGAGAACTTCCCCGACGAGCCATACGGTTGTAAGCGCATTGAAAAGGAATTCGAGATTCATGACGGCTCTCGCCCCGACTGCTCAGCAAAGGATGGCTCTTACGTAACGACCGCGCCGCAGAGGACAGCGTCGGCGTTATTTCCGGGTCAGGCGGAGCTCGATCATCATGCGCTCGTTGCCCTTGTCATCGATGAAGTAATGGCGATGGAGGAGGACGCGGCCGTTGTCTTCCAGATGCGCGCGCGCGACGGTCTTGCGGCCGGGATCATCGGGATCGAGATCTGTGGCCCACAGGACGATGTTTTTGCCGTCGAAGGTGCCATCGCTCTGGCGAATCGACATGGTGGTCTGCCGCGAGTCGAACCAAACGGTAGTGAAGCGGTTGGTTTTGGAATCGAAGCCGGAGATGCCGGTGCCGGTGCCCTTGGTTCCGTCAGGATTGAAGAAAGTAAAATCCGACTCCAGAAACTTGCCGCCCTGGACCATGGTCTGCCGGCACTCGCCTTTGGAAACCCTCGGGGCGCCGGTCCGCGGAAAGAACGTCTTGACGACGTCCCAGTTGCCGACGAACTGCGCCAGCAGCTTCTGACCGGCGCCGGGCGCGTTGGGCGGCTCGTACTGGTTGTGGGTTTGCTGCGCGACGGCCGCAGTGCTGATCAGCATCAGGGCAACGATCCATTTCCTCATAGCGCGAGATGATAGGCGAACGACGCGGAGATTGCACGCGCCAGTATTGTTCCTCCCCGGGTATACTCTTCACGCTGAGGGGTGCCCATGCTTCTGCTTGCTGCTTGTCTCACAGGGCTCGTCGCCGGGATGCGATCGATGCTGGCGCCGGCGCTGACCAGCTGGTTCGCCTGGCTGGGCGTGCTGCCGGTGGCGCGGACGCCGCTGGCTTTTATGGGATCGGGTTACGCGGTGGCAGTGTTCAGCGTGGCGGCGGTGGGAGAACTGATCGCGGATAAGCTGCCTCGGACGCCGAGCCGCAAACAACCCCCGGGATTCATCGCGCGAATCATTACCGGCGGCCTTGTGGGCGCCACGGTGGGAGCTGCGGGACATGTTCTGCTTGCGGGGCTGGTGCTGGGCGTGTGCGGCGCGGTGGTCGGCACGCTGTGTGGGGCGGCGCTTCGCGGCTGCATGGCGCGAGCTTTCGGACACGATTTTCCCGCTGCGATGCTGGAGGACGGCGCGGCCATCCTGATTGCTGTATTCGCGCTTCTGAAACTCGCATGAACCAAATCTTTGACGCCATTGTGGTGGGCGCGGGCCAGGCTGGGCCGTCGCTCGCGCATCGTTTTGCCAAAGCCGGATGGAAGGTCGCGGTTGTCGAGCGGCATCTGTTCGGCGGCACCTGCGTAAACAACGGCTGCACGCCGACCAAGGCCATGGTGGCCAGCGCGCATGCTGCGCACCTCGCGCGTCGCGGTGGCGATTTCGGCGTCAGTGCAGGAGCGGTGAAAGTGGATCTGCGGGCGGTGAAGGCACGCAAGGACGCGATCGTGCTGCCGGCGCGAGCCGGCGTGGAAAAAAGCCTGCGTGAGGAAAAGAACTGCACCGTCTTCACGGGGACCGCGGCGTTCACGTCGCCGACAACCATGCGGGTGGACGACGCGGAGCTGGAGGCGCCAAAGATTTTCCTCAACGTGGGGGCGCGGCCGAGGGTGCCGGAGATGCCCGGCGCAGAGGCGGTTCCCTTCCTGACCAGCACGACGATCCTGGATTTGGAAGAGCTCCCCGAGCACCTGATCGTGGTGGGCAGCGGTTCCGTGGGGCTCGAGTTTGCGCAGATGTATCGCCGCTTTGGATCGGCGGTCACCGTCGTGGAGAAGGGTGCGCGCCTGGCTCCTCACGAAGACGAGGACGCGTCGGAGGTGATCGAGGAGGTTTTCCAGGCGGAGGGGATCGATGTGCGCGCGCAGGCCGACTGCATTCATCTGGAGCAGCGTGGGTCCGAGGTGACGGTGGGGCTGGAATGCAGCGATGGCGCGCAGCACGTTACCGGCTCGCACGTGCTGCTGGCGGTGGGGCGCGTGCCGAACACAGACGACCTCGGCCTCGCCGCCGCGGGTATCACGCGGGACGCGCGCGGATATATTCCTGTCGACGACGAGCTGCGCACCAGCGTTGCGGGCATTTACGCGCTGGGTGACTGCAATGGCCGCGGCGGTTTCACGCACACGGCGTACAACGATTTTGAGATTGTCGCGGAGAACCTGCTCGATGGCGCGTCGCGCCGGGTGAGCGATCGCATCTTCGCCGCTGCTACCTACATCGATCCGCCGCTGGCAAGGGTCGGAATGTCGGAGGAGGAAGTACGGCGGAGGGGGCGGCCGGCGCTGGTGGGCATGCGGCCGATGACAAAGGTGTCGCGTGCGATTGAAAAGGGCGAGACCTTTGGCTACATCAAGGTGCTGGTCGATGCGGAGACCCGGCAGATCCTGGGCGGGACGGTGTTCGGCACGGGCGGGGACGAAGCGGTTCACTGCATTCTGACGGCGATGTATGCTCGGCAGCCGGCATCGCTGCTGACACATTCGGTGCACATCCATCCGACGGTGGCGGAACTGATTCCAACGACGCTCGAGGATTTGAAGCCCCTGTAAACGCTAAAAGCCGCTCGCTTGCGCTCGCCAGGGCAGTGGAGCGAATCTTAAGAGAGATGCGCGCCGCTGTCCTGCACCGTCCCGCACCGATTGCCGACCGCCCGCTGGCGATTGAGGAACGGCCTGTCCCGGAGCCGGGGCCGGGCGAAGTGCTGCTGAAGGTGGAGGCGTGCGGGGTCTGCCGCACTGACCTGCACATCACCGCGGGGGAGTTGAAGCCATTGCGCGAGGCAGTCACTCCGGGGCATCAGATCGTGGGGCGGATCGAGAAGCCAGGGGCAGGCGTGGATGCGGTGATGTTGGGTACCCGCGCGGGCGTCTCATGGCTGGGCGGGACGGATGGGACGTGTCCGTTGTGCCGCAAGGGACGCGAGAATCTCTGCGACCATCCAACGTTTACCGGGTATTCGGTGGACGGCGGTTATGCCGAGTACGCAGTGGCGCGCGCCGATTTCCTGATCCCTCTGCCGGAGAATGCTGCCGCTACCGATCTTGCGCCGCTGCTCTGCGCCGGAATCATCGGCTTTCGCAGCCTGAGGGTCGCCGAGGTTGCGCCGGGGGATCGCGTCGGACTCTTCGGCTTCGGGGCGTCCGCGCACCTGGCGATTGAGGTGTTGAAGTTCTGGAACTGCGAAGTTTACGTGGCGACGCGCGGGGCCTCGCACCAGCAACTGGCACGCACCCTGGGCGCTGCCTGGGTGGGCGATGCGACTGAGCGGCCGCCGGTCCCGCTGGACTGCGCCGTGACCTTCGCGCCGAGCGGCGAAGTGGTGGTGGCCGCACTGGCTTCCCTGCGCAAGGGCGGCATCGTGGCGATCAATGCGATTCACCTCGACCGCATCCCGGAGTTCGATTACGATTCCCTGCTCTGGGAGGAGCGGCAACTGCGCAGCGTGGCGAACATGACACGCCAGGATGGTCGCGACTTTATTGAGCTGGCGGCGAAGATCGGGATTCGTCCGCGAACGACGGTGTTTCCGCTGGAAAAGGTGAATGAGGCGCTGCAGGCCGTAGCGGGCGATCGCGTGGATGGCGCTGCGGTGGTGGTGCCCTAATCCGTAACAAGCATGAGCGTAAATCCGTCGTAGCCTTTGCGGCCAACGGTTTGCACGGTGCTGGCGGTCACACGCGGTTCACCGCGAATGGCCTCGTTCATCTCGTGAATGCCGCGCGAACTGGAGTCATGCGCCGGAGGCTTGACCACGGCGCCGCCGCGGACCACGTTGTCGACCAGGATGGCGGAGCCGGGACGCGAGAGCCGCAGAGATTCTTTGAAATACCCGGCAGCGTTCTCCTTGTCCGCATCGATGAAGATGAAATCGAAAGGGCCGCTGAGTTGCGGGAGCGTTTCGAGTGCCGGTCCCAGACGCTGTTCCACAAGATGGGAAAGACCGGCGCGAGCGATGTTTTCCCGGGCTACGTTCAGGTGAGTGGGATCGGCTTCGAGCGTGACGAGATGACCGTCGGCGGGGAGGGCGCGGGCCAGCCAGATGGTGCTGTAGCCGCCCAGTGTGCCGATTTCGAGGATGCGGCGAGCGCCCTGCATGCGAGCCAGCAGATGGAGGAATTTTCCTTGGCTTGGGGTAACGGCGATATCCGGAAGGCCCGCCTCCGCGCTCGCTTTCACCGCTGCGTCGAGGATTGGATCGGGTGGGAGAAGAAGGTCTTCGACGTAGCGATCGACCTTCGTCCATCGCGGATTGAGCACTTTCCAGGCCACGCGAGAACTCTCTGAGGGGAAGTTTAAGCCGAGACAAGCTCGGAGAAATCGGCGATCTTCGAAAACGCCTCCAGCACTCTGCCGATCAGCTGAAGCCGATTATCTCGCAATGGCTTGTGGTCGACCATCACCATCACTTTGTCGAAAAACAGATCCACATGCGGTCGCAATGTAGCAATCTTCTCAAGCGCTTCGCGATACTCCTGCTTCTTTTGCAACTCCTCGACCGCGGGTGCCAGCTTCATCGATTCGATGGAGAGCGCTTTCTCCGCCGGATCCTGCAACAAATCCTGACTCACCAAGCCGAAGGCCATGCCGGGCTGCAGAATGCCCTTCTCCTCGGCCTGGCGCAGAATGTTTTTGATCCTCTTGAAGGCCGCGGCAATCGCCGCCAGATCTTCCGATCCGCGAACCGCGGTGAGCGCCTCGGCGCGGGCAATGGCATCGCGCATGTTGTCGGAATGGACGGCGAGCACGGCGTTGACCACGTCGTACGCAAAGCCTCGCAGCTCCCGCAGCCAGAACTCCAGGCGCTCGTGGAAGAAGGCAACAAGCTTTTCCTGGGTTTCCGCCGGTACCCCGGCGGGTACAGCGCGGAACAGGTCCGAGCGCACCAGCGGCAATCCGGTCTCGGCCAGGATTTTCACGACGGCGTTAGCGGCACGGCGCAGCGCGAAGGGATCTTTGGAACCCGTTGGCTCGAGGCCGATGCCGAACATGGCCACGATGGTCTGGATGCGATCGGCGATCCCAAGCACCTGACCTTCGACGGTGGGGGGAACGGGATCCTCAATGCCGGCCGGCGAGTACTGCCAGTAGATGGCCTGCGCGACCGTCTCGCCCAGCCCCTGGGCGCGCGCGTACAAGCCGCCGACGATGCCCTGGAGCTCGGTGAACTCCTTCACCAGTTCTGTAGTCAGGTCGGTTTTCGCCAGCAGCACAGCCTGGCGCAACGCGGCCGCATCGACGGCAACGCCTCGCTCAGTCAACACAGCAGCGAGACGCTCGGCAATGGCGAGGTTGGCCTGGGTCTTGTCCCAGTAGCTGCCCAGCTGTTTGTGGAAAGTGACCGACTTCAGCATTTCGACGCGATCTTCGAGCGGCGTTTTCTGATCCACACGCCAGAAAAATCGCGCGTCGTTGAAGCGCGCCCGCAGCACGCGTTCGTTGCCGTGGCGGATGACGTCAATGCCTTTCTCTTCGGGACGCGTGTTCAGCACCGCCAGGAAATACGGCTCCAGCTTGCCCTGCGCGTTCTCCACGGCAAAGTATTTCTGGTGGTCGCGCATCACCGTAACCAGCACTTCTTCCGGCAGCTCGAGATATTCGCGGTCGAAGTTTCCCAGCACGACCGACGGCCACTCGGTCAGGTGGGTCACGGTTTCAACCAGAGCGGCGTCTTCGCGCCAGCGCGCACCCGGCACGCTGCGCGTCTCCAGATCCAGCGCCCTGCGGATGCGATGGCGCCGCAGTTGCACGTCGGCGGTAACGCTCGCGGCCTCCAGTACGCCGAGATAGTCATCGGGGTGATCGACGGACAGCGGAGCGTTGCCGTGCAGAATGCGGTGGCCGAAGGTCTGATTGGACGCCTGCACACCTCCAAACTCCAGCGGCACGACGGCGTGATCGAGCAGCGCCACCATCCAGCGCACCGGGCGCACGAAGCGTTCGGGCTTGAGCGGACGCCAGTACATATTTTTCGGCCAGTAAAGAGCGGCCAGCTCGGCGGCCAGCATATCGCTCAGCACTTCTGTGGCGCCGCGACCTTTCTGCAGCGACTTTGCGGCGACATAGTCACCTTTGGGCGTGGCGATCTTTTCGAGCGACGCGACATCGACCCCAGCCTTGCGGGCAAACGCCTGACCCGCAGCCGTCGCTTGTCCGTCTTTGAAGGCGACGCTCCACGCGGGTCCCGTCATCTCCCGGGTCGCATCCGGCTGCCGCGCCAGCACGCCCTTGACTTCCACGGTCAGCCGGCGCGGGGTCGAATAGCTGTGGACCTCGTGCGGCTCGGCCAGCAGCCGCTCGCGGCGGAGCAACTCCACCACGCGCTCGGTCAGCTCCGCTTCGGCGGCGGCAATCATGCGCGCCGGAATCTCTTCCATGCCTGCTTCGAACAGTAAGTCCGCCATTGGACTACGCGGCCTCCGCTTTCTGTTTTTGTGCCGCGTACGCTTTGGCGACGCCGACGACCATGTTGCGAATGCGCGCCATCACGGCCACGCGCTCGGTCACGGAAATCGCTCCTCGTGCGTCCAGCAGATTGAACAGGTGCGAGCACTTCAGGCACAGCTCATAGGCGCCCAGCACGGGAAAGCGCCGCAGCGCGACGCGCACGTCCTCATCCGGCGGCGGACTGCCGCCATCGTGCACCACGCGGTCGTGAATTTTCTCGTGCCGCTCCGCCGCTTTCTCGGTCCGAAAGCTTTTGTGGAATTCATCCAGCAGCGCCTGGCACTCAGCCTCATACAGCCGCAGATGCTCCCAGAGCTTGCTGATGTCCGCCGCTTCAAAGCTGTAAACCGAGAGCTGCAGCTCGTCCTGCAGGCGAATGTCGCCGTAGGTCACCCCACGCCCGGTCTTCGGGTTGCGCGCCCATACGATGTCGTAAATCGAATCCACATCCTGCAGAAACGCCGCAATCCGCTCCAGGCCATAGGTAATTTCGCCGGAGATCGGATCCAGATCCATGCCGCCGCACTGCTGGAAGTAGGTGAACTGGGTGATCTCGAGGCCGTCCAGCATCACCTGCCAGCCCACGCCCCAGGCGCCGCCCACCGGCCACTCCCAGTTGTCTTCTTCAAACTTGATGTCGTGCTCGCGCAGGCGAATCCCGATCGCTTCCAGGGAGTCGAGATAGATGTCCTGAATATCCGCCGGCGGCGGCTTCAGGATCACCTGCAGCTGGGTGTGCTTATAGAGACGGTTCGGATTTTCGCCATAGCGCCCGTCCGCCGGGCGCCGCGAGGGCTGGGTGTAAGCGATCGCTACCGGATCCGGTCCCAGCACACGCAGAAAGGTATCCGGCGACATGGTGCCCGCGCCCACCTCCACGTCATAGGGCTGGGCCAGAACACACCCGCGCTCCGCCCAGAAATTCTGAAGGCGCAGCAGCAATTCCTGAAAGGTCAGCGGCTGCGTCGCGACCCGTACACTCGATGCAGAACCAATGGCAGTCAAAGTCCACCCGATTGGAGAGAAAATGCTCTCTCGATTCTATCGGCAGCGGCCTTTTATCGCATTAACCCTGTGATGTACTGTCGCCGGACAACCGCCGCCCCCGCACCAGCCCTCCATCTTCCCCTGACTGCCCTTCCCCCGACCGCCTACGGCACCGCGCGCATCGGTATCTCCGGCTGGACCTGCCCCAGGGGTGGCGCGGCGTTCTCTATCCGGAAAAGCTCGCCCACAGGCGAGAACTCGCACTCGCCTCCGAGTCTTTTCCCACCGTCGAAGTCAACGGCGCGTTCGATTCCCTGCAGAGGCCCGCGAGTTTCACCAAATGGGCCGCCGCGACGCAAAACGGCAGAAACGCGACGTGTATGTCTATTTCGATAACGATGCGAAGGTGCGCGCGCCCTTTGACGATCAGGGGCTGATCACGCGTGTGAACCGGCTGCTCGGCGAGTGATCGCTACTGCCCGGCGGCAATCTTCTCCGTCTGCCGCGACATGCGTGCTGTGCGCTCAACCTTTTCCCAGTTGAACGGCCGCCCCTCCACCGCTCGCTTGAGTGTACGGAACAGGACAATCGAGAACAGCTGCCGGTAACTGAACCGCTGCAACCAGATGTGGGGCAGCAGCCAGATGTCGCCCTTATTGGCGGGGTGCCGCGGCTCCAGGCTGAAGGCCAGTACCGAGGTGACGAAATCGATCACCAGGAAGGCCAGGAAGTAGACCACCAGCTTGTCGAAGCTGGCCGCGCTTGTCGTCTCCGGGTGGTAGTGCAGGTCGATCAGATATTGAATGACGCCGGCAGCAAACATGATGTCGATAAAGGGTGATACCAGCGGCAGCAGGATCTGAAAGACGAGAATGTTGGGCAGTGCAAAGAAACCCATCGCCCGATTGGTGCGCGCGGCGGCGCGATGCTTGAAGACTGCCTGCAGAATGCCGAACGACCAGCGGAAGCGCTGCCGCATGAGACTGCGCGCGGTCGCCGGCGCCTCAGTGAAGGCCAGCGCGTGGTCGTCGTAGATCACCTTGTACCGGTGCTCCAGCAGATTCATGGTCAGGTCGGCGTCTTCGGCCACCGTGTTCACGGGATAACCGCCGGCGGTCTTCACCGCCGCGGTCCGCCAGGCCCCGATCGCGCCCGGTACCACCGTGACCACGTTGAACAGGTCCATGGCGCGGCGCTCAAAGTTCTGGCTGGTGATGTATTCCAGAGCCTGCCAGCGGGTCCACAGATTGATGCGATTGCCGACCTTCGCGTTCCCGGCCACCGCACCCACGCGTTTGTCGGCAAAATAGCGCACCAGGCGGCGCACGGCGTCCGTGGCAATCACGGTATCGGCGTCGATCCCGACGTATACCTCCTCATCCACGTGGGCGATGCCGAGGTTCAGGGCCTCGGCCTTGCCGGAGTTCGGTTTCGTCAGCACCACCAGCCGCCCCTCGGCGATCTCCTTTGGGTACGCATCCCGCGCTGCGTCGAAGGTGCCGTCCTGCGAGCCGTCGTCGATGACGATGACCCGGATCCGCGGATAATTCGAGTGCAGCACCGAACGGATCGTCCGCACGATCACCTTCTCTTCGTTGTAGGCCGGAATCAGCACGGCGACGGATGGCTCGTACACACCAGGGGGCACTCGGCGCCTGCGCAGCCGGTCGATCAGGGCGAAGATTCCAATGAGCACCAGGCGCGCGCTCATCAGCACATCGCCGATGAAGAAGATGTCGATCACAAAATGCGCGAAGAACGCCATGAAGAAGAACGCCACCGAGTCAATGCGCGCCTGCCAGCGCATTTTGGGCGCAATGGGCGGCATCACCTCCGCCCTGGTCTTCCCCATCAGATCGGAGACCTGCACGAACTGGTAACCCTTCGCCCGCAGCCTGGTAATCAGCAGCGGCAGAGCCGCCACCGTGGCGGAGCGGTTCCCGCCTCCGTCGTGCATCAGGATGATGCTGCCCCTCATCCATGGGCGCGACTTCATCTCGTCGATCTGCTGCAGCACACTGTCGGTGATTTCCTGCGGCGATTTCCTTGGGTGCTCGTTCCAGTCGTCGGTATCGATCTTGTCGCCGATGATGGTGTAGCCCAGCTGCTGGATGCGGTAAGCCGGCGCAGCCTCATCATTGGTGTCCGGCTCCTGGTCGATCGAATAAGGCGGCCGGAAATAGAGCGGCTGCACCCCGAGCTCGGCGGCAAACAGCCGCTCCGTCCAGTTCAGTTCCTCCTGCAGCTCGAAGGGCGGAATGTCGCTGATGTCGGGATGCGTGTACGTGTGATTGGCGATCTCATGCCCCTCGCGCACGTAGCGCTTGAGCAGACCGATATTGTTCTGCGCTTCTTCGCCGATGACCATGAAGGATGCATGGACGTGGTACTGCTTCAGAATGTCCAGGATCTGCGGCGTCCACACCGGGTCCGGCCCGTCATCGAAGGTGAGCGCCAGCTTGTGCGGGTCGTACCCGTACTGCTGGATCATGTACGAGTGCGGCAGGCGGGTCATGCCCTCGTCGATGATTGTGAAGTTGTCCGCGTCCATCTGGATCGTCCGCTCGCCGGTCTGGGGCGGCGCCACGATACGCAGAATGTCTCCCTCGCCTTCCACGTCCACGTTTTCGCCCGGGGGCACGGTGCGCAGCTGTTCGGGGGCATCCTTGGCGCTGGGACGGTCCCAGATCTGCCACAATGACGGATCCTCTTCGCCCAGCCGCCACAGAGCAAACGTCCGCAGACCCATCTGCCTTCCGGCACGCAATTCGTTCAGCGCCGTCACCCCGTCGAGAAACCAGACCTGGTGGCGCAGATGCGCATCCTCATCGTCGTAGGCGAAGTGCGGGTTCAGCTCGTCGCCTTCCAGATGGACATTGGCGCCGGCGTCGGCGGCCAGCTGCCAGGCATCCTGCACGGTCAGATCGTCCACATCGACGACCTTGTTCGAAGGCTTCTTTCCCTTCTCCGGCAGCGGCGTCGCCCAGTCGAAGCCGTAGTTGCCGATGCCGCAGATGAGTTTCTGCTTCGGCACCAGCTTCAGCACGCGGGTCAGATTCGCTTCAAACCACGGCTCGCTGGCCACCGGCCCGGGATCGCTGGTCTCCTCGTGCTCGTCGTAATTCATCAGGATGATGCCGTCGCTGTCGCGGGCCATCAGGGCGAGAAACGCATCATCGGCCGACGCCTGCACATTCACGTAAACCTTTAACTTCTTAGAGCTAAGGTCATGCTGCAGCTCGCCGACCCACTCGGCGTACAGCTTTTCGTCCTGATCCGGAACCTGCTCAAAGTCCAGGCAAATGCCGCGATAGGAGGGGTTGGCATTCAGAAATTTGTCCAGCTGCAGGTGCAGCCGCTCGCGGGCAGCCGGATCCCGCAGCATCTTGCCGATGACTTCCCCATTCCACTCCCCGGTCAGGGTGTTGTAGTCGTTCAGCATGGGGAAGACGTCGGTGTCCTCCTTTGCTGCGTCGATCACATTCTTCACTCTGTTTTGGGGATCCACGCCGTGCACGCCGGCCGCATCGACGACGCTATAAAGGTGCACCGGAAACAACGAGGTGGAAGCCACCAGGTTCCCGTCCGGTGCAACCACGTGCAGCCAGTCAGGAAACAGCATGTCGATTTGGTGGATGTGGGCCTTCAGCGAGGAATAATCCTGCTCGTCGTTCTCGTAGAAGGCCGCCCGCAGCCCCTCATCCTGGTTCAGAACAATGTCCACCGGATGGCGGCGCGTCCTGCGGCGAGGCGGCCGGGCCGCTAACTTGCGGGCCAGTTCCGGCTGCCGTTCCTTCAGAGCCTTGTAGTTGCGCTTCTGTATGGGCAGCAGCAGCTCCGGCAAGGTCTGCCGGGAGAGCACGCTGAAACCAAACACCACCAGCACCACCGTCAGTCCAATGACGGACAGGTCAGTCGCCCGCCGGAGGAACTTCCGGCGCCGTTGCCGCGGGTCGTAGAAAACCTGTTTCATCATCGAATAGCTACAAATCCCATCGTACGATAGGGAACGCGCCGGTTCCCGGGCTTCTTTCCTGCCAGGCCCGCGGTCTGCGCTGCCCTTCTGTTATCGCTCGCTGCAGAGACGAACCTGCCGGAGGCTGCTTTAATACTCCCAATGCCTCGCATGGGCCTGAAGTCATGGATGCTGCTCGCGCTGGCTCTGTCAGCCGGCGCCGCCCTGCGCCTGTGGTTTATTCATGCTTATCCCGAGGTCCAGGGCGATCCCCTCATCTATGGCGATATCGCAAAGAACTGGATGCTGCACGGCATCTACGGCCTCACCGGCGGCGGAGCAGCGGCTCCCGGCGCGCCCGCTTCTGAGCTCCTCGCGGGCATTCACCCTACCCTCATCCGCCTGCCCGGCTATCCTCTCTTCCTTATCCTTTGCTTCCGCCTTTTTGGCATGGAGCATTACCACGCGGTCATGTTTGCCCAAACCGCCATCGATCTTGCCACCTGTCTGCTGATCGCCGCTTTCGCGCGCCGCATCTGGAGTGCCCGCGCCGGCTGGTGGGCATTGTGGCTGGCTGTGCTCTGCCCCTTCACCGCGAACTATGCCGCCGTGCCCCTGACGGAAACGCTGGAACTCTTCTGCACCGCCCTCGCCTTCTATGCGCTCGTCCGCTTTCTTGACGCGCCCCGCTGGACCTGGGCTCTGGTGCTGGCCCTCGCATGGAGCTATGCCACCCTGCTCCGCCCGGACGGCGCACTGCTCGCCGTCGCCGTGTGTCCGGCCATGGTTGTTTATGGATATCGCCGCTGGGGTCTGTCCCCCATGCTGCGCTGGGCGATCGTCTGCGGCGTGCTGTCGATTCTGCCCTTTATTCCCTGGACGATCCGCAACGAGCGCACTTTCCATATCTTTCAGCCGCTGGCGCCGCGGTATGCGGTGGATCCCGGCGAGCCTTCCGACCCCGGCTTCAATCGCTGGACCAAAACCATCTGCGTCGATCTCGCCTGCACCTGGGAGGTCTACTGGAATGTCAACTCCGACGTCATCAATCTCAGTGACCTGCCCGCCCGCGCCTTCGATTCCCCGGAACAGTATCAGCAGACCCGCAACCTGATCGCCGACTACAACCGCACCACCACCCTTGCGCCGGATATGGATACCGCCTTTGGCGCGCTGGCTGCTGAACGCGTCAACGACCACCCCTTCCGCTACTCTGTGGAGTTGCCCCTGGCCCGTCTGGCGGACATGGCTTTCCGCCCTCGCACCGAGCTGCTGTGGATTGAACTGCGATGGTGGCAATACCAGCACCATCCTGCCGAGACGATCTTTGCCTGGGCCTACGCGGGCCTGAACCTGGCTTACTTCCTGGCCGCCATAGTGGGATTTCTAAAGCGGCCGCCCCTGCGCGGTGCGATCCTGGCCTTCGTTCTGCTGCGCTGTGCGCTGCTCCTCACGCTGGAAGCCCCGGAGCCGCGCTATACCCTCGAATGGTTTCCCCCGCTGATCGCCCTTGCCGCCGTGGCCTTCAGCAGCAAAGATCCCTCAGCCATAACCGAATAGAAGGCACGAAATCTCCCGCCCCGGCACCCTGCATCCTGCACCCTGCACCCTGCTTTAAACGGCCCCCTCATCCAGCCGCAGCTCTGTCACCTGAATCTGCCCGGTGCAGACCTTCATAGGCTGAGTAATGCCGAAGGTCCGGCGGCTGCCTGGAGCCGCGACCTGAATGCGGGCTACCCGCGAACATTCAGTTCCCGTGGTCCAGACCACCTGAAAAGCCGCGACCTCATGCGGCATCAGCGTGACCGCCGGGGAAGGCCCCTTGCCTCCGGGCGGCAGCTGCTTTCCAAACTCGGCCAGCACTTCGGTTGAGCTGACTCTTTGGGTGTTGATGTTGCCGATCCGCTCGCCCTGGGAATCCAGCAGCGCCACCTCCGGATAACCACCCAGTCGGCAGGGCACCGGGCCGCGATTCATGAAGGCCAGCTTCACCGACCGGAAAACTCCGCTGGTATCGCCCGCAATTTCTTCTATGGAGAGCACCTCGGGATCGCACGGTCCTGCATTGGCCGCGTCGTCAGCCGTCGCCCGCGCCACCAGCCGCGGCGTTCCGCCTGCCAGGATATACGGAGCGTTGGGATTGGGATGGAGGGCGGCATCGTCGGGCGCAATTCCCGCCGCTCCGCTGTGCGCCAGATGCCCGGCGCGGCTCCCGGCACAGCCTGCGCACACGCCGAGCGTGCAGCCTGTAATGACGGCCAACACGAATGCTCTTCGCATGGAGGGGGTCCTTCGTTCGGACTTTGGGATGCGTCCGGACCGTTCCTCCGTTGTCCCGCGCCCTCGATCCTGTAAGGATCTGGACGTTAGAATCGACTGATGAAGCCTCTTCACGGCCAGGTGGCCGTTGTGACCGGCGCGGCGAAGCGCATTGGGCGCGCCCTGGCTCTTTCTCTGGCCGATGCCGGCGCTCATGTGGCCATCACCTGGCGGGAATCCGAAACAGACGCCCAGACCACCGTCGCCGAACTGGCCGAGCGGGGCGTCCTCGCCGCCGCCTACCGAGCCGACCTCCGCGATCCCAGCCAGATCCACGCCACCATCGACGCCATCGCCGATCAGTTCAGCCGCATCGACATCCTCGTCAACAATGCCGGCCGTTACGAAACCGCGGCTCTGGAAAGCATCACGGTGGAGCAATGGGATGCGATGTTTGAGACCAATACCCGCGCTCCGTTCCTCACCGCCCAGGCGGCGTATCCACACCTGAAGGCCGCGCGCGGCCGCATCATCAACATCGGCTCGCTTGGCGGATTGCATCCCTGGCCCACGCACGCCCATTACTGCACCTCCAAAGCCGCTCTCCACATGCTCACCCAGACCATGTCCAAAGCCTTTGCCCCGGAGGTCAGCGTCAACTGCGTCGCCCCCGGCATGATCGTCAACGGCGAAGTGGCCGAGGAATACGAGCACTTCGCCCGCCGTACGCCCATGCAACGCAACGGCACTGCGCAGGACGTGGCCGCCGCGGTCCTGTTTTTTGCTGCCGGCCCGCACTTTATTACCGGTCAGATTCTGAGCGTCGACGGCGGCCTCGGCCTTTAGGTCGCCACAACGGACTCTTCCCTCCCGCTCATCTTCCCGATCCTTGCGCCGATAACCGGGACAGTGCCTGCTTTCGGGAGAGTCCTCGATGGCGATCTTCGCCTGGAATGAATCGTACAGCGTACGCGTGCGGCAAATGGACGAACAGCACGAGAAATTGTTTGAGATCATCAACGGCCTTGCCGAAGCCATGCGCGTCGGTAAGGGGGATGACGTGCTCCGCGACACGGTGGAACAACTCGCCGTCTATACCCGCACCCACTTCCTTCAGGAAGAAGTCCTGATGCGGCAAACCGGTTATCCCGGACTGCCTGCGCACCGGGAGCAGCACAGAAAGCTGATGGAGGACGTGGAACAGTACAAGCGGGCCCTGGAGGAAGGGCGCTCGGCCAGCTCCGTCTCTCTGCTCAACTTCGTCCGCCAGTGGGTGGTCCACCACATCCGGGAGTCGGACAAAGCCTATTCGGATCACCTGAACGCAGCCGGCATTCAGTAGTCCGGCCGGTTGATCGACGTTCGGAGCGGGACGCCTTCTCAGCGAGGCAGGTTCGGCTACTTCCCAAACAGCCGGGCCATCAGGCCCTTTGGCTTGCCCCGATCGTCTTCATAGACGTAGACGCCTTCCGGCTCGGGCTGGGGAGGCAAGGGCTGATTATTGAAGGCCGCCCGCGGGTTTTCCACGCACAGCCGCTCCGCCGTTTCGGCTCCAAACCGCTTCTCCACACCTGCGTAGGCGGGCCGCAATGCCGGACGCCGGCTCTCCAGATTGTGCGCGTCGGTGGCGATAAAGTGCACCCAGTTCCGCTCCAGCAGATTCCACGCCATGGCCTGCGCCCGCTTCCCGAATCGCCCTCCCAGTGAGGCTGAGGTGATCTGCACCAGACAGCCGGTCCGCATCCACTCCATCATCCGCTCCGGTTCCTTTTGCAGGATCGGATTCCGTTCCGGATGGGTGATGATCGGCCGCACTCCTCGCACCGTGAACTCGTAAAACGTGTCGCCGATGCTTTGCGGGATCATGAACTCGGCAAACTCCACCAGCAGATATTTCCCCTGATTGATGGTGAACTTCGTCGGATGTTTGAGTGCGTCCTCGATGTTCTCGTAGGAGAGGTGAAAATCGCAGCCCAGACCCAGCCGCACATCGTTGCCGACCCGCGCCTGGATCGCGTCCAGACGCTCGCGATTCTTCTCCGGGTTGAACTCAAAGGTATCGTTGGCGTGCGGCGTGCACACGATATGAGTGATGCCGTCGGCGGCCGCCGCCTCGGCCTGCGCGACGGAGCCGTCAATGTCCTTCGGCCCGTCGTCCGTCGCATACAGCAAGTGGTGATGGATATCGATCATGGCTGTTGTGCCATTGCTCCCACCAGCGATTCGAAAATCTTGAACCCGTCCGCCGACCCCAGCAGCGACTCGCTCGACCGGTCGGGATGCGGCATCATCCCCAACACGTTCCGCCCTTCACTTAAGATGCCCGCTATGTTCTCAAGAGAACCGTTGGGGTTGGATTCCGGGGTAATCGCTCCCTCCGGCGTGGCGTAGCGGAAGACAATACGGTCCTTGCGCTTGAGCTGCCCCAGGGTCGTCTCATCGCAGAAGTAGTTCCCCTCCATGTGCCCGATGGGAATTTTCAGAACCTGGCCCTTCGTGAGCGTCCGCGTGAACGGGGAGTCGTTCGTTTCTGTCCGCAGATACACCTGCTTGCAGACGTACTGCAGACCCGCATTGCGCATCAGCGCACCGGGGAGCAGGCCCGCCTCGCACAGGATCTGAAAGCCGTTGCAGATGCCGAGCACCAGGCCGCCTTCCGCGGCAAACTTTTTTACCGACTGCATCACTGGAGAGAAACGCGCAATCGCCCCTGTGCGCAGGTAGTCGCCATAGGCAAACCCGCCTGGAACCAGAATGACATCGCAGTTTTCCAGGCTCGGCGAGTCATGCCACAGGAAGACCACCGGTTGATGAGCGATGGCGGCGACCACGTTATAGGTGTCGTGATCGCAGTTCGATCCAGGAAAGACCAGAACGCCGAATTTCATGACTGGTTTAAGGTTAGCAGGTCAGTTCAGGTACGTCCCCGGGTGCCCCGTTTGAGCCCGCTTTGGCTTCAATGGGTTACGCGGGTGCCTCATCCAGGCCATGTTTTGGCTTGAGTGGTAGCCGGAATCGCTCTCAGCCACGTCTCAAACTCGGCCAGCGCCCGCTCGCACTGAATCCGGTGCCGCTCCCGCTTATCCCGCACCTTGCGCCGGGTTTCATCGTCCAGTGGCTCCAGCAGATCGAAGGTGATGTTGGCTGGCTGAAAACGCTTGGGATCCGCCTCCGTGACATACCGAACCAGCGACCCCAGCGCCGTCCCCCGGGGAACCGGCTCCGGCGTTTCCCGGCGCGCAATGGCCGCCGCATACATCCCCGCCAGCATCCCTGTCGCGATCGACTCCGTGTACCCTTCGACTCCGGAAATCTGTCCCGCAAAGAAGATCCCGGGACGCTCTTTCATCTGCAGAAGCCGAGTCATCACCTTTGGAGCGTTAATGTAAGTATTGCGATGGATCTGACCGTAACGAAGGAACTTAGCGTTTTCCAGTCCCGGGATCATCCGAAAGATCCGCGCCTGCTCGCCGTACTTCATATGGTTCTGGAATCCGACCAGGTTATACGAGTCCGACCGCAGATTTTCCACCCGCAACTGCACCACAGCCCACGGCATTGTCCCGGTCCGCGGATCGCGCAGCCCCACCGGCTTCATCGGCCCGAAGCGCAGCGTGTCCCGCCCCCGCCGCGCCAGCTCCTCGATGGGCAGGCAGCTCTCAAAGTAGTCGAGCTTCTCCCACTCTTTCGCTTCGACGCTCTCGGCCGTTAACAGCGCGTCGAGGAACCGCTCGTATTCTTCCTTCGTCATCGGACAGTTAATGTAGTCCGCGGTTCCCTTGTCATAGCGGGCCGCGAAGTAGACCTTCTCCCGATCGATCGAGTCCGCCTCCACGATCGGGCTGATCGAGTCGTAGAACGCCAGGTGTTCGCTCCCGGTCAGTCGCGCAATCTCCTGCGACAGCGCTGACGAGGTCAGCGGACCCGACGCCACAATCGTGATCCCATCTTCCGGATCCAGGCGCGTGGCTTCCTCGCGATATACCGTGATCCGCGGCTCCGCGGCAATCGCCTCTCCGATTAACCGCGAGAACTCCACCCGATCCACCGCCAGCGCATGACCGGCCGGCACCGCGCTCGCATCGGCGCACTGCAACAGCGGCGACCCCGCCCGGCGCATCTCCTGCTTCAACAGCCAGGGCGCCGTGTTCTCGCTTTCGCTTTTAAGAGAATTCGAGCAGACCAGTTCCCCGAAGTCCGGGGTCTGATGGGCGGGCGTCATCCGCACGGGCCGCATTTCGTACAGATCCACTCCGATGCCCATGCGCGCCGCGACCAGCGCTGCCTCGGGCCCGGCAAGGCCGCCGCCGATGACGCGAATCTTCATAGGGCTGCTTCGCGCCCCAGGGCTCGCAGCGGTTCGCCGGAAATCTCCATCCGCGTCCAGTCGACCAGCGGCACTGCGCCCAGCGACTGGTAAAACTCGATTGCCGGCGTGTTCCAGTCCAGCACGTGCCAGAAGAACCGAGCACACCCCCGTTCCACCGCCACGGCCGCCACCTTCGTCAGCAGAGCCTTCCCGATGCCCCGCCCCCGAAACCGCGGCCGCACAAAGAGATCCTCCAGATGCATCGCCCTTCCCTTCCAGGTGGAGTACACCGGAAAGAACAGGGCAAATCCAGCCGACTCGCCATCCTCCTCGGCAATCAGGCACTCGAAATAGCGCTCTCCGCCGTCGGCGGGAAAGCCATCGCGCAGCAACTCGGCTTCAAGGATCGTCACCGCGTCCGGCTCGCGTTCATACTCAGCCAGCTCCCGGACAAACTGGAGAATCAGCGCCGCATCTTCCGGCCGCGCCCATCGAATCGTCGTCATGAGTTCTGATTATAAGTAGCGATACACGCCGTCCTGTCATGAACAACCCTGGTCCTGATTCTCATTGGCTGCAACCTGTGACCTGCACCCTGTACCCTGTTCTTCTTCCCCCCTGTACGCTGCACCCTGAACCCTGTACGCTGCACCCTGAACCCTGTACGCTGGTCCCAAATTCCAGGGGAAAGGCCTCCGCACCATGAAACCGCTGTCGCCGGTCGACGCCATCTCTCCGGCCTTCAGCCGGGCCCGCACCATCCTCACCCCGCCCAGCCCCTGGCCCGGACAGCCCAGCCCTTTCCGTTTCTGGTTTTTCCTGAAGATCGCCGTCGTCGCCGCTCTCACCCAGCCCAACATTTACGGCATGCTCTTCGGCATCTTCTTTGAATTCCTGGCCATTGGCAGCGGAGTCGTGGGAGCCCTGAGCCGCCGCGCGCTTCATCCATCGGGCCTGCCCTCGATCCTTTTCACCGCGCTGACCATCGGTCTTTTCTTTCTCTTACTGCTGGCCGTCTTCCTTGTCTGGCTCTGGTGCCGCCTTCGCTTTACTCTCTTCGATCTGGTGCTCTACCGGCATGGCCTCGTCTCGCGCGCCTGGAAGCCATACCGCTCTCAGGCCTGGCGCTTCTTCGGCCTCATGATCCTCATCGGCTTCGCGCTCCTCCTGCTGCTGGCCGTCACCGCCGGGCCCCTGATGCTCCATTTCATTCTCGCGATGCGGCACATGAACCCGCAGCAGATCAGTCATGATCCAACATTCGTCTTCACCACAATCTTTCCCTTTTACGGAGTCATGTTTCTCTTCATGCTGGTCGCACTCACCGCCGACGCCCTCACCCAGGACTTCATCCTGCCTCCCATGGCTCTCGAAGACGCGCCCCTTGGCGTTTCATTCGCGCGCTTCTTCCAGTTCCTCCGCCAGAAGTTCGGTTCCTTCCTCGGCTATCTGCTCCTGCGCTTCGTCCTCGAGCTCGGCCTTGCCTGGATTGGCGCCATGGCCCTGATGATCGTTCTGCTCCTGCTGGGCGGCGCCGGCGTGGGCATCGGCTTTGTCCTCTTCCGCGCCTTCTGGCATGCTGGACCGCTCGGCATGGCGCTGTTCATCCTGTACTGCCTCGCCGCCGGCGCCCTTCTCGTCGCAGCGTATCTCCTGCTTTGTGTGGTTCTCTACGGTTTCATCGCGGTCATCAAGGAGTCCTACGCGGTCTACTACTACGGGGGATACTATCCACCCCTCGGCGATCGTCTCGATCCTCCGGGAACCCCGCTTCCGGCACCGCAGGTTCCACCTTCCGCCAGCCCTCTCATGCCGCCACTGGAGCCGCCGCCGATCGCCGGCTAAAGGCGACGCGACACCGGTGTGCCTCTCGTAAACGCCGGCTCAAATTTCGTTCTTCCCATCCCGGACCTTTCGGTCCATCATGGGGGCGTCTGAGAGGGCTCCCATGCCGCACGCTGGCACCGTGGTCGCACCTTTGTTCCTGCTTCTGGCGCTCGTCCCGCCCGCAGCGCCGCAGGCTCTGGACGCACTTCCCGGGCACGTCGCACCGGCTCAGCTCACACCCGAAGCTCGCGGCGACCTGGCCATGATCCGCCAGGAATACGTCACTGCCATCGATTTCTATCGCAAGTCGCCGCAGGATTCCCCCGACGTCTGGAACAAGCTGGGCATGGCCTTTCATCACTTGTTCGCCATCGACGAAGCAAAGCGCGCCTATGAGCGCGCCCTGCATCTGCGCCCCGCTTACCCCGAAGCCCTCAATAACCTGGGCGCCGTTTACTTTGCGCAGAAGAATTACCCAAAGGCGGTCCGGTGCTATCGCAAAGCTCTGGCCCTCAACCCGAATTCCGCAACCATGTACTGCAATCTGGGAACCGCCTGGTTTGCGGAGGAAAGGTACGAGGACGGTCTCGGAGCCTATCAGAAGGCCTTCGCCCTCGATCCCCGCGTTTTCAACGAATCCAGCAGCCTCCTGGTCAACGAGCCTCTGCCCGCCAGTCGGCGCGCTCAGGAGGACTATTCCATCGCCCGCATCTTTGCCCAGTCCGGAAAGAATGCCAAAGCCCTCGATTTTCTCCGCCGCGCGCTGAATGAGGGCTTCGGAGATCGCCAAAAACTCTATGCGGACCAGACGCTCACTGCCCTGCGCGCTACCCCGGAATTCGCGCACCTGATGACCGAAGAGCAACTGCGCTAGCCCGGGGCCGGTCCGAACCGCCTCCTTCAGCCTTCCTTAAGCTGCTGTTGATATTCTCAAGCCCATGTTTCGTTCGGGCTTTCCGGCACGGCTTGCGACGCTCCTTGTCGCCGGCGCAGCGATTGTCTGCGCTCGGCCCGTCTCCGCCGATTCCCTGCCCCAGGCCCCGCAACCTGCCTCGCAGGCTGCCGCGGCGAGCCAGTCCAGTCCGGCCGCCGGCGCCATCACCCTCAGCCAGGCCATTGACCTGGCCCTCAAAAACGATCCAGCCTATGCCGGCGCGGTTGCCGCCAGAGGCTCGGCTCGGCTGGACGCAGCTCTCAGCCGCAGTGCCCTGCTGCCCAACGCCGACGCGCACGGGCAGTATCTCTACACCCAGCCCAACGGCGTTCGCAACCAGGGAGGACAAATCGGCTCCCAGGCTGCGCCTCGCTTCATCGCCAACAACGCGATCCGGGAATACGCCGCGCAAATCCTGGTCAACGAAACCCTCAGCTTCGCCGGCCTCGCCAATTATCAGCGCGCCCGCGCGCTGGCGGCCCAGTCCTCCGCCGACCTCGAAAGCGCCCGCCGCGACCTCGTCGTGCGCGTTGTGGCCGCTTACTTCGGCGTGCTCTCGGCCAACGAGAAGGTGAACGTTGCCCGGCGCGCCCTCAACGAAGCCAAAGCTTTCGTCGACCTGACACAGAAACTTGAGAACGGCCGCGAAGTGGCGCACGCCGATGTAGTCAAAGCCGACCTGTCGGATCAGCAGCGCCAGCGGGAATTCGAAGATGCCACCCTGGCCGCTGAAAAAGCCCGTCTCGACCTCGGCGTTCTGCTCTTCCCCGATCCCCGCACTCCCTGCCCACTGGCTGCGGAAGGCCAGATCGCCGAACCGCTGCCGGATCGCGCCGCGGTTGAGGCCCAGGCAGGAACCAATAACCCTGATCTGCGCAGCGCGCTGGCGGCGCTGCACGCGGCGCACAGTGATGTCTATGCCGCGCGCGCCGGCTATTTCCCCGCTCTGGCTCTCAATTACAGCTGGGGCATCGATGCGCCGCAGTTCGCCGTTAACGGCCCCGATGGCGTCCGCAACCTTGGCTACTCCGCGTCGGTAGGTTTGGATGTCCCCCTGTGGGACTGGTTCGCTACCCACGACCGCATCCGCCAGAGCGAACTGAGAGAGCGGGCTGCCCAGGCGGCGCTCACCAACATGCAGCGAACGCTCATCGCGCAACTCGACGAGTACTACAACGAAGCCCGCGTCGCCTCCGACCAGGTCGCGTCGCTGCGCACCAGTGTGGACACCGCCCGCGAAAGCCTTCGCCTCACCCGCCTCCGCTACTCCGCCGGAGAGGCCCTCGCTCTTGAAGTCGTGGATGCGGAAAATGCCCTGGCCCAGGCTGAATCCGCCCTGGCCGACGGCCTGCTGCGGGCCCAGGTCGCTCGCGCCAACCTGCAAACCCTTACCGGAGTCCTCTAGGATGAAGACCCGTTCGCCTCTTGTCTGTTCGCTCTCGCGTCTTGCACTTATCTGCCTGCTCGTCTCTCTGGCCGGCTGTTCAAAGAAGGAAGAAGCAGCGCCCACCGCGGTTTCTGTCGAAGCCGCCACCGCGCAGGTCCAGCCCATCACCGAGCACGTCGTCACCGATGCCGTCCTCGCTCCCGTGGCGCAGGCTGCAATCTCTCCCAGGATCACGGCCCCGGTTAAAAAGTTCTACGTCCAGCGCGGTGCGCACGTGAAGGCCGGCCAGCTGCTCGCCACCCTCGAAAGCAAAGATCTTCAGGCCGCCGTCACTGACAATCAGGGGGCCTTCGACTCCGCCGACGCCACCTATCAGACTGAGGTCAAAGCCACCGTTCCTGAGGATTACCAGAAAGCCGAGCTCGACCTCGCCCAGGCCAAAGCCAATCTCGATCTGAACCAGAGCATCGTGACCAGCCGCAAACAGCTCTTTGCCCAGGGCGCTATTCCCGGCCGCGACCTCGATACCGCCCAGGCCGCCCTGGTGCAGGCCCAGGCTGCCTATGATTCCGCCGCCAAACACTTCGCCGGCATGAAAGAGGTTAGCCACGCGGCCGCTCTCAAATCCGCCCAGGGCCAGTTTGAATCCGCGCAGGGCAAATACCAGGGCGCCGAAGCCCAGCTCAGCTACTCCGAAATTCGCAGCCCCATCACGGGAGTGGTCACCGACCGGCCGCTCTTCGCCGGCGAATCCGTGGCTGCCGGCGCGCCGCTGATCACCGTCATGGATACCCGCGCCCTGCTCGCCAAAATCCATCTGTCGCAGGCGCAGGCACAGATTCTCAGCGTCGGCGATCCCGCCACTGTCGACGTGCCCGGCCTCTCCGAGCCCGTCTCCGGCAAGATCACCCTGGTCAGCCCGGCCCTCGACCCCGGCAGCACCACCGTCGAGGTCTGGGTCCGCATCGAGAATCCGAAAGGCTCCCTGCGCCCGGGGAGCGCCGTTCACGTCAACGTTGCCGGACGGACGGCGCCGAAAGCTCTGGTCGTTCCTTCCGCGGCCATTGTGCTCACCAGTTCCGGTAAATCCGCCGTCATGGTGGTTGGCAGCGATGGGGTCGCGCATCAGACACCCGTGACTACCGGCATCAGCGACAACGGCGAAACCCAGATCCTGAGCGGCCTCTCCGCCGGCCAGCAGGTCGTCACCACCGGCGCCGCCTCCATGGACGACGGCACCAAAGTCCAGGTGAAGCCCGCTGGCGACGGCGACAACTCCGACGACAAGCCCGCGAAGGGAGACGACGGCCAATGAGCGGGCTCGCCACCGAAACCACCGAGGAAAAATCCTTCTGGCTTCCGCACTGGGCGCGCGCCATCTTCTTCTTCACCATCGTGCTCGCCGTCGCCGGAGCGTACCTCGCCTTCCACATTCCTGTCTCCGTCTTTCCGCAGACCAACTTCCCCCGCGTGGTCATCGGTGTCGATAACGGCGTCATGCCCGTCGAGCAGATGGAAGTCACCATCACCCGGCCCCTTGAAGACGCGATCAACAGCGTTCCCGGTCTCCAGACCGTCCGCTCCATCACCAGCCGCGGCTCTGCGGAAATCAGCCTCTTTTTCAGCTGGAATGTGGATATGCTGCAGACCCTACAGCTGGTCAACGCAGCCGTCGCCCGCATCCAGCAATCGCTGCCACCTACCGCCCAGATCACTACCAACCGCCTGACCTTCGCTACGCTCGACCCCATCACCGGCTACGCCCTCACCTCCAAAACCATCTCGCAGACGCGCCTCTGGGAGCTGGCCACTTACGAACTCAAGCCACCCATCAACCGCCTCGACGGTGTCTCCACGGTCGTCGTCCAGGGCGGCCAGGTGCCCGAGTATCACATCATCCCCAACACCGCGAAGCTCATCAGCGCCTCGCTTACCATCTCCGACCTCGTCAACGCCGTCCAGCAGACGAACCTCATTCAGTCTCCCGGCCTCTACAACGATCATCACCAGCTCATCCTCGGTCTTGTGGGAGACCAGGCCACGAACCTCCAGCAGCTGGCCAACATCTCGGTGAAGGCCACGGCGGGCGGCGTTCCCATTCACCTCTCCGATGTCGCGCAGGTCGTGCCCGCCACCGAGCCCGTCTACACCATCGTCACCTCGAACGGCCAGCCCGCGGTTCTGCTCAACGTCTTTCGCCAGCCCGACTCCAACACCGTCGCCGTTGCCGACGAAGTCAGCGCCGAAATCGCGCAACTGCGCCGCGCTCTGCCGCCCGGCGTTGACGTTTCCCCTTTCTACGACCAGTCCCACCTCGTCCGCGACAGCATTGCCAGCGTCCGCGACGCCATCCTCATCGGACTTGTCCTCGCCGCCATCATCCTCGTCCTGTTTCTGCGCGACTGGAGCGCCTCCCTGGTCGCCGGCCTCGTTATTCCCGTCACCATCACAGTGACGTTTATCGCTCTCTGGGCCCTCGGTCAGAGCTTCAACCTGATGACCCTCGGCGGACTCGCGGCCGCCGTCGGCCTCGTCATCGACGACGCCATCGTCGTCGTGGAGAATATCTCTTTGCACCGCGAGGCGGGCGAGGATCGCATTCAAGCCGTCCGCAAAGCGCTCCGCGAGATTACCCACCCCCTCATCGGCTCCACCATCACCCCCATCGTCGTCTTTCTTCCTCTGATCTCGGTCACCGGCGTTACCGGAACTTTCTTCCGCGCCCTCGCCCTTACCATGACCGTGGCTCTGCTCACCTCGCTCGCCCTCGCGCTCACCTGGACACCCGCCCTCTCGCTCCGTTTTCTCCGTGGCGGCAAACAGCACGGTGATTCCAACCCTCATGCGGAGACCGAATCCGAGCACCACCACGGCCTCATGGCGCCCGTTCTGCGCTTCCACGAACGGGCTCTCCGTACCGCTCTGGCGCGACCTCTTTGGCTGGCCGCCGCCTGCGGTGTCCTGATTATCGGCGTCTTCTTTGCCTACAAAGGCCTCGGCTCCGACCTGCTCCCGGAGATGGATGAAGGCGCCTTCGTCCTCGACTACATCATGCCCGCCGGCAGCTCTCTGCAGGAGACCAACCGCGTCCTTCTCCACGTCAACCAGATCCTCCACCAGATCCCGGAGGTCACCACCACCTCCCGCCGCACCGGCCTTCAGATGGGTCTTGCCGCCGTCACTGAAGCCAACACCGGGGACTTCTCCGTTCTCCTGGCCGACCACCGCAGCCGCGGCATCGACGAGGTCATGCAGGATGCCCGCCAGCGCATCCACGCCGCCGAGCCCGAGCTCGATATCGAGTTCACCCAGGTCCTGCAGGACATGCTCGGCGACCTCACCAACGCTCCCGAGCCGGTCCAGATCAAGCTCTACTCCTCCAACCAGGGTCTCCTGAATCAGATCGCGCCCCGCGTCGGTGACGCCATCTCCAAAGTCTCGGGCGTCGTGGATGTCGAGAATGGCATCGACAACACCATCAGCGGGCCCGCCACCACCTTCGAAGTCGATCCCGGCCTCGCCGCCCGCCTCGGCTTCACCACCTCTGAAATCAGCACCGATGCCACCTCGATCCTCGACGGCATCACCACTCCCGAGCCCCTCATCCAGAACGGCCGCCCTTATACCGTCCGCGTCCGCCTCGACGACTCCCACCGCGGCTCGCTCGATGCCATCGAGAACACCATCTTCGTCAGCTCCACCGGCAAGCTCGCCACCCTCGGCTCCCTCGCCCACATCGAGCAGCTCCCCCCTCAGAACGAAATCCAGCGCGAAAACCTGCAGCAAATGGTCGCCGTCACCGGCCGCCTCGAAGGCTCCGACCTCGGCACCGCCATTGCCCGCGTGCAAAAGGCCGTCGCCGATCTCCACCTGCCCTCCAGCGTCCGCGTCTCCTATGGAGGAACCTGGCAGGAGCAGCAGAAATCGTTCCATGAACTGTTACAGGTTCTCCTCCTCGCCCTCGTCCTGGTCTTCGGCGTCCTGCTCGCGGAGTTCCGCAACTTCTCCGCCCCCACCTCGATCCTCGTCTCCTCCGTCCTTTCCACCTCCGGCGTCATCTTCGCCCTTCTCATTACCCGAACCACCTTCAACGTCGCGTCCTTCATGGGACTCATCATGGTCATCGGCATCGTCGCCAAGAACGGCATCCTCCTGCTCGACGCCGATCAGCGCTTCCGACTTGCCGGCCTTTCCCCGCGCGATGCCATGATCCAGGCAGCCCGCCGCCGTCTCCGCCCCATCGTCATGACCGCGCTGGCCGCCATGACCGGCATGTTGCCCCTGGCCTTCGCCATCGGCCAGGGCTCGCAGATGCTTCAGCCCCTGGCCATTGCCGTCATAGGCGGACTCCTCATCTCCATGGCCCTGTCGCTCATCGTCACGCCGGCGGTCTACTACTTCATGGCCCGCGAATAGCGCGGAAAAATCGCCTCCACTTTTCATCCGCATTAAAATCCGTGTTTTCCACAGCTGAGCCTTGACCGCCTGGCCCCAGTACAGGTAACCGTTAAGTAACCTATTACCAAAGATCGATAACTGAATGGCCATCTTTTGTTCGGGGCCATACAACCAGACCCAGCCTGGCTCTCGACTAATGGTTTGCAGGAGCGAATTCGAATCAATACAGGTTTACAACCCACGCTCCTGAAAGAACGCTTTTGAATGGCTTATCGCTGTTCGCTGACTTTGCTTTGGCTTTTTTCTTCCGCAGGTTCCCGCCGGCCGTCGAAGGTGCGACGGACCCCTTTCTGCTGTATACGCGCTCACCAAAGGTCCAGCCCTGCCCTGGTGTGCGCCCGATCAAGCGTCCGTGTAATACCCGTCCAGGAGAATCGATGAGCCCCCATTTACGCCGCCACTGTTGGTCGTCCGCTGTGATTTTTCTTTCCCTTAGCGTGATCGCGCTTCTCAGTGGATGCGGTGGCTCCTCCGGACCTCGGCTTGTTGCAAAATCGGTCACCGCCCTGGCCGTCACTCCCGCCACTCCCAGCATTGCCGTCGGCGCTACCCAGCAGCTCACAGCAACAGCCAGTTACAGCGATGGCTCCACGGCCAACGTCACCACCTCCGTCAGCTGGACCAGCAGCGCCGCGTCGGTCGCCACCGTCAATTCCGGCGGAATGGTCACCGCTGTCGCCGCCGGATCGGCCACCGTCACGGCCTCACTGAGCGGCGTGAACGGCAACAGCGCTTTCACGATTGCCGCCGCAGCCCCGACGCTTTCTTCCATCGCGGTGACTCCCGCTAATCCCACCGTGACCACCGGAGCCACGCAGCAGTTCACGGCCACGGCTACTTACAGCGACGGTTCCACTAAAAATGTCACTACCACGGCGACATGGACCAGCTCCGCGACCGCCGTCGCCACCATTGATGCCGCGGGCCTTGCCACCGGTGTCGCACAGGGATCCGCGACTATTACCGCAGCGCTCAGCGGCGTCTCCGGGACAACCACCCTTACAGTCCCCGCGCCGACGGCGCCGACGCTCACATCCATCGCCGTCACACCGGCCAATCCCGGTGTCGCCGTCGGAGCCACCCAACAATTCACCGCAACGGCTACCTACAGTGACAGTTCGACCAAAAACGTCACTTCAACGGTGACGTGGACCAGTTCCAACACCTCCGCCGCGACCATTAACGCCTCCGGCCTGGCCACCGGTGTCGCGGCGGGCACCAGCACCATCACCGCCACTCTCACCGGCATCGCCGGTTCGACGACCGCCACTGTCACCGCGAAGACCATTTCCTCGATCGCCGTCACGCCGGCTAACCCGAGCTTTGCCACGGGAGCCACCCAGCAGTTCACGGCCACCGCCACCTACACCGACAGCACCACCGGCAACATCACCAGCACAGCCACCTGGACCAGTTCCGATACTTCCGTCGCCACCATTAACAGCTCCGGCCTCGCCACCGCCGCCGCCACCGGAACCACCACCATCACGGCCACGGCGAACACCGTCAGCGGCCATACCACCGCGACCATCACCGCAGCGGTGTCCGGGGTGAACATCACCACCTGGCACGTCGATGCCAACCGCAGCGGCCTCAACGCCAACGAGACAATCCTCACCCCGTCCAACGTCGTCCCGGCCACCTTCGGCAAGCTCTTCTCGCTGCCCATCGACGGCTACGCCTACGCCGAGCCCTTGCTGATGTCCGGCGTCACCATCAACAGCGCGAAGCACAACGTCCTCTACGTCGCCACCGAGCACGACAGTGTCTACGCCTTCGACGCCGATACCGCCGGCTCGCCGCTCTGGCAGGTCTCGCTCCTGCAGTCGGGCGAAACCCCCCTCACCGCCGCGCCCATCAAGCCGTATGAAGGCGTCACCTCAACCCCGGTCATCGATCCCTCCACCGGGACCCTCTATGTCGTCTCCGCGCAAATTGCCTCGGGCAGCGCCGGCTTCTTCCGCCTGCACGCTCTCGACATCACCACCGGCGCTGAGAAATTCGGCGGCCCCGTTACTCTCAACGTTTCGGTTTCCGCCACCAACAGCGCTTCGGTTGGCGGCATCCAGACGCTCGATACCTCCTGCATTCAGCGCGCCGCTCTGCTCCTCGCCAATGGCAACGTCTACATCGGGTTCGGTGGCTGCCACAGCGGCTGGCTCGTTGCTTATAACGCTTCCAGCCTCGCCCAGGTCGGCGTCTTCAACTCCAGCACCGCCCTCAACGGCGAAGGCACTTACGCCAGCGCAGGCGGAGTCTGGATGGGTTCAGGCGGCCCCGTCGCCGACAGCTCCGGCAACGTCTACATCACCACCGGCAACGGTCCGTGGAACGGCACCAGTGCCTTCGCCGACTCGGTGCTGAAGTTCCCGCCCACTCCCACCTCCGGCGCCACCGGCACCATGCAGCCCAGCGACTACTTCACGCCCAGCATTTACCAGTACATGGACTGCAACGACTCTGATCTCGCTGCAGGCGGTCTCATCCTCATCCCCGGTACCACCACCCTGATTGCAGGCGGCAAAACCGGCACCATGTACCTGGTCAACAGCGGCAATCTCGGCCACGAAACCTCCAACGATTCCGGCGCCCTGCAGATGCAGGTCTGGGGCGCAGGCCTGACCAACGGCAGCACCTACCCCAGTTCCTGCACTGACTCCAGCGGCGTCAACAACGCTAACGTCACTTCCTACGAGATCTTCGGAACCTCCGCGTACTTCAACAACTACGTCTACCTCGGCGTCACGCCCACGTCCTCCACCGCCCCCGGCGGCGTGCGCCAGTTCGAATACTCCGGAACACTATCGCCCTTCGCCGACACCACGCCGGCGGTCCAGCAGGGCACCCGCGGCACCAGCCCCTTCATCTCCGCCAACGGCACCAACGACGGCATCGTGTGGATGATCGACGAGGGCTTCCCCCTCCAGAACACCCAGAGCGATCCCAGCAATCCCGGCACCACCCAACCGCCCACCGATGCCACGCTCCGCGCCTTCTCCGCGGCCAGCTATCCCAATGAGCTCTGGGACAGCGGCCAGAACTCCGCGGATACGCCCGGCTATGGCATCAAATTCACCTCGCCTGTGGTGGCCAACGGCAAGGTCTACATCTCCACCGGACACGACCTCACCACCGTCACCAATCCCCAGGGCGAAATCGATGTCTACGGCGTGAAGTAAGGCACCTGCCTGCTCTTTAAAGGATGGCCGCGCCCCGGCCATCCTTTTTCTTTCGCCCGGGAATCTTGACACCTGTTCCTTTTCCGTTTTAAGCTCGATCCTCGTTATATCGATCATCGACTATGCCGAAACGTAAACTTGATCCGCTTCCCTCCGCCGCCTTCCAGATTCTCCTCGCCCTTGCCGGCGAGGACCGCCACGGCTACGGCATTATGCGCCAGGTCGAGGAGCAGAGCGGCGGCCGCGTGCGGCTCGGCCCTGGCACCCTCTACAGCTCTGTGCAGTCCCTCCTCGACGAGAAACTCATCGAAGAGGTCGACCCGCCCCGCGACGACGATGCCCCCAACAGCGAGCGCCGCCGCTACTACCGCCTCACCGCCGCCGGACGCAAAATCGCCCGCGCCGAAGCCGACCGTCTCGCCGATCTCCTCCGCGTTGCCCGCGCCTGCAAAATCCTCCGGGGGGACCATGTCTGAAAAGATCTATGCCCTGCTCCTAAGTCTTTACCCCGCGCACTTCCGCCGGACCTGGACCCGCGATGCCCTCGAACTCTTCCGCGATCGCCTCCGCGACGAGCCAGGCATCTTCGCTCGGCTCCGCCTCTGGTGCGATCTCCTTTTCGATCTGGCCGTCTCCCTGCCGCGCGAGCACCGCGCGCTCCGCCCCGTCATGGAAATCGCCCCGGCCCGGCAACCGCTCACCGGCATGCCCTCCTTCGGAATCCTCGAGCCTCGCCCTCCGCGCGCAGCCGCCGTCGTCGTTGCCGCCACACTTTCCCTCGGCGGCACAGCCGCTTTCTTTCTTCTCCTGAACTACGCGGGCGTTCCGCTTGCCTCCCGGCTCTCGGCCGCGGAACGTCGCGCTCAGTCCCGGCCCACGGCCATGGGAACATCCTCCCCTGCCCTTTCCCCATCGGGCGCAAATTTCCCCGTTTCCTCCAATACCGGAGAGGCCGCGGCCCTCGCACCGGGTGCGCTCGCCTCATCGGCAACCCCGCAGGCCGCCGCCCCCTCCAGCGTTTCCATCCTGCCCGGCAATCTCATCGACGATGCCGAGCGCCACCGCGTGATTGAAACCGCCGCCCGCGATCTCAAAGCCTTCTACTTCGATCGCGCCATCGGCCAACAAACGGCCGCAGCCCTGCTCGCGCAGCAAAACAGTGCCGACGATCGATCCGCCACCCAGGGGGGCGCCCTCGCCGCGCTGCTCACCCGCCAGATGAGAAACGCCAGCCACGACGCGCACCTCATCGTCGAATACAGCGCCAGCCCGTTGCCCGCCGCTCCGCCTGCGCCCACCCCTGCCGACCTCGCCCGCTATCGCGAGGCCATGCTCCGGCAAAACTGCATGTTCCGTAAGGTCTCTGTCCTGCCCCACAACATCGGCTATCTCAAGCTCGATTTCTTCCCCGACACAACGGTGTGCCAACCCACCGCCACGGCTGCCATGGCTTCTCTGAACCACACGGACGCACTCATCTTCGATCTGCGCGACAACACCGGCGGCTTCCCCGACATGGTCTCCTTCATCGCCGCCTGGCTCTTCGACCACCCGGTCTACATGTACAGTCCCCGCGCCGCGCCCTCCGCTGAGTCCTGGACGCACTCCCCCGTCCCCGGCAGCCTCCTCGCCGACAAGCCTGTCTACATCCTCACTTCCTCCGCCACCTGGTCCGGCGCCGAGCAGTTCAGCTACGACCTCAAAATGCTGAAGCGCGCCACCCTCGTCGGCGAAACAACCCGCGGCGGCGCCCATGCCGGCGTCTTCCATCGCATCGACGACCACTTCGGCATGGGCATCCCCGAATCCCACCCCGTCAACCCATACTCCGATCACGACTGGGAAGGCGTCGGCGTCGCACCCGATGTCAAAGTCAAGGCAGCCGACGCCCTCACCACCGCCCAGGATCTCGCGCTCCACAACCTCCGTCGCCATCCGCAACCGCCGCAGCAGCACCGCTCGCAATAGCCCGCTCCACCTGCGTCAAAACGCGCACGGTACTAACGTTTCCCCTTTCTCGAGAAATCCTCGAAATTACACTTCTGCGACACAGACGTTCCTGCCAGCGGTGCAATCATCACCACAGGCATGCATCCACTTCCGCTCATCATTCAGGGAGGCATGGGCGCGGGCGTCTCCAGCTGGCGCCTCGCGCAGGCCGTCTCTCGCCTCGGTCAGCTCGGCGTCGTCTCCGGCACCGCCCTCGATCAGATCCTCATTCGCCGTCTCCAGGATGGCGATCCCGGCGGCGACATGCGCCGCGGCCTCGCCGCCTTTCCCTTCCCGCCAATCGCTGACCGCATCCTCCGCGACTACTTCATCCCCGGCGGCAAATCGGCGTCGGCCGCCTACCTCACCACGCCTGCCCACGCCAATGACGAGCCTCGCGAGCTGACCGAGCTCTGCATCGCCGCCAACTTCGTCGAAGTCTTCCTCGCCCGCGAAGGCCACGCCAAGCCCGTCGGCATCAACTACCTGGAGAAGATCCAGATCCCCCTCCTGCCCTCCCTCTATGGAGCCATGCTCGCCGGCGTCGGCTACGTGCTCATGGGCGCGGGCATCCCCCTCAGCGTCCCCGGCGTCCTCGATCGCCTCGCCCGCCTCGAGCCCGCCGACTATCCTCTTCATGTCACCGGCGCGCGCGAAGGCGACGACACCACCCTGCGCTTCGATCCCCGCGACTACGGCAGCCCGGCACTCAACCAGACATCCCTCCCCCGCCCCGCCTTCCTCGCCATCGTCTCCTCCAACACCCTCGCCACCACCATGCTCCGCCGCGCCAACGGACGCGTCGATGGCCTCATCATCGAAACCCGCACGGCTGGCGGCCACAACGCTCCGCCCCGCGGTAAGCTCCAGCTCGACGCGCGCGGCGAGCCCATCTACGGCGACCGGGACGCCATCGACATCGCCAAGCTCCGCGACCTCGGCGCTCCCTTCTGGCTCGCAGGCGGCTACGGTTCGCCGTCGAAGCTTCGGGAAGCCCTCGCCCTCGGAGCCACCGGCGTCCAGGTCGGCACCGCCTTCGCCTTCACCCAGGAGTCCGACCTCCGCGACGACCTCAAGCGGGCTCTCCTCGACAAAGCGCGCCGCCACGAAGCCTCCGTCTTCACCGATCCCCTCGCCTCACCCGCCGGATTCCCCTTTAAAGTCGCGCAGCTCGAAGGCACCGCCTCCGACGAATCCGTCTGCGCCGCCCGTCCCCGCATCTGCGACCTCGGCTTCCTCTCCGAGATCGTTCGCGCCGGAGACGGCTCCTTCGTCCATCGCTGCCCCGCCGAGCCTCTTTCCCTCTACCTCTCCAAAGGTGGCACCGCCGAGGACGCCGCCGGCCGCAAATGCCTCTGCAATGCCCTCATGGCCAACATCGGCCACCAGCAGATCCGCGCCGGCCACCACGTCGAGCCGCCCCTCGTCACCGCCGGCGATGACCTCACCGAAATCGCCCGCTTCCTCCCCGAAGCCAGCGTCACCTACACCGCCGCCGACGTCGTCAAAGCCCTCCTCCCCGCCTGACCGCATCACCCCCGGCTTCCCACATAGACCTTCTATAGTGGAGCCATGCCCTGCGACGATCTCAGAGACTGGATCAAAGTCCTCGACAAAGCCGGCGAGCTTCGCCGTATCCGCGAAGAAGTCTCGCCCCTCCTTGAAATCGCCGAGATCACCGACCGCGTCTCAAAATCCGGCTTCGCGCGCGCCTCGAAACACACCCCCGGCGGCCCCGCGCTCCTCTTTGAAAACATCGCCGGATACCCCGGCGCCCGCGTCCTCATCAACCAGTTCGGCTCCGAGCGTCGCATGAAGCTCGCTCTCGGCCTCGACCCCGACAAAGGCTCTCTGGACGAAATCGCCGGCCGCATTCGCGCGCTGCTCGAAATCAAATCCCCCGAAGGTCTCCTTGAAAAACTGAAGATGCTCCCACAGCTGGCGGCGATCGGCAACGTCTTCCCGAAGACCCTCTCCGCCAAAGATGCCCCCTGCAAAGACGTCATCCTCCGCGACAACTTCTCCGTTCTCGACTTTCCCATCCTGCAGTGCTGGCCCCTCGACGGCGGACGCTTCATCACCCTCCCCTGCGTCGTCACCCGCGACCCCAAAACCGGCAAGCGCAATATGGGCATGTACCGCATGCAGGTCTACGACGGCCAAACCACCGGCATGCACTGGCAGCGCCAGAAAAACGCCGCCGAGCATCTTCGGGACCGGCTCCGCGCCGCAGCAGGCGATGCCTCCTCACGGGTCGCCGCCATGGCCGAAACCGCCGGCGGCACCGCCAACATCGTCATGGGTAACATCGTCGGTGACAAATTAGAAGTCGCCGTCGCCATCGGCACCGATCCGGCGACGACTTTCGCGGCCATCGTCCCGGCGCCGCCGGAAGTGGAAGAGTTTCTCATCGCCGGCTTCCTCCGTCAGGAGCCCGTCGAGCTGGTCAAGTGCGAGACCGTCGACCTCGAAGTCCCGGCCCACGCTGAAATCATCCTCGAAGGCTACGTCCGCCTCGATGAGCTGCGCCCCGAAGGCCCCTTTGGCGACCACACCGGTTTCTATACCCCCGCCGAGGACTATCCCGTCTTCCACATCACCTGCATCACCCACCGCAAGGACCCGATTTACTCCGCCACCATCGTCGGCAAGCCCCCCCAGGAAGACGCGTGGATGGGCAAGGCCGTCGAGCGCATCTTTCTCCCGCTCTTCCGCCTCACGCTCCCCGAAGTCGTGGACATCAACCTCCCCATCGAAGCCGTGTTCCACAACCTCATGATCGTGTCGATCCGCAAGAGCTACGCAGGCCAGGCCCGCAAGGTCATGAACGGCATCTGGGCCATGGGTCAGGCCATGTTCACCAAATGCATCATCGTCGTCGACGAAGACTGCGACGTGCAGGACCTCGCCGAGGTCACTCTTCGCGCGGCCAACAACATCGACCCGGAGCGCGACATCCAGTTCACCCTCGGCCCCATCGATTCCCTCGACCACGCCTCTCGGATGCCCAACTACGGCAGCAAGATGGGCATCGATGCCACCCGCAAGTGGTCTGCCGAAGGCTTCACCCGCCCCTGGCCAAAGGAAATTGTGATGGACGCTGCGACACAATCCAGGATCGACACTCTCTGGAAGAAATTAGGGCTGGAGTAGGATCCGGGTGCCCCATTCTGGTGGGCGCGCCAGGGTTGAACGTTTGGACTCTGGTGCCGCGAAGCGGCACGACGGAGAAAGCCACGGCCTTCAGGCCGTGGAATCAGGCCACACGAGAAAAGGGGCTTCAGCCCCGGAAACCACCGCAAGAATGGATCACAGGAGCCCACCCATGTTCACCCTCGACGGCATTCGCAAATTTCACGCCTGGACCCACCAGTGCCTGACCGTTGTCCTCGACCACCTCGCCACGCTGCCCCCCGCCGACTACACAAAAGAACTTCCCGGCCTCGGCTTCCCCACCCTGCGCGCCCAGGTCATTCACATCCTGAACTGCGAGGCCTTCTGGGTCCACACGCTCCAGGCGCTTCCCTTCACCGATGAGGACCCCGCCCGCCGGCCCGCCGTCTCCGATGCCCGCGCCCTGAGAGACAAGGTCACAGCGCAAACCCGCGACTACCTGGCACTGCTGACCGACGAACAGCTCACCGCCAATACCGCCCTGCATTTTCCCGAGGGCGACACGACCGTCCGCACCCCGGCGCTCATCCTGCACCATATGCTGACGCACGCGTTTCATCACAAGGGCCAGATCGTCGCCATGTGCCGGCTTCTCGGCCATCCTGCCCCGGACACCGACCTGAACAATTTTGAATAGGCAGATCCGCTTTTTCCGAATGCCATTGTCGAATGGTAATTACCATCGACGAATGGCATAATAGGCACATGCAAGTCTCCATCGACAAAGCCGGGCGCATCGTCGTTCCCAAGCCGATCCGCGATCGCCTGGGCCTGCGCCCTGACACGGCACTTGAAATCGTTGAGAGCCCCGAAGGGATTCTGCTCAAATCGCCTTCCCCGGAATCGGTCTGGAGACATGACGAAAATGGTCACCTGGTTTACGCCGGTGGCGCTCCCGCGGGTATTCACTGGAACACTCTTGTGGACGATATGCGCGAGGAGCGGATTCGGAAAATTGGCGGCTGGTGAACGTCTACCTCGATACAAGTATCGTGATTGCGGACACGGCGCTCATCCACCCGCATAAGGCGAACGTTCTGGAGCTGTTTCGCAAAATCAGAGTCAGCCGCTGGACCCCGGTGATCGCCGCCCATGGCCTCGCCGAGGCCTATTCCGTCTTGACGCGCACTCCCTTTCAGCCGCGCATCACCTCAGCGGATGCCTGGCGCAGCCTGCAGCAGAACGTGCTCGGCTCCTTTGAGATCATTTCCCTGAGTCGCACAGATTACTCCGACGTTCTGCGCCATTGCGCCGCTGAGGGCTGGACGGGCGGCATGATCTTTGACGCCCTTCACATGCAGGCGGCACGAAAAACCAAATGCGCACGCGTCTACACTCTGAACGTCGCTCATTTCCGCCGCATCGCTCCCGACCTCGGCGACCGCATCCTGAGCCCCTGAGCGCCGCGCCTGTACGCTGTCCGCTGTCCGCTGAGTCACTCCGCCGTCCTCACCTCAATCTTCACCAGATTTCGCACGCTCCGAGCCGGCCGCTTGTCCTCGCTCACCACCAACCGGAACGGCCCCGTCTTAGCATCCAGTGGCTTCCCGTCCAGTTCATCCGCCACCAGCACTACGCCTGGATGAAACTCCGGATCCACCTCGCCCAGCGCCACCACGCTCACGTATCCGTCTGCCCCGGTCGCCACCACATAGTCCGCCAGCGCTTTGCCCTTCAGATCCTTTCCGTGCACCACGCCCAGATGCGCCAGCAGCTCCATCAGCGGCACGCCTGCATACGTCACGTCTTTGTTCGTGTGATGATCGAACACCGTGACCTTCGTCTGCGGATATTCCGCGAGCGAAGCCACCGTAAACACCCCGCGCTCCCCCGGCCCCGCCTCAATCACCAGGACGTCGGCCTTCGCAGCAGGCGCTTCCGTCCCGATCTGCCCCGCGTCCGGTGGCACATCCGTCACCAGCGCCCGCGACGGATTCTCAATCGTGATCTCCGGATCCGCCGTCCCGCCCACCGCCAGCACAACGGCAATCTTCATCGACCTGGACACCGTAACCGGCTTGTCCTGCTTCAAAAAACCTGGCGCCGAAATCTCCAGATCGTACCCGCCCGGATCGAGCGTTGTCTGCAGTCGCCCCCCTGCGTCGCTGCTCAGAATGCTGACCGCCGCGCCGGAATCCGGCGTAATCTCCACCCGCGCCCCCTGCACTGCCGCGCCGCCGGGATCCGTCACCACCACCGTCACCGGCACTGAACCTTGCCCCCATCCCCCGGCCGCGCCGAGCACCATCGCCAGCCCTGCCACGATCCGCCCCAATCCCATTCCCCGCATACTCGTACCCCTCATCCGCTCACCATCGTAATTCCATCCCGCAAATCTCCATCTTGTATTCGCACATCTCCATCTAAACTAAAGAAGCCATGGCACACCTCCAGGATCAGCTCGACGAGATCACTGCCCAGACCCGCAACCTGGTACAGCCCGAGCGCCTTGCCGTCGGCGAGCGCGCCCTCGAGGAGCTCTTTGCCTCCGGCATTGAGAATCACCTCCTCCCCATCGGCTCCCAGGCCCCGGGCTTCTCTCTGCCCGACTTCTCCGGCAAAGTCGTCCGCTCCGCCGACCTGCTCGCCCTCGGACCCCTCGTCATCAACTTCTTCCGCGGCCGCTGGTGTCCCTACTGCGTCACCGAGCTGGAAGCCTGGCGCGACCTGTACCCCAGCCTCCGCGAGCGCGGCGCCATGGTCATCGGCGTCTCCCCGCAGACCCAGCGCCAGTCGGACTTCACTGCCGGCCAGCACCAGATTCCCTTCCCCATCCTCTCCGACCCTGGCTGCGCCGTCGCCAGCCGTTACGGCCTTGTCTGGACACTCCCTGACTACCTCCAGCGTTACTATCGCGGCATCCTCCTCAACATTCCCTTCATCAATGGCGACGAGAGCTGGAAGCTCCCCATTCCCGCCACCTACGTCATCGATCAGGACGGCAAAATCCTCTTCGCCGAAGGCCATGCTGACTTCCGCGTCCGCCCCGAACCCGATGACGTCCTCCGCGCCATCCCTGCGTTTGCCCGCCCCTGAACGTCACACTGTCCGAATCAAGTTCCCTTACCTTCGTACCGTCTCGCCAGCCGATTCCTCTTGCCCTCGCCGCGCCCCACTTCTATCCTGACAACTGGGAGATTTATGTCCCAACAAGCCTCGCCAGCCGCGAGGCTTTTTCATTGCGACGCAAAGCCCCGGCCCAGGCCGGCAATCGGCTTCGATCTTTGAAATGACAAGAGTGGCTCGCGGAAGGTAATACCCTCAGGGTATTACCCTGCAGGTCCCGCAGAATCAACGCAATCGGCATGCCTCGACCCAGGGGGGGTACCCCTTCCCGGCCTGACTGGCCAGTTCAGGGAACCGCTGCCGCCCTCTATGCGTATGTGCTGCGAAGGAGGAGTTTTCCATGCAGACCGTCGAGCGCGTCATCATCCAGGCCACTCCCGCTGACATCTGGCGCGTCCTTGCCGACGTCGAGCGCTGGCCCACCTGGACCCCGACCGTCCAGCACGTCCAGCCCCTTACTCCCGACGGACTCCGTCTCGGCGCCCGCTACCGCATCACCCAGCCCAAACTGCGTCCCGCTGTTTACGAGGTGGTTGAGCTGGCACCGCATAAGGCCTTCACCTGGATCCAGAAAGCCCCTGGCGCCACCATGATCGCCGACCATCGCCTCATCGGCGACAGCGCCACTACGGAAGTCGAGCTCTCCTTCTCCACAGAAGGGCTTCTCGGCGCGATTCTCGGCAGCATGTACGCCAAACGCATCGCGGAATACGTGAAGACCGAAGCGCGCAGCCTCAAGGCCCACTGCGAAAAGTTTCCGACCGCCGCAACCGCCTGAAGCGGTCTGGGATCAGCCACCTCAGGTGGCGGCTCGGGCGGCTTTCCCGTATGCTCCTGCACATGTTCCATCCAGCTGGATCTGCCCTGCCGTTGGCCGCCTGTCTCGCCCTTTCCGTCGCCTGCGCGTCTCCAGCGCAAACCGCGCCGGCCGCTCAGCCCGACACGCGTGACGCCGTCTACCTGCCGAACGCCACCGGAACCCAGACCGAGACGGACGAGTACACCCGCTACGAACTCCTCTCACCTGAAACCGCGAGTTTCAAAATCTACTACGAAGTCACCGCCACCACGGCCGGCGCCACCGTCTTCTACAACCCCATCCGCAAAGGCAGCGTCGCCAGCGACGAGAGTGTTGACGACGCTATGACCGGCAAGCCGCTCGCCTTCGCCGTCGTCAGCGGCGCCGACGCCCGCAAAGACCCGCTCATGGCAGACGCGGATCCTTCGATGGATTACATCAAGGTCACTCTCGCCCGTCCCGTTCCGCAGCATGGACAGGCTCGCATCCTCATCGTCAAGACCTATAAGGATGCGAAGAGCTACCACACCGACGGCGACGCGATCGTCTTCGACCGCCCTCTCGGCATCCGCCGCAACCAGGTCGTCCTGCCGCCCGGCTACGAAATCGTCCGCCTCAGCGTCCCCTCGCAGATTCTGACCGAGTCCGACGGCCGCATCGCCGTCAGCTTCCTCCACGCCGGCGCCGGTGAAGCGCCCCTCGTGATTCGCGCCGTCAAAGATGCGCAAACCGGCGCGGCCGCGCTGCCCAAAGCCCTCACCCGCCAGGTCAGCTGGGAATCGCCCTTCCAGGGTGAACCGGAGCGCGCCCGCCTCTCCCAGCGCGCCCATCAGGACCGCGATATCGTCTACTTCCTCCAGCAGCCTGAGACCCACGCCTTCGCCCTGTACCACGACTACACTGAGTCGCGCCTCGGCATCGACGGCTACGCGAACGTCGTCCGCACAGGCAGCGTCGCCACTCGCCCGTCGGCCTACATCCTCGACACCGGCGAGCAACTGAAAACCGAAGAGATGACCGGCGCCCAGCTGACCGCCTCCGGGATCAAAACCGGCGAGACCGCCGATCCCAAAGACAGCGTGGTCGTTATTCCCTTTCCCGCCGTGCAATCCGGCCAGTCGCTGCGCCTGCGCATCCTCGAAACTTACACCGCTCCCGTCAGCTACCATCTTGACGGCGATGAATTGGTCTTCGACCGCAGCCTTGGCCGTCCCCGCAATGCCGTTGTTCTTCCCGCAGGATGGTACGTTACCGCCAGCGCCGAACCCGCCACCGTAAGCCAGCTTCCCGATGGCCGCATTCGTCTCGACTACTGGGACGACCATCCCGAAGCCGACGACGTCCTTCTCAAAGCCAAACGCCGCCTCAGCCCACGGTGAGATCCCACCGCGGTCCGCCGCCCGGATGCTGTCCGCCATCCACTTGTTCCGGATTTGCACGACGAGCTACGGGCCATCGGCTACCGGCTGCCGTTAGAATGTCCGCCATGACGAAACTCGTCCTCGCGCTCCTTCTGCTCGCTGCCTGCAGCCCTGCCCTCCGCGCCGCGTCCCCGGAAGACCAGGCCGTTCTCGCTCCGGTGCAGGCTCTCTTCGACGGCATGGCTCACCGTGACGCCGACGCGATTCGCGCGCCTCTGCTGCCCGGTGGATCGCTCACCCTGATGCGCGACGGCAAGCCCGTCCAGATGTCCTTCGATGACTTTGCCGCCCGCGTCGCGAAGCCCGGCACCATGCGCATCGAGGAGCGCATCCATCATCCCCTCGTCCGCATCGACCACGACCTCGCCGTGGTCTGGGCGCCCTTCGACTTCCTCAGTGACGGCAAGGTCGATCACTGCGGCACTGACCTGTTCAGCCTCGTCCGCGTCAACGGCCAGTGGCGTATCGCCGCCATTGCCGATACCGGCCGCAAAACCTGTTCGGCACGCTAAAAAGAAAAGGCGGCCCGCGCGGGCCGCCTGCTTCCTCGAGTGCCCCATGCCTGCCCGCCTTTGGCAGACGTGGGAGTGCCCTACTGTTTCGCGAAATCCAGATCGATCTCCAGATGAATGTCGTCGCTCACCATCGTGGACGGCATTGCCGCCGCAATCCCGAAATCCGTCCGCTTCACGTTGGTGGTCGCCGCGAATCCGATATGTGGCTTCTTGCCCATCCCATTCACCGGTCCAGACGGTCCCTGAACCTCGAGCACCACGGGTTTGGTCACGCCCTTGATGGTTAGATTCCCATTCACTTCGAGGCCCGACGCGGTCTTCTCCACGCTCGTGCTCACGAAGGTCGCCGTCGGAAACTGCGCCACATTGAAGAAATGATCGCCCTTCAGATCGTTGTCGCGCGGCGTCACGCCTGTGTCCACGCCCGTCACATCGATAGTCGCGTTGACGGTCGATTTCGTCGGATCCGCCTCGTTCCACTCCAGCGTGGCGTCCACCTTGCCGAATCGCCCGTGCACATTCGTGATGCCAAGGTGCTTCACCGTGAAGTCCACCTCGCTGTGGTATGGGTCCGCCTTCCACGTCGAGGTTTGCGCCATCGCCAGCGGCGCCGCCGCAGCCAGAACCAAACCTGCCAGTTTTGCCAGCTTCATGCCGGAATTCCTTTCCGTCCCAGGGATCAAATCAAAGTCCCTCCAGCTTACCTGAATCGGCGCCGGGATCACCTCTTGCGCCGATAACGCATCGTGCCTACCTCGTCGCCCTGGCCCGTGAGCGCAAACCCACACTTCTCCAGCACCCGCACTGACGCCAGCAGATGCGGAAACGTCTGCGCCGTGAAGGTCTGCACTTCCTCCCGCCGCCGGATCTCCTCCATCACTGCCAGCAGACCTTCCGTCGCCAGCCCCTGTCTTTGCCACGGCGGCAGAATGCTATACCCCACTTCCGCCTCCGTTTCCGTGCGCGGGAAGCCGCCCAGCGTTCCGATCAGCGTGGGAGGCGCGGCCCGCGTCACCACATAGCGAGTCCACGCGATTGCATACGGCGCGCGGCCGTACAGTTCTTCGAGGAAGTCGTAGACGTGAGGCTCCCAGTGCTCCGGCGGCCACGCCGCGGGAATCTCGGCACCGACCGATGCCTCGAGCTCGGGACCTTCCACCCGCAAAAGCGCGGGCGCTATCGCCACCAGCCGCAGCCGGGGCGTCAGAATATCTGGAAATGTCATTGGATTTCTCCGGAGTGAATGGTTCGACGCATCTCTGCCGACCGGTGCCCCGCACCGCATGGTCAGCAGGCTTCAGCCGGATTAGCGTCCGGAGACGGTCATAGGCGCAGGCACATGATAGCTTTCGCCCTCAGTTCCTCGCTACGGGCCGCAAGCTACCGGCTACCGGGTTCTCCTCAGTACTCCCTCTCGAACCGTGCGTACACGGGATTCCACACGTGCGCGTCAACCGCCGCGTCAACCTCGCCGTCGCGCAGATCCGACAAACCCTCCGCGATTGCCTGCCGCGCTACCGCCCCCGCAATCATGCGGCTGATTGCCCGCGACTGCGCCATCGGCGGCAGGAGGCTCGCGTTCCGATCCTTCTCCACCGGCGACAAACGCGCCAGCGCCTGGGCCGCGGTCATGATCATCGCGTCAGTGACCCGCCGCGCCCGCGCCGCCACAATCCCCAGAGCCAGCCCTGGGAAGACGTACGAATTGTTCGTTTGATCGATACAAACTTCGCGGTCGCCGATCTTCACTGGAGCGAACGGGCTTCCCGTCCCGATCAACGCCTTACCATTCGTCCACTTCATCAGATCCTCCGGCCTCGCCTCGCTCTTCGACGTCGGATTCGACAGCGGGAAGATCACCGGCCGCTCCGTATTCTTTGCCATCGCGCGCACGGCCTCTTCCGTAAACATCCCCGCCTTCGCCGCCACGCCGATCAGCACCGTAATCCTGCCGTTCCGCACCACTTCTTCCAGCGTGATCTTCTTGGCATCGGCAACCTGCCAACCCTCAACGTCCTTCCGCGGATGCACAAAACCCTTCTGCTCCTCGTGAATCCCCTCAGCGCCCTCTACCAGCAGCCCCGGCCGCCCCAGCGGATAAATCCGGCTCTTCGCATCCATCTCGCTCAGGCCGCTATCCATCAGGGCTTTCACGATGAGGTTCGCAATCCCGATCCCCGCGGATCCGAAGCCCAGAATCGCCACCCGCTGATCCTCCAGCTTCGTCCCCGCCGCCTTCACCGCCGCCAGCAAAGTTGCGAGCACCACCGCCGCAGTTCCCTGAATGTCGTCGTTGAAGGTGCAGAGCCGATCCCGATATCTCTTCAGCAGCCTGGCCGCATTCGAACCGGCAAAGTCCTCCCACTGCAGCAGAACGTGCGGCCACCGCTTTTCCACGGCGCGCACAAAGGTCTCGATGAAGTCGTCGTACTCCGCCCCGCGCACCCGCTTCTGCCGCCACCCGATGTAAATCGGATTGGCCAGCCGCTCCTCGTTGTCCGTCCCCACATCCAGCAGCACCGGCAGGCAATTTTCGTGATGCAGCCCGCCCAAAGCCGTGTACAGCGCCATCTTGCCAATCGGAATCCCCATGCCTCCCGCGCCCTGATCGCCGAGGCCCAGGATGCGTTCGCCGTCGCTCACCACGATCGCCTTCACGTTGTCGTAGCGCTGGTGCGACAAAATCTTCTCGATCCGGTGCTTGTTCGGATAGCTCAGGAACAATCCCCGCGGCTTCCGCCAGATTTCGCTGAATCGCTGGCATCCCTCGCCCACCGTTGGCGTGTACACGACTGGCATAAACGTCCGCACGTCCGACAAGATCAGCGCGTAAAACAGCGTCTCATTGATGTCCTGCAGGTCCCGCATGAAGGTGTATCTCTCAAATGGCGTTTCATAGGCATCAAAGGCCGCCCGCCTCCTCTGGATCTGCTCCGCCAGCGTCCCCACATGGGGTGGCAGCAGTCCGTGCAGGTCGAAGGCGTCGCGCTCTTCTTCGGAAAACGCCGTGCCCTTGTTCAGGCGGGGATGATTCAGGAGGGTAAACCCGTAAAGCTTCGTCCGGATCACCGGTACGTCGTGTCCGGTTCTCTGATCCGTAGCTGGGTCAGTAATCGCTTCGCTGGTCGATGCCATGAGACGCCTCCTGCAGAAAGAGATGCAGGCCAGAAGTCCCTCACGACACCCGGCGGGAAACATCCGGCGAACCTACCAAGTTTAAGCCCGGTCTTCGGCAGTTGCGCTAAAGATACCGCTAGTCACGATTACCGAAGTCTGCCCTCGGCCCGCTATCTCTGTTGCGTTCCCAGCATCCTGGCCCTGACAAATCCTCCATTTTCCTGTCCGCGCAAATCTCCACGGCATAATAGAAGCAGCGCATCGCCAGTCACTCAGGAGCTTCTTTTGCCGACGAATTCCCCCCTCCGCGCCGTCATCTTCGATTACGGAGAAGTCCTCTGCCAGCCCGATCCCGCCGCCCACCGCGAACTCCTGGCGCTCACTGGCCTCGACCGCGCGACCTTTGAGCGCCATTACTGGCGCGACCGCCACAACTACGATCTCGGCCGCCACGACGGACCTTCGTTCTGGCGGCAGTTCTCTCAGGATTCCGGCCTCTCCTTTACCCCGGAGCAGATCAACGCCCTCATCGAAGCCGATGTCGTGTTGTGGACCCGACTTCTCGACCCGCGCATGCTCGCCTGGATCGAGTCCCTGCAGAACGCCGGCTTCCGCACCGCCATCCTCTCCAACATGGTTGCCGAGGTCCTCGGCCGCATGCGCCGCGACTTTTCCTGGCTCAGCGGCTTTACCCAACTCACCTGGTCCTGTGAGCTCGGCATTGCCAAGCCCGACCCCGCCATCTATCTCCACACCTGTGAGAAGCTGGGGGTTCGCCCGGAAGAAGCCCTCTTCATCGACGACAAGCCCGTCAACATCCACGCCGCGGAGCAGCTCGGCCTGCACGCTCTTCTCTTTCGCTCCATCGAGCAGTTGCGCGCCGATCTGTCTGCGCACCCTCTGCTGCAAGGTTTGCCCCAACCCGGCAAAGAGCCCGTCCCAGACACTGTAGCCCGTAACCTGTAACCCGCAACCTGTACCCTGTACCCTGTCCGCCGCACCCTGTACTATGGCGGAACCATGCCCGAGCGCGCCGAGGCCGAGCATCGCCTGCATCGTCCATTGCGGCTGCGCGATCTGGTCCTCGCCCAGATCCTGTGCGTCGTCGGCACTTCCTGGGTCGGCGTTGCCGGCGGACTCGGCCGCTCACAATCGCTCATCTGGGTCGCGGCCATGCTGCTCTTTTACATTCCCATGGCCGGCTCGGTCGTCTGCCTCAACCGCGCCATGCCCCTCGAAGGGGGTCTCTACGTCTGGGCTCGCGCAGCCTTCGGCAATCTAGGCGGCTTCCTCACTGCGTGGAACCTCTGGGTCTATGGGGTCGCGGTCACCGCCACCATCCTCTATGCCATCCCTACGGAAATCTCCTACCTCATCGGCCCCGCGGCTCGCGGTCTGCCGGAGGATCGCCCCCTCTGCCTGGCCATCGTCGTCCTTATGCTGGCCGGCATCACCTACGCCGCCTTGCGCGGCCTGGAACTCGGTAAGTGGATCCACAACACCGGCGGCATTGCCATCCTCATTGTCTTCGCCGGACTCATCCTGCTCCCGCTCTGGGCGCTCGCCCACCACGCACCGATCCACTACACACCCTTCTCCGTCGCCGCGCCGCCTCTCAACCTCCGCACCTTCGCGCTCTTCGGCCAGATGCTCTTCGGAGCCCTTTGCGGACTCGAATACATCGCTATCCTTGCCGGAGAAAGCCGCAATCCAGCGCGCAGTATCGGACAATCCGTCATCCTCTCCTCGCCCGTCATCTGCGCCATGTTCATCCTCGGCACCGCATCCATCGTCGCCCTCGTGCCCCGCGGCCACATCGACTTCATCGCGCCCATTCCCCAGGCCATGCGCATGACCCTGGGCGCCTCGGGCATCGGCAATCTCGTGGCGATCCTCGCCATCCTTCTGCTGCAGATGCGGCTGCTGGGAGCCACCAGCTATCTCTTCACCGGGGTCACCCGCCTGCCCATGGCTGCCGGCTGGAATCACCTCGTGCCCGAATGGTTCACTCGACTGCATCCGCGCCGTCGCACCCCCACCAACTCCATCGCCTGCACGTCTGTGCTGGTCCTCGCGCTCATCCTGCTCTTCAGCTCGGGCGTCCACGCGCAGGAGGCGTACCAACTCCTGACCAACGCCAGTCTCACTCACTACGAGGTCGCCTACGTCGCCATGTTTGCCATCCCGCTCTTTGGCGCCGCCGCCTTGCGCCGTTCCCTGCCCCGCTGGCTCAAATGGACATCCGCCGTCGGCCTCGCCTCCACGCTCTTCAGCCTGTTCATCTCGGCTTTTCCGTTCGTGCATGTCGTCAGCGCGCGCACGTACGCGGCCAAGATCATCGCCACCATCCTGCTCAGCAATCTCATCGCGGTGATCTTTTATCGATTCCGCAGCCGCGCCGCCCAAAAAGAAGAGGCCGCGCTCTCTGACGCGGCCTGATCTTTCCCAGCGATCTGTGCTGCCGTTTTACCTGACCGGCTCTTCTACCGGAATCCGTACCTGCTCCACAATCTCCACAGCGAAGCCCTGGAGTGCGGGTACATGCGTCGGCGTGTTGCTCAGCAGGCGAATCCGGTGAATCGCCAGATCCGCCAGGATCTGCCCACCCAACCCTACCTCGCGCAGGATCCGCTGATGCCTCTCTGCGTGAGCCTCGCGAGCTCGCGCCTCCCGATGGAACAGGACCCGCGGCTTCTCGCCCGTCCGATCGATCTCGAATCCGCGGCCCGCGTTGTGCAGATAGAGGAAGGCGCCGCGTCCCGCGTCTGCAATCATCTTCAACGACTGGCGTGTCGTCCGTTGACAGTCGCACAGCGTCGCCCCAAACACATCGCCCGCCAGACAGCGGGAATGCACCCGCACCAGCACCGGATCCGTCCCGCTCACATCGCCCCGCACCAGCGCCACATGGCTCTCCCCGCCATGCACCTCGCTCTCATAGGCGATCATCCGGAACTCGCCCCATTCGGTCGGCAGCAGGCTCTCAGCCACCCGCACAATGTACCGCTCGTGCTGCAGCCGATACCGGATCAACTCCGCCACGGTCAGCATCTTCAGCCCGTGCTCCTGGCAGAAGGCGGTCAGGTCCGGCACCCGCGCCATCGTTCCGTCGTCCTTCATCACCTCACAGATCACGCCTGCGGGAATCAGCCCTGCCAGCCGCGCAAGGTCCACGGACGCTTCGGTCTGCCCGGCCCGCACCAGCACGCCGCCCTTGCGCGCCCGCAGCGGAAACACATGTCCGGGTCGCGCCAGATCGGCCGCTGTCGACCGGGGATCGATTGCCACTCTGATCGTGTGCGCCCGATCGTAGGCGGAAATCCCCGTCGTTACGCCTTCCCGCGCCTCAATCGATTCGGTAAAGGCGGTGCCAAAACGCGACGAGTTCTGCTGCGTCATCGGCCCCAGCCGCAGATAGTCGGCCCGCTCCTCGGTCATCGTCAGGCAGACCAGCCCGCGCCCATACTTCGCCATGAAGTTGATGGCTTCCGGCGTCACGTGCTCCGCCGCCAGCGTCAGGTCGCCCTCGTTTTCGCGATCCTCGTCGTCGACGACAATGATCATGCGGCCGGCCTTAATTTCTTCCACCGCGCCGGGGACATCCGTCATGGAATCGTTTGGCTGCATAGCCCTATTATTGCGTACCGCGGCCCGATCTGCGGGTGACCGGACACATCGACCGGCCCCATGGATGACATATCCATGACGGAGTTAGAACGCCCTGCACTCAAGCATCTCCTGGTGGCGCCGGAACCCCGCATGATTCTGGTCATTTCCCGCCGAGGCCGCCTGCGCCATCGCCTTGCCGAGGCGCGCCGCCAGCGGCAGGGTTCATCGGAACCATAACCCCTATCCCCTAACCCCTATCCCCCGCTCTCTCACTTCTCTCCCGCCTGAAATTCCGTCCATGGGCCCGCTTTCATATCCCGCAAAATTGGCGCCTGCCAGGCGTACTCCGGATGCGCCGCCAGGAACGGCTTGGCCAGAAAATCCTCGCCACAGGGATGTCCCGCGCGCGCAATCAATGTCATCTTCGCCACCAGATCGCTGTCCGTCACCTTGCCCTGCACCGCGCCGCCGGGGTTATACGGTGAGTCGTCCCACTGCGGGACGCCCTCCTTCGCCACGTCCTCATGTCCGCAAAGGGTGCGTTGATCGGCTCCCTCCTTGTGCGTGAAGGGGTCCTCGTGATCCGCCAGGAACTTCTCCGCCAGGTCCACATCGATCCGGCCTTTATTCTCCTTCATCAGCTGCTCCCAGCGCAGATGCCGGGCGTTCATCGACGACGACATATCATGCGGATTGAAGCCGTCTGTTTCGTCTTTAATCAGCGATGGATCGCGCGGAAAGTTCGAGCTGACGAAATACCCGTCCTTCTTCCGCCACACTGGCGTGTGCTCGAGGCCCAGTTCCAGATACGCGATTTCGCCCGTCTTGCGATCTCCAACGAGCCAGTCGTTCGCATAGCCGCCGTTATCGCCCTCGATCATGGTGGCGACAAAATCATCGATGCTGTTGGCATACTGCAATGCCTTGCGCGACCGCACAAACTCCGGAATCCCCTTGCTGTTCCAGCCTTCAAACTGGGTGATCGTGGTTTCGGTCATCATGATGCCGGCATCGTTGATCCCGAAGTCGTCATTGCTGGTGATCATGCCCGGAATGCCGTCCTGCATAATCCTGTGCCCGTGCTCGGGCTTGATGTCGAACATGATCGTCCACCGCGAACCCTCCGCGTACGACGACCAGTTATTGTGGGCAATGACGATCTTGCCGTCCTTTGTATAGCTACCGGTTGCGATGAAGGCGCTGCACTTGCCCGGCGCGTGAATCACCGGCGCATTCATCGCGTGCTGCTGCTTGTTCAGCCACGGAACGTAGTACTCGCTCAACTCCATCGTTGCGTTCAGCGCAACAATGTCCCACACATCCACCTTCACGCCGCGCGCCTGCGCGCCTGCGGCAATGCCCTTCAGTTCCGCCTGGTATTCCGGCTCGATATGCGGCCACAGGATCGTCTTCCCGGCATTCCGGTAGAATGCCCAGTCGCGATGGGTGGAATGCTCGTCTTCCACGCGGTACACGTGCAGCGCGTCGGTAATCTGCGGACCGAGCAGGTAGCCGTGCTGGAATCCGATCTGATCCGGCGTTCCCTGCAGATGAACGTAGGTCCAGCCGGCGCGCTGGAACTTGTACGCGCCCGCCAGCCGCGCATCTTTCGCCGGCTTTGCCTGCGCCCAAACCGCCGTGCATCCACAAAGTACTGCCACTGTTGCCAGATGTCGGAACCCGAGTCGCATCGGACCTCGCTCCTGAGGATAGAGTTGTCGGAATACCAGTGACGATATCACGCTGGCCGCTTCGGGCTATTTCTTCGCCGACTCCTGCAGGAGCTGTACGAGATAATCCTTCCAAACCGCGGCGTGCGTGTGCGTTCCGTGGCCGAAGGTATTCAGCGACGCTGGAACCAGGACGAAGCGCGCATGCGGCATTCGCTTCGCGAGTTCGGAAGCCATCTTCAGTTCCGGCGGATTGATGAAGTCGTCTTCGGAGTTGATCCACAGGACCGGCACTTTGATCGTGCTCAGCCGGGCTTCGGGATTGTAGTTGCGCGATGCGTCGAAGTAGTAAAGAAAGTCATCGGCGTCGGTGTGCTCGATCGTTCGGCTCACTGTCCTGTTGACATAGTCCTCTGCCTGCTGGCGGGTTGGATCGTCTTTCTGCATCTGCTGCGGAGCCGAGCCGGCGATGATCAGAAAATCCGCTGCGCCTTTCAGCCCTTCCGCCGGTTCCTGCGTGTAGTTGCCGTTATCCCATTGCGGATCGTCGCGGATGCTCCGCATCGCCATGTAACGCCACATGCGATTGCGTCCGGCAATCTCGATGGGCATGCAGGCGAAGGGCGCGAGCGCGTTCGCGAAACCAGGATACGTTTCGCCCCAGACGAAGCTCTGCATGCAGCCCATCGAAGTGCCAAGAATCAGCCGCAGACGATCGACGTGGAGACCTTCGAGCAGCATGGCGTGCTGCGAGCGGACCATATCGTCATAGTCGTAGTGCGGAAATTTCATTCGCAGGCCGTCGGACGGCTTGCTCGACTCGCCCATCCCGATGTCGTCCGGCAGGATGATGAAGTATTTCGTGATATCGAGCGGCCGGCCGGGACCAAAGAGGACGTCGGAAAACACGGGATTCAGCAGCGAGTGCGCGTTGCCTCCGGTTCCGTGCAGCAGAAGGATCGCGTTGTCCGCGTGACCCGATGCGTCGCGATGCAGCGTGCCCAGTGTCAGGTAATGGAGCCTGAGCTCGGGCAGCATTTCGCCACTTCCAAAATGGAAATCGTGGATGATGTAAACGCCATCGCGAGTCGGCCAGTGGGTTGGCGGATAGCTCGGCGCCGGCGCCTGCGCTGCGACATTGAAGGCAGCGGCAAGGAGTGCGATGGCAGCGAAAGAGCCGAGACAGCGGGAGCGAATCGGGAGCAAGGAGAACCTCCGAAGCGGCAATGTGCACCATCTTACGGCCAGAGGGGGTACCCCCCAGGGGGGTAGGCTCTGGCAAGTTGCAGATTCTGCGCGGCCGTGAGGGTAATACCTTTTGGGTATTACCCTGATCGGGCCTTCCGAGGACGATTTCAAAGAGCCGGGACTTCCGCAGCCTGGGCCGCGGGAACCGGGGTCGGGATGACCGCGGGGCTGGGTCCGCAAAAGAAAAGCTCTGTTCGCGTTTGCGGACAGAGCTTTCCCTGCCTTGAGCTTAGGATTCGCGGTGCCCTGAGGCAAGAAGAATCGGCAGTGAACGCGGTACGAAGGTCATGGGTGTGAGGCTATCGGGAGCGGCGTGCTTTCGGCTCGGAATCCGCCTGGTGGATCAGCACCTTGAGACAGGTCTGACGCCGGACCTGGATGCGCGACCTGGCACGGGCCGAAGGCAATTTTCTGGGGCCTTTCCCCCAGGAGGGGGCGTCAATACTACGATGGACCATGCCCAGACCGCAGACCGCAGCCAGCCACGCCGCTTTCGATACCCTCACGCATTTCGTGCTGGGGCCGATCTTCCTGATCAATTTTGTTGTTGCCGTTGTCGTGGCCGTACGAGGTCGGCACCATCTCGCCCTGCATCTCTGGCTGGTCGTGATCGCGGTGGCGCTGTTCCTTATGGCGTTGAAGATGCGCCTGTACGCACTTCGCGTACAGGATCGGTTGATCCGCCTCGAAGAGCGGCTGCGCATCGCCGCCCTCGCGCCCCAGGCAGATGTAAGCCGGCTGTCGATGGCCCAATTCATCGCGCTGCGTTTTGCCTCGGATGCGGAACTTCCCGCGTTGGTGGCGCGGACGCTGGCGGAGAACCTCGATCCCAAGGCGATCAAGAGCAGCATCCAGGCCTGGCGTCCTGACTACGCGCGGGTTTAGTCCGCGGCATGGCCAACTCCCGACCGCGCTCCTTCGAAGCTGTACAGGAGCCTGCGGCAGCATGGAAGGCGCTGCGCGCCGGTCTTTTGCGGCATGGCTGAAGCCAAGCCCTGATACAAAACCACCGAGTCTGCTCTGGCGGTTACTCCCAGTGTTCGCGGAGACTCTTCACATCGAGATTTGCTACAACGGTGCCCGCTCCACGGATGTGATGAATTGTATTCCGTCGATGTGCAGATTATGCAGGCGCGTGTCGTTCGTCAGGAAAAGGTCGACACCGGCACTTGCCGCACAGGCGAGTTGGATGGCGTCAGGGGGTGGAATTTTCGGGGGTCGGGCTCGCAGCTGCGCATACCTCTGTGCTGCCTTGAGGTCAAAGCTGACAACAACGGCGGCCAATCGAATTGCCTCCTCGTAATCCTGACACAGTTGCTTTTCACCTTTTCTTTCAGGGCCGGTGAGGAGCTCGCCAATTGCCAGCGTTGATGTGAGCAACTCATCGCCTCGCACAAGCATTTTCTGGCGAAGCTGGGCCGTGTGTTCAGAGTGCTTTCCGTAATCCTCAAACAAATAAATGAACAGGCTTGTGTCCCAGAAGATGCGGCTCATTCCCAGCCCTCGCGCAGCTTCCGAACAAACTCATCGGCATGCTCGTGCTTCCATATTTCGCGGCCGGAGCCTCTGAGGCGCAACAATGGATCCGACGCCGGGCCGCCGTTCCCCTCACTCCCGGGGGACAGTTTAGCCGCCCATTTTAGATACCAATCGAGCAGATAGTGGTACCTGGAAGGGATTTCTTCGCGATTTGGAGTAATTTTGCCAACCCTTCCTGGCGACGTGGTGTCGCCTTCGCGGAAAAGCCGTCGCCTGCCTTGAATGGTTCGGAAAAGCATCCGGTGATTCACCGTATCCGGTTTTCGATTTGCAACACAATGCTGGTTGACATGGATCTGGAAGGTGTTGGTCTTCTCAACAAACCCCTCTTTTTTCCCACGGTCGCGAATTTCAAGTTTGGAGAAATCTTCCCGCTTTGGATTTTCCATATGGAGCAAAGCGGTAGCGATCCAAACCCGATCAGCAGCCAGAAATCTGGTGCCAGTTTCCTCGACGAGCAGGGTCATTGAATGCCTCCTATCAACATAATTGTTATCATATGATAGGATGATTATCAAGTATGCTGAGGAGAGTCGCAAAACAAAACGGGCGTCCCTTTCGGGACGCCCGCTGTTGTGCGGCGCAAGCCGCGTTCCGCTAAACGCGGACTTAGTACATGCCTTCCATGCCGCCGCCGTGGCCGCCGGCGGGAGCCGCCTGCTTGGGCTCGGGGATTTCCGAGACCATGGCTTCGGTGGTCAGCATCAGCCCTGCGATCGACGCTGCATTCTGCAGCGCGGTACGCGTGACCTTGGTCGGATCGATGACGCCGGCTTTCACCAGGTCCTCGAAGACGCCGGTCTGGGCGTTGTAGCCGAAGTGGGGATCCTTGCTCTCGAGAATCTTGCCCACCACCACCGCGCCTTCTTCGCCGGCATTGCCGACGATCTGACGCAGCGGCTCCTCGAGCGCGCGGCGAACGATCTGGGCGCCGATCTTCTCGTCACCCTGCAGGGTGCCGATCAGGTCCAGAACGGCCTTCTCGCAGCGAACCAGCGCCACGCCGCCGCCCGGGACGATGCCCTCTTCGACAGCCGCACGGGTCGCGTGCATGGCGTCCTCAACACGAGCTTTCTTCTCCTTCATCTCGGTCTCGGTTGCCGCACCCACCTTGATCACCGCCACGCCGCCGACCAGCTTGGCCAGCCGCTCCTGCAGCTTCTCGCGGTCGTAGTCCGAGGTGGTCTTCTCGACCTGGTTCCGGATTTCCTTCACCCGGCCCTCGATCGCCTTCGACTCCCCGCGGCCTTCCACGATGGTGGTGTTGTCCTTGTCGATGGTCACGCGCTTGGCGCGGCCCAGGTCTTCCAGCTTGATGTTCTCCAGCTTGATGCCCAGGTCTTCTGTGATCGCCTTGCCGCCGGTCAGGATGGCAATGTCGCCCAGCATCGCCTTGCGGCGATCGCCAAAGCCAGGAGCCTTGACGGCAGCGACGTTCAGGGTGCCGCGCAGCTTGTTGACGACCAGGGTCGCCAGCGCCTCACCGTCCACGTCCTCAGCAATGATGACGAGCGGCTTGCCGTTGCGGGCAACCTGCTCGAGCAGGGGAAGCAGATCCTTCATGGAGCTGATCTTCTTCTCGTAGATCAGGATGTAGGGCTCTTCCTGCACGGCTTCCATGCGGTCCGGGTCGGTGACAAAGTAGGGGCTCAGGTAGCCGCGGTCGAACTGCATGCCTTCCACGACTTCCAGCTGGGTCTCGAGTGTTTTGGACTCTTCAACGGTGATGACGCCGTCTTTGCCGACCTTCTTCATGGCCTCGGCAATGATGTTGCCGATGGTGTCGTCGGAGTTGGCGGAGATGGTGCCGACCTGCGCGATCATGTCGCCGGTCACGGGCTTGGAAAACTTCGACAGTGCGCCACCGGTGACAGTGCCGTCTTCGGCGCGCTTGCCGACCACAGCTTCAACCGCCTTGTTGATGCCGCGCTGCAATGCCATCGGGTTGGCGCCGGCGGCCACGGTCTTGACGCCTTCGCGATAGATGGCCTGAGCCAGCACGGTCGCGGTGGTGGTGCCGTCGCCGGCCACATCGGAGGTCTTGGAGGCAACCTCCTTCACCATCTGCGCGCCCATGTTCTCAAGCGTATCCCTGAGCTCGATCTCTTTGGCCACCGTCACGCCGTCTTTGGTGATGGTGGGCGAACCGAATTTCTTCTCGATGACGACGTTGCGGCCCTTGGGGCCCAGCGTCACCTTCACCGCATCGGCAAGAGTATTCACGCCGCGCAGAATCGCCTGGCGGGAATCTTCTCCATGCAGAATTTGCTTTGCCATATTTCTAATCTCCTGTGTTGTCGGGGAGCGCCTGCTCCCGGAGTATCGATTGTGCGATCAGGCTTCTGCGCCGCAAGGCGCGTCCGCCCGTCCGGCCAGAACTTAGGCCTTGAGGATGCCGAGAACTTCTTCCTCGCGCATGATGAGGAACTCTTCCCCATCGATCCGGATCTCGGTGCCCGAATACTTGCCGAAGAGAATGCGGTCGCCCTTCTTCACATCCAGGGGGAAGACCTTGCCTTCGTCATTTGACTTGCCCTTGCCCACGGAGATGACTTCGCCTTCCTGGGGCTTTTCTTTCGCGCTGTCGGGGATGATGATCCCGCCGCGCACCGTTTCGTTCTCCTCGATGCGACGAACAAGGATGCGATCGTGCAGCGGAGTGAACGTCGTGGTTGCCGAAGCAGTTGCAGTTGGCATTGCGTTTCCTTCTCCTTCTGAAATTCCAGAGCAGTTCTCACGAACTCGCTCCGACCATGGTTTCCCGCAGGGGCTACCCGCGGAAGAGAACTTCCGGCGTCGAGACTGCTTGCCTTGGGTGATTGTGGGGCGACCGCCGGACCCGGCTGATTTGGGAGGGTCCGGAGCGGCGTCGCGCCCTTCAATCTGCGCGGAACCGCCTGTTTAGCACTTTCGCCCTACGACTGCTAAGGTAGCGAGTCCGGGCTGTGGATGTCAAGTGGCGAGAGGTGAAAAGTGAGTGAAAGGCACTCATATTATCGCCGTTGCCGCGGTTTAGACGCGTTTTCTCTCGTTCAGAACCGGACAACTGATTGAAAATAAAGGAGGGGAAGGCTGGCCTTCACAGGGCGCCTTGCCTCCGTCCTTCGCACGTATTTGTTTGCCCAGCGGCGCCTTACTTCACCGTGGCGTTGACAGCCTGCTCCCATTTCTGGCCCGAGGTGTTGACAGCAAGCACTGCGAACCGGTGCGAGCCGGCGCTCAAACTGATCGAGGTTTGCAGCGTGGCGCTTGAGGTCTCGGAGTATTTCTTCACTCCGTCCACCCACAGCTGCATACTCGCCAGCTTGCCGGTCACCGTCGCGCTCGCCATCACCTGCACCGGCGAACTGACCGTCGCTCCGCTGGCGGGCTGGCACAGATTCACGCCGGCTGAGGCCGGCGCGCTGCAACTGCTGCCGCCCACCTGCACGGTTGAGGTGAATTTCTGCAGGCGGTTATCGATGTCGGCGGCAAACAATGTCACTTTGTGGCTGCCGGCACTCAGCGTGGTGGTCAGATTGAACCACGCCCGATTGGCCCAGGTATGGTGCTGCTCAGCAATCTTTTTACCGTCGATCCACAACTCCATCTTGCGCAGCATGCCGAAAGAATTGGCAGAAGCGGTGAAGGAAACTGAAGTTCCCGATGTGCTTCCTGGTGAGCACAGAGCGATTCCCTGCCCCTTGGCTGGATACGCGCATGGGCTCCACTTGCCGTTTTCTGTCTCATTCAGGCCCACCGTCATCTGCGCGCCTGTGCCGGGATACGCAAGGTGCCCGTCGATCGTGGCCACATCCGGCCTCAGATCACGATTGAAATCGCCGGCAACAAGATTGCCGATGTCAGAGGTCGGCACGCTCTGTTCTTCGTAGCCTCCCGATCCATTGGCAAGGAAGAAATCGAACACATCCTGAAACGTACCCCCTGAACCGCTCAGAACCGCAAGGGCACCCAGGTCCATATTGCCGTCACCATTGAAATCGGCAACCATGAACGGCGGTGCCGTCAGGTTGGTGCTCTGCTCCAGATTGGCGGATGTGTCCATGGAGAATGTGGTCCATTGCCGGTCTGGCTGCGAAGTCCACACCATCAGCTTGTTGCCACTGGGAAAGCCGAAAAGATCCGTGCGGCCGTCACTGTTGATGTCGCCGCTCGCGAAATAAAAGTAGCTGGAAGACGTGGTGTAAACCGTGCTGTCGGTAAATCCGAACGACCCGTTGCCGTACAACACGTGCAGTGCGTTGGCTCCATTGGCGATGCCCTCTGCAACCGCGATGTCCGCATTGCCGTCTCCATCGAAGTCGCCCACGGCGAGATTCCCGGTGACGGTCGGCGAAAGGATCGAACGAGGCGCGCCGAAACTTCCCGTTCCATCACCCGGCAGAACATACAAACCGCCTGCATTCGCACTGGCGAAGGCAGCCAGATCCAGCTTGCCGTCGTGGTTGAAATCGGCGGCGAGCAGCTGCACGCCTATGAATTTTTCGCTGCTGGGGAATGCAACGGTTTCAATCTTCGGCGCCTGAAAGGTGCCGTCTCCGTTGCCCAGGAAAACCACCAGCTGGTTTGTGTAGTTCATGGCGAAGACGAGATCCACCTTGCCGTCCCCGTTGAAATCGCCGTAGGCCATCGGAGCCCGGTTGGTGTAGGTCATGGGGAGCACATAGAGCTGCTTGGGAGCCTGGAATGTGCCGTCTCCGTTCGCGATCGCAATGGAGACAGTGTTGTTGCCTCCACTCGTGGCGTCCTCAATCAGGTCCGGAATTCCGTCGTTGTTGATATCGACCGCATACACGTCCTGCGGCGAAAGCCCGGCAGTCGAAGTGTGAGCGGTAAACGTGACGGGGTTCTGAGCGAACGCTGCAGCACAACAGAGAACCAGGCAGACGGAAAGCACACATGCGCAACGGAAGCGCAGCATAGGACCTCCACGTTGATTGTTGCCCGGGGAAGCGAACGAATAGATAGAGGTGACTAAGGAATTACCAGGTTGCTAAAGGCGGAAATTAATTTAAAGGCCAAACCCGGGCTGGCCCGGAGCGAAGGCGAACCTTACCGTCGTACTGTAGGGTTACCGGATTTCTCTTGTACGGACTTAGCAGGTTCGCTAACCTTGGTAGAAGGAAAGCTCTGTTCATCGCGAACGGAGCTTTTTCTTTGGAAGGCCGGCTCAGACAGGGCGGCCATCCGATCTTCGAGGACTCTCTGGGAGCGGAAGGGCGCAAGTGAAGGTAATACCCAAAAAGTATTACCTTCCATGTGCTTTGAAATCAGTCGCAAGCCTATACCCCATACCCGGGGGGGGTGGGGTAGACGGGCGAATCCGGGTAGTGATGGGAGCGGCGTTGTAGCCGCTCCGGAGAGAGAAGGTCCTCTACTTCGAGGCGGACGCACTGTTCGGTTGGAATAGTTCCAGACGGACGTGCCACTCGACTGAGGCGCCGGGCTTCAGCGTCACCATGCCGGTATCCATCCCGTGCCATTCTTTGCCAAAGGGATCGGCGAAGTTGAACTGCTGCTCGATGGCGGCAAAGGACTGGGTTGGCGGCGCATACACCTGCACGGTCTTGATGTGCGGTGACAGGCCAAGGATCTTCACGCCATAGTTGCTGGCGGGATCGGTGAGGTTCACGTCTACCGCGCCGTCGGTCCGAGTTAGCTTCGACCAGTTATCGTCGAGATAGATATCGTCGAGCGGTTTTCCCTGGGCTGCCATGAAGTCCCACTTGGTTCCCCTGGCCGGGACCAGCTTGCCGGTGGGAAACACAGCGCCGTAGTTATTGACCACCGCGACTTCGGAGCCCGGAACATGGAGCAACGCCTGCTTGCGATCTCCGCTGGGAATGGCAAAGTAAGGATGCCAGCCGATGGCGATCGGCTCATCCTCTTTACCCACATTCTTCGCGACAATCGTGGCATCGATGGCTTTGCCGGTGAGCGAGATCACGAAGCTGAGGTCGGTCTGCGAAAGCCAGTGGCCGCCAAAGTCGCCCGCGTGGATCACGCCGGTCACGGTCTGGCCGTCGGGAATCGGCATCGTCTGCACATCGTCAGTGTGCGAGGCCAGGATGAGGCCGTGCATGGCGTGGAGATCTTCAGTGGGATGCTCGCTGTTGTGCCAGTTGGCGGGCAGCACGATCTTCTTGCCATGCCATTCCGCGGTCACGGTCTTCTTGTCTGCCGACAGCTTGCCGATGATCCGGTTGGGATACGGCACCAGGAAGGCGCCGCCAAAGCTGAAGCTGGCGTTGCCGTACTCATCGCCGGGGCCGCCATTCAGTTTCGACGCCGCTTCTTCCAGGCTGGGCGCATGAAGGATAGGAATTTCGCCCTTGCCCGGCAGTTCGGCCGTAATCTGGAACACATTCATGCCGCGGCCGGGCAGCACCGTCACCGAGCGGAACTCGGGTTGCTGTCCGTTGGCGGTGGCGGCGCGCGTCAGCTTCACGACCGGCTGGCCGCCGATCTCCGGCGCAGAGGGCTGTGCGGGTTGCGAGCTTTGGGGTGTCTCAGCCACGGGCGGCGTCTCCTTTTTGCACCCTGCGATCCAGGCAAATGTGGTTGCTATCGCGGCCGCTGCCACGATGGTTCTGCGCAAAGCCATTTTTGATTTCTCCCCGGCAGGATAATGAATGAACTTCATGAGCGCCCTCATTCTACGCCGTCCGCATCCGGATTTTGTACGGACGCAGAGATGGGATGCTTTATCCTCGGTCCATGACGGACTCGGCCGTGCTGCTAATCGACTGCCCGGATCGTCCGGGGCTGGTCGCTCGCGTCTCGACTCTGTTGTATGAGCGAGGCGCCAACATTCTCCACGCGGACCAGCACCGCGATCAGGCGCTTGGGCTCTTCTTCATGCGGGTGGAATGGGAGCTGCGGGATTCTTCCGGCACGCTTTTCGATCTGCCGGCTTTCGAGGAGGCCTTTGCTCCGGTGGCTCAGGAACTGCAGATGACCTGGAGCCTGAGCTCGAGCGATCAACGCCCTCGAGTCGCCCTGTTCTGCTCGCATTATCTGCACTGCATGGCCGATCTGCTGCACCGGTGGCACAGCGGCGAGCTGCACTGCGACGTGGCGCTGATTATCTCGAATCATCGGGAAGTCGAGCCGTTGGCCGACTTCTACGGTGCGCCCTTCGTCCATGTGCCCGTCACCGCAGCTACCCGCGAAGCGGCCGAAGCGCAGCAACTGGCGCTGCTGGCGGAGAAGCGAGTGGACCTGATCGTACTGGCGCGCTACATGCAGGTGCTCTCGGCGAATTTCGTTTCGCGCTATCCGGCGGCGATTATCAACGTGCACCACTCGTTTCTGCCGGCCTTTACGGGAGCGCGGCCGTATCATGCAGCGTACGAGCGGGGCGTAAAGCTGATCGGCGCTACCAGCCACTACGTTACGGAGATCCTCGACGACGGGCCTATTATCGAGCAGGACGTGGCACGGATTTCGCACCGCGATCAGGTGGAGGACCTGATCGCCACGGGGCGCGATCTGGAGCGGATTGTGCTGGCGCGCGCCGTGCGCTGGCGGCTGGAACGGAGAATTCTGTGCTACGGGAACAAGACGGTGGTCTTCGACTGAGGCGGCAGTCGACCGGGCTCCTCCGTCGGCTTCTTATAATCAGGATGTGCCCCTTGTTCCTCTTCATGATCCCGCCGCTACTCTCGCAGCGCTAAACCAGCGCATCGTGGCCTGTGAGCGCTGCGAACGTCTCCGCCAGCACTGCATGGCCACTGCCGCGAAGAAGAAGCGGGCCTGGCAGGACTGGACCTACTGGGGTAAGCCGGTTCCCTCTTACGGCGACCCGGCGGCGCGGGTGCTGTTCGTGGGGCTGGCGCCTGGCGCGCACGGATCAAATCGGACAGGACGGCCGTTCACCGGCGACGGCTCCGGAGACTTTCTATATCCGCTGCTGCATCAGGCGGCCTTTGCCTCGCAGCCGCGCTCGACGAATCGCGACGACGGGATGCGCCTTGTAGACGCGTGGATCACGTCGGTGGTACGCTGCGCCCCGCCCGGGAACAAGCCCTCGCCGGCAGAGATTGCCCAGTGCGCGCCGTATCTGGACGAGGAGATTGCGGCGCTCAGCAACCTGCGGGTGATTGTTTGTCTCGGCAAGATCGGCTTCGATGGCGTGGCCGCGCATCTGGTGCGCACGCGGCAAATCGAGCGGCGCAGCGGCCTGATCTTCGGACACGGCGTCGAATATCGAATTCCCGGACACCGCTGGCTGCTGGCGAGCTACCATCCTTCGCTGCAGAACACGAATACCGGCAAGCTGACCGCGGCGATGATGCTGCGCGTTTTTCAGCGGGCACGGCAGCTGGCCGGCCGATCACTGCGGTAATTTTCGCCGCAGAGGACATCTTCGCCGCATCTTCCCGGCATCCAGTGGTAAAGCCCAGGAGCGCAATGAGACTCCCGGCTCAAAGGAAGAACCGGCCTATGATTACAATCCTGGTGATTATCCTGCTCCTGATGTTGATTGGAGCCTTTCCCGCCTGGCCTTACAGTCGCGGCTGGGGCTACTATCCGAGCGGCGGCATCGGCCTGATCCTGCTCATCCTGGTTGTGCTGTTATTGCTGCGGGTCTTCTGAGGCAGGTGCTCGGCAAGAGCGACTGGAGCGGGAGACCGGGATCGAACCGGCGACATTCAGCTTGGGAAGCTGACGTTCTGCCACTGAACTACTCCCGCTTTTGAAAGAAATACCTTGCGCACGATTCCCCGGCGGCGGATTATCCTGCGCCGCAGGGCCTGTGGATAGCAGGCATGGATCGCGCGACCGCCGTCCGACGAACCTGAAAAAGTATACCAAGGTGGCCGGGCAGAGGAGTGCCATCGCGGTCGTGCCAGGACCTTTACCAGATCCGGTGATTCAGTAGTTGAGTCTCAGCGAGAATTGAAGCAATCGTGGATTATTCAGCTGGCTGCTCACGATGCCGAAATTCGACGCACCCTGCTGAGTTCCCGGATACCCAAACTGGACCCGGTTGAAAAGGTTAAACGCCTCCGCGCGAAACTGCAGGTTCGTTGCCTCGTTGTGTGTAAAGGGAAAGGTCTTGTACATCGACGCATCCCAGTTGGCGACGCCCGAGGCGCGAAGATCAGGATCGTTCCGCGATTCGTCGCCGAAGGTGAACGAAGCGGGCTGCGTGAAGCAGGCCGGGTTGAACCACTGATTGATCCGCTGCGTCTCGTTGCCTGGAACCATTTTGTTGCACCCCGGCACAACATTGGGCCGCGAGCCTCCGCCGAAGGAGTTGGTCAGGTTCTGGGCGGTGGTGAAGCCCAGCGGAAAGCCGGTCTGCACCGTCGTCACGCCGCCAAAACCCCAGCCGCCCAGCAGCTGATTCAGGACTCCCGGGACGTTCGATCCGAAGCGCATGCCTCTGCCAAAGGGCAGATCGTAGACATAGCTCACGACCAGCCGCTGCCGGGCGTCATCGGAAGAGAGTGACTTCTCTGCATTCAGGTTCCTCGGATCCTGCACGCCCGCGACGCCGGGCTCCAGCCAGGTGGTCAGCGTGTCGGTGTCGCTGATCAGCTTCGCCCACGTGTACGCCGCGTTGATGGACGCGCCGTGCGCGAATCGCTGCTGCGCCGTCACCTGCATGGAGTTATAGGTTGAGTTGGCTACGTTGTCCGCCTGGATTCCAAGCCCGGAATATTCGGGATACGGCAGCAGGAGCTGGCCTGCGGGAATGGTCGGCGCACCCAGGCTGTATTTCGAGCTGATAATTCCGTAGTACGGGTTGGGCACCTGATTCACCAGGGCAGCCCCCAAGGACAGATCCTGATCCGGCAGCGTGTCGATATTCAGACCGCTGAAGGGCAGATGCGTTCCCTTCGCCCCACCATATACGAGGCTGAACATGAAGCTGCTCCCCAGTTGCTGCTGCACGCCGAAGTTGTACTGCTGCGAGTAAGCATAGGGATCGGTCGTCAGGTTATAGCTGCCCCCCGTTCCCAGCAGTGTCTGCTGCAGGTTCGATCCCCGCTGCACGGGCGCGACCAGTCCCTGCGGGTAGGGATTGTCGACCGTCGCGCTGGGCGTCAGTCCTCCGTTGATGGAGGTAACCACACCCGTCGTCGATGCATCGATGGGATCGGTGTACGGCAAGTCGGTCACATCGTTCGGCAGCCAGAAGACTCCGTACCCGCCACTGAACACGGTGTTGGGAAACATTTGCCAGGCAAAACCCAGGCGGGGCGAAAACTGCTTCAGGCTGTTATTGATGGCAAACCGCGAACTGCGGGTACTGGAATGTACCAGTCCGATCGCGCCCGGCGCGGAACTTCCCGCGGCCCCGAGTGCAGGATTCGTTGCCCCTGGATCGAAGTAGCTCAGCCGGTCGTGCCGCTCTGTAAACGGCTGCGTATCTTCCCAACGTAGTCCCAGATGCAGTGTGAGTCGCGGCCGCACTCGCCAGTCGTCATTGAGGTACAGCGCCGGATACAACTGTTCGGAGGCGAGGGGCGCGGCGATCTCCGCGCTTCCGCTGGACGGATACCCCAGCAGGAAGGTTGCCAGGCCGAGACCGCCCACGCCGGTGAGCGGATTCTGCGCGGTGAACCCCGGACTGAAGCTGTAATCGCCCGACGAAATATTGTTCTGCACGTAGTTGAACGTAGCCCGCAGAAACTCACCGCCGAACGACAACGTATGGTTGCCTATGAATCGGGTCAGCGATCCTGAAATCCGGTCGTCATCCGTCGCGTTGTGAATCGTACTGTCGGCTCCCTGACTGCCGAAGATGCCCTGGGGATCGAAGCCGGTAACCACCATGACCGGCGGCCCGGGATACTCCACCTGACTTTGCAATGCGGTCGACTGCCCGATACTGGTCAGATCGAAGTTATTGAGCAGCGGCGACCGGGAGTAGTTGAAACGCATATAACTGATCCGAAGATCGAGCAGGGTCTTGCTGCTGAACGAATAATCGTCGGCCAGCACGAAGCTGTTGGTTGTGAACAATTCCCCGCACCGGTCCTGGCAGATCCCATTGAAAGCAACTGTGGGAAGATTGTTGTTCTTCCACCACGTATACCGGCCGTTGAGGTGCTGCTTGCTCGATACATTCTGATCGATATGCACGACCGTCTCGTAATTGTTGCCCCCTGCGGATCCGTTCGTCGTAAAGTTCGGGGTCCCAGGTGCAGCCCCGGGCACATTTGGCGCCGGGAAGAAGGTCTTCAGATAGGCGAGCGAGGTGGAGTTGAGCCGCCCGCTCGGGATGACTCCCCCGCCGAAAGCCGTCCGATCATATTGCGGTTCTCCCGGATTGCAGGGCCGCCCTCCCGCTACTCCGCACGTCGTCGCCGGATCGTAGATGGGCGTGTTCAGATCGGACAGATTTCCCGTCAGTTCGGCAGCGGTCGGCACGGTCTGCTTGTAGGTAACTCCCTGCCGGAGCGCAAATCCTTCCCAGCTTACGAAGAAAAATGTTCGATTCCGTCCGTTGTACACGTGCGGAATATAGACGGGACCGCCCAAATTGATGCCGAACTGGTTTTGCGTGAAGGCCGGGTTCGGCAGGTGTGCCTGGTTCCCGAAAAAGGTGTTCGCGTTGAGCACCTTGTTGCGCAGGTACTCGTAGGCCGAGCCGTGCGGATTATTCGTGCCTGACTTAGTTCGAAACTGCACCGCTCCGCCCGCGAGGCGCCCGTACTCCGGTGGCAGATTGTTCGTCATTACCTTGAATTCCTGCAGGGAATCCTGGGTTGGAATCAGCGCTGTGAGGTTGATGTACTCCGTGTTAACCGGCGCGCCATCGAGATAGGTCACGCTCTGGTTCGCGAATCCGCCGCCGATCTGATAATTTCCCCATCCGAAAGGATTGGTTCCCGTCGGGGTTTGCTCCGACTGCCCCTGCGGCACCACCGACGGGACCAGGGCCACCAGCGCCATCGGATCGCGACCGTTGAGTGGGATCTCGTTGGTCTCCCGCTGATCCACGACCGCGCCCAGCGTGTCACTCTCCGCCTGGATCAGAGGAGTCGTCCCGGTTACGACTACCTGCTGCGTCTCGCGGCCCACCGCCAGGGTCATATCGATGAGCAGCGTCCCCGCAACCTGCAGAGTGATGGGCTGGCGCACCAACCGCTGATACCCCGCCTTTTGCGCTACAACGCTGTAGGATCCCGGCGGCAGGTTGGTGAACTCGTAAAAGCCGGATCCGTTCGTCGCCGCTTTCCGCGCGTCGGAGGTGCCGGTATTTGTCAGTGTTACCGCAGCTCCGGCGACGACTCCGCCGGTCTGGTCCGTGACCGTTCCGTTGATGGTTCCGTTGGTCGCCTGCCCATAGAGGAGAGCTCCGCCCGTCGCCAATGCGATAAGGGCCGCCGAGAAAGCGCGCGACGCAATCGGTTTGATCGCGAGGCGGAGAAAGCAGTACGGCTTGCAGAAGACGGATCCTTGCCGCAACGTCCAGATCCTATGGAGAAATGCAGACATCGGGGAGCCTCCATGATTTACTCGGACGCTATTGCATACTTCGTTACTATGTCCTGTCAAGAACCTCCGAAAGCACTCGATGAGACCGGGGCAGCCTGCAAATGCAGGGGCCTGTTTGCAACTGCCGGAGGACCGGGAAGGACGCCTTGACTTGGGGGAGGGATGTGAAACAATGCTGGGCATGGCAACGACCCGGGTTCCACGTCGTGGTGAAAGAGTTCGCGTAGAAGGACATCAGGGAGCTTTGGTCGTCGTTCGCGTCGACCGGGTGAACAGCATCGCCAACGTGGAAGTGTGGGAGGACCCCCGCGTCGTCCTGAGGGATGTTCCGTTCGATGCGATCCACTTGATCCATGAGACCGCGAGTGAGGCAGCCTAGCATAGCCGCAGCGGATCGATGAGCGAGTGTGGCCGCCGGGCCGCGCAAGCGTCTCGCGTCTCTGCGTCTTGAGCAATCAGGCCTTCACAAGCTGGCTTAGCTGTGCGAGTTCCTGATCAAGGGTCTTCGCAACTTCCGATTCATTCGTATTGAGGCCTACGGGCACAGTGATCGTAATCGCGCATCCCCCGAGAGGGCGAGGCGTTACGCGGATGTAAGCACCGCCGCGCCTGTTGTTGGCCATTTCTCGAATGTAGTCCACGGCGCAGGCGGATGGATGCAGGAAGAGTTCCAGCCGGAAGGTCTCGCCATTCTTCGTAACGCCGTAGTGCGTGTCGTCGATGCGTTCAATGTCGTCGGCAAAGACCGGCGCCCATCTGGGAATGTTGCTGGCTTCGGCCAGAACTTTGTAAATCTCGGTCGGCTCAGAATCCGATTCGACGGTGCGCGTTACGGTTTGGGATGACATAGTTTTTAGATGACGGTTCCAGCGCGGGCGTCGCCGACGGCCTGGGAATCCGAAGGTCCGTAAATCGCCCGCTCGTCCGTCACGGAAAGCTGTTTTGGCGCCATCAGGGCATGGCACTCATCAGAGAGCTCTACGCGGCGAAGTCCGATTTCCTGCCTGATAGTCAGCGATTCCACCATCCACCGCCGAGCGCCTGAAACAGCGTTGCCGAATCCAGATACCGATTTTCAGCCGAAGAGGAGCGATCGAGAGCGGTTTGCAACTGCTGGCGCTGCGCCTCAAGAAGAGCCAGGCGGCTGATGCCGCCAGCCTGATAGCGTTGCACGTCGATCTGGTATGCGGCCTCGGCCTGCTCGGCGGCCGCGGTTCGCGACTGAAAGGTCTGCGCGTCGTTCTGGATCGCGTAGAGCGTGTCGGCTACCTGCTGAAACGCCTCGATGACCGTCTGACGATACTCGCTGTTCGCCTCGTCATAGGCTGCCTGAGCTTTGCGCTGCTCTGCCTTCAGAGCGCCGCCGTTGTAGAGTGGCTGGGCCAGCCCAGCCGCGACATTCCAGATATCGCCGCCGGTAATGAAGCTGGTTCCGAGCGCGCCGGCGCTGGCGGAAATTGTGATCTGCGGATAGCGGTTCGCCGTGGCCACGCCGACGCCGGCGCTGGCCTGGTGCAAAAGCGATTCGGCTGCCCGTATATCGGGCCTCTGGCGTACCAGAGACGAAGGCAGGGATAGCGGCAACTGCGCGGGAAGCTTCAGCGAGTCGAAAGCGATGCCGGGAAAGGGGGCTTGTGCGGGAGGGCGGCCCATCAGCACCGCGAGCTGGACGCTGGCGATCTCCAACTGCTGGCGAATCGGAGGCAGGGCGGCCTCGGTCTGAGCCAACAGCAATCGTTGGGCCCGGAGATCGGAATCCGAGACGCCTCCGGCGCGGCGTCGCGCTTCGGTGATGCGGAGCTCCGTTTGGCGAACCTGAATCATTTGTTCGGTGATGTCCAGCTGCGCGCGCAACTGCGCCTGGCGCACGGCAGCCGCCACCACGTTGCCCGCCAGGATCAGTCTCGCTCCTTCCAGCTGCCACTGCTGGTAGTCAGCCTGAGCCCGCAGGCTCTCGATCAGGCGGCGATTGCCACCGAAGAGATCGAGCGCATACGTAATGCCAATCGACCCGTTGAGCAGCGCGAAGGGAGATGGATTGGGAAAGGGGATACCGTACGCGGCGAGATCGAGTTGCTGGCCCGCGACGGACGCATTGCCGCTGACGGCAGGATATTTCGTTGCACCGACGCGGGCCCGGACTTCCTGCCGAGCCTGAGTAAGGCGCGCGGTCGCGGCGGCGAGTGTGGGACTGTTACTGAGCGCTTCGCGCACCATGCCGTCGAGTTGGGGCGACTGGAAAAGAGCCCACCACTGCGCGGGGAGATCGCTGGAGCCATGCAACTGCTGAGATTCTCCCGCGGCACCCGGGCCGGATGCCGTCACCGGCGGTTGCGCCTGCGGAGTGTAGGCGGTTATCGCGGGCGGGGCAGGCGGATGGTAGTTTGGGCCTACGGTGCAGGCCTGGGGGAGCATCAGCGTTACCGCGACCATGGCATTCGTTGCGATCTTCCACGAGACGGATCTGTGCATGCAGAGCCTCTCAATCCAGCGTCCGGCGATAGGTGGCGACGGCGACCGCCATGAGGGCCACGGTAAAAACGATCATCGGCCAAACGCTCGGCCATGAGTCCGGCCATCCATTGCCCTTGAGCATGATGCCCCGGATCAGGCGGTTGAAATACGTGAGTGGCAGCAGGTCGCCGATGGCCCGCGCCCAGGCGGGCATCCCCTGAAACGGAAACATGAAGCCGGAGAGCAGGATGTTGGGCAGAAAGTAGAAGATCGCCAGTTGCACGGCCTGCAGCTGATTTTGTGCCAGCGACGAGAACGTAATGCCGACGGTGAGATTTGCGGCAATGAACAAGAGAGCCGCAAGGTAGATCGCGCCAAGGCTGCCGAAAAACGGCACGTGAAAGACGAAGCGCGCGGCCAGAAGAATGATGGACGCCTGCAAGAGTCCGATGCCGATGTAAGGAACCAGCTTGCCGGTCATCACCTCGAGCGGAGTGGCGGGCATGGCGAGGAGGTTTTCCATGGTGCCGCGCTCGCGCTCGCGTGTCATAGCGAGGCCGGTCATCATCACCATGGTGAGCGTGAGGACGACGCCCATCAATCCCGGCACAACGCTGTATTGCGTAATGCTGTCGGGATTGAACATCGGATGCACGTTCACGCTGAAGGGAGCCGGGCTGCCCTGCAGGAAGGCGAGGGGCCCGGTGATCTCCCGGGCGATGACCGACTGGGTGATTCCGTTCAGGGAGGCGAGGGCGCTGGCCGTAGCCGTAGGGTCAGTCGCATCGGCCTCGATGAGCAGCGACGGATGCTCGTGGCGCAGGAGCTGCCGGGTGAATCCCGCGGGGATGTTCACAACGAAAAGGACCCGGCCCTGCGCCAGGGCCTCGCGTCCGGCCGCCTCGCTGGGCAAATCGGAGACGATGTGGAAGTAGGAGGAGTTCTGCATGGCAGCAAGGAGGCTGCGGGTGATGTCGCTGGGGTCCGCGTCGATGACGGCCGTATCCAGATGTCGCGGATTGGTGTTGATGGCATAGCCGAAGAGGGCCATCTGAACGATAGGAATGCCGACGATCATGGCGAAAGTGAGGCGATCGCGTCGGAGCTGCGTGAATTCCTTGAGGACGATGCTCCACCACCGCGTTAAGGAAAAGCCGCTGCGCGCCGTCATGCGTGGCCTCCCCCGCTGCCGTCTGACTGGCTCATGAGGTGAATGAAGACATCTTCGAGGCTGGTGTCGATTTTCTCGGCGCGGAGGCCCTCGGAGCGGGCTGCGGACTCGACGGTTTGCTGCAGGGCCGCGGCGTCAGTCCCACTCACGTGCAGAGCGTTGCCAAAGCTGACGGTCTGCTCCACGCCGGGTTGGCGGCGCAGCTTCTCCTGCAGGTCGGCGAGCCGGTCGCCGTGGAGCGCCCAGGTGGTGAGCCGCTGCCCGGCGATCACCTCGGAGGCCGATCCCTGAGTGAGGAGGCGACCGTAAGCGATATACGCGAGCTTGTGGCAGCGCACAGCTTCATCCATATAGTGCGTACTGACCAGGACGGAAATGCCGCCGGCGGCGAGGGACTGAATCTCGTCCCAGAAATCGCGGCGGGCGCGTGGATCCACGCCCGCAGTCGGCTCATCGAGAAGGAGCAGCCGGGGCTGATGCAGCATGCAGGCGGCCAATGCCATCCGCTGCTTCCATCCTCCGGAAAGCTCGCCTGCCAGCTGGTGAGCACGCTGCGTGAGACCCAGCCGCTTGAGAGCCTGGCGCACAGCCGCGCTGCGCGAGGGAATCTCATACATGCGCGCGACAAAATCGAGATTCTCGCTGATCGTGAGATCTTCCCAGAAGGAGAACCGCTGCGTCATGTATCCGACGTTCCGCTTGATCTCCGCGCTTTCTCGCTGGATGTCGTAGCCGAGACAGGTTCCGGCGCCGGAATCGGGGCGGAGCAAGCCGCAGACCATGCGGATGGTCGTGGTCTTGCCGCTGCCGTTGGGGCCGAGGAAGCCGAAGATCTCGCCCCGGCGCACGCGCAGCGACACGTCGCGGACCACGTGCTTGTCGCCAAAGTGCTTATTCAGACCTCGCACATCGATGGCGTATTCCGGACTGGATTCAGCGGTCATTCGAGCACCACCTCGACTGGCTGGCCGGGGTGCAGCGCAGGTGCCTGGGCTTCGGATGGTTTGGCGATGATCATGAAGACCAGCTTGGAGCGGTTTTCATTGCTGTAGATCACCGGCGGCGTGTATTCGGACTGCGGCGAGACAAAGGTGATGCTGGCCGCGACCGGAGCGGAACAGCCATCGCAGTGCACTGTGACGTTTTGCCCCATGTGCAGCCGGCCGACCACCGGTTCGGGCACGTAGAAGCGGACCTCGATGTTCTCCGGCGGAAGAATCTCCACCACCGGATTGCCGGCGGCAACCCACTCGCCTTCGCGGTAGAGCGTGTCAAAGATGAGTCCCTGGCGGGGCGAGGCAACCTGCTTCTGCTGGAGCCGCCATTCTGTCTGGGCAAGGGTCGCTCGATCGGCTCCCACCTGCCGGACCTGTGCACGAATCTGCTGTGCCCTGGCGGGAAGGGCGTCCACTGCGAGATCCGCTTCCAGCTCCTGCACTTTGGCCGAATTGACGTCCGCCGCTGCCTGCGCGCCGATCAGGTCGGTCTGCGGGATGCCCCCGGAATCATACTGAGACTCGTCGCTGCGCAGGATCGCCAACGCCTGCTTTTGCTCGGCCTGTGCCTGCTGCAACCGAGCCCGGGTTATGTCGATTTCCGCCGGGCGCTTCCCTGCTTCCAGATCGGTAAGCTTCGCTTCCGACGATCGAAGCATTTCCTGCGCCTGCCGCATGGCCGCCGCTTCCGGCTCCGCGTCAAGCGCGAAGAGCGGATGGCGGACGGCGATGGTTTCGCCGCGCGCGACCGCGAGGCGATCAAGGCGACCGCTTTCCGGGGAGGCAACGTACACGAATTTGCCCTCCACGTATCCCTGATATTCCGGAGGACCTTTGTGGGAGCAGCCGCTGGCCAGCAGAAATACTCCAGCCGCGGAGGAAAGGAGGACCCGCGCAACGGGACGGTACTTGTAGCTCATGGCCGCCTCCTGACTTTTGCTTTGCGGTGCGCCGACCGGGACGGCGCCACGGCTGGGCGCTCCAGTCCATGCAGCAGAACGCCGGTGATGTGCCGGGCGACGATGGCCCGGCTCGGCACATCGGTGCGAAAGACCTCGCCGACCAGGCTCGCCGTCGCCATGTGGAGCATCACCAGGCCCAGCATGGAAAACACGAGGAGCACCGGATCGAGGTCGGCATAAATGGCGCCGTCCTGCTGGCCGCGCACCACCGCCTGCCCGATCATCCGCACCTTGTCCAGAGGCAGGCGACGCAGAACGCGGGTGCGCAGCAGGCCGCCCGGGTTGAGGATTTCCCGCATCCACGTGGAAGGCACCCAGGGATTGTGCTCAACGCCTGCAAGCAGCCGATCGACTACACCGCGCACCATGTTGGGCACCGCGTCATTGGGACACACTGGATCCCAGACCGACGCGATCAGAGGCGCAAGGCGCTCGTCGACGACGGCGTCGAGCAGGTCATCACGCTCGCGAAAGTAGTAGTGCACTACGGCAGGAGTCAGGCCGACCCGCTGCGCGATGAGGGCAAAGCTGGTAGCCGCAGCCCCGTGCTCCGCAAACAACTGGGTGGCGGCGGTCAGCAGCAGTTCCCGGGTTTGGCCTTCGCTGCGTGCGGCTGGCCGGCCCGGTGGCCTTCTGGATTGACGAAGCTCACGTGTCATATTTAACTACTGTGTTAATTAAATATGCCGCTTCCACAAAAAGTCAAGGGCGCTGACACGACCCGTTTCCCCATGTCGGGGAATCCTGATGTGGATTCAGTTTCCGGTGAACCTGTAAACACAGTGGGAACGCCCACAAACTGCACCAATCCTGTTCGCGCAGTTCCCTATTGGGGGATCGATCAGTGAATTAGGTTCCTGAGCCTTGTCGGCGAATCGCTGCGGCGCCAATGATCCGGATCGGAGGACACTCAAACTGAGGTTGTCGAGAAGATCGGGTTCCCGTCGCCCATAGTCGACGACCCTCTAGACCTGGAGGACATCGCCATCGCGCGCGACCATCTCGTAGAGCACCGGATTGACGAAAAATCCGAGAAAGAGACGCGAGATGAGGCCGGCGACGATCACGATGGCAAAGGGCTTCTGAGTGTCGGAACCGATGCCGGTGGACAATGCCGCGGGCAACAGTCCCAGGCAGGCGACCAGAGCAGTCATCATGATAGGGCGCAGGCGCAACAGCGACGCTTCGAGCGTAGCGGTGCGGATGTCCTTATTTTCCAGCCGCAGTTTGTTGATATAGGAAACGAGAATCACCGCGGTTTCCACGGAAACACCCATCAGCGCCAGCAGTCCCAAAACGGAGGACACGCTGAACGGGGTGTGGGTCAGCTTAAGGGCGATCAGGGCGCCGACGGGTTCGGTGAGGACAACGCCGAGCGCGATGGTGACGGGGAATTTGAAGTTGTCGTAGAGAGCGAACAGGATCATGAAGATGATCAGCAGAGCCAGGGGGCCGATGATCTCCATCTGGTGCTGGGCCTCAAGGAGTTCGCCGTACTCGCCGCCCCAGGCAATGCGATAGCCGGGCGGCAGGCTGCGCGTGATGTCGGCAATGGCACGCTGGCCCTCGTTGACGGCGCTCTGCAGGTCGCGGCCTTCCACGCTGTATTGCACGCCGATGTAGCGTGAGTTGTTTTCGCGATAGATAAACGAGGCGCCGCTGGATTCGTGGATATTGGCCAGCTCGCTCAGTGGGATCTGCTGGCCGGTGGGCGTTCCCACAAGCAGATTGCCGATCTCTTTCGCATTTTCGCGGAATTGCGGCTCCATGCGGACGACCAGGTCGAAGAGCTTCTCTCCCTGAATCACCTGAGTCGCGGCCTGGCCGCCGACCGCCGCCTGGACGATGGCTTCCACATCCGCCACGTTGATGCCATAGCGGGCAATCTTGTCACGATCGACGTCGATGAGGAGGCTGGGCTGGCCGAGCTCGCGCACGACGGTCAGTTCCGTAAAGCCGGGAACCTCGGAGAGGCGGCGCTTGATCTCCAGAGCTTTGGCCTGCAGCACATTCAGATCGGGTCCGTAGATTTTCACCGCGAGGGCACTCTTCAAGCCGGTCAGGGCTTCATCGACCGCGTCTTCAGCGGGCTGCGTGTAGTTGAAAATTACGCCCGGGAAGGACTCAAGCTTTTTCTGAACGTCCTCCTGCAGTTCTTTCTTGTTGTGAGTGGAACTCACGTGCCAGGAGGCATCGTTGTACGGTTTCAGACCGACGTAGAACTCGTCATTGAAGAATCCGGTTGGATCGGTGCCGTCGTCGGGGCGGCCCAGTTCGGAGCCCACGTCGGTGACCATGGGGTACTGCATGAGGATGTCGCGCACCTGCGGCGAGAAGCGACTGGCCTCGTCAAACGAGATGGTGTACGGGAGAGTGGCGCGGATCCAGAGCGCGCCTTCGTCCAGATGCGGCATGAATTCGCCGCCGATAAACGGGACAAGCAGCAGGGTGGCGGCGAAGATTGCCGTGGCGACCAGCATCGTGATCTTCGGGTGATTGAGGCACCATTCGAGCTCGCCCTTGTATTGCCGCCGTACCCACTCGAAGGGCTTGTTCTCCCGCTCGTGGACGCCTGTTTTGAACCAGTACCAGCACATCACCGGAACAAAGGTCAGGGTGAGGATGAGCGAGCCGATGAGCGCGATGGAGACGGTATCCGCCATCGGCCGGAAGAGCTTCCCGGAGGGACCGGCAAGCGCATAGATGGGCAGGTATCCCGCAATGATGACGGCCACGGAATAGAAGATGGGGCGATCGACGTCTTTGGCAGCCGCCACGATCACGTCCATCAGGTTGTAGCCGGTGCCTTCGCGCTCTCCCAACTCACGGAAGATGTTTTCCACCATGACGAGGGTTCCGTCGATGAGGATGCCGAAGTCGATCGCTCCAATGGAGAGCAGATTGGCGGCGACGCCCTTTGCGTGCAGGAAGATGAACGAGAACAGCAGCGAAAGCGGGATGGTCAGCGCCACGATGACGGCGGCGCGCAGGCTGACCAGGAAGCACATCAGCACGATGAGGACGAGGATCATCCCCATGACCATGTTGTG
>DASRRO010000218.1:0-6301 GCA_035656855.1 Acidobacteriaceae bacterium | reverse complement strand
ACGGATGCTCGAAAATCCATTCTGGTGGATGAACTGAAGGCCCGGTTGGCGGCCTTGCCGGGCGTGGTGAACGTAGCCAATGGCCATGCGCCGGACGATCCGGACCTGCGAGAAGCGGCAGTTTCGGTCAACGGGCAACAGCCGGACCGAATCAACAGGAAGGCGTACCTCTTCTACAAGTGGATCCAGCCGAATTATTTCCGGACGCTGAGCATTCCGCTGCTCGCTGGTCGCACCCTGACAGCAGGGGCGGCGGAAGACGCCGTGGTGAGTCAATCCGCGGCGAAGGAACTGTGGCCGGGAGAAAGTCCCGTAGGTAAGACGCTGCGTCTCGGTACCGATGGACAATATCACGAGAAGGACGAACCGTTGCCGGACGGATCAATATGGCGGGTGATTGGCGTGGTGCACGACACGCGTGGCGTGACGCTGGACGGCAGTGACTCGGAGGAGATTTATCTGCCGATGCCGGCGGAAGCAGCCTCGCGGTATCCAATTCTGATTCGCGGCACCGGCGATGCGGCGAGCCTGATGCGCGAAATGGACCCGGTGCTGGCGGCGGTTGATCCCAATTTGGGCGCGCACCTGCTCACGCTGGAGCAGATGCTGCGGACGACAGAGCCATTTGTCGCGTCGAGTATGGCGGCGACGATTGCTTCCATCACCGGCCTGCTCGGCCTGCTGCTGGTGACGGTCGGCATCTACGGCACGGTGAGCTATATCGTGGTGCAGCGAACGCGGGAGGTGGGAATTCGCATGGCACTGGGTGCGCGCAGAGGCAATGTGCTGCTGCTGATCCTGCGGGAGAGCGCGCAACCGGTAGTATCTGGCCTGGGCATTGGGCTGGTGCTGGCCGCGGGCGTCGCCTGGCTGTTGCGGCACATACTCTATGGCGTGCCCATCTTCGATGCAGTCTCGTTTGTCGGCGTCTCGCTGTTGCTGCTGAGCGCGGCCTTGCTGGCGGCCTTCTTCCCTTCCCGGCGCGCGACCCGCGTGGATCCGATGGTCGCGCTGCGCTACGAGTAAAGTCGCTACTCGTGGCGCAGGGCCTGCATGGGATCGACGGAGGCTGCGCGACGCGCAGGAATCCAGCTGGCTCCCAGGGCAATAAGAATCAGCAGCACCGCGGAGCCGACCAGCGTTCCCGGATCCCACGCCTTGAGCCCATACAGCAGGCTCGCGATGAGACGCCCCAGCGCAAGCGCGCCGCCGAGACCCACCACCGCGCCCAGCACGACCATCCACGACGCTTCGCCAAGGACGCTGCGCAGCACGCGTCCTGGCTGCGCGCCCAGCGCCATCCGAATCCCGATCTCGTTGGTTCGGCGCGCTACCGCGTAGGCCATGATCCCGTAGATTCCGATGGACGCCAGCAGCAGAGCCACCAGCCCGAACCCCGCCGTCAGATCCGCCAGGATGCGCTCCTGCTGCATGGTGGCGGCGATTTGTTCTTTCTGCGTGCGGACATCCACCAGAGGCAGATTTTTGTCCACCGACTGCACGGCTGCTCGCAGTGACGGCACGATGGCGTCGGGCTTGAACCGGGTCGCGATCTCATAGGTCATTCCCATCCCGCCCGCGCGATCGCCATGCTGCCGATACGGCATGTAATAGGTGGGCTGGATTGCCTCCTGCACGCGGTCGTAGTGCGCGTCGCCGCAGATGCCCACGATTGTGACCAGTTGGGGATTCATCTCGCCGCTGCGAAAGGTCTGGCCCAGCGGATTGGTCTTCGGGAAGAACTGCGCCGCCAGCGTCCGATTGATGACGGCTACCTTCTTCGAGGTCTCGGTGTCGCTGTCGGTGAAGCCGCGCCCCGCGACGATCGGAATGCCCATCGTCGCGAAGAAGCGTTCCCCCACCGTGTTGTACTCCGCATACTGCTGGTTCGCGGTTTTCGGCGTGCCTGAGGGCGTAAACGCCCCGTTGGAGATGCTTCCCGCGATCATCGGGTTCTGGGAAAGCGTGATCCCTTCCACGCCCGGCACGCTGGTCAGCTTTTCTTCCAGCACCCGGTGCAGGGCCACATCTTTGCCGGCGGGATATCGCGTTCCGGGGGGATTGATGTCGAACAAGAGCAGATCATCCGGCCGAAACCCCAACCGGGCGCCATTGAGGTTGACGAGTGTCCGCACGAAGAGGCCTGCGCCGATCAGGAGCAGCATGGAAAGCGCGACCTGCACCACCACAATCGCCTTGCCGCCCAACCCCCGCCGGCGGTGGGTCGTGGTTTGCGCTGCCTCCTTCAGTCCCGCGCTCACGTTCACCCGCGTCGCCTGCCATGCGGGAGCCAGCCCGAAGACCACGCCTGTGAGGATGGAGACCGCGGCGGTGAACGCAAAGATGCCCCAGTCGAAGGTCGCGTTGAAGGCCGGCGGTCCCCAGGGATCGGCGAGCAGCCGGGGAATGACATTGCGCGCGCCATACGCCAGCAGCAGTCCCGCCGCCCCGCCGATCGTGGAGAGCAGCAGGCTCTCGGTAAGCATCTGGCGCAGAATCCGCCGCCGCCCAGCACCCATGGCCAGCCGAACGCTCATCTCTCTTTGTCGCGCGCTGCTCCGCGCCAGCAGCAGGTTCGCCAGATTTGCGCAGGCCAGCAGCAACACGAATCCGGCCAGTCCGACCAGCACGTAGATCGGCTTCGACAGTTCCGCATTGCCGTTTTGTCCCCGGCTGCCATCCTGCAGCAGCAGGATCGGCATTTTGGCGTTCGCTTTCGCCGGAATCATGGCGCGGACTGCCGCCTGAAAAACCGCATTCATCTGCGCCTGCGTGCTGGCGGTGGTCGCGCCAGGGTGCACGCGGGCCATCATCATCACCCACCAGAGATCGGAGCTGGTCAGCAACGACTCCGAACCGAACGGCGCGACGATCGGCTGCATGCTGAACGGCAGAAACACCTGCGGCGACCGTTGCGCGCGGTAGGCTCCCGTGAAACCTTGCGGGTTCACTCCGATGATGGTCATCGGCGTTCCATTGAGAAAGACAGTCTTCCCGACCACGCTCGGCGATCGGCCGAACCGCGTCGTCCAGAATTCGTTGCTGATGACGATGACAGGGCCGCTGCCGGGGGCGCCGTCGTCGCGCTCTTCAATGGCGCGCCCGAGAGCCGGTTGCACCTCCATAGTCGCGTAGAAGTTGCCCGAGACCATCTGGGTGCTGACCGACTCAGCCTGGCCATCGATCGTCGCCGTCATCGGCATGCTGTTTTTAAAGGCACTCAATTCGACCTGTGCGTTTTTTTCCTTCCGCATCTGCTCGTAGACCGGATACGGAAAGGATGTCGTTTCCCTCTTGCCGTCCGGCGTCTCATCGTTGTAGCCCCAGAACATGTGAGCCACGTCATCGTTATCGGTATTCCACAACAGCCGCAACTGCTCCGGGTGAGGCACGTGGAGGCGATCGAGCAGCGCGTGCTGCGCCGTCGTGAAGATCACCGTGTTGGCGCCAATGCCCAGGGCCAGCGACCCCACGGCGATCGCCGTGAATCCCGGGCTCTTGCCGAACATCCGCAGCGCGTAGCGGATGTCGCCGCGCAATTCGTCGAAACCGCGCGTTCCCCAGGCCTGGCGCGCATTCTCCCGGGCCGCCGCTACGCTCCCGAGTTCCGCGCGTGCCCGACGCTCTGCCTCTGCACGCGGCATCCCCGAGCGCATCAGGTCCTCGGCATAACTCTCGATGTGAAAACGCAGTTCCTCATTGACCTGCGCATCGACTTCCTTCTGGCGCAAGACGCCGCGCACCCAGGTGCGCATCCGGCTGCTCAGGCTCATAGCTCCTCCGGCACAGTCTTCAGGATGGTTCCCATGACGTCGGCAAACTGATGCCACTTCTTTTCTTCCGCCTCGAGCCGGCGACGGCCTGCGGCGGTGAGCCGGTAGAAACGCGCGCGGCGCTTGTTTTCGCTCTGCCCCCACTCGCCGGCGATCCAGCCCTCATGCTCCAGCCGGTAGAGCGCGGGATAGAGCGACCCCTGCTGGATCTCCAGGCGGTTTCGCGAGAGCTGCTGAATACGCAACAGCACACCGTAGCCATGCAGCGGTCCGAGGGAGACTGCTTTCAGCACCAGCAGGTCGAGAGTGCCCTGCAGCAGATCCAGGGCCGAATCATTGGGCATCGGGTTCTCCTAGCCAATCTTGGAGAGTATGCCCTCGACTCTCCCAGACTGTCAAGGAGAGCCGGCTGTGGATGCGTGAAGCCGCTACAATTTCGCTCATGGCGGCAAAGACGGCAGCAAAGAAGGCTGGCAAAAAGACGGCGCGGCGAAGTGTCAAAGCCGCGGCCAAAGCTCCTGCGAAGAAGACGACGACGCGAGGGAAGATTCCAGCGGGTAAAACGGCCCCGGCGAAGGCAGCTCGAAAAGATGCCGGGCTGGAACTCGATCCGAAGCGCATCGCGGAGTTGCTGCGGCGGCTGGCGGCTGCGTATCCCAACGCGGAGTGCGCGCTCCATCACAGGAATCCGTGGGAGCTGCTGGTGGCGACCATCCTTTCAGCGCAGTGTACCGATGCACGCGTGAATCTGGTGACGCCGGAGCTGTTCCGGAAATTCCCCACGCCGCAGGCGTTCGCCGAGGCTTCCCTGCCGGCCATTGAAGAGGAGATCCGCTCGACAGGCTTCTACCACAACAAGGCGAAGTCCATCTCCGGCGCGGCGAAGGCGATTGTGAGCCAGTATGGCGGGCGCGTGCCGGAGACCATGGCGGAGCTTCTGCCGCTTCCCGGCGTGGCGCGCAAGACGGCCAACGTGGTGCTCGGCGTCGCATTCGGCAAGGCCGAAGGCGTGGTCGTGGACACGCATGTGCTGCGGCTCTCCTATCGCCTGGGACTCACGCGGGCCGAAGATCCGAAGCAGGTGGAAGAGGACCTGATGCGGATCATCCCCAGGGATCGGTGGATCGCCTTTTCCCACGAGATGATCCACCACGGACGCCAGATCTGCATAGCGCGCAAACCGCGTTGCATCGATTGTCCGCTCGAGAACCTCTGCCACGCGCCGGACAAGACGTGGTCGAGCGTGTAATGGAGAGCCGATGATCTCTGCACTGCTCTTATGGCTTCTGATGGCGTTCCCTGCCGCGCACCGGCACCAGGCTCCGGCGGTCTATCGGGTGCGGATCGACACGACAGCAGGCAGCTTCGTGATCGAGGCGCATCGCGAATGGGCTGCGCATGGTGCCGATCGTTTTTACGAACTCGTCGGCGACGGTTACTACAACAACTCGCGATTCTTTCGAGTGGTGCCGGGGCGGTGGGTGCAGTTCGGGATCAGCGGCGACCCGCGGGTGGCCGAACGCTGGCGGGATCGGGTGATCCCCGACGATCTGCTGATCAAGCACAACACCGCGGGGTTTGTGGCCTTTGCGAATACCGGGCCAAACACGCGCTCGACTGAGATCTATATCAACACCGGTGACAATACCAGGAATGACCACGAGAACGGCTTTGCCCCGTTCGGACGAGTCGTCGCCGGCATGGACACGGTGGAACATCTCTACGGCGGATACGGCGAGCATTCGGGCGGAGGCATGCGCGCCGGTCATCAGGACGCGATGTTCCAGGGCGGCAATGCCTGGCTGGACAAGAACTATCCGAAACTGGACAAGCTGATTCGGGCGACCCTGGTCCGGTAATCACCCGATGCTGGAGTCGAAGCTGATGACGATCTTCCCGCGGGCCTGTCGGGTCTCGAGATAGTGCAGCGCCTCCGGAACCTGAGCCAGCGGGTAGCAGCGGTCGAGGACGGGGGTGAGCTGGCCGGAAGCGATCCAGTCGCCGAGCAGCGAGAGGTCCGACGGGTTCATCTTGGCGATGAAGAAGGCCATCTTCTGCTTGCGCAATGGAGAAAGCGCCAGCATGGCCAGAACGCGACCGAAGAATGACAACAGACCGCCGCTGGTGGGGCCGCCGACGCCAACGTAGATGCCCTGAGGGGTGAGTGCACGACGGAGGTCGGCGAGCGAGTGGCTGACGTAGCAGTCGAAGATGACGTCGTAGACGCGGCCCCCGCGGGTGAAGTCCTGCTGGGTGTAGTCGATGGCGGCGTCGGCGCCGAGGGCGCGGATGAAGTCGAGGTTGGCGGGGCCGGTCACGGCGGTGACGTGGGCGCCAAGGATTTTGGCGATCTGGACGGCGAAGGTGCCAACGCCGCCGGCGGCTCCGTGGATGAGGACCTTCTGGCCGGAGCGAAGGCGGCCCTTGTCGCGGAGGCCCTGGAGCGCGGTGACCCCAGCGACAGGAGCGGCGGCGGCGTGCTCGAAAGGCACGCTGCCAGGCCTGATGCTGAGCGCGGATTCCGGGGC
>DASRRO010000217.1:0-26039 GCA_035656855.1 Acidobacteriaceae bacterium | reverse complement strand
GCGCTCGGCACAACCCACTCCCACACCTTACCCTCGACGCGCCGCAGCAGTTCCTCCGGCGTCGCATGCGTCACCAGCTGCCCGCCGGCAATCAGCGCAATGTCCGTCGCCGTAGCCTCCACATCGGACACGATGTGCGTCGACAAAATCACGATCCGTTCGCCCGACAACTCCGCCAGCAGGTTCCGGAATCGCACCCGCTCCTCCGGATCCAGTCCCGCCGTTGGCTCATCCACAATCAGCAGCTCAGGATCGTTCAGCAGCGCCTGCGCAATTCCCACCCGCTGCTTCATCCCGCCCGAAAACCCGCCCAGAGGACGCTTGCGCACATCCTGCAGGTTCACCAGGTCCAGCAGCTGATCGATGCGCCTCTGCGCCACCGTCGCATCCAGCCCCTTCACCGCCGCCAGATACTCCAGGAATTCCTGCGCATTCAGATTGGGATAGACGCCGAAATCCTGAGGCAGATACCCCAGCACCCGCCGCAGCGCATTGGGCTCCTTCGCGAGATCAACACCATTCCACAACACGCGTCCCTCGGTCGAGCGCGTGATCGTCGCCAGAATGCACATCAGCGTCGTCTTGCCCGCGCCGTTCGGCCCCAGCAGCCCCAGCACTCCCGGCTTCAGTTCGAGACTGAACTGCCGCAGCGCCCACACTTTGCCGCGATAACACTTCCCCACGTTCTCAATCGAGAGCTTCACGGGTGTCCTCTTGCATCACCCTACGGAGAATCCACCCCGCCGGTTCCCCAAGGCTCGATAAGCGACCGTGAGATTCAAATCACTTCCCCACTGCCGCAGCTTCTTCTACCCCGGCCGTGTTCTCTGCGCACTCTGTGGTGGATCTTTCCGACCCTGACCTCCAGGGTCGCACCAGCACCCACGCACTCAACGCCATCGCAAACCACGCGAACCAGTCCCCCCACATCTGGAACAGCGTTTCGTTGTGCCCCGCAGGTACCTCCGCAAGCAGCGTGGCAAACGGAGCCGCGCCGCTGGGCGTCTCCGCAATCACGCGCCCCCGGTCATCGGTCACCAGCATCGTCGAATGCTTCGCGGTCCGTGCCAGGCTGAACCCGTCCTCAACAGCGCGCATCACTGCAATGTGCCCGTGCCAGAATGCGTCTACAGTGAAGTCCCACGCCGGCACCAGCATCAGCCCCACACCCGCTCGCCCGTAGCCTCTCGCCGGTTCCGTGAAATCCATATCCTTGCAGATCTCCGTACCCCACCGGTCGCCGGCCGCCGCGCCCACGCCGCTGAACATCAGCCGGGTGTCCCCTGGAGTGAACATATTTTCAAAGGGCGGCAACAGATGGTGCTTGTGATAGGCCCTTGGCGGTATGTCCGCCGCATAAACCCGCGCCTCGTTCCAGGCCACGCGCCCCGTCTGATCGTTCACTCCTGCGATCAGCATCATCCCGGTGCGATCCACGACCGGCTGAAAAATCGCGTCCACCTGCGCCACGTCGGCATCCGTCAGCACACCCAGGTTCTCCGGAATCACCACTACCTGCGCTCCGCGCGCGAACAGTCCCTCAGCCTGCTCCGCATATTCCCGAAATAGGTGCTCGGCCGGCGCTCCCGGGTATGCCGGGAGCCAGTTCGTACCGGCATCCGAGGCAACCAGCCCCACTCGCACCATCGGACCCGGTTGCCGCCCAGCCAACCGCGCGGCTCCAAAGATGAGCACCGCCGCCACCACCGCTGCCGTCACCCCCAGCACCCGCACCGCCCGCCGGGAATCCATCCGCCACACGTGCCACGCCACCGCGATCCCTGACGGGAAGAGCAGCAGCACAAAGCTCATCCCCCACGGCCCCGTCAGCGATGCCAGCTGCAAAAAGGGCAAAAACTTCAGCTGCGAATACGCCAGACACGCCGCCGATCCGTGTGGCCACAGCAGATTCCGCACATATTCAAACGTCACCCACCCCGCCGGCAGGGCCAGCCACGCGCTCCACACCGCACCCCTCCGAGCCAGGGCCCGCATCACCATCACGGCTGCGGCGAAGATCAGCGCCTCCAGGCCGAAGTCCAATACCCACGCCACCGGCGGCGCCGCCAGCACCTGAAAGTAGTGCCAGAAGTTCAGGCAGCCGAGGAACATCGCTGCCCAGGCCGCCAGCCCTGCGCTCCACGCCGAACTCCGCGGCGCGTAAAGCAGCACCGGCAGCGGCGCCAGCCACATCAATGGCCACAGAGGCTCAAGACCATTCCCGAAATAAACCAGCAGCGCTGTCGCCGCAGCCGCAGCCAGCCCCATCCCCACGCTCCATCCCTTACGCTCGAATCCCATCGAAGTACCTCCGAAATGATCGATGACACAGCGCCCGAAACTCCCCGGCCTCCATCCCAAAACGCCCGCCCAGATACAGCATCACCATCCCCTGCAGCAGCGCCCCCATCTCCAGCGTGATCTCCCACACGTCGTCGCGACGAAAGATCCCTGCACGCATTCCCTCTTCGATCATGCCCGCCGCCACATTCGCCGTCGGCGATGCCCCCGCCCGGAAGTCCAGTGGAAACTGCCGTGCCCCCGGCCGCTTTGTCAGGAACATCAGCTCGAACAATCGCGGCCTTTCCAGCGCAAAATCAAGCCAAATGTCCAGCAGCGAAGCCAGCCGCTCGACCGTATAGCCCCCGCGAACAGCCACAAGCAGCTCGCGCAACTCTGCGAACCCTGCATCCGCCACCGCATCCAGCAATCCCTCGCGATTCGGGTAGTGCCGATACACCGCCATCGCTGTAATTCCCACCGCGCCAGCCACGCGCCGCATCGATACCGCCGCTGCGCCTTCCCTATGCAGCAGCTCTCCCGCGGCTTCCAAAATCTTCTCCGCTGTCGAGTTTTCGACTGTCCGCATGAGCATGTATACACTGTATACTCCATTCGGCACCGAGTTATCCACAGATCGACCTCAATTTGTTTAACCGCTTGATTCCAGGACTGAAAATCCACAGCAATCCCCCAAAAATCCCATTGACCCACCCTTGCCTGACGCCTAGGAATGAGGTAGGCGGTCCTGCGCCGGAAAAACCTCTCGGAGATCTGTTCTGACGCACCCAGCCGTGCATCTCCTCGTCCGCCGAACCCGTCCGGCGCAGGCGAGCTGCAGTACCCATGACGGACATTGCCGTACCGGCCAATCCGCGTTGCCCGCGCTAACGTCCGCTCCCGTTGCGAAAGGCCGCTTCTCATGACTGTCGGGTTAGCAGTTCCTTTTCCAGGTGGCTCCATCCTCTGCGCCGACTCTCGTGTCGACGCCGGCGGATCCCCCACCCCTGGAGACGACAGCCCCGCCCTCATGTCAGTCACCGCCGGCCGTCGCATGTTCGCCATCACCTTTGCTGCGCAGGATTCCCGCGCCGGCAGCATGCTCGCCTCCGAAATCGCCACCGTCGCCTGCGCTTCTCCCAACCGCGCCGACGTCGTCCCCGGCATCAAGCGCGTCATGGGTGACTGGTTCCGCTCCTACGGCGTCGCCCAGGTTCCATCCATGCAGTTCCTCATCGCCAGCAATTCCTCTGACGACAACGCCGGCCGCGTTCTCCTCTGCGAACCCCCCAGCACCGTCATGGATACCTTCGGCCCCTGCGTTATCGGCTCCGCCTCCCGCTCCGTCAACACCATGCTGCGGCTGCTCACCCCGGGCGCCGCCCACAACAACGTCAGCCTCCGCTCCACCGTCCTGCGCATGACGTATCTCATGCATCTCGCCCGACGCTCCGACCCCAAAGCCGTCGGCGAAGACACCGAGATGATCGTCCTCTCCAATCGCGGCTCTTTCTTCTACGTCGATCGCAATGAGCTCCAGCAGGCCGAAGGCCTCGGCGAAAAAGTCGATGCCCTTCTCCTCGACATGGCCCGCCAGGTCCTCTCCGCCGAAATGGAGCAGAACCCCCAAACCATTGCCGAAGAATTCCTCCGCGGCTACTTCGAAGTCATGGAACAGAACCCCCAGGTCTACTTCCCCTCCCTCAGCTACCTCGACAAGGCCTCCGCCGCCGGTCCCGTCCCCGTTCCACCCCCCGCCCATACCGGCACCCACGGCTAAGTCCGTCGCGTGATCAACTCGCCCTGTCCCCTCTGTGCTCTCCGTGTCCTCTGTGGTGCATTCTTTGGCTCTGTTGTGGTGAAGACAGAGGTCCCTTCCGCAGCCTCTAACCTCTCTGTCTCCGCTCACCTCGATTCATCCCATCCGTCGAAGCGTTACAATCCGTAGCACTCCCGGAACCCTCCCCGGCCCCGGTGCGTAAACACAAGCACGGCCCTTCCTGAATCTGCGATATCGAGGACAGCTTCCCGATGAGCGACTTTCGCGCCGATCTCCGCTATGCCTTCCGCATGCTGATTGCGAATCCGGCCTTCACCATCACCGCCATCGCTGCCCTCGCCCTCGGCATCGGAGCCAATACCGCCATCTTCACCGTCGTCGACAACGTTCTGCTCAAGCCCCTCACCTACCCCCAGCCCGATCGCATCGTGCAGTTCCTGAATACATTTCAGGACGGCAAATCTCCTGTCGCCTCGCCCGTCAACTACAACGTCTGGCGCGCACAAACCAGCGTCGTCCACGATGTCGCTGCCTACGACTTCGGCGGTCCTGGCTTCAACCTCACCGGCGCCGTCCCCGAACAGATCCACGGCATCCACGTCAGCGAATCCTATTTTCGCCTCTTCGGAGCACCCATCCTCCTCGGCCGCACCTTCACGTCCCAGGAAGACTCCCCCAACGGCGGACACGTCGTCGTTCTCAGCTATGGCCTCTGGCAGAGGAAGTTTGGCGGCAACCGCAACATCATCGGCACCACCCTCTCTCTCAGCAACGACCCCTACACAATCATCGGAGTCCTCGACCCGTCCTTCGCCACCGATCCCCCCGCCGACATCTGGCTGCCCTTTCAGATCGAGCCCAACAGCACCAACCTCGGCCATTTCTTCTTCGTCTCCGGACGCCTCAATGACGGCGTCACCGTCGACCAGGCCAACGCCCAGCTCAAAATTGCTGCCGATCAGTACCGCCGTCAACACCCCAACGACATGGGTCCTCATGACGCCTTCGGCGTGCAGCCTCTCCGCGACTCCATCGTCGCCGGTGCCCGCTCCTCCCTGCTCATCCTCCTTGGGGCCGTAGGCTTCGTCCTGCTCATCGCCTGCGCCAACGTCGCCAACCTGCTCCTTGTCCGCGCTACCGGCCGCAAGCGCGAATTTGCCATCCGCGCCGCCATGGGCGCAGGACGTGCCCGCATCATCCGCCAGCTCCTCACTGAAAGCATCGTTCTCGCTGTCGTCGGCGGCGGCCTCGGACTGATCCTCGGTTACGCCGGCGTCCGCGCTCTGCTCGCCGTCTCCCCCGCCGATCTCCCTCGCGTCGGTGAACACGGCGGTTCCGTTGCTCTCGACGGGCGCGTTCTCCTTTTCACCCTCGGCATCGCGATCCTCACCGGCATCTTCTTCGGACTATTCCCCGCCATAGGCGCCTCGCGCCCTGACCTGAACTCAACTCTGAAGGAAAGCTCCAACCGTTCCGGCACCGGATTCCGTCAAAGCAAGGCCCGCTCACTGCTCGTCATCAGCGAAGTCACACTTGCCCTCGTTCTCCTCATCGGAGCCGCGCTGCTCATCCGCACTTTCGTTGCCCTCCGCGCCGTCAATCCTGGCTTCGACCCGCGCAACGTCCTCACCCTGGAAATGTCCCTGAACGGCGACCGTTTCCAGAAAACCGACACTGTCGCCCAGCTCGTTCGTGATGGACGTCAGCGCCTCGATGCCATTCCCGGCGTCGAGGAATCCGCCATGTCCTGCTGTCTGCCCCTCGAAGGCGGCTTCGGCCTTCCCTTCAACATCGTCGGCCGCCCCACCGGTAAAGACCCCTATACCGGAGGTGCCGGGTGGCTGCCCATCTCTCCCGGCTACTTCTCCGTCTTCCACATCCCCATCCTCCGCGGACGCGATTTCACCGATCGCGATACTCTTGCCGCTCCCGGCGTCGTCATCATCAGCGAGGCCATGGCCAAACGCTACTGGCCCAAACAGGACCCTATTGGCCAGCAAATCATCATCGGCAAAGGCGTCGGCCCGGCGTTTGAAGAGCCCGCCCGCCAGATCATCGGCGTCGCCGGCGATGTCCGCGACGGCGGCCTCAACAATGATCCCTTCCCCGTCATGATGATTCCCGAGGCGCAAACAACCGACGGCAGCACCAAACTCAACGCCGGAATCGGACCCGTGGTCTGGCTCGTCCGCACCCACGGTGATCCGCATCAGTACATCTCCGCCATTACCGAGCAGCTCCGCCAGGCCAGTGGCGGTTTACCCGTCGCGCGCGTCCGTCTCATGACCGAAGTCGTTGCCCAGTCCATGGCGCGTCAGGATTTCAACATGCTCCTCCTCATCATCTTCGGAGCCTCCGCCCTCGTCCTTGCCGCCATCGGCATTTACGGCCTCATGGCCTACTCCGTCCAGCAGCGCACTCAGGAGATGGGTATCCGCATGGCTCTCGGCGCTGACCGCGTCCGCATCCGCAACCTCGTCGTCTGGCACGGCATGCGCCTCGCCCTCATCGGCGTCGTCCTCGGCATTGGCGCCGCCTTTGGCCTCACCCGCTTCATCGCCAGCTTCCTCTACGGCGTCAAAACGTGGGATCCTCTGGTATTCGTAACAACGCCGGTCATCTTATCGGTCGTCGCCCTGCTCGCCGTCTGGCTTCCCGCCACCCGCGCCTCCCGCCTCGATCCCCAGCAGGCCCTTCGCGTCGAATGACCCACCGCGCTCACCCACCACGGTTCCCCTCCGCACGGATCGCTTCCGCGCTCCTTCTCATCAACAGCGCGAGCCTGCTCCTCGCCCAGACTCCTTCCCCAGACGCCGCCATCGACGCTTACCTCCGCCCTTACGTCGCCAGCAACAACTTCTCCGGCGCCGTCCTCGTCGAGCGTCACAACCAGATCCTCTTCCAGAAGGCTTATGGCTTCGCCGACCGCGACCACAAAATTCCCAACACCATCAAGACTCGCTTCCACATTGCCTCAGTCTCCATGCAGTTCTCTGCCGCCGCCGTCCTCCGCCTCGTGGACCAGCGTGCCCTCGCCCTGGACGATCCCATCGGCCCGCTCGTCCCCGGCGTTCCCGGCTCCGACCGCATCACCGTCCGCGATCTCCTCGCCGAGCGCTCCGGCCTTCCCGACATCAATGCCTTGCCCGCCTATATCGATCTCCTTCAGCACCACCAGACACCCGCCTCGCTAGTCGCCGCCATCGGAGGCCTCGCCCTCCTCTTCCCTCCCGGTTCGCAATATCTCCATGAAGAGCACTCCGCTTACAACGTCCTCGCCCTCCTCATCGAGCAGAAAACCGGACTCCCCTTCGCGGCTGCCATGCATCGCCTCCTCTTTCAGCCCGCTGGCCTGAATGATTCCTTTCTCGATGACGACCTCGAAGCCGACGTCTCTCCGGTCGCCCGCGGCGATCAGCCGGTTGGCGTCGACGGCCTCGAAGCCGCCCCAGTCATTCACTGGTCCGCCAAATCCGGCAACGCGTCTGTCTGCACCACGGTCGCCGATCAGGCCCGCTGGATCCGCGCCCTCTTCACCGGCGCGCTGCTCGGCGCCGCCTCCCGCAAGGCCATGCTCGACCCCGCCCAGCCCATCGGCTACGGCTGGTTTAAACGACCCAATCCCCGCTTCAGCGAACTTGCGTACTTCATGAACGGTCGCGCCCCCGGTTTCGCGTCCTTCGTCCTCTATCTACCGCGCGAAGACCTCACCGTGGTCGCCTTCAGCAACGTCTATTCCTCGGCGACAACCGACATTGGATACGACATCGCCGCCATTGCGCTCAGCTTGCCCAACGGTTCGTTTCAGTCAATGCCCCTCACCGCCGCCGACCTCGCCTCGACGACCGGCACTTTCCAGTTCGGTCCGGACTTCTACCAGAAGAACGCCCAGCTCACGATCGTTTCCGTTCAGGGAGATCTCTCTCTGCGCTGGCCGGGAGGCAGCCTCTCGCCGTTGATCCCGCAAAGCCCCGACCACTTCATCGACCGCAGCTACTGGGAGCCCGTCACCCTCGAGCGCGATTCCGCCCACCAACCAGTCGCCCTGGTCTACGACTGCTTCCGCGGAACCGTTGTGCCCCTCGCGCCCTGAACCACGGTTCCTGTATCTGCACCCCGTACCCTGTACCCCCCCTTTCCTCACTCCGCCCGCAGCGCCTCCACCGGATTCACCCCCGCCGCCCGTCGGGCCGGCAAATAGCTCGCCACCAGCGCGGCCGCACCCAACAAGCCGGCCACCGCCCCCAGCGTTGGCACATCCCACGCCGCCACCCCAAACAGCAGACTCTTCATCAGCGCCGCCGCCGCCACCGCAGCGCCCAGCCCCGCCACAATCCCCAGCGCCGCCAGTCGCCCCGCTTCTCTCAGGATCATTCCCTGCACCGCGCCCCGCCCGGCGCCCAGCGCCATCCGCACCCCAATCTCCCGCGTCCGCTGGCTCACCGAATACGCCACTACCCCATACAGTCCCACCACGCACAACACCAGAGCCATCGCCGCAAATCCACCCACCAACCATGTTGAGAAACGATGCAGCATTGCGGTCGGCGAAGCGTTCGCCTGCTCCCCCATCGTCACCTCTCCATACACGCCCGGGTTGGGGCTGATCGCCCGCATCGCCTTTACCATCTCCGGCAGCAGCGCACCGGCATCGCCCCGCGTCCGCGCCACTACGGAGAAATTCGTCTCCGGCGAGTGATAAATCGGGAAATACTCGGCCGGCCACGGCGGATCGTCCAGCGCCCCCTCGCGGAAATCCGCAATCACCCCCACAATCTGGCGCATCGACCCCGGAGACAGTTTGATGTCGGCGATCCTCCTCCCTACTGGATCCTCGCCCGGAAAATACTTCTTTGCAAAAGTCTCGTTGATGATCGTCACGTTCGGATGCTGCGGATCGTCCTGCTCCGTGAACATGCGCCCTTCCAGCAGCTTCACCCGCAGCAGTCCCAGATACGCAGGATTCACATCCCGCTCCAGCACATCGTTGTGCTCGCCGTGATACGGCTTCCCCGGAACCCGGATCCAGTCCGTGTCGCAGTCGCACTGGATCGGCAGATCGCTCGTGATCGCCACCCCCGTCACCCCCGGCAACCCGCCCACCCGTCTCTCGATCTCCCGATACAGCGCCATATCCTGCTCCGGCTTGGCATAGCCCGGACCCGTCGCCATCACGTACGCCGTTGCCAGATGCGTCGTATCGAATCCCATCTCCACATGGAGCAGCCGGTAAAGGCTCTTCCCCAGCAGACCCGCGCCCGCCAGCAGCACCACCGCCACCGCCAGCTCAACCACCACCAGATTCGCGCCCAGCCGCCGCCACAGCCGTCCCGCCGTGCCCCGCGCGCCTTCGCTCAGCCCCTCATGCAGATCTCTCAGCTGCATCCGCAGCGCCGGAATCGCCGCCAGCAACACCGCCGCCAGCGCCGCCACCCCCGCCGCAAACAGAGCCGTGTGCGGGTTCAACCCAACCAGGCTCAGGAATGGCATCCCCTCCGCCATCGTCTTCGGCACGATGCGCGTTAACAGCGCCATCAAGCCGCCCGCAATCAGGATTCCGCCCGCACAACCCGCCACCGCCAGCAGCAGCCCCTCCGTCACAAACTGTCGCACCAGCCGTGCCGGCGTCGCACCCAGCGCCCCCCGCACCGCAATCTCACGCCGCCGCTTCTCCGCCCGCACCAGCAGCAGACTCGCTACGTTGACGCACGCAATCAACAGCAGCAGCCCTGCGCCCGCCAGCAAGGTCAGCAAAATCGGCTGAATCTTCCCCACGATCAGCTCATTCAGAGGCTCCACGCTGGCGCCTTGCCCCGTGTTCGAATCGGGATATTGCACCGACAGCTGCGCCGCCACGTTTTTCAAATCCGCCAGCGCCTGCTGTTCTGTCACCCCGTCCTTCAGCCGCGCTATGCCGTCCAGATTGTGGCAGCTCCGCCGCAGCTCACAGCCACCGTTCCGCTCCAGCAGCGGCACCCAGAACTGAGCGCTGGCCCGCGGTGCAAACGCAAAGCTCCGCGGTAACACGCCAACAATCGTGTACTCATCGCCGCTCAGGCTCACCTGCTGCCCAATCACATCCCGTCGCCCGCCAAACCGCGTCTTCCACGTCCCATACGGCAGCATCACAATCTTCGGCTGTCCCGGCTGATCCTCACCGGGCCGAAAGTCGCGCCCCAGGATCGGCTGCACGCCCAACGTGTGAAAGAACCTCGCGCTAACCCGCACCGCGGGAACCGGCTCCGCGACAGGTCCCCTGCGCAACAAAAACCCGAACCCGTTGTACACGTCCAGCGAGGCCAGCGTGTGATTCATCCGCTTCCAGTCTTCGTAGTCGTAGCGCGACAAGTTCGTCCGCGGAAATGCTGGCGCACTCTCATCCACCGCCACCAGCCGGTTCGGCTGGGTATACGGCAGCGGCTGGATCAGCGCCGCATCCACAAACCCAAAGATCGCCACGCTCGCGCCCATGCCCAGCGCCAGCATCAGTACCGCCGTTACCGCAAATCCAGGATTCCTCCCCATCTGCCGCAACGCGAACCGCACATCCTGCGCCACTGTCTCCATGCGGAATCCCATCGTCTCGTGGCTCCTCTCTCGCAGCCGCGTTGCATTCCCAAACTGCCGCAGTGCCGCGTACCGCGCCTCCTCGCGCGACATCCCCTGCGCTTCCAGCTCGCGCGCCATCTGCTCACAGTGAAACTGCATCTCCTCCTCAAGCTCGCCGCCAAACTGCTCCCGCCGCAACAGGACACCGATCCTCCGCCCAAACCGGCCCATCACGCTCAACAGCCTCATCCCGCCTCCTCGGCGTCCGCCAGCACCCGCCCAATTGCCGCCATCATCTGTTCGAATTTCGAAATCTCCAGCCCCAGCTGCTTCCGCCCCGCCGCCGTCAGTGTGTAGTACCGCGCCCGCCGATTGGTCTCGGTTATCTTCCACTCGGCCTTTACCCAACCCTGCAGCAGCAGCCTCTGCAGCGCGGGATACAGCGAGCCTTCCTCCACCGTCAGCACGTCATCGCTTACCCGCTTGATCGATTGCGCGATCCCGTACCCGTGCAGCGGCGCCCGCTTCAGCGTCTGCAGAATCAGAAGGTCCAGCGTCCCCGGCAACAAGTCACCTTTGTTCGCCATGGCCGAACCATAGTTTGTCTATGGATAGAAAGTCAAGGACAGCAGTCGCCAGTCCCACCCAACAAAATCCCCGCCCTCAGCATCCGTGTGGCCTGTGTCCCGCCTTACTCCCCCCGCAGCGCCTCCATCGGCTCCACACTCGCGGCCCGTCGCGCCGGCAACGACGCCGCCAGTAGTGCCGACAAACCCAGCACGACGACGGTCGTCCCCAGCACCAGCGGATTCGCCACTCCCACCCCAAACAGCTCCGCCGCCATCAGATGTCCCGCCTCAATCGCGCAGGGAATCCCGATCGCCAGCCCCACGCCTACCTGCAGAAACGCCCCGCGCAGCACCATCCGCTGCACATCCATCCGATTCGCCCCCAGCGCCATCCGGATTCCGATCTCGCTCGTCCGCTGCGCTACCGCATACGCCGTCACGCCGTACAGCCCAATCGCCGCCAGCGCGAGCGCCACCAGCCCGAACAGCGACGTCAGCTGCACGATCATCGCCTGTTGGCTAAAAGCCTCCTGCACCTGCTCCGCAAAGCTGTGGGCGTGCACGATCATCAGATTGGGATTGATCTCCGTCAGCCGGTTCCGCACCTGCGCCTCCAGCTCCGGCACCCGACCGTGGGTCTCGATCTCCAGCGAATCCATGTAATGCGTGTTCGTCAGGAATTGCGCATAGCCCGCAGCCACCGGAGTTACCGGTGCTGGCGCTTCCCACTGCCCCGACGGAAGAAAATACATCGGCTCGGCCAATTCCTGCGGATCGTTCGGAGGCCAGTACTGCGCGTCCTCCACCACCCCCACAATCGTGTAAACCGCGGGATGCGCCGCATCGAGGTCCCCGAAATGCACGCCAATGGGATTCTCCCCATGCAGGAAATGTCGAACGAACGCCTCATCCACCACCGCCACTGATGCGGCCGTCCGATTATCGCTCTCGGTGAACGAGCGCCCTGCGATCACCTGCGTCCCGATTGTCGCGAAATAGCTCGGGCTTACCCGCACCCACGAGGCCCCATTCTCCGGCGACCCCGGCGGCGGGGCCGGTTGTCCATCAACCCACACGCTCTCGCCATAGTTGTTTCCGTCCATGGGACTCCACGTCGACCACGCTACCCGCTCGACACCCGGGATTGTCGACAGCGAGTCATTCACCTTCCTGTAGAAATCGTCCAGTCGTTCCGGCGGCAGCCCCGCTGTCTCCGTGTTCAGCTTCACGATCGTCCGGTTCGCCGCCTCGAATCCGAAATGCTGGTGCTCCAGCTTGCGCAGGCTCAGGATCAGCAGTCCCGCCGCGCACAGCAGCACTACCGAAACCGCCGCCTGCGCCACCACCAGCGCCTTTTGAGCGAAGGTCTCATGCCGCCCCGTCGCCCGATTCGCGCCCCGCAGTGCCTCAATAGGATCTGCCTGCGCCGCCCGCCACGCCGGTGCCACTCCGAACAGCAACCCGGTTACCACCGACGCCACAATCGCAAATCCCAGCACCGCCAGCGACGGACTCGCGCTGATCGTGATCGGATTCTGCGCGAACGCCAGATGCAGGATCAGCTTCGCCCCGCCCCACGCCACCACGATCCCCGCCAAACCGCCGGTCAGAGCCAGCACCAGACACTCCGTCAAAGCTCGCCGCACCAACTGCTTTCGCTGCGCCCCCAGCGCTGCCCGCACTGCCGTCTGCTGTCGCTGCGCTACGCTCCGCGTCAACATCAGATTGGCGAGGTTCGCGCACGCAATCAACAGCACAAAACTCGAAACCCACATCAGCAAATGCAGATCGCCCCGGTACTGTTGCTGCATTCGCTGCACGCCCCCGCCTCCCGGCGAGAGCCGCAGATACTGCCGCGGAATCAGCGGCACCTCCACCGTCTGCAGCTTCGCCACCGGGCTCCGCAGATACGCCTGCAGCTCCACCACCATCCGCGCCTGCACCGCCAGTACGCTGGCCCCCGGCGCCAGCCGCCCCATCAGGTTCAGCCACTGCTGTTCTCCCCGCTGCAGCAGGTCCGCATCCCGCGGCCAGATCATCGGCGACATGTGGATCGGCATCCAGAATGACGGCGGCGTATCGCTCAGCCGCTCGCTGTAGAACCCAGGCGGCGCAACCCCCACCACGGTCACCGCCTGCCCGTTGATCTGCCAGCTCGATCCCACCACTGCGGGCTCGCGTCCCATCTCCTCCCACGTCTGGAAGCTCATCACCGCCACCGGCGGCGCGCCCGTTACATCGTCCTGCGGCTCCAGCAGCCGACCCGCATACGCCCGCAGCCCCAGCACGTCGAACGAATTTCCAGAGACAAACTCGCCATAGTACGGCTGCGCCGGGTCATGGCTCCCCGCACGCCGCACCGCCATCTCCCGGTCGCCGCCTTCAAACGCCGCCAGGCTCTTCAGCCCCGCCGTGTGGTCGCGAAACTCGATGTACTGCGGATACGAAAACAGCGCCCAGTCATATGGCTTGCCCGTATAGGTCGGCAGCCCGCCGTTGAAACAGCACTGTTCATCATTCCCAATCCGCCACAGGCCCGTTGGATCTTTCACTGGCAGCGACTTCAATAACACCTGATCCACCAGCGTAAAAATCGCCGTCGTCGCCCCAATCCCCAGCGCCAGCGTCAGCACTGCCGTCGCCGTAAATGCCGGCGACTTCCGCAGTTGTCGGAACGCCGTCTTCAGATCAGCCATCATGGCTCTCTCTCCTCGCAAAGTAAGATGAGGCTTGCGGGCAGCCGCCGCGCCCCAGCCGGCAACTCTTCCATGGATTTTCATTGCATCTCGCTAGCCATCGCCTACCCCTCTCTGGCACTGAAAAGAAAGGTCTCGGCACCCCGCCAGCGACCATTTGCTGTCCGATCACCGCCTGCCTGTCCGTTTCCGGACAACGTTGAGAGATTGCTGAGCGCCGCCCCAAAGCACGCCGCTAAGAATGCCGAGACCGCCGGCGTCTGATAAACGCAATAGGGTTTCTCACCAGATCCCGCTGACGGCGGAACGTTCCCACCGCCAGCTTTACCCGGTCGCAATGCCGGTGTAAGCTCGCACATTACGAGGAGGAGTGCGATGGCGGCTGAGCAGTTTGTCTGTCCGAAATCGATGCGGGCGTGCCCGGGACCCGGGACGTGTCCCGGGTGTCGGGTGCATGCGGCGTTGCAGGGACGAGAGGGCGAAGAGTTGCGGAAACGGCTGATGCTCCTGTGGGAGGGGAAGCCGTTGCAGGCCACGTCCTACCGGGATCTTATGCGGGAACTGGGCATTTCCGAGGAAGAAGCGCGGGAACTGGAGTGCCAGGAGCAGAGCTTGGTGAACGAGGAGATCTCGCGGTTTCCGAAGGGGATTCAGTAGGGCGCAAGGAAGAAGGACGGCCGGCGCTTGCCCGCATTTTTGCAACTTCACGAATCTCTCGGCCAGCGGCGCGAACGAACGGGCAGAACGTTAAACTGGAAGCCGATCGGCAGGAATCCGACGCCAGATCAGCGCTTCGGATAGCCCCGCCAGAGATACTCGAGAGCTTCGGGAAGGGACTGGAGCTTCGTGGCGCGGTCGACGTGCCCGGCGTTCTCGGAAAACAAAAATTGATATTGGTAGTGCTTTGCAGCGAGGGCGCGGGCCATTTTCTCGTTGGCGAGGACCCAGTCGTGCATGCCGTCTCGCATCGAGTTGGGATTGTAGAGGTCGCGGTCGCCGACCTCCATCCAGATGCGGATGGGCTTGCGAGGACTGTTGGGGATGAGTGTGTCGAGGAATCCCCAGGCGCCGTGCGGAGTGGCGGGGTTCCATGGCCACTGTTGATTGATCCAAGTACCGGAGTAAGCGAGGACGAGGTGGTACCACTCCGGGTGGTACCAGGCCATGATGAGCGAGACAGCTCCACCGGAGGAGCCGCCCATGGCGGCGCGGCCGTTCGGGTCATGGGTGAGGCGGAGGTGATAACGGGATTCGACCTGAGGCATGACGACGTGCTCGACCCACTCGGCATATTTGCCGGACATGGTGTCGTACTCAAGGCCGCGCTCGGAGCCCTGGGCGTCGCCGCTGCCGTTGGCGATGGAGATCGCAATCTGGACGGGGACGCGGTGTTCGGCGATAAGGTTGTCGAGGGCAGTGAAGAGGGAGCGGTCGGGTCCGTCGGCTCCGACGATGAAGGGCGCGACGGTGCCGGGCTTGTATTGCGCAGGGATATAGACGGCGATGGTGCGGGTCCAGGGATGCTGGTGGCTGGTGGTGAGGTTGAGTTTTGCCGGGTTAGCGGAGTCGGGCGTGCCGAAGGTTCCGGGGTCGCGCGCGATGCCGGGGTAGTAGGGGTCGCCGGCGGAGGTGAGGGTGAACTCTTCGACACGGCCCTGGGGGACGCCGGGGCGCGCGGACATTTCAGAGGCGGGCGTGTGGGTGGGTCCGAGGATGAAGTTGCCGTCTTTGGTGGGAGACGGGAGGGTGCCGTCGGGGAGCTGGGTGGCGTGGACGTAGCCGGCCGTGTGGGGATCGCGAGTGGGGTAGGTTGGGTGGGTTTGCGTCTCAGCCGGGAGGCACAGTACGAGTGCAAAGAAGGCGAATCTGCCAGGGCGCATGGTCTGTCGATTTTAGTATGCGCTTGCGGCTGGCGCTGGGGAGCGATGCCCATTTCGAATCGCGCGAACTGCATGCGCGATTCGAAATGCGGTTATGCGAGGCATTACGACATCAATAATACGTCGATGGCATCGTAGCCGGTAGGGAGCTGGATGCCGTGTTTTGTGGCGCCAGCGGCGAGGAAAGCGGCGACGGAGTCGGGCTGGCGGCGGTGTTTCCAGTAGGAGTCGGTGCAGGCACGGACGGCGAGCTGGAGTGGAGTGCGGCTGCGGGCGTCGGTGGCGTTGACGTTGGCGCCACGGACGATGAGTTCGCGGACGAGGTCGTGGTGGGCGCGCCAGGCGGCGACGTGGAGGGCGGTGGAGTCGCGGGTGAGTTCCCAGTAGGGGTCGCCCTCGGGCCAGAGGGTGTCGACGGAGACGCCGAGGTCGAGGAGGGTGCGGACGCCTTCGAGATTGCCGGCGCCGGCGAAGTGGGCGAGGAGAGTGCCGCCTATCTGTAACAGTCGTTGGATCACATACGGGCTATCGCGGAGGAGCGTATCGACGCCGCCACGGTCCGAGCGGGCGCAGGCGGCAACCAGGACATCGAGTGGATCGGGGTATTGGGCGGCGAAGCCTCGGTTCTCCAGCTCAGCGAGAGTGTCGCCGCGTCCATGGTATGCGGCCATCTGAAAGGCATTTCGGTGATCGTTATTGTTACGAATGCATGGATCGGCGCCGCGGTCGAAAAGCACCTGGATCATGACGAGGCCGTTGTCGCGACGGATGGCGTGCTGGAAGGGAGAGTACTGCCATTGTGTGATGAAGTTTGGGTTGGCGCCTGCCTCGAGGGCGAGCTGAAGTCCCTGGTCGTCGTGCCAGTCGGCTTTGCGGGCGAGGATTATGGCGAGGGAGCGCTCGTTGAAGCGGGCGGAGCTGAGGAGGATCCGGAGAATGGTGTTGCCGTAGGTTTCGGGGACGTGGTACGGAGTCTCTTCGTCGTTGGGATCGGCGCCGTTGTCGAGGAGAAGCTGGGTAAGGCCCGGATGGCGGGCGATGCCGGCGGCGCCGTAGATCGCGGATTCGGGGACCTGTCGCGGCGGGTCGTCGATGGTTTCGTACCAGCAGGCGTTGGCGCCGGCACCGGCTTCGAGCAGGGCGCGGGCAGTGTCGACGAAGGGGCGATCTGGCTCGAGGCGCAGGTACCGGGAGAAGCAGAGGTACGTGAGGGGATCCCACTGGTTCGGGCCGCCTGGCGCGGTCGCGAGGGCGGGTTCGCGCGCGAGAAAAGAAGCGACCGTTGCAGCATCGCCCAGGATGGCAGCGGTGTAGATGTTGGCGATGGCGACGTGAAGGTAGCGCTGGAGGATGAGGCTGGCGTGCTCGAGGGTGCCGGAGCCGTGCCAGCCGTGGCGATCGACGGAGGCGACTTCGAGGAAGGCGCTGACAGGGTCGGGGAGACTTTCGACGGAGCGAATGATGCGGAGGGTCTCGATGTGCGCGGCAAACTGCGGCCAGGAGTCGTAGCCATGTTCGCGAGCGAGAACGAGTTGAGCGTCGGCGAGGACGAGGGGCTGGGCTGGGATTCAGGAAGAGACTTCAGGCGCGGGTGATGTTTGCGGACCTGGGCGAGGGCAGCGGCATCGCCGCGTGCCACGGCGCGGACGAGTTCTTTGGCCTGTTTCTTATATTGTTCGAGCGAGGGATGGTCGGGAAGGGTGCGGTCGGGCATACGAAGCTCCTTTCGGGTGCGCCTCAGGAAGTCCGCATGTGGGAGGCTGAAAGAAGATTCGCTGAGTTGTGAACCGCTAAGGTGGGCACGGCCCTTTCCGCGGACTGGATGCGCCCTTCGCGCTGAGTCCACGGTAAGGTCGGGGCCGGCAAAGAGTCAAGAGTTTGGAGATTAGAGTTTAGAGTTTGACGGGCGGAGGTCAACATGACACCGGAATTTGCGCGGGTGGAGGTGGGGGTGGAGGTGGGGCTGGAGGGCGTGCTGGAAGAGCTGCGGATGCGGGAGCCGATCTTTCACACGCGAGCGTTTGGGTTAACGGCGCAGGAGCGGGAGAGGGCGATGGATTCGGCGTATTGGGAAGTGGGGGCGTCGGGACGGCGATACAGCCGGGAATTTATCCAGCGGATGCTCGCAGACTCGCCGTCTGTGGAGGCGGGCGTGGCGGGATGGCGGTGTTGGGAATTTGGGCTGCGGCGGCTGGGAGCGGACACTTTTCTGCTGACCTACACGCTGGATCAGGGAAAGCGGGTGACGCGGCGGGCGACGATCTGGGAGAAGACGGCGGAGGTGTGGAGGATTGTGTATCACCACGGAACGGTGGTGACGGGCGAGGATGACACGGTGGCGGAAACGGCGAGCTGAAGTTCCCTGGGCCGCCTCATGCTCGAGTGCCGAGGCGACCACAGGAAGGGCGCGGCGACGCTCATTTCGGATCGCCGCACTCAAAGTGACTAAACCATCTCGCGAACGCGCTCGTGGGCGGTGGTGAGGACGATTTTCGTCCGGTTCGGCTCGCCGCGGACGAGAGCTTCCGCAAGTTTGGCGGCCTGACTGGCTTTGACCTTGGCCGGCATGGGTGGCATGAACTGATCGACGACCGCTTCGATGAGCATGGGTCCCTGGTTGGCGATCGCGGTATCGAGCTGCTGCGCGCAGGCGGAGGGTTCGGTAATCTGCATGGCGGTGAGGCCGCAACCGCGGGCGATGGTGACAAAGTCGGCGGGGTAAAGGTCGCAGGCGTACTCGGGATTGCCGAGGAAGACCATCTGCTCCCACTTGATCTGGCCGAGGGTATTGTTCTTGATGACGATGATTTTGATGTTGAGGTTATAGGCGGCGATGGTGATGAGCTCGCCCATGAGCATGCTGAGGCCGCCGTCACCGATGATGCAGCAGACAGGTCGATCGGGGTAAGCGACGGCCGCGGCGATGGCATAGGGGAGGCCGCAGGCCATGGTGGCGAGGTTGCCGGAACAGCTATGCATTTGTCCGCGAAGGGCAGGGACGAACCGCGCCCACCAGGTGGTAATGGTGCCCGAGTCCGAGGTGACGATGGCGTTGGCAGGGAGGCGCTTGCCGAGTTCCCAACCGACAACTTGGGGCTTCATTGGCTTTTCCGGATTGGTGCCGCGCGTTTCCATCATTTCCTGCCAGTCTTTTTTGCCGCGCTGGGCTTTTTTCAGGAAGCCCTTGTCGTGCTTTTTGAGCAGCGGCATGAGAGCGCGGAGACAACCGCGGGAACTGCCGATAAGGCCGACGTCGGCCGGATAGCGAAGGCTGATACGCTGCGGGTCGATATCGATCTGGACACACTTGACCGAGCCGGGCTCGGGCAGGAATTCGATGTAAGGGAACGAGGAGCCAATGATGAAGAGCGTGTCGCAGTCTTCAAGGGCGTCCTGGGAAGGTTCGGTGCCGAGCAGCCCAATGCCGCCTGTGGTGTAGGGGCTGTCGTCGGGAACGGCGGCTTTGCCGAGGAGGGCCTTGATGACGGGAGCGCCGAGGAGTTCGGCCATCTGCTCCAGTTCGTCGGTGGCGCCGAGGGCTCCCTGGCCGGCGAGGATGGCGATGCGCTTGCCGCGGTTGAGAATGTCGGCGGCATGCTCGAGATCGACCTGGGAGGGGAGGTTGTCAGAGTAAGCGGGCGTGGCTGAGGTGTGGTGGGGAGGATTGCGCGGGGATCGTCCCTTCTTCACCTCCTGAACCTGGACGTCGACGGGAATGGTGATGTGAGCGACGCTGCGGTGCTCGATGGCGGTGCGGACAGCGAGGTCGGCGACGGCTTCCATATGGGCGCCGCTCATGATGCGCTCGTTGTAGACAGTGACGTCCTGGTAAAGCTTGTCGAGGGCGACGTCCTGTTGAGTGAAGGTGCCGATGAGGTCAGAGTGCTGCATGCCGGTAATGGCGAGCACGGGTTGACCGTCCATTTTGGCGTCGTAGAGTCCGTTGAGGAGATGAATGCCGCCAGGACCGGAGGTGGCGATGCACACGCCGATGCGGCCGGTGAATTTGGCATACGCGCAGGCAGCGAAGGCAGCGGATTCCTCGTGGCGCATGTGGATGAAGCGAATGCGGTCCTTGTTTTGACGCAGGGCTTCGAAGACGCCGTTGATGCCATCGCCGGGAAGGCCAAAGATCGTGTCGACACCCCAGGCGATGAGGCGCTCCACCAACATATCTGATGCATTCATGGGTTCCTCTCCTCAGTGGGTAGGAAGCGAGGCGGGGGCGGGAAGTTGGTCCGAACGGCCAACGTGCGAGTCACGGGCCACGCTTCGGTGTTCAGCGCACCCGTCGATTCTGATCGTACGCATACTTTCAAAACCGAAGCGGACGATTTGGGCGGTGGGCGCATCCAAAGAGCAGACCGAATGCTGCACTGGACGACTGATGTTCTGCACGACCTGGTTTCAACTGCCAATCGTTCGCTTTCCAGGTTCACTCATTCAACGGGATTTTTCAGCAGAGGCTTTGCAGGAACAGGAGATTCGTCATGGGACGCACGCTCAAGTTCACTCTCAGCCTGGGCGCGACGCTGTGTTCGGCAGTGTCGCTGGCCCAGGCAGCGTCCACGGGGCCAGTGGCTTACGTGTATGTGTCAACGCCGGCGGCCAGCACCGGGCGGAATGAGGTGCATGCCTGGACGGCAAGCGCCAGCGGGCGACTGACGGCGATTTCCGGCTCGCCATTCCAGGAAAACGTGACGAGCATGGCGGTGAACGGGAAATTCCTCTTCGGAGCGACGCTCAGCGGAAGCGATGTCAATTCGTATCGGATCGAGTCCGATGGTGCCCTGCGCTATGCGGTAACCACAAACATCACGCGGTATAACAAGACGGACTGCGCCAGCGCGGGATCGGTATTCACGGATCGCACGGGCGCGACGGTCTACAACATGGAGTACCGCGGGGATGGTTGCGCAAACAACGCCTACCGTTCGTTTAAAACCGAGAGCTCCACGGGTGGGCTCCAGAACCTGGGCGAATCAGGCGGAAATTCCTGGCTGTACCAGCCGGCGAGCTTCCTGGGAAACAACGTTAGGGCGTACTCGGCTTCGTGCCTCGGGAATATGTACTGGGGGATTTTCGGATTTAAACGGAGCGGCAATGGGCTGTTGACGGAAATCCCGGTCAGCGCGCCGGTGCCGCCTCCGCCAAACGGGGAATTTTTCTGCCCGTCGGAGGCGGCTGCGGACGGATTCAATCATGTGGCGATCGCGATGCGGGCGGTGAAGCAGCTCGATTTCAGTTCGGTGGGCGAACCGCAGATAGCAACTTATACGGCGCAGAGTAACGGGAACCTGACCACCGCGAGCACGGTGGCGAACATGCCGCAGGCGAATGTAGGGACCCTGAGCGATTTGAAGATGTCACCGGACGGGAAGACGCTGGCCGTGGCGGGCAGCGGCGGCCTTGAAGTCTTCCACTTTAACGGAGCGGCGCCGGTCACGCATCTAACAGGCTTGCTGACCTCCGACTCCATCGCCGAGTGTTTCTGGGATCAGTCGGGCCATCTGTACGCGATCAGCGGGCAGTCGGGAAAGCTGTTCGTCTTCGTGGTGACGACGAAGGGTGCGCAAGCAGCGCCAGGCTCGCCGTATACGGTGAATCACGCCGAGTACCTGGCGGTTCAGAACAAGTAAGCCTCGGTTACCGATTGCACGTGTCAGGTCACGCATAGGCGGGGGAGCGGTAAGCTCGGAGGCATGAAGACTCCCGAGCTGGAGAAGCAGGCGCGGACGGAGGCGATTGCTTCGCTGCGCCGGTACTTTGAAGCGAACATGCCGGAACCGATCGGGGAGTTAGCCGCGGGGCTGCTCCTCGGTTTTTTTGTGGAAGAGATCGGGCCGGTGCTTCACAACGCCGCGGTGCGCACGGCGCAGGAGCGGCTGCAGTTGCGGGTGGCGGATCTGGAAGGTGAGTTGTACGCCGACCCGTTCCAGTACTGGATCCGCGCGGCCGCGCGGAAAAAGGGCAAGCGCCAGAACTAGGCGACCGCCAGCGACTGAAGGGTGGCGACGGCTTCCCCGTCGTGGCGGCCGGGATCGATCTCCAGCTCGAGAGCGGCGATTGCAAGCAGATTGACCGAGTAGTCCTCAACTTCGAGCGTGGAGCCCCCGGGGCTGAAGTTCCACTGTTGGCGGGCAATGAGGCGGCGCTGACTGGCCGCGTCAATCGCGGAGAGGCAGAATTCCTGGGAGCGATGGCCGCGTTCGCAGAATTCGAGGCGAATGCGACGCACGGGGCGGGCCTCATCGAAGCGGAGACGGATGACCTGGGGGCCGGGCGACGCCGCTCGCCAGCCGCCCTTATCCCGGCCGCGCAGGGCGTTCTCGAAGGGGTGAGAGGGCTCTTCGGAGGACAACTCGGCGGAGGCGACGCTTTCCAGATCAAGCCAGGTGTCGAGAGCCGGACGAGGATCGGGGCTGTCGTGGGTCAGGACTGCTTTGCGCATGGAAACCTCACAGAGTGAGATGCGCCTGGGGCAGGAAAATTGCATCGCACCAAGCCGATCAAAGGTAACGCGCAGAGATCCACGCAGTAACTGGCGATTTGCTCCAGCGTGGCAAGTGCGATTCACGGCCGTGGGATGTTGGCGAGCGGGACCGGCTCCTAGACTGGGGAAACAGGGAGCCGGCAGATGCTGAACAAGCTGCGAATGATGGACGTTGGTCGAGTGCTCCAGATCTCCGGAGCCTTGCTGTTACTGACGGCGTGCCTGGCGGTACTGGGCGCGGCACTCTCGCGCAACGCGGCGAACCGGGATTTTATCTGCTACTGGAGCTCGGCGCGGCTGCTGCGGGCACACGCCAATCCGTATGGGACACAGGCGATTTTGGCACTGGAGAATGCGGCCGGCGGCGCCTATCGCGAGCCCTTCATCATGCGGAATCCGCCGTGGGCGCTGTTCCTCATTGCGCCGCTGGGTTATTTTTCCGCACCGGTGGCTGGATTTCTGTGGCTCGTGACGCTGATTGGGTCGGCGCTGATGTCGATCCGCCTGCTGCGCAGCGGGCAGGAGAAGCTGCCGCTGGTTGTCTATCTGTTTGCGCCGATTCTCGGGTGCGCGATCGCGGGACAGACCTCGATTTTCCTCCTGCTGGGGATTGCGCTTTTCTTCCGCTGTCAGGAGCGATGGCCGTTTTGGGCGGGTATGGCGCTGGTGCTGCCGGCGATGAAGCCGCACCTGTTCCTGTTGCTGTGGCCGGTGCTGCTGGTGCACTGCTGGAGGACGAAACAGTTTCGGGTGCTGGCAGGACTGGCCGCGGGACTGGGCGCAGCCATGGGCGTCGCGTTGCTGTTCGACCCGCATGTGTGGACGCACTATCTGGCGGCGATACGCGCCGAGCATATTGACGGGCAGTATCTGCCGAACATTCCCTGTTCGCTGCGCGCTCTGGTGCCGGGGCATCCGGCCTGGGTGCAGGGCGTACCGGCGATGCTGGGAGTGCTGTTGTCGGCGCGTTTCTACTGGCGTCGCAGAAACCAGTGGGACTGGCGGCGAGATGGAGCGCAGCTGCTGGCAATCTCCGCGGCGGTGTCGCCGTATTCGTGGCCCTTTGATCAGCTTCTCTATCTGCCCGCAATCGTGGACATGTGTTCCGCGCGCCTGGCGCGCGGAATGGTACCGGCTCTGGCAGTGTTGAACGGGATCGGACTGTTGTTGCTGCTGACGATGATGCCGCTCAGCTCCCCGGCCTATGCGTGGACGGGTGCCGCGTGTCTGGCGTGGTTCCTGTGGGCGCGGCGGCAGGCGGGGCTTGCCTGGGGGATGGGACTGCCGAGGGCAGATCTGGCGACGGCGTAACGATCCACCACGGAGGGCACAGAGCACCCAAGGATTCAGGGCAAACGGCCCGCAGGGGCTAAAACCCGTTCCTTTTTCGTGTTTTCGGCACGACTCAAGTCGTGCCCTGTTACAAACGCCAGCTTGCTTCGGCCGGTCGAGCGCGTGGCCTTCTTAAAGCTTGACTCAGACTCGCAGTGCCTGACCGCGAAAGATCTAGATTTCCAAAATCACCGGCATGATGAGCGGGCGGCGGCTGGTGTTTTTCTGGATATAGCGCTTCAGATCGATGCGGATTTTTTCCTTGATGACGCCGTAGTCGGCCTTCTCCTCGGCGCTGGAAGTGTCGAGGGTTTGGGTGACGACCTGGCGCGCGCCTTCCATCAGTTCAGGCTCGGCGCCGACAAAGCCGCGGCTGACGAGTTCCGGCTGGCGCTCGACTTTGCCGCTGAGCTTGTTGATGGTGAGGATGGGCAGAACGATGCCGTCCTCTGAGAGGTGGCGGCGGTCGCGGATGACGAGGTCTTCGACGACGTCGGCGGTTGAGCCGGAATCGATGCAGACGCGGCCGGCGGTGACTTTGCCGGTCTTGCGGGCGTTGTCACGGTCGAGCTCGAGGACTTCGCCGTTCTCAATGATGACGGCGAGGTCGATGACGCCGAGGCGCTGGGCGATTTCGGCGTGCTTCTTCAGGTGTCGGTAGTCGCCGTGGACGGGGATGAAGAACTTCGGCCGGAGAAGATTGATCATCAGCCGCTGCTCTTCCTGGCTGGCATGGCCGCTGACGTGAATGAGGCCATGGGAGCCGTCATCGAAAATGACGTCGGCATCGCGTCGGCAGAGGTGGTCAATGACGCGAAAGATGGACTTCTCATTACCGGGAATGACGCGGGAGCTGAGGACGACGGTGTCGCCGGCAGCAATGCGCGCGTGCTTGTGGTTATCGACGGCAGCGCGGCTGAGTGCGCTCATGGGCTCGCCCTGGGTGCCGCTGATGAGGATCATGACCTGTTCGGGCGAGTAATCGTTGACCTGGCCAGGGTGGATGATCAGGCCGGGAGGCAGGTCGAGATACCCCAGGTCCTGAGCGATCTCAGAGGATTCGAGCATGGAGCGGCCAACGATGGCGACCTTGCGGTTATGGTGGCGGGCCAGCTCGCAGGCAATGCGGATGCGGTAGATCGATGAGGAGAAGCAGCTGAAGAAGAGCTTCTTCTTCGTACGAGAGAAGATTTCGTCGAGACGTGGTTTCACGGCCCACTCGCTGGGCGTGTAGCCGGGCCGATCGACGTTGGTGGAGTCCTGCAGAAGAGCGAGGACGCCGCGCCTGCCGTATTCGGCGAAACGGTGCAGGTCGAAGGCTTTGCCGTCGGGCGGCGAAAGATCGATTTTGAAGTCCCCGGTGTGGACGACGACCCCAACGGGGGTCTCGATAGCCAGGGCAACGCAGTCAACCAAAGAGTGGGTGACCCGGATGGGCTCGATGGTGAAGGCGCCAAGGGTGAATTTTTCGCCGGGCACAATTTCGATAAGCTCGGCGTCGTCGAGGGCGTGCTCTTCGAGCTTGCCATCCACGTAGGCGAGGGTGAATTCCGTGCCGTAGACGGGGACGTTGAGCTCGGAGAGGATCCAGGGCAGGCCGCCGATGTGGTCCTCGTGGCCGTGAGTCAGGATGATGGCCCGTACGTGTTGTTTGTTTTCGACGAGGTAGGTGATGTCGGGAACGACAATGTCGACGCCGAGCAGCTCGGATTCCGGGAACATGAGCCCGGCGTCGATGACGATGATGTCGTCTTTATAGCGGAGGGCGAGGCAGTTCATACCGAACTCGCCGAGGCCACCAAGGGGGATGATTTGTAGTTTTGCGTCGGCCATGGAATGGAAAGTGAAACTGGATCGGAAGGGTAGAGCTGGCTAAGGCCAGGCTGATGCGCGGAATGGGCTTGCCTGAGGATCGCTCAGGACAGGCTTGTTGGCGCGGGTTGGGTCAGGTGTTCGACAAAAGCGTGCGACAGAACAGGATAACAGCTAACTCGCGCGGAAATGCACTCGAGAGGAGCGCATCCGAGGGCGTGGAGAGACTCTTCAGTCGTTGCCTGAGGCCGAGGGGTAATAGCCCTGCTTGGCATCGACGGTCAGGCCAGTTAAGCCTTCCACACGCACGTCGATGACGTGGTACTTGCCGCTGATGTTGGGCTGATGGCTCACGTAGTCGAGTGTGTAAGCGGTGCGGACGGAGTCGGCAATTTTGGAGAAGGCGCTCTGGATGCCGTTCTCCGACATCTCGTGATAGATGTCGCCGCCGGTGGCGAGGACGTAACGGGGCAGGACGTCTTCCGGTTGAAACAGAGGCAGCTTCATGCGATCGAGATAGCCGATGCCCCAGACCGCGGAGTCTCCGACGTTCGTCCCGGAAACGGAAATGTTGTGGGCCAGCAAATACTGGACGACCTCCTTGTAGCTGGCCTTGCTGCGGGAGTTCTTACCGTCGCTGATGACGTA
>DASRRO010000216.1:0-2243 GCA_035656855.1 Acidobacteriaceae bacterium | reverse complement strand
CGGCCGGTCGGGGGACCGGCGTCCCTGGTGTTACCCGGCGAACGGGCGATGCCGGACCTGATTGTCGAGCCACCCCTCTGCGAAGCGCCTGCCGAGCCGGAGCCGCTTCCGATGCAGCCGCAGTTTCTGGCGCCGCCGCTTTCGTCGCTGTTCCCCGCGCCGGCTCCGCCTTCACCGGAGATCTCGGCGATCCGCAAGGAGATCCAGCAGTCGGAGAGCCGTCTCGCGGCGCGCCTGCACCTGGGCGAGAAGGCTATGGCCGTACTCAACCGCGCGGTGGCCGATGCCCTCACGGCGCTGCGAAGCCAGATCTCGACGCTCACCGGCCAGATTGCCAGCCTGCAGGACCGCGCCAATCTCGGCGCCAGTCCGGAACTGCCGGAGAGTGGGGACGCCACCGTCTCCGCGGCGGCCCTGGCGCGCATCGAGCAGACCCTGCAGGCGTTCGGCACGCGCATGGAGGTAATCGAGAAGGGCATCGGGGTGCTTCAGGATCGCGTGGCGCGCACCGAACAGGAGGCTGAAGCCGCCAGGCACACCACGGCGCAGGATTTCGTGGCCTTCGAAGAGAGCCTGCAGAAGCAGGAACGGGCGCTCGATTCGGCCCGCACCGCCATGGCCCAGACCGACGATCTGGTGAAGCGCCTGGTGGAGGCTCTGGAGGCCCTGCAGGCCACCGTACTGCAGCGTTCCGAGGAGTGGACGGCCAGCGTCGGTTAGGCCCCCGGGCGAAGATTTGCGGTATTTTTCTTGCGGGTTTCCCCGCCGATGCGCCATATTGGAATTGACGCTGGTACCAGCCGTGTAGAGCGCATCGTCAGCACGAATTCCAATGCCGCCGGGATGACGCGCTCGGGCTGCGACCGCGTGGGGCATTCGGATGGGCGAGACTCTCCTGTACTTCACGGAATTGATGTCTATGCCGGTCTTCGACCTGAAGGGCCGCCGTATCGGCCGGGTCAAAGACGCCGCCGTGGTGCCTCTGGTCAACCCCTCCCGCATCGACCGGCTGCTGATGGGCGGCGGCGACGCCTGGCTGACCATCCGCTACGATCAGATCCGTTCCATCAGTCCCGCGCAGGGCATCTTCCTGGCGGAGGAGCAACTCGTCCCTTATCACGACGATGAGTACATGCTGCGCATCGCGCGCGACCTGTTGGATCAGCAGATCATCGATGTCACCGGCCGCAAAGTGGTGCGCGTCACCGATGTCACCATGGCGGTGCAGAGCGACGGAGTTCGCGACATGCTGACGGTGCTGGAGGTCGATATCGGCCTGCGCAGCATCCTGCGGCGGCTGCTGCAGGGGATTTTGCCGCGGCGCGCGATCCGCCGGCTGCAGGCGCCGATTCCGCCCAATTCGATACGGTGGGAATTCGCCAATGTGGTGGAGCCCGACCCATTGCGGAGGCTGCGGCTGAATATTTCTTACACCAAGCTGGAGCTGATGCACCCCGCCGACCTGGCGGATATTGTCGAAGACCTGAGCCCCGCCGAGCGCGAGGCGATCTTCGAAACCATCGACAGCGAGGTGGCCGCCGAGGCCCTCACCGAGGTCGATCCCAAAATGCAGGTCAGCATTCTGGAATCGCTCGAGCCCGAAAAAGCCGCCGATATCGTGGAAGAAATGTCCCCCGCCGAGGCCGCCGACCTGCTGAACGAACTGGAAGCCGAAACTTCCGAGGACATTCTGGACGAGATGGATTCCGCGCCCAAGACCGAGGTGCGGGAGTTGCTGGAGTTCGCCGAGGATACTGCCGGCGGCATGATGAACACGGAGTTCGTGTCGCTGCACGGCAACGCTTCGGTGGCGGATGCGCTGGGCGCGCTGAAAGGCAACGAGGATCTGCTGGAGACTCTCAACACGCTGTTCCTGGTGGATGGCGACGAGCGGCTGATGGCTGCAATTCCGGTGGCCCGCCTGTTTCTGGCCGCAGCCAACGCCAAACTCAAGGATCTGGCAGCCGCGACGCTCATCCAGGTTCCTCTGGACGAAAAACAGGACCGCGTCACCGAACTGTTCGATAAGTACAACCTGTTAACGCTGCCGGTGGTGGATGAAGACGGCAAGCTCGCCGGCGTGATCACCGCCGACGATATTATCTCGGTGCTGCGGCAGAAATAATGTGCTCGATTTGCACGTGGCCCCAGCGGTCGCGCAGATATTCCGCCACCAGCCGGCGGTGGCAGTGGTCCGGACGATCCTCGCTGCACAGCAGGCAGCCGCCATCGATCGCCTCGCG
>DASRRO010000215.1:0-17397 GCA_035656855.1 Acidobacteriaceae bacterium | reverse complement strand
CATTCCAGCTCGCTCGCATATTTGCGTCGAACCCACTCAAAGGGTTTGTTCACGCGTTCATGCACGCCATTCTTGAACCAGTAAAAGCACAGCACGGGAACAAAGGTCAGTGTCAGAATCAGCGCACCGACCAGCGCGATCGAGACCGTGTCCGCCATCGGCCTGAACAATTTCCCCGAAGGGCCGCTCAGCGCGTAGATGGGCAGATAGCCGGCGATGATGACGGCGACGGAGTAGAAGATGGGGCGGTCGACATCTTTGGCGGCGGCGAGGATGACTTCCTGAAGGTCGTAGTCCTGGCCTTCGCGCTCGCCGAGTTCGCGGAAGACGTTTTCGACCATGACCAGCGTGCCGTCGATGAGGATGCCGAAGTCGATGGCGCCGATCGAAAGCAGGTTGGCGGCAGTGCCTCGGGCGTGCAGGAAGATGAACGAGAACAGCAGCGCGATGGGGATCGTCAGCGCGACGATGATCGCCGCGCGGGCGCTGACCAGGAAGCACATCAGCACGATGAGGACCAGCGCCATGCCGAGCAGCATGTTGTGCTCGACGGTGTCGATGGTGAGCTGCACCAGATCGCTGCGGTCGTAATAGGGGCGGACCTTGATGTCTGGCGGCAGGATCTGACTGTTCAGCTGCTGGGTCTTGGCCTCTACGCCCTTCAGCACATTCTGGGTCTGCTCGCCGCGGCGCATCATGATGACGCCTTCGACGGCATCATTGGTTTTGTTGAATCCGAATTCGCCGAGCCGCGGGGCGTGCCCGATGGTGACGTCGCCAATGTCGCGTATGCGAGTGGGCACGCCATTCTGCGATCCGACGACGACGTCGCCGATGTCTTTCGTATCGCGGATCAGACCCAGGCCGCGCACGTAGTAGAACTGTCCGCCCTGAGAATAGAATCCGCCGCCGGCGTTGGAGTTATTGATCGACAGCTGTTGAACCACCGTAGGCACGGTGACGTGATACGCGTAGAGTTTGGCCGGATCGAGCAGCACCTGGTACTGCATTACCGTGCCGCCGAAGCCGGAATCATCTGCGACACCCGCTACCTGCTTGTATTCGCGCTCGATCACCCAGTCTTCATAGACCTTCAGTTCCTGGGGCGTGCGGTCGGGGCTTTGAATCACGTAGCGGTAAACGAGGCCGGAGGGGCTGGCCAGCGGGGCCAAAGCGGGCACTACTCCGGTGGGATACGTAACTTCGCTGAGCCGCTGGAAGACTACCTGCCGCGCCCAGTAGTCATCGGTGCCGTCATTGAAGGTCAGAATGACGTCGGAGAGACCATAAAGTGAGATGGAACGCATCACCGTCATCTTCGGGACGCCGTTCATCTCGACCTCAGTGGGTACAGTCACCAGCCGCTCGACTTCCTCCGCGGCATGGCCGGGCCACTGGGTGATGATCTCCACCATGGGCGGCGACAAATCCGGATAGGCGTCGACGGGCATGTGGGAGAAGGAGACAGCCCCTCCGACGGCGAGAAACGCCACCATCATCAGGATGAGAAATCGCTGCCGGAGCGCGAACTGAACGATGCGGTTGATCATGGGAAGCGGTCTCCTCAGTGCTGCAGCGAATTGGCAAACTGCAGGAACAGGCTGCCGTCGCCCACAACTTTGTCTCCGGGGGCAATGCCCTTCAGGATTTGGATCAGGCCGTTCTCGCTTTGTCCGGTTTCCACGTCGCGACGACCAAATTGATTCGCACCGGTCGCAACGTAAATAAAGGGCTGGTTGTTGTCGTCGCGCAGGACCGCGGCGTTGGGCACGGCAATGGCCTGGGTGACCTTGCCCGCCGTAACCATGACCGTGCAATACATATCGCGCTTCAGCTTTTCGCCGGGATTATCCACGACGACGCGGGCCTGCAGGGTCCGGGTGTTGGGGTCGAGCGCCGGGGAGACGTAGGAGATGCGGCCATGAAACGTGCCCGGATAGGCATCGGTCTGGACTGCCACGTCCTCACCGCTCCGCACGTAAGCCAGGTCTGCCTGATAAACATTGGCAAGAACCCAGACGGTGCTGAGGTCCGAAATGGTAAAGGCCTGGGTTTGGCCAGCCTGGACGACCTGGCCGGGCGAGACTAGCCGCTCGACCACTTCGCCGTTGATCGGCGCGAGAACCGGAATCTGCGCCGATGCGGGTGCATCGGCGAGCTGGGCAGGGTTCTTGATGCCGAGGATCTTCATTCCCTCTTCGGCGGCATTCAGATCGGCGCGGGCCTGATTACGGTCCGATTCGGCCTGCTCGAGATCGCGCTGGGCGATGGCGTGATGCTGGTACAGGTCCTGGGCACGGGCGTAGTTCTTCTCGGCCAGGCGAGAGGAGTCTGCGGCCTTCAGGTAGGCATCGAGCAACTGTGAGTAATCCGGGCTGCTGACCTCCAGCATCGGCGCCCCTTCGCGTACGTGCTGTCCGGGGACGACAAGAATGCGCGTCACCGGGCCGCCAACCTGGGTGATCACCGGGGTCGTCTTAAAGGCGTTGTAAGCGACCGTACCCGTCAGGCGCAGGCTCCGCGTAAGCGTGGTGGGCTCGACCGTGACCACCTGAACGTGCGACATCTGATCATCGGGGATGGTGAAGAGACGCGGGGTCTCGGATGACGAGGCTCGCGATGCGTAGGAGGTCATCTGGCCGGCATGCTCCCGGTCGGCGGAACTGCAGCCTGCCATCACGAGGAGGCAGGCCAACGTCACAGCACCGGTTGACTGGCGGCGGAATACGGTCCGGGTCTTCATGGTAAGCTCCTGGTTCCTACCGCCTGGCGAAGCTGCTCGATGGCGAGCAGATACGAAGCCAGCGCCTGGCGGTATCCAAGTTGAACGGAACGGTAGCTGCGCTCCGCGTCGAGAAAATCGAGCAGGCTGGCGGCGCCTCGGCGGTAGGCATATTCGCTGATGTCGCGGGACTGCTGCGCCTGGCTGAGGTATCCGGAGCGATACAGGCCGATGATCTGGTCGTTGCTGCGCAGATTCTCAAAGGCGTCGCGGACGTCGGTCAGCACCTGTCCCTGGGCCAGTTTTTCCTGCTCCTGAGCCTGGGTAATCGCGTAGCCGGCGCGGGCAATTTCACCCTGGTTGCGATCGAAGATGGGCAGCGGCATCTGACCAAACAGGGAGATCTCGCTGAACTGAATGTGCGTGTAACTGACTTGTCCGGTGATGTCGCGCTTGCCGATCGCCTTTTGCAGCTGGTATTGACTGTTCGCAGCCGTGACACCCTGTTGCGCGGCGCGCAGGTCGGGACGGTCCTGGAGTCCCGTGGCGTCAAAGTCATCGATGTTTCCAGAGACCGGCTGGTAGTCAAATTTCGGAACCACGTCGTAATCGACAGGAACCGCCTCATAGCCGAGAAGCTGCCGCAGATCCGAGAGGCCCTGGGCCCGAGCCAGTTGCGCCGCCGATACATCGGACTGGAACTGCAGGAGCTGGAGTTTGATCTTCAGCAGGTCGTCTTCGCTGATATCGCCGTCCTTGTACTGGGTCTGGGCGATGTCCACGGTGTCCTGAAAGCTCTTCAGGTCCTGCTGCGCAAGCGCCAGAGTCGATTCCGCCAGCTCCACATTGATGTACTGCGAGGCAACGCTGAAGATGAGCCCCCGTTCGGTGTCGGCGACCTGAGAGCGGGTTACCGCGGTCGCATCCTTCGCCGCCTGCAGGCGGTGCTGGCGCTTTTTGCCCCGCTCGAACAGATAGCTCACGCCTACGTCGAATTGGGCGGTGTTATCCACGTAGGTGGAGCTGAACTGATCCGGCTGGAAGATGGGGAGAAACTGGGTATCACCCAGAAGAACCGGATCGGGGCGAAGGTTGGCGGTGACTTCTTCGGCCTCGTTCTGCTGGATCGTCGAGCGCGCCGCGAGAAGATTGTGATTGTGCTGGAGCGCCAGGCGGATCGCGTCGTCCAGGGAAAGGAGCACGCTGCCGGGCTTCTGCGCGAGCGTTTGCGCGGGTGGGGCCGGCGCGCTCTGCGCGGGTTGCGATTGCGCCTCCGCGATTGCAGGCAAAAGGATTGCGGAAAGCAGGATTGGAATACACCTACGTTGTGCACGCATGGGCACTCAGCCTTTTGGGGCAGGACTATAACCGGGATGGACGCGGCGCGAAGCAGCGCGGAGTGCAGACGGAGGCTAAGCGGGCGGAGCGCGAGCGGGGAGCTGCGGTACTACAAGACGAGGAACGGAGGCGGTCTCCAGAGGCTCAGGACCCCGTCCTTCAGGGACCAGAATCTCCGTACGAACGCTGGCCACCGCCGGTTCAATAGCCTGGTGGCTGAGATGACAGATGGGGCAGGTCTCCGGAGATGTGTTGACGTGGCGATGCCAGACTTCGCCCAGCGTCGTCCCGATGATGAGCGCCAGGATGGCGATTGGGATGACGAGGCTCCAAGCCGACTTTCGATTCGACCCGTTGCCGGGCAATGCGGTTGGTGCTGGAGACACGTGTTACCCAGTGTAATCCCGGGGCCACCTGCAGTGGCAACACCCGGACACTCTCCCGACGGGAGAGGTTTCATTTGAGGGGCGAGCCACGCCGTCGGACGGGGTCGCTAAAATGGATGCATAACTGCACTGAGGACGGGCTGAAGGTGCGTTCTGAGCTGGAACGAGCGATCGGGCTGCTGCGTCAGGGCGATCCGGAGAACGTCAACCGGGCGCTCGCGCTTCTGCAGGGCACGGTGCTGTCCTTCGGCATTAAAATTTGCGGTCAGCGCGAGGATGCCGAAGACACCGCCCAGGAAGTGCTGTTCCGTGCGCTGCCCCACCTCGCGAAACTGGGGGATCCGCGGTCGCTTTCGGCATGGCTCTACACCGCCGCAAAGAATCGCTGCTGGCAGGGGCGTCGCCGGGCGACCTATCAAAGAGCGGTGGCGCTGGATGATCTGATCCCGAGCGATGCCGAATTGCACGCTCTGCTGCTGGCCGACCCGGAGCCCAGCCCGGAGCATCTGGCACTGCGCCGCCAGGACCACCAGCTCCTGCATGAGGCAATTCTGTCTCTCCCCCCGCAATACCGCATCGTGCTGGTGCTGCACGACATGGAAGAGATGGACACCGAATTGGTGGCCAGGATTCTGTCGATCCAGCCGGGAACGGTCCGGATCCGGCTGCACCGGGCGCGCCTGCTCCTGCGGAAGGCGATGGTCGGGCCCTCCCGGGTTGCAAAGCCGAAGGAGCGAAAGAAACCGGCGGTCCGGCGTCCAGCGGAATGCCGCGAGATCTTCGGCAATCTGTCGGATTACCTCGACGGCGAGCTGGAACCGGAAAGCTGTGAACACATGCGGCAGCACGTCGAGGGCTGCCCGGCCTGCGTGGCATTCATGCAGGACCTGAAGCGGGCGATCGACCGCTGCCGGTCGCTGGAGCTCTGCCCGGAACCGGAGGCCAGCCCGGCCCTGCGGCGGCTTCTTACCGAAGAGTATCTCCGCCTTAAAAATTCCAACCAAAGACTGTAACGAATCTCCGCCTGCCCTCGTTTAGCAGAAGGAAGACACCCGGAAGCAAGCGGAAACGAGCACAGCAGCTCTGTGGAGTGCCCGTCTGTCGCCCGGATGTCCGGTGAGGGGCCGGAAGGATGAAGGCTGCATGTAGATGGAAATACGGGGCGATGTTGCTGCTGGGCAGCGTTCCGGCGCTCGGCTACAGTCAGCAGCAGTCGCTGACTTTGCAGGAAGCCATCACGCAGGCGCTGGGGCAGAGTCCGCAAACCGCTTCGGCCGATGCAGATGTTCAGAGCGCTGCGGCCGGCGCTTCGCTGGCTCGGACGGGTCTGTGGCCGCGGCTGACGGCGTTGGAGGATCTTTCCCGCGGCAACGATCCGGTGTATGTCTTCGGCACAAAGCTGCGGCAGCAACGATTCGCGCAGAGCGACTTTTCGCTGGACTCCCTCAACCGCCCCACGCCGACCGGCAACTTTGCAACGCGTTTGAGCGGCCAGTGGATGCTCTTCAATGGCTGGGAGACGCAGAGGCAGATCCACGCGGCGAGGCTGGTCTCGGCCAGCGCAATCTCGATGAGTGGAGCGGTGCGACAGGCAACGATCTTCCAGGTGGTTCAGGCGTACCAGTCCGGCCTGTATGCACAGCGGCAAATAGACGTTGCGACGCACGAGGAGAAGACGGCGGAGGCTCTGCTCCACGATGCGCAAACGCGTGTTCAGGCGGGCCTGGCCATCGACTCGGACCTGCTCACGGCTCAGGTGAATCTGGCTTCGCGCCAGCAGGAGACCATCGCCGCCGGGGGGGCGGTAGAGACTGCGTGGGCGGAGCTGGAGACTGCGATGGGACAGACAACGGGCATGCGTCCCGCACTCGGGCCGCTCGAAGCAAAGAGCTATCCGGAAGGTGCTCTGGCGGAAGCCATCGCTGCAGGGCTGAAGGCAAGGCCCGATCTCCAGGCCCTCTGTCAACAGACCGCTGCACAGAGCGAATCAGTCGGGGCCGCCCGATCGGACTTCTATCCCCAGGTGAGCGCGTATGGCACCTGGGAAATGGATCGCACAACCCTTGCCGGAAACGGCGGCAACAACTGGGTGGCGGGTGCGCAGCTGAGCCTGGACATTCTGCCACTTGGCAAGCGAGCGCACCTCAAACAGGCGCAGGCGGCGCTGGCGAAAGCCGAGGCGGAGAAGCGATCGCAGGTGCAGCAGATTCGCCTGGCGGTAAGCCGCGCGTTCACGGGCCAGCAAACGACCGAGCGCATTCTGGCCACCGCGCACGCCTCAGTCGAGCAATCCACCGAGAGCCTGCGCATTCTGCGCAATCGCTACGATGCCGGGCTCGCCACCATGACCGATCTGCTGCGCGCGGAAGATGCGGAGCGCCAGAGCCAGAACAACTACTGGCAGGCGGCGTATGCGAACACCACGGCGTATGCCGGACTGCTCTACGCCACAGGCCAGCTCACACCCGAATCTGCGGAGTCTCTGCAATGAAAACCCTCGCACTTCCCTTTTCTCTTTCTGCCGTACTTTTGGCCGGCTGCGCGCACAGCAGCCCGCCTCCCGCAGCGCCGCTCACGGCGCGCGCGCAGCTGGTGCAGGTAGTGGCGGCGCAGGAGCCGGAAACCATTCGCGCCGCTGGAACCCTGCACGCGCGGGAAACTGCCGTCATCTCTGCCCAGGTCCCAGGACCCATCCGGCGGGTGCTGGTGCAGGCCGGGGAACGCGTGCGAGCGGGCCAGCTGCTGGTCACGCTCGACGACGAAGCACTGGAGTCAATGCTCAGCCAGTCCACCGCGGGAGAACGCGCGGCGCAGGAACAGGTGCTGGCAGCGCAATCTGAGGCATCGCTGGCCACGCAGACACTGGCGCGCTATCAGATGCTGAAAGACCAGAAAAGCGTGAGCCCCCAGGAATTCGACGAAGTTGAGAAGCACTCTGAAGCCGCGGAGTTGCGGGTGGCTTCCTACCATGCGCAAGCGGAGCAGGCAAAGGCGGCCGTGACCGGCGCGCGGGTGCAACTGGGCTACTCGGCTCTGCGCGCACCCTTCAGCGGTGTTGTTACGGCGCGTCTCGCCGATCCGGGATCGCTGGCCGCTCCGGGTGTGCCGTTGCTCCAGATCGACCGCGACGGTCCGCTGCAGGCCTCCATCTCCGTCGATGAATCGCTGATCGGCTCGCTTCGCACCGGCATGCGGCTCGCTGTAAATCTGCAAGGCGCTCAACCGATCAGCGGAACCGTGACGGAAATCGTCCCGGCCGCCGACCCGGCGAGTCGCACCTTTCTGATCAAGATCGATCTTCCACCCTCCAGCGGGCTGCGGGCGGGGATGTATGCGACCGCGGAAATTCCCGGCGAAACCAAGCCGGCGATTCTTGTGCCTTTCTCGGCCATCGTGCAGCGTGGCTCGCTGGCCTGCGTGTATGCGCTCGATGGGAATGGTCTGGCGCAGCTTCGCTACGTCACCCTGGGGAACCGCCATGGCAATCAGGTGGAGATTCTCTCCGGGGTTTCCGCCAAAGAGACACTCGTGAACCAGCCCGGCGAGCGCGAACTGGCCGGCAAGCGCATCGAGGCGGAGCCATGAAAGATGCGCACGGAATCGCCGGCCGCCTCGCGAGCGCCTTCATCCATTCCAAGCTGACACCGCTGGTCATTGTGGGTTCTCTGGCCCTGGGTCTGCTCGCCGTTCTCGCTATTCCACGGGAGGAAGAGCCGCAGATCCTGGTGCCCATGCTCGACGTGACGACGGCGATGCCTGGAGCATCGCCTGAGGAGATCGAGCAGCGGGTGACGAACCCTGTCGAAAGCCTGATGCACGAGATCCCGGGCGTCGAATACGTCTACTCGATCTCCAGCCCGGGACAGAGCCTGGTCATCGTGCGCTTCCTGGTGGGCACATCAGAAGATGACGCGCTGGTGAAGGTCTACAGCAAGCTCTACTCCAACGCCGACCGCGTGCCGCAGGGAGCCTCGCAGCCGCTGATCAAGGCGCGCTCCATCGACGATGTGCCGATCCTCGCGCTCACCCTGTGGGGCGAACATTACAACGGCTATCAACTGCGACCGATGGCGGACGAGGTCGAGCACACGATTCGGCAGATCACCGACGTCTCGGAGACGACGATTCTCGGCGGCCAGCCGCGGGCTATGCGCGTGATCCTGAGCAGCGCGAAACTGGCGGCTTTCGGATTCTCTCCCGGCGACATTGTCGGCCGGCTGCAGGCCGCCAATGCGCGCATGCAGGCCGGGGAGTTCGCCGACAGTAATCGGGAAATCCGTCTCGATGCCGGCAATCTCTTCCGCGACACTCATGACGTGGAGAATGTGGTTGTTGGGGTTGCGCACGGCGCTCCCGTATCGCTGCGGGATGTGGCGGACCGCATCGTCGATGGGCCCGCCGATCCGCAGGATTACGTCCTCTTCGGACATCGCGGACGGGAATATCCCGCCGTCACGATCACCATCGCCAAACGCAAAGGCACCAACGCCACCGACATTGCCGGCGCCGTGCTTGCCCGCGTGCAGGCGATGCAGGGCGTCACGCTGCCGCGAGACCTCACGATCACCACGACGCGCAACTATGGAGCGACCGCTAAAGAGAAATCCGACACGCTGCTGAAACACCTTGTGCTGGCGACGATCTCCGTCACGTTCCTGATTGCGCTCTTTCTCGGCTGGCGCGAGTCGGGCGTGGTGCTGCTCGCGATTCCCGTCACCCTGGCGCTGACCCTGGTGGTTTTCTACCTGATGGGCTACACCCTGAACCGGGTGACGCTGTTCGCGCTGATTTTCAGCATTGGCATTCTCGTCGACGACGCCATCGTGGTGGTGGAAAACATCGTGCGCCACCTGCGCATGCCCATCAACCGCAGGCGGCCGCTGCCTGACGTGGCGATGGAAGCGGTTGCGGAAGTCGGCAATCCCACCATTCTGGCCACCTTCACCGTCATCGCCGCCATTCTGCCAATGGCCTTTGTCAGGGGCCTGATGGGACCATATATGCGTCCCATTCCGGTTGGCGCGTCGATTGCGATGCTCTTCTCACTGATCGTTGCCTTCGTAGTCTCGCCCTGGGCGGCTCTGCGACTGCTCGGACGCCGGCATCTGAGCGGCGCGCACACGCTCACGCCGGAGAAGGAAGGCTGGCTCATCGGCTTCTACCGCCGCATCATGCACGCTCTGCTGCGGAGTGCTAGCCGCCGCTGGATTTTTCTGGGAAGCGTCGTCGCGCTGCTTGCAGTTGCCGCAGCCCTCGTTCCTCTGGGTTTTGTGCTCGTCAAAATGCTGCCCTTCGACAACAAGAGCGAGTTCCAGGTCATGATCAACATGCCCGACGGTACGCCGCCGGAGCAGACGACGCGCGTTGCGCAGACGCTGAGTGCGTACTTGACCGGCCAGCCTGAGGTGGAAAATTATCAGATTTACTCCGGCACCTCGGGTCCGTTCAATTTCAATGGGCTGGTTCGCCATTATTATTTGCGCCGCCAGCCGAACCAGGCCGATATTCAGGTGAACCTTTTGCCTGCCGACGAGCGCAGCGCCCAGAGCCACGCCATCGCGCGCCGCCTGCGGCCGAATCTGGATCGTCTTGCGGCTCCCTACGGCGCTCGCATTCAGGTGTCGGAAGTGCCGCCAGGGCCGCCGGTTCTGCAAACTCTGGTGGCGGAGGTCTACGGACCCAGCCTCGACGGGCAGACGGCTCTGGCAGGCCAGGTGAAGCGGATCTTCGAGCAGACCCCGGGCGTTGTCGATACGGACTGGTATATGCAGGATCCGCAACCGCAGCTCGTCATGCATGTGAACGAACAGAAGGCCGCTCTGCACGGAATCCCGGTGGCAGAGGTGGCACAGACGCTGGCCCTTGCCACGTCGGGCGCGCAAGCCGGGCTACTGCACGTGCCGGCATCGCGCGAAACCGTGCCTGCGCTGGTTGAGATCGATCGGCCCGAGCGCTCCTCTGAACAGGGACTGGAAAACATCCGCCTGCGCGGCTCCGACGGCAGCATGGTTTCTCTGCGGGAGATCGTTGACGTGGAGCACACCACACTTCAACCGGACATCTACCACAAGAACCTGAAGCGAGTGGTTTACGTCACGGGCGACGTGGCGGGAGGGGAAGAAAGCCCCGTCTATGCGATCTTCCGCATGAACCGCGCTCTTGATCGGCTGCGTATGCCGGATGGCGCGCCCCTTGTCCGCTACAACTCGGTCCAGCCGGTCTCCACCGATTCGTATTCCATGAAATGGGACGGCGAGTGGCAGATCACCCTCGAAGTGTTCCGCGACCTGGGGCTCGCCTTTGCCGCGGTGCTGGTCCTGATTTACGTCCTGGTCGTGGGATGGTTCCGTTCCTTCACCATTCCGCTGGCCATCATGATGCCGATTCCGCTCACGCTGATCGGGATTCTGCCGGCCCACGCCATGCTGGGTGCCTTTTTCACGGCGACCTCGATGATTGGGTTCATCGCCGGCGCGGGCATTATCGTCCGCAATTCCATCATTGTCGTCGATTTCATCGAACTGCGCCGGGGGGAAGGCATGCCTCTGGAGGAAGCCGTCGTCGATGCCGGCGCCGTACGCCTGCGTCCGGTGCTGCTCACGGCTGCCGGCGTCATCGTGGGGGCCAGCGTCATTCTTGCCGATCCCATCTTCCAGGGCCTTGGCCTATCGCTCATTGCGGGCGGCGTGGCCTCTACTTTCCTATCGTGGCCCGCCGTTCCTGTCCTCTACTACATGCTCAACGAACGGTCGGCACACGTTTCAGCTTCCACTCCCGTCAGACACCAGGAGGTCACATCATGACGGTCGAACGTGCGGTTCGCCTGCTGGCCGGGCTCATTGTGCTGGCATCTCTGGCTCTGGCCCACTGGTTCTCCCCGCAATGGCTATGGCTGACAGCTTTTGTTGCGCTCAATCTGCTGCAGTCCGCGTTCACCAACTGGTGCCCGGCGATGGTCATCTTCCAATGGGTGGGTCTGCCGTCCGCAGCTGTCGTGCGGTCGCCCAGGTCCTGATGAGGCGGTTATGCGACGGCGCAAGATCTCCGCGCGAACAGCCAACCGGCTTCAGGATGAGGTTTGCCGCCAGATGCTGCGCCTTGAGGCTGGCCGCCCATCGGCGCATCTCTTGCTGGCGATCGCCTTATTGAATGCGTGGATAATGCTGGAGAGGCAGCCACCCGATTGCGAGCCACGACAATGGCTGCGCAGACTGACGCCGGTTTGTCTGCGCATGATCGAAGAGGCTGGGGGAGCTAACGGCGGCAGCTGTTTCGAGGAGAGCCTCGCGAGTACCCAACATCCCGCCTCGCAACCGGAGAAAATACCCTGAGAGGTGGTTCTGCATGCATGAGCGAAGATTCAATCCATCCCGTGCCCACCTGCTCGAAGATCCGGAGCGAAAGAAGTGGCTTCCCGCCGATGAGGTCGTCACGACCCTGCATCTTTGCGAGGGAGAGAGCGTCGTCGATATCGGCGCCGGCACCGGATACTTTGCCATGCCGATGGCCTCGGCCGTGGGTGAAAGCGGGCGCGTCTTTGCAGTCGATGTAGCTCCGCAAATGCTTGCGCGCCTGCAGATCCGTTTGACGGAGTCGGGCATCACCAACGTGCACTGCGTCGAAGGAGAGGCTGCTTTCACCGGCTTGCCCCCCGGATGCGCCGGTGTGGTTTTCATGGCTAACGTCTGGCATGAACTCGACGATCCTGCTGCTGTTCTCCGCGAAGCGCGACGACTGCTGCAACCTGGAGGACGCATCGCGATTCTGGACTGGCGTCCGGATGCGGAACCGGATCACGGTCCGCCCGTCGCGCACCGCATTGCTCTGAGCGCAACCAAGGCCTCGCTGGAAAATGCCGGGCTCGTCGTCCAATCTGCCGGCAATGTCGGCCGATACTCGTGGCTGCTGGTCGGACGTTCCGGCGATTCGACTACCTAGCAGCGAACTGCCGCCTCGCTGCACACCCCAGGTAACCATCCGGCCTCCACAGTCACTCTCCAAAGGGCCGGGCGGGCCAGCCATGCCTGACCCGGAACTGCGATTGTTCCGCTGGCCGTTTCCGCGAGAGAGTGACATCACTTCAGTTCGAAGGCAGCGCGGTCCCCATACTCATCCCGCGCCGCGCATCACTCAGGAGAGAATGGCTATGAAACTGCCTTCATGGCTTCTGCGGAGCCTGTCGAACGACGATAATTCCACCGATGCGCTCGAATATGTGCTGATCGCTTCGGTGATGGTCCTGAGCCTGGTCGCGACCTTCGCCGCTCTCACCGCACGGATCGGGATGGAATTTGCTACCATCGCGAGCCACTTATGACTTTCCGCCGCGGCGCGCTGACCGGGCTCACCTGCCGGCACCGCCGCCCGGCGCGTTCTCCGCTTTCCGATTCAAACCGGGATTCAAAGCCCCTGTCAGCGAACCCTGGCAGGGGCTTTGAGTCTCGCCACCTGCTCGGCCGCGAGAAGGAATCCCCCCACTCCATAGGTGTAGCTCGAGGAGGACAGGTAGTGGGCCGGGGCGGCTCCGGTTTGCTGAATGTTGCCGAGGCGGCCGTCGGCATAGATTTGTCCAACTAGGCCCTTCCAGGCTCGAGCGATGACCGGTAGATACGTTGTGCGATCCAGGATGCCGTGGTTCACACCCCATGCCAGGGCGAAGATCATGAGCGCTGAGCCGGAGGTTTCGGGCTGTGGGTAATCCAGCGGGTCGAGCATGTCCGAGTGCCACAGGCCGCTGTTCGAGTCCTGGAGCGGAGCGACCGCCGCCGCCATTTCCCTGAGCTGCGTTTCGAACCGGCCGCGATCGGAATCACTCTCCGGCAGATACTCCAGTGTGCGGGCAAGACCGCCCATGACCCAGCCATTGCCCCGCGACCAGAAGACGGGCTGCCCGCGCGGGTTGGTCCTGTGGAGCCACGTTACGTCGCGGTAATAAAGGTGGCGCTGCGAATCGTAGAGCAGATGCGAGGTTTCCCACCAGTGCTGGTTCATATAAGCCAGATACCTGGCATCGTGCGTGACGGCGAACATACGCGTCCACACTGGTGGCGCCATGAACAGCGCATCGCACCACCACCAGGGGATGCGCGCCTGCCCGGCTGGAATCGCCGCCGCTCCTCCGGCAAGAAGATCATCGAGAGCGGTGCGCGTGGGGGCGATCCTTTCCGGAGAGGGGCGCAGAAGGTCGAGTTCGAGATACGTCTGTCCGATGCTCTGGTCGTCCGCATTGGGGCCCTCGGAGCGCAGCTCCCAGTGAAACTTCTCGGCCATGGATTCCATCGCTTCGCGATACTTTGGGTCATCAAGCGAGCGCGACGCGGCCATGAAACCCGTGTAGAGGACGCTCCACTCCCATGTGTTGCCCAAATAGGGCTGTGAACGGGCAAGCTCCCAGTCCGCCACCTGGCGCTCGGCGGTCCGCACAGCCTCGGCCTTCAGTGATCCGGACAGGTGAGCCCTGGGGCCTGGATGCTCGGGCGCATCGCCGATGTGCTGCGCGATGTCTTCGTCGATGCCCTTCTGCTCCTGAGGAGAGATTATCGTCGCCGATGACTTTGTCGTCTGTGCAAACGTCCCAATAGCCATTGTCAGGATCAGAAACGCTACTCCGGAAAACATCCGAATTGAGCGATTCATCAAAATGCCGCCGATACTCCTTCTGAAACACACTCCTGCATGACGCGAACTGACCATTGCTCCTCCAAAGCTGAATCAACGCAGAAACGAGGACAGAAGAATGGTACTCGCCGCTCCGCTAATCGGCGGCGGTGGTTCCGGTGCGGCGTTTTGTTCGGGAAGAGCGGCCGACCGGTGCAGCTGGCGTCTCGATTTTGGGAATCTCCGAAAGGTCGGCCTTACCTTCGGCCACCTGGATAAAGAAGTCCTGCGCGCTGAACGCAGGCAGATTAGCCTCGCGGAGGCGAATGTAAGAGCCATCGGCGCGGAGCAGTCGCGCCTTGACCGTATCGGCCAGGTATGCGGCGAGCACCTCGTCGCGAACGCGGGCGCGGATCTGTGGATCGCGCAGGGGAAAGACCACCTCGCAGCGCTCAAAGAGATTGCGAGGCATCCAGTCGGCGCTGCCGCAATAGAACTCCTCGTCGCCCCCATTCAGAAAATAGAAGAGGCGGCTGTGCTCGAGAAAACGGCCGAGGATGGAGCGGACGCGGATGCGCTCGCTCAGGTTCTTCACGCCAGGGCGGAGCGAGCAGATGCCGCGGACGATCAGATCGACTTCGACTCCTGCGTGGGCAGCCGAGTAGAGAGCCTCGACGATGCTTTGCTCGAGGAGCGAGTTCATCTTGGCGATGATGCGCGCCGGGCGGCCCGCGGCAGCGTGTTCCTGCTCGCGATGGATAAGGCGGATGAAGCTCTCGGCCAGGGTGAGGGGCGCCACCAGCAGCGGCCGGTAGTCGTCGGACTCGGAGTGAGCAGTGAGGTAATTGAAGACGCTGTGGACGGCGGCGGTAATTTCGGGATCGGCGGTCAGGAGGCTTAGATCGGTGTAGAAGCGCGCCGTGTCGGGATTGTAGTTGCCGGTGCCGAGATGCGCGTAGCGGCGGGTGACCCCATCGGGATCACGCCGGACCATGAGCGCCAGCTTGCAGTGGGTCTTGAGGCCAACGATGCCGTGAAAGACCTGGACCCCCGCGTCTTCGAGGTTGCGGGCCCAACGGATGTTGGAAGCCTCGTCGAAGCGGGCGGTGAGCTCGACGACTGCGGTGACCTCCTTGGTTTGAGCCGCTTCAGTAAGCGCCTGGAAGATGGGCGAATCGGCGCTGGTGCGATAGAGTGTTTGCTTCATCGAAACGACGTTCGGATCCTGCGCAGCGGCTTCAATGAAGCCAACAACAGCGTCATAGGAGTCGTAGGGGTGATGGAGAAGGATGTCGCGGCGACGCAACTCGTCAAACAGGTCGGCGGATTTGCGGTTCAGGCGAAGCTCGCGCGGCACGAACGGCTTGAATTTGAGGTCGGCGCGGGAGGACGAACTGTAAAGGGTCATGATCCGGGATAGGTTGACCGGACCGTCGGTGTGGTAGATCAGAGACTCTTCGAGTTCAAAGTTGGTGCGGAGACGGTCCACGATCTCCGGGTCGGCGTTGGTATCGATCTCCAGGCGAACGGCATCGCCCTTGCGCCGGTTATGGAGTTCGGCACGCACGGTTTCCAGCAGCGAGCGTGACTCTTCTTCCTGGAAGTAGAGGTTGCTGTTGCGCGTGACGCGGAAGGCGGCGCGGGAGAGGATCTCATACCCGCGATACATCGCGCCGGCGTTGCGCTCGATGAGGTCGTGGAGGAAGATAAAGTCCTCCGAACCGTGGGAAGATGGCAGGCGCACGAAGCGCGGCAGGGCGCGCGGAACGGTGAGAACACCCAGCACCGGCCCGGCGGTCCCGCGGCGCTTGCGGCGCAGCAGCAGTGCGAGGCACATCGCCTTGTTCAGCACCCGCGGAAAGGGATGGGCAGGATCGATGGTGATCGGAGTGAGCAGCGGGTCGACTTCGCGCTGGTAATAGTTGGTAGCAAAATGACGGGCTTCTTCTCCCAAGTCGCTCCAGCCCAGAACGCGGATGCCCGCCTTGCCCATCGCAGGCAGGAGTTCCTGGTTCCAGCATCGGTACTGATCCACGACAAATCGCTGCGTTTCTTCCTTCATCGCTTCCAGCGAATCGCGAAGCGTGGAACCATCGGGAGCGGCCTCGTTGTAGCCGTCCTCAATACGCTGCAGGACCCCGGCAATGCGTATTTCGAAGAATTCGTCGAGATTGCTGGCAGTGATGGCGAGAAACTTGACGCGCTCCAGCAGCGGATTAGTGGCGTCCTGGGCTTCTTCGAGCACGCGCCGGTTGAAGCTCAGCCAGGATTCGTCGCGGCTGAGAAGGAGGCTCTGCGGTTGTGGTTTCGCCCTGGGCATGGCAGCCGACCCGCGATGATCGGGGGGTCGCACGTGGCAGTTTACCTGATTGGGTGTAAACAGGCGTGAGAAGATCAAAACAGGCAAACTCCCTGTTCGTCCACCGCCGACCCTTTTCCGACACCCCCAACAGGGAACCTCGCGATCCATCGTGGCTTAGAATTTCAGCAGGGGTGATTGTGAAATCCACGAGAGGAGTTGGCCTGCGAAGTCTTTTCCCTCCCGGGCAATTCCTTCGTTACCTGCTGGTGGGGGGATGGAACACGGCATTTGGATACCTGCTGTATGCGGCATTCACGTGGATCCTGAGCAGGCAACTGCCCCACGGATACATTTACGCTGCCATTCTTTCCAATTTCATCGCCATCAGCGTCGCGTTCTTGGGATATAAGTGGTTCGTCTTTCATACTCGCGGAAATTACCTCCGCGAATGGCTGCGCTGCTTCGCCATTTATGGCACAGCGGCCCTGCCCAATCTGCTGCTCCTCCCGGTTGTCGTCAACCTGCTCGTCTATGTCTTCCATGCTCGGCCGGGGGCGAAGGCGGGACATCCGTCGCATCTGCAGTTCAGCGTGGTGTATTTCCGGACCACGTTTTTGACGGCACCTTACGTCGGCGGAGCGCTGTTGACGGCCTTCACGGTAGTCTTCAGCTTCTTTGGCCACAGATATTTTTCCTTTCGGCAAAAGCAGGCGCCTTCGGCGAATCAAGCCGACTAATAGCGGGTCGGCAAAGCCGGGTTGACGAACTGCGGCTTACGCGCTGAAGTAGTCAGTACCAGGAGTGGCCATACTAGATCGGATCTGAGGTTTTTCCAGCAGTGAAGACGATCAGCATTGTAACGCATGCTTATAACGAAGAAGACAACATCGAAGCACTTTACGCGCGCGTGCGCGAAATCATGAGTGGCTATCCGCAGTACCGCTATGAGCACATCTTCATTGACAATGCGTCCAGCGATGCCACGGTGCCGATTTTGAAGCGGATCGCCGCAACCGACAGGCACGTCAGGATCATCGTCAACGCGCGGAACT
>DASRRO010000214.1:0-17180 GCA_035656855.1 Acidobacteriaceae bacterium | reverse complement strand
CGTACAGCTGGAGCCGAACGACCCGGATAACCACCTCATGCTGGCGCGGTTGTACGCAGCCGATCACCAGTCAGCGCAGGCTGAAGCCGAGTTGGCTGCAGCGCGCAAGATCGATCCCGGCTCGGAAGAGACGGCCCTGATTGCGAACCGGTTCTATTCGGATACCGGCGCCCCGCAAAAAGCGATCGATGTGCTCAAGTCGCTGCCGGATGACGATCAGACTTCGCGCACCGAGTATCAACTGGGCGCCAGCTACGATCAGCAAAAGGATCAGAAGGATGCGATCGCCGCCTATCGCAAGGCGCTGGAACTTGAGCCGGACAACCTGGACGTGGAGCGGGCGCTGGCCAAGGATCTGCAGGCGGACGGACAGGCCGAGCCGGCGCTGCAGGCGTGGAAAGATATTGCTGCCGGCGATCCGACTGACGGCGAGTCGTGGATGCAGATTTCCACCATCGACCAGCATCTGGGCAAGTGGGACGACGCCCTGACAGCCGTGAAGAAAGCGCGGGAGGCGGCGCCCGACTCGATCGGCATTCAGTTTGAGGAAGCGAAGATCGACGACGCGCTGGGCCACCTCGACGATTCCGTCAAAGTCTTTGAACAGCTGGTGTCATCCACCGAGCATCCCAGCGGTCAGTATTCGGACGAAGAGAAGGGCAACTACGCGGCAGTGCTGGATCGGCTGGCCAGCGTCTATCGCGAGGAAAGCAAACCCGAGCAGGCGGTGGCGGCCTATCAGAAGATGACAAGCCTGGGCGGCGATCTGGAAGAGCAGGCGTACGACCAGATTGTGGAGACCTGGCGCGAGGCCCATGAGTACGACAAAGCTGTGACGGTGGCCCGGACGGCAGTGGAGAAACAGCCAAAGAGCGTGGACGCAAAGCTAACCCTGGCCCGACAGCTTGCCGATACCAGCCATCCTGAAGAAGGCATCGACATGGCGAAGGGGCTGGTCCAGAGCGATGCGAAGAACCTGGAGGTCTACTACCAGCTGGCACAGATCTACGCCGATCTGCGGCGGTGGAAGGATGCTTCGGACACGCTCGATCTGGCCGAGAAGCAGGCGACGAAAAAAGACGATCAGACGATGGTCGAGTTCCAGCGCGCCATGCTGGCGGACCGCGCGAAGCGCTATGACGAAGCCGAGGCCGACTTCCGAAAAGTACTTTCCGTGGACCCCAACAACGCCCTGACACTGAACAATTTTGGCTTCATGCTGGCCGATCGCGGCATCAAGCTGGATGAGGCGTTGTCCATGATTCAGAAGGCGGTTCGCCTGGAGCCGACCAACTACGCATATTTGGATTCGCTGGGCTGGACCTACTACCGGATGGGTCAGTATGTGCAGGCTGAGACCAATCTGGAGCGCGCCATCTCACGGGGAGCGAACGATCCCACAGTCCACGATCATCTGGGCGACGTGTACGAAAAGACCGGACGGCTGAAGCAGGCTGCGGCGCAGTGGGAACTTTCCCTGAACGGTTACGCGCATACGGTGCAGGCGGATATGGATACCGGCGATGTGACGAAAGTCCAGAAGAAGCTGGACAGCGCTCGCATGCGGCTGGCCCGGGAATCCGGCGCGCCGGCGGCCGGCAAGCCGGAGTAGGGCGCCCCGACCGGCATGCGGGAAGCGCAGAACGGCACCCGGCGCAGAATTCCCAGGGAGTCCGCAGCCTTTGCGGTTCCTGATGACGGACCTCTGGCGGCGCGGGAATTCCCGGAACCGGATCATGCGTACCGGTCTCCCTTTCAGCGGGACTGCGGGCGCATCATTCACGCACGGGCCTTCCGCCGCCTCGCGGGCAAGACGCAGGTCTTCACCCAGCGCGACTCCGATCATTTTCGCAGCCGGCTCACCCACACCATGGAGGTGATGCAGATTGCGCGGACTATCGCCCGGGCCCTCGGCCTGAACGAAGATCTGACCGAGGCACTGGCGCTGGCGCACGATATCGGTCATCCGCCTTTTGGGCATGCGGGCGAGCGCGCGCTCGACGATGTCCTCCGCGGGCAGGGCCTCCGCTTCGATCACAATCTGCATGCGCTGCGCATCGTGGAGCATTTCGAGAACCGGCACCTGGGCTTTCGCGGGCTGAATCTCACCCTGGCCGTCCGCGAGGGCATCGTCAAGCACTCGCACGACTACGCGCTCGACGAGTATCCGGAGCTCGCCCTCTATTTTCTGAACCTGCAGCCGCCGCTCGAAGCCCAGCTGATCGATCTGGCGGATGAGATCGCGTACCTCGTCGCCGATCTGGACGATGGGGTGGAAGCAGAAATACTAACCGTGGAGCAGATCCGGCACGGCGTCCGGCTCTTCGAGAACCAATTCGCGCCCGTCGCGGCAGAAAACCCTGGCGCGCCGGAAAAGCTCCTTTTCCAGGAAGCTCTGAAGCGCATGTTGAACGCGCTTGCCGATGATCTGGTCGTCACGATCAAGGAGCGTTTGCAGGCAGGAGGCATTCAGGATCTGGCCGGGATCCGCCAGGCGCCCCAGCGAGTCGCGGTATTTTCCGAACCGGTGGAAGGTCTGCGGAAGGAAGCCAAATCCTTCCTTTACAGTAATTTGTATCTTTGTGAGGAGCTGAAGCAGAGCCACGATCAGGCCGAACAGATCGTGGCGGAGTTGTTCGCCTTCTGGCTGGCGAACCCGGATCGGCTCCCGCCGGCCTACGCGAATGAGGTGGGAACCGAGGGCGCTCCGCGGGTGATCGCCGATTATATTGCGGGAATGACGGATCACTTCATCCTCGAACTGCATCAAAGCGTGCGGAAGATGGTGTTTCCCAGCGGGCACGCAACCTTCCCCTGATCCTAAGGCCCTCGGTCCCCCTCCCGGCGCCTTTTTGCCCGAACGCGGAAAGCACTTCTCCAGAAAGAAGGAGAGGGTATGGCACCGTTGGCAGCATTTTCCTGGAGCTGGTTCCTTGTGGGGTTGTTGCTGGGCAGCTGGATTGGGGCGACGATTGGCAGCGCATGCGTTCTGCTGCTGGCCGGTCGCCGGATGAAAAAGCTCGAAACCGTCAATCAGCTGTTGCGGGTGAAGCTGAGAGCCCACATGTTGCGCCCCCGAGCGGCGGCGCATCGCGCGCTTGCCCCGGTGCTGCGGCCATTCCGGGTGGTGACCGAGACCGCAGCGATCCCCATCGATCGCATCGCCAGCGGAAACTGATCGAGCACCGCGATTGACTGGACGGACGGTGCGCTACCCTTGCAGGGATGAGCACTGGCATTCCTGTCTCCCGGCTTCCTGCGTCCACGCGTCTTCTGCTGTCATGGAGCAGCGGAAAAGACAGCGCCTGGGCACTGTATCGGCTGCGGCAAAACGACGAGTACGCGGTCGCCGGCCTGCTGACGACGCTGAACTCCGCCTTTGACCGAGTTGCCATGCACAGCACGCGGCGAGCCCTGCTGGAAGCGCAGGCCCGCGCGGCTGGCCTGCCGCTGATAACCGTCCCGCTTCCCTGGCCGTGCTCCAATCTCGACTATGAATCTCTGATGCGGGAGGCCTGCGCTCGCGCGGTGGCTTCAGGAGTGGAGGCGGTCGCGTTTGGAGATCTGTTTCTCGAGGACGTGCGGCGCTATCGCGAGGAACACCTGGCCGGCACAGGACTGCGGCCGGTATTCCCATTGTGGGGGGTCGACACGCGCCGCCTCGCTGAGGAGATGATCGACGACGGCCTGCGTGCACGGCTGGTCTGCGTCGATCCCACGAAGTTGCCGGCGGAATTTGCCGGCCGGGAATTCGATGCGGCTCTGCTGCGGGACCTGCCTGCGGGCGTCGATCCCTGCGGAGAGAACGGCGAGTTTCACACAGCGGTGTATGCGGGGCCGATGTTCCGCGAGCCGATTCCGATCGAGACGGGAGAGGTCGTCGAACGGGACGGGTTTGTCTTTGCCGATGTGCGACTCGCCGAGCGGGATCGCGCAATGGTGTGAGCGGTGCATCCGGGCCGGGGCCCGCTCCAGCGCGCCCCGGTCCAAACTGCCCCTTGCGTTGGATTGACATGGCGACGGCCCCTCTGTTTTCCTCAAACCATGCTCGTGCCCCACTGTATGCGTCTTGTTCCCCTCGCCATCATGCGAATTACCGTCTCCATGGACAGGGGCGCGCGCGGTTAGCTGAGCATCGAAGTAAAGGCCATCCGCCATCGCGCTTCCTGCGCCGATGGCTTTTGTTTTGTGCACAGGTTGTCCAGGGAACAGAAAGGAACGATCCCTTGAGCGTCACACTCGCATCGATTCAGGAGGCCCGCCAGCGCATCCGCGACTCCATCTACCTCTCGCCTGCGCCGCACTCCGCCGGGCTTTCGGAGATGACCGGGCAGCAGGTCTTTCTCAAGCTCGACAACCTGCAGCGCACCGGCGCATTCAAGGAGCGCGGGGCGCTGAACAAGATCCTCACCCTCAGCGAGGACGAGAAGCAGCGGGGCGTCATCGCAGCCAGCGCCGGCAACCATGCGCAGGCCGTCGCGTATCACGCCACGCGGCACGGCATTCGCGCCCGCATCGTGATGCCCCTGATGACGCCACTGGTCAAAGTGGACGCGACCTCCGGCTACGGAGCCGAAGTTGTGCTGCACGGCGCCAGCTACGACGACGCCTGCGCTGAAGCCATCCACCAGAGCGAAGTCGACGGTCTTACGTTCCTGCATCCCTTCGACGACGAGGCGGTGATCGCGGGGCAGGGATCCATCGGCCTGGAGCTGCTGGAGCAGGTCCCGGCCCTCGGGGCCGTGGTCGTGCCCATCGGCGGAGGCGGGCTCATCAGCGGAGTCGCCTGCGCTATCAAAGAAACGAACCCCGACATCCGCGTCATCGGGGTACAGACGGAGCGCCTCCCCTCCATGCTGCGCGCCTGCGAAGCTGGACGCCCGGTCACGCTTCCCGCGGAAGCCACCATCGCCGACGGCATTGCCGTACGCCGAGCCGGGGAAATCACCCTGCCGATGGTGAAGCGCTACGTCGACGAGCTGGTGACCGTGGATGAAGAAGAGATTGCCAGCGCCATTCTCGTCCTGCTGGAGCGCGAGAAGACGCTGGCGGAAGGCGCCGGCGCCGCAGCCCTGGCAGCTTTACTGCAGAAGAAAACGCGACTCAACGGACAGCGCACCGCCGTCCTTGTGTGCGGCGGGAACATCGATGTCACGTTGTTGTCGAAGATCATCGAGCGTGGTCTGGTGAAGGACGGACGGCGTACCCGCGTGCGCATCCACCTGACGGATCGCCCCGGAGCACTGCACCATCTCACCCGGATCATCGCCGACCTGCGCGCTAATATCGTCCAGACCTCGCACGATCGCGCCTACTACGGCGTCAGCCTCGGCGACACGGTCATCGACTTCACGCTGGAAACCCGCGGCGCCGCCCACATCCAGGAGATCGCCTCGGCGCTGACCGCGGCTGGGTATCGGCACGAGAAGATCGAGTAGCGAGGTTACAGGTTTTGCAGGGTGCAGGTTGCAGCGCACGGGGTACAGGGCGCGGTACTCACATCAGAGATGTTTCGCAATGCTCCAAAGCAGTTTGCTGGTTTGGTCAGCCAGTTTCTCTGCTTCTGCGATCTCGCATGGGTCACCAAGCCCAGATTCCGTGCAATGACGAGCTGCGTTTGAATCTCCAGAGCGGATCCGCGTGCGATTCCGAGAAAGCTGCGGTACTCGCCTCTGGTACCTCGTCCATATCCCTCGGCGATGTTGCTTGCGACCGGGACGCCGGCCCTGGAAAGTCGAACCCCTCTGCGCTTTGTACCCTGTACCCCGCACCCTGTACCCTGATAAAGAGATGGCCGACCAGCTCTACCTCAGTCTCTGGTATCCGAACTTCCGCCTCGACGCGCTTCCCGTCGCCCTCGACAAGGTGATGGAGCAGTTCGTCGGCATCGGCGGGTCGGCGCGCGTCTCCGCGGCCACCGTTTACCCCATCTCGTGGAACGAGACCCCGGTCTGGCAGCGCGTCTATCGCAACGAAGCCGACGACGAGGAAGCCAGCCCGCTCGCCGTGATTGCCGCCGCCATGGAAAACGCCCACGACGACTACGCCTGGGAATTCGAAATGATCTGGGAGCTGTGGGTTCCGGAGCCCGGCCAGGCGGGGCTCGACACCATGTGGCGCCAGGAGCCGCGTGCGGTGCGCATTATCGGCTTTGGACCGGAGTTCGATGAAGGCGCCTATGAGACCAACGGCCACATCCGCGTCGATTTCGGCCTGGACACGCCCTTTCTCTACGAGGGCATGGATCTGGACGATGACGCGGTTGAGCGTGTGAAGCTGAATGTGCAGCGCCTCGTGGAGTTCACCCACCGGGTTCAGAAGAACTGCGGCATTTCCACGCGGCTGCTCTGGTCGGAATCGGGGGAGAGCCTGGCACGCAAGCTGATTGAGCGCCTGCAACAAGTAAACTAATTCTGCGAGGTTTCGCCGTTCCGGGCCGATTTGCCCTCGTCCGGGCAAAGAATCAGCGATCGCCGGCGGCGTTCGGAACCCGCCTTCAGGCAGTCGTAATTTGCCCGCCGGTTAGGGAATCCACCGGTTCCCCTGGCGAAAAGAAGTCTCGCGACACCCGCCACCCAAATGGCGCATACTACGTCTAATACCGCAGGGTTCCGTGTGGATTCCTGCAGGAGGGTTCGCCCATGCCCGCCCCAAAGATCACTTTCAGCCTCTTCGTCGGCGCCACTGTGGCGCTGACGGGCGCCCTCGCCTGGGGCCAGAGCTCCAGCGGCACACCCCCCGCGTCCGCCCCGTCCTCTGCCCCGGCCGCGCAGACTTCGCCCTCGGCCGACGCCCAGCCTGCCACCACAGCGGCGCAGGACTGCTCCGGCCCGGTGCTGCATAAGCAGGGTGGCGAGGATGTCTGCGCTCCACAGATCCCCGCTCCGCCTCAGAACCCCGCCGCGCAGGACGCGGCCGCGGTTCCGATCATCAATGGCAAGCCCTTCACCGACCCCAACGTGAACCCCTTTCCGCAGGTCCAGCCGGATAAGGACGGGATGATGCCCGGCGTCAAAGCCGGGAGTGTCGATGATGTCAACGCCGTCGGTACGCGCAACATCGGCGCCCGCGGCATGGGCAACTGGTACTCGACCGAGTCGGAAATCAAGATGGGCAAGCAGTACGCCGACGAAATCGAGAAGAGCACTCGCTTCATTACCGACCCGGTAATCACTGAATACGTCAACCGCATCGGCCAGAACATCGTCAAGAACTCCGACTGCAAGGTGCCGTTCACCATCAAGGTCATCGATACGGATGAGATCAACGCGATGGCGCTGCCTGGCGGCTTCTTCTACGTGAATTCCGGCCTGATCCTTGCCGCGGACGAGGAGGCGGAGCTGGCCGGCGTGATGGCCCACGAGATCGCCCACGTCTGCGCCCATCATGCCGCCCGTGAAATGACCCGCGCCAACTATGCCCAGATCGGCATGGTGCCGCTCATCATGATGACCGGCTACAGCTGGACCGGCTATGGCATCTACGAAGCCACCCAGCTCATGATCCCCATCACCTTCCTTGAGTTCTCGCGTGAATTCGAGGCTCAGGCCGACTTCCTCGGCGTCCAGTACATGTACCGCGCCGGCTACGATCCGCAGGCTTTCGTCACCTTCTTTGAAAAGGTTGAGAACCTGGAAAAGCAGAAGCCCGGCGCCGTGGCCAAGGTCTTTGAGAATCACCCGCAGACCCCGGACCGCATCGAACACTCCGAAGAAGAGATCGCGAAGATTCTCCCGCCGCGCGACGAATACCTCGTGACCACCTCGGAGTTCAACGATGTGAAGGCCCGGCTGGCCCGCATTGAGAACAAGCGGCGCCTGATCGACAACAAGAAGGGCAAGCCCACTCTCCGCCGCGCCAGCACCACGGACGACGGGAGCGGCAACGATCGGCCGACGCTGCACCGCCGCGACGACTCCAACAGCAACTAGCCTGGGAGACCTCTCCGGGACCGCGGGCCTCGTCTGAAGACGAGGCCCGTTTTGCTTTTCTGAACGCGGCGTAATCCAACTCCCACCTTTCTCTCTGTCGCTGAAACTCTGCATCCAACGCCTCGATGGATGCCCTGAAAAGATTGAGTCAATTTGTGTTCTTCTGTCTGGTTGTGAGCGCTGGTCTGCCTCGGGCCCAGGCGCAGGAGAGCACTGACGCGCTGCCCAACAGTCCCGCCCCTCGCGTGCCGTCCGAATCCCCGAACCAATATGCCACCGAGCGCACGGAGACCTGGCGTGCGCTGCCCATGGACTTCCTGCATGACCAGAAGGAAATCTGGCTCTTTCCTGTGCAGCGGCTGGCGAAAGGCCATGCCTGGGTGCCCACTCTGGCCGTCGCCGGGGGCACGGTCGGCCTGCTCTATGCCGATCCCCACATCATGCCGTACTTCGCGAAGCACCAGAAGCAGCTCGACGATATCAATGATGTCTTCGACCCGATCATCGCAACCGGGGAAGTGATCGCCATCCCCGCATCGCTTCTGGCGGCGGGTTACATCCGCCACGATTCCTACCAAACCGGCACCGCCCTGCTGGCCGCCGATGCCTATGGCGACAGCGAAGTGATCGATCTGGTGATGAAAGCCATCACTCGTCGCGAACGCCCCTCCGATGTTCCGCTGAATACACCCTTCACCGACACATTCTTCAGCCCGAACAAATCTGCCTTCAAAGGCAGCAGCTTTCCGTCGGGACATGCCGTCGGCGCCTTTTCCGTCGCTACCGTCGTAGCCATGCGTTATCACCGTCACCGCTGGGTGCCGTGGGCCGTCTACAGCTTCGCTACGGTGATCAGTCTCTCCCGCGTGACCACCCTGGCGCATTTCCCGTCGGACGTCTTTCTCGGCGGAGCCCTCGGGTACACCATCACCCGCTATCAGACCCTGCGCCCCCGCTGAGCCGGCAGGGTACTCCCCCAAAAGTACCCAGCGCCGCCGCTCCGACGAACTATTGTTCGCGATGAACCGGGGATGAAAGAATGGGAGAGATCCCCTCGCGCGCCGGAGCTTCGGGCTGGCAGCCCGCCTATGAAGAAGATCCTGATGTGGACGGTTCTGGTGGTCGGAACGCTCTTCCTGACCAAATACGCCAACGACGTGGCCCAGGACGTGCGCCCACGCGGCGCCACCTTCCGCCTGACGAAGCAGAAAGTCGTCTCCTGCGGCAACGACGAAGTCGTCCTCGCCGGCCCCGAGGGCCCCACCACGCTCCGCACCGACAATAGCTGGCCGCCCTGCTCCACCTTCGTTCCCAATCAGGACTACGACCTCTGGTTGGCGCGTGGCGGCAAAACCGGCTTCATCACCATGGAAAAATCTCCGTGGTGGCGAACGGCGATGTAACCGAGTCTCTGCGCTAGCCTGTCTCTCTTCGCATCTCCGAACATCGCCCCTTCATCGAACTGCCATGCCCGTTCAGCAAGAGTGGGATCAACACCTGGCCCGACACCTCGATAACCCCATCTGGAGCGCGCTGACCACAGATCATGCCGCGCTCGGCCTGGGCGACGACCGCGCGCGCCGCTATCCGCCCGACATCGGCCCCCTCAGCGGCATCCCCGCGCAGTCAGCGGAGAGCTACGCCTCGCTGGCACAACTCGCCGTTCCCGGTGGCGCCGGGTTCGCGGGCGCCGTGGCGCTCTTCCTGCAGGAGCCGCCCCGCTTGCCCGAGGGCTGGACGCTGCTCCGCGGCGGGGTCCTCGACCAGATGATCGCGCCGCAGCCGCGCCCCCTGGCGCCCGTGAATTTGCCTGGAGTGGAACTGCGCCGCCTCACCGCCGCCGACGCGCCCGCGATGGTCGAGCTCGCGCACCTCACCGAGCCTGGGCCCTTCCAGCTGCGCACGCTCGAGCTGGGCACGTTTTTCGGAGTCCTGCAGGCGGGGCGGCTGCTGGCGATGGCCGGCAAGCGAATCCATGTTCCCGGCGCTATCGAGGTCAGTGGGGTCTGCACCCATCCTGATGCCCGTGGGCGCGGTTACGCCCGCCACCTCATGTCGCGCGTGATGGAGGAGATCGTGCAGGCTGGCCGTATGGCGTTCCTGCACACGCTGGCGAGTAACGATGCTGCTATTCAAATTTACGAAAGCCTGGGTTTCGTGCGGCGCCGCTCCCTCGAGCTTGCGGCCATTCGCCGCGACGCCTGAAGCTTTGCACGCAGAAAAAGGCAAATGGAGAGGGATGTGAAGCGCAGGGCGACGAACTCGCCGCCCTGCCCCGCCTCTTACTTCGTCAGCGAATACACGACGTGGATCGTCGTCTTCACCTCGACCGGGTCCCCGTTCAGCAAATAAGGCTTGTACATCCAGGTGTGGACTGCATCCGTTGCGGATTGTTGAAGCTCCTTCGGCCCTGACGCCACCGTCAGCTCCTTCACGCTGCCATCCGCGCCGATCAGCGCATCGAGCAACACCGTACCCTGGATCCGCTCCTTCTTCGCCTCCTCCGGATATTTCGGCATCTCCCCGCTGATTCTTTGCCCGGCCATCACGCTGCTCTTTACACTGATGGGCCCATGCGGCTGTGCGGGTGCTCCGTGATCGAGAGCCGCTGCGCCGTTCACATGCATGCGCAGCGCCAGGGCTGAGCCGCACGTTGCCATCCCCAAAGCAGCGCAGGCCGTAAGGATGGCCAGCCGCCGCACTCCACGAACATCGTTCCTCTTCTCGGTCAGTTGCATAAGTCTCCTCTCCAGCAGGTTGGTATCGAAAATTCCAAGGGTATGCGGCAGTCGCGTCGGCAGGCCGCCGTCTAATGCCGTGGCCAGCCGCAACAGCGAACGCGCGTACGGAGCGGTTCCCGTTATCTCTGCCGCCATCCGGTCGCAAACCATCTCCCGGCTCGCCGTTACCCGTTCGCGCGTGAACCAGACCAGCGGGTGATAGCTCGCCGGCAACAGGAGCGCCTCGCAGAGCAGATTCTTGAGAAAGTCATGCCGCCGAATGTGCGCGAACTCGTGAGCGATCACCGTGCTCCGCTCCTGTTCGCCAAGTCGGGCCAGCATTCCCGGCGGCAGCAGCACGATCTTGCGCAGAAAGCCCATCGTGACGGGCCCGAAGACGCGTGACGACGTGGCCAAAGCGACCTCGCCCACGCCAAATCTCTCTGCGCAGCGCGTCCACTGCTCCGCAGTCTCTGTGGCCAGTTCCACGGCAACCGATTCCCGGCGCAGGACCGCCAGCCGCGACCACCGCCACAGAAAGCGCATCACGAACCAGGCGGTGACGGCGCCATAGACCAAAGCAGCGATCATCGCCAGGTCCAGCGGGAGTGGTCGGCTTCCCAGCACGGTTCCGGCTCCCATCGTTACCGAGACGTGTCCCGGACCGCCGTGGTCCGCGCCGCCCCACGGCAGCGCGATCCGCAGCCAGTCTGCGGGCAGAAGGGAAGCCGCGGGCAGAAGAGCCTCGCCGAGAAGGACTCCCACCCACACCCGGTGCTCTGCAGCCGCGCCCAGAGGACGCATTGCCCGCGCCGCAATCCAGCCGGCGGCGACCAGCAGCGGAATCTGCCAGACAGAATTGACGAGATACGTGAGAACCGAAGACTCAAAACCGCTCATGATTCGCCCCCTTCCTCGCGGCTGAAGCGCTTCGTCAGCTCCGCCAGCTTTTGGGTGTCGATCTCTCCGTTCTTCAGCAGGCTCATCACCAGCGCTTCGCTCGATCCGCCAAACATCCGGTCAACCAGGTCGCGCACCCCCTGGCCCAGCGCCTTCTGCTCGCTCACCCGCGCCGAGTAAACATAGGCCCGCCCCTGCAGCTCGCGCTTGAGCCGGCCCTTTCGCTCCAGGATGTTCAGCATGGTCTGCACTGTGGTGTACGCGAGCGGCGGCTCCATCTCAGCCTGCACTTCGCTCACGTTGCTCGCCCCGCGCTTCCAGATCACCTGCATGATGCGCAGTTCCAGAGCAGTCAGCGCTGTCTTCTTCGGTCGTCTCATCCCCGGCACTCCTAACTGCTTAGGACATTAGACCCAGCCGCTCCTGTTTGTCAACTAAACCCTTAGGACATCTCCGCCGTCCCGCACAGCGGCTCCGCAATCCCGGGGAACGCGTTATAAGGGATGAGGCAGAACTTCTTCGTATCGAGGTCTTTCTATGCGGTATCGCACTCTGGGCAGAACTGGTTTTTCCGTCTCCGAAATGGCCTGCGGCCTGTGGGGCATGAGCGGCTGGAGCGGATCCGACGATTTCGAATCGCTCCGCACCCTGCAGCTTGCCGTCGATCTCGGCTGCAACTTCTTTGACACAGCCTGGGCCTATGGAGAAGGGAAGAGCGACGCCTTTCTCGGCAAGATCCTCGCCGCCAACCCGGGCAAGCGGATCTACTCCGCCTCTAAAATTCCCCCGAAGAACCTCCGCTGGCCGGCGCTGCCCACCTACGACTACAACGACGTTTTCCCCGCCGGTCACGTCTTCGAATATGCCGACAAGATCCGCCGCGCGCTCGGCGTCGATACCATCGACGTCCTCCAGTTCCATGTCTGGGATGATTCCTGGACCGATCGCCCGGAATTCCGTTCCACCGTCGAGAAGCTGAAGCGCGATGGCATCGTGCACGCCTTCGGCCTCAGCATCAATCGCTGGCAGCCGGCTAACGGCATCAAGGCGCTGCACACCGGCCTCGTCGACTGCGTGCAGGTCATCTACAACGTCTTCGATCAGAATCCCGAGGACGAGCTCTTTCCGCTCTGCCGCGAGCTGAACATCGGCGTCATCGCCCGCGTTCCCCTCGACGAAGGCTCTCTCGGCGGCAAAATGACTCGGCAGACAACCTTCCCCGAAGGCGACTGGCGCCGTGGCTATTTCAATCCGAAGAACCTGGCCGCGACCATGGACCGCGTCGACCGCCTCCGCGACGATCTCCCCGCCGGCCTCTCGCTCCCCGACGCCGCCCTGCGCTTCATCCTGGCCGACCCCGCCGTCAGCACCATTATCGCGGGCATGCGCAAAGAGGAACACGTCCGCGGCAACCTCGCCCTCAGCGATGCCGGCCCGCTCGACGCCGCGCTGGTCAGGAAGCTGCGTCCCCACCGCTGGGAGCGGAGCCCCGCCCCCTGGTCAGATTGAAGGCGATCCAGTGGAAGGGACTGAGCGTTTCCCGCAACGGAAATGCTTCCCGAAGCAGCCCTGCTCCCGCTTTTCGTGACCTGCGTCACTGAGCCGAAGCGCGCTTGCCTTTATCCTGGAACGTTCGCCGACAAGGCGGACGGTACAGGAGAGACCATGAGTCTGGAAGCAATCACAATTACGGGCCTTATAAGCGCGGTGGTTCTGATCGTTGTGGCGATTACTTTAATCAACAAGTTCGCTCACTAAAGATCAGCGCGCCAGCGCGGTCCCGGCTGCAGCGTGGCGCGGCGAGCTGCCCACTACCGCACGACCTCGACGATCTGGCTGTCCGGCTCAGTCCACGCCGCAGCCCCGGAATGCGTCAGCTTCCGCGCCGCATCGTCCCAGTGCAGATGCGTGATCTGGTCATCGCCCTTCTCGTAGGCATAGGTCTTCCCGTCATCCTGGTAGAGCGTAAACTCGGCATCCGCGCCCGGCCATACCTGCACGTGCGTGATCGCCTGCTTCTCCGCTGTGCTGTCCACTGTGCTCCCCATTGGGATGATCGACCCCGCCCGCACAAACAGCGGCATCTTGTCGATCGGCGCCGCCACATCGATCATCTGGCCACCATGCACGCGCTCATGCGTCCAGTAGTTGTACCAGTCGGTGCCTGCCGGCAAGTAAACTGCCTTTGTCGTCTCTCCCTGCTCGGTCACCGGAGCCACCAGGAATGCCGGCCCAAACATGTACTCATCGCCGATCTCCGCCACCTTTGGATCGTTCGGAAAATCCATGAACAACGCCCGCATCAACGGCGCCCCCGTCTCATGCGTGTGCCACCCGAGGGAGTAGATGTAGGGCATCAGCGTGTAGCGCAGCTTCAGATACTGCTCAAGAATCGGCTCTGCCTGCTTCCCGTACGACCACACCTCGTTGTACCGCCGTGTGCCGTGCGTCCGCATGATCGGCAAAAAGGTCGCGTACTCAAACCAGCGCGTGTACAGCTCCGGATAGTCGTCACATCCGCCCACAACATCGCGCGCGTCTGAAGGATCCAGCAGCGGGGGATGCTGTGGATGATGCACCGCCGGCAGACCCTGCCATCCGCCCGTGTCGTTGCTCCAGTAGGGCAGGCCCGAGGCCGTCACGTCCAGCCCGGTCGGCACCTGCCGTCGCAGCGTGTCCCAGGTGGGGTAAATATCCGACGACCACACAATCGCTCCGTTGTGCTGCACGCCCAGATACCCATCGCGCGACAGAATCAGCGCCCGCCGATCCGTCTCATCGCGCCGGAAGCCGTCGTACAGCGCGCCCGTGTGAAACAGCGGATAGATGTTGAAGTACTCGGTCCCCGGCCCGATGTGGAAGTAGCTGCCGTTCGGCGGCAGGTCAGGCTCGGTCTCATCCGCCCACAGCGAGTCGAATCCTTTGCTGAGGATATTGTCTTTGATCGTGTTCCAGTACCACTGCGCGGCAGCCGGATTCGTCGTGTCGATGTCCGACCCCGCCTTGTCATAGGGCAGGCCGTTGGTCGGCGTGCCGTCGGCAAGATGTTCGAACCACCCGTGCTCCGCAATCTCCCTGTAGAAGCGATCCGTCGGCACGAAGCGCGGCCACACGCTGATCATCGTCTGAATCCCCATCGCGTGCAGCTTGTCGTTCATCGCCTTCGGATCGGGCCACGCACGTGGATCGAAATCCATCTGTCCCATGTTGGTGTAGTAGAACCAGTCCACCACAATCACATCCAGCGGCAGGTGCCGCTCGCGATAGCCGTTGGCCACCGCCATCACTTCGGCCTGGCTTGAGTAGCGCTGCTTGCACTGGATATACCCATACGCCGCCTTCGGCAGCATCGGCGTGTCGCCCGTCAGCTGTCGATATCCCTCATACAACTCATCGGTGGTCTTGCCCGCGATCACAAAGAACGAGACACGATCGCCGACCTGCGAAATCCAGCGCGTCCGCTCGTTGAAGCCCGGCTCAATCGTCGTCTTCGAGGGATTGTCCCACAGCACCGCATAGCCCTTATTCGTCACAAGGAACGGCACGCAAAAGGTCGGCGCCGCCGGAGCATCGTAGTCGTTCCAGCATCGGATCGCATGCCCGCGATGGTCCAGATACCCCTGCTGGTTCTCGCCGAGGCCGTAGTAATGCTCGTCCTCGGGCGAAGCGAACGTCGCCCCCACCTGGACATACGCTGCATCCGCCGGCCGCGGATCGTACCGGTCGTATGCAATCGAGGGCTGCACCTCATTCAGCACCTCGGCGTTGCCGTCTTTGTGGTTCGGGACGGACATCGACCAGCCGTCGAGCGTGAGCAGGGGCCGCCCGTCGGCGCCGTTCACTGTCAGCGGAACCCCAGGCGTCGATCCGGAAAAGTACTGGCACGTGTCGCAGGTGTACTTTGTGCGGTTCGGGCCGTAATGGGGCACCGGCATCTCCACCGTCATGCGGTCGGACCGGTAAGTGTCCATCGTGTCCGTGTGCGTATAGCTCCAGCCCGCAGCGTCCGGCTTCCCGCTAATGCCATATCCGGGCGGAGCCAGCGCCGCGTCCTTCTTCAGGCTCATCGTGATCCGCACGATATTCGGCGCGTACGCTTCGAGCGTGACCGTCGCGTCGCGTCGCTCCAGGACGACGGGCTTTGCGTTGGAATCCTGCGCGAAGCCGCTGCCGGCAGCGAGCAGCGCGCCGATCAGAAAGCCTGCTGAAACAAGAGGACGCATTATGGCCACCAGGAATCTCTCTCCCAAAATAGGGCAAGGTTCGCCCCCGGCAGTGTACCGCCGCGGCCGGAGGGCGGTACAGATTGCGGCGCACGCGCAACCCCGGACTCAATCGATTTTCTGCTGGCGAAGCGAGGATTCGGCGCAGAGCAGAGAAGAACAATTGACCGTCAGCGGCAGGGATTCGTATGATGAAACCTGCATCCTCCACACGGCGGCGTAGCTCAGATGGTTAGAGCGTGGGATTCATAACCCCAAGGTCGGCAGTTCGATCCTGCCCGCCGCCACCAGTCTCACAATTGAGCGTTTGGGTGTGAACGCAGCTGGAGCCGCAGATGCAGCCTTGAAGGGCCTGCGACGAGGGATTCCTGCGGACCGCCCCTGCTGCACGAGCCCTAGAGCCGGCGCCCTCTGCCAAAAAGCAGGTAAAGGATCACGATCAGCAAAATTAAGCTGAGCCCGCCGCCGCCGTAGTAGCCGACGCCCGGTCCCATGTAGTAGCCGCCCCCGCCAAACAGCAGCAGCAGAATAATCAGAATGATGATCAGTCCCATGGGCAGCGAGTCTAGCACAAACCCATGCGATACTCAGCCGATGATCCTCCGCCTCGCCGATCCATCGGACGCCATGGCGGTCGCGCGCGTCCATGTGCGCTCGTGGCAGGCGGCGTATCGCGGCCTGCTGCCAGACGGCTATCTCGATCAACTGCGCCCTCAGGATCGCGCCGCGCGCTACGACTTCGCCACAACCGATCCCGCCAAACCCAGAACCATCGCCGCGGAAGTGAATGGAGCCATCCGTGGATTTGCCACGACCATACCCTCCCGCGATCCCGACATAGCGGACCACGGCGAATTGTGCGCCCTCTACGTTGATCCCGACGACTGGGGCCGCGGTTATGGCCTGGCCCTGGTCCAGGAAGCGCGCCGCCATCTCTTCACCTCTGGATTCGCGTCCGCGATCCTCTGGCTGCTGGAGGGCAACGATCGCGCCGACCGTTTCTATCGGGCCGACGGCTGGCAGCCCGACGGCTCGCGCCGCACAGAAACCATGTGGGGGATCACGGTCAACGAGTTGCGCTACCGGCGCGTCCTGGATCGATGCTGAGCCCCGGACCGCCGTCAGAACGCGACCAGCGCCACGCCTACGCAGACAAAAATCGCCGCCATCCACCGCCGCCGGTCCACGTTTTCGTGCAGAAAGAACTTTGCTGCCAGTGCGTTCGTTACGAAGGTGAGGGAAGTGGCCGCCGGACCAATCAGGCTCAGATCGCGATGGCTGAACGCGTAAAGCAGGGAGAAGAAACTCAGCGCGAGGCAAACTACGCCTGGTCCGAAGCGCCCGTTAGTCAGTACCGCGGCCACCGCGCCAAGAAACCCACTTCTGGCACGGATCTCGTCCAGATC
>DASRRO010000213.1:0-5025 GCA_035656855.1 Acidobacteriaceae bacterium | reverse complement strand
GGAGTTGATGCCGTGCGAAGCGACGAGGTGGGGAATCGCGACGTAATCGAGATAATCGTCGAATAAGGTCAGATCCACCAGGGCGGTGGGCGCGCAGGCAGAGTAACCGAGCAACGAGCTGGACTGGGGAAGGCCGATGCCGCTGCCTGCCGGGAAATCAATAACGATGGGCGGCAGCGTCTGCGGGTCCAGATGGATGCCGTATCTGCCGGGATCATTGCCGTTGGCATTCCAGAAGTTGGCGCGCTGGAAGGCTTCGTCGTATTGCTGTTCGCCGAGGTCCATGCCACCCCAGACCCAGTGGTGATCTTCAAAGACAGGCGACTGGACGGCGAGAGTGAAAGGAACGTTATTCTTTTTGCCGAGGCAGGCAGCCGCGGGGCGGGTCGGGTCGCAGGTAGCGACCTGATTTTTGATTCCGGTCAGGATCAGATTGTTATTCGCGTCCACGGAGAAGTCGGTGGCGACCTGGTGAACCCTGATGACGATGGGAACGATGAAGGTTTTGACAGAGGCGCTGTTGGAACCCTCTTCGCCGGCGAAAGGATCGGGGCCGACCAGAAAGCCATAGTTGACGGAGCCGCTGCGAGCGCTGGTGTGAAAGAAGGGCGAGACGATGGGCCGCGGCGGGCCGTCGTGCCGTGCCAGCGCAGAGGAAGAGACGGCCTGACTGGCGGTGGCCGACAGGGGATGAATGGACTTGTCGGGGCGCGCGTCCAGGTGGCCGCGCAGCGCTTCGGGGTGACCGTTCTTCACCGTATCAGCGGAAACTCGCTGCGCCGGCAGCGGCAGAGACGCAAGCGCCAAAGCGCCCACAACGAGGACACCTTTCACGACGGCAAGGGCAGATTGATCCATCGCGATCCTCAATGGTCAAAGACCGGGTTGGGTTCAGAAGCGGTTGGGAGACATCGCAAACAACACAGCCGTGAGCGAACGATTCTGATGAGGCGGTTCGCATGTGTCAAGGGGATTTTTCGGGCGGCCGCCGGAACAGCGGTACATGCAGGGGTGGTTGCGCAGGGTAATGTCCTGCTGCGCGCCTTTACCTTTCGGAGTGGATCTCTCGCCGGCCGGTACCGGGTTGAAGGCGCCGGCCACAAGCCTCTGGGCACGGGGAACCGGTTCGGTATAGTGATCGGGATATGAGTGCGCTTGAGTTGATCGAGGTTGTGGATTCGCACACGGAGGGGGAGCCGACGCGGTTGGTGATTGCGGGCGGGCCGGATTTGGGCGGCGGATCGCTGGCGGAGCGGCTGGCGCGGATGGCGCGAGAACACGACGGGGTTCGGTCGGCGGTGGTGAATGAGCCGCGGGGATCGGACGTGGTGGTGGGCGCGCTGCTGGCGGAGCCGGAGGATCGGGCGTGCGCGGCGGGGGTGATCTTCTTTAACAACGTTGGATATTTGGGGATGTGCGGGCACGGAACGATCGGGGTCGTGGCGACGCTGGAGCATCTGGGGCGGATTGATCCGGGGGAACATCGCATCGAGACGCCGGTGGGCGTGGTGCGGGCGACGCTGCATGGCGGAGGCCGGGTGACGGTGGAGAACGTGGCGAGTTATCGGCACAGGAAAGATGTGGTGGTGGAGGTGCCGGGGTTCGGGCGGGTACGGGGCGAGGTGGCGTGGGGCGGGAACTGGTTTTTTCTGACGGAAGGCGCGCCGGTGGAGCTGAAGGTGGGGAACCGCGACGCGCTGACGGAATATACGTGGGCGATTCGGCAGGCGCTGGGGGCGCAGGGGATCACCGGGAAGGACGGCGAGGAGGTCGACCACGTCGAGGTATTTGCGGAGTCGGGAGCGGGGAGCCGAAATTTTGTGATGTGTCCAGGGAAGGCGTACGACCGGTCGCCGTGCGGGACGGGGACGAGCGCGAAGCTGGCGTGTCTGGCGGCGGATGGAAAGCTCAAGCCAGGGGCGGTGTGGCGACAGGAAGGGATTCTGGGGACGGTGTTTGAGGGGTCGTATCGGCTCGGCGAGGCGGGGACGGTGATTCCGAGCATCACGGGGCGGGCGTTTATCACGGCGGAGAGCCGGCTGCTGCTGGATCGCGACGATCCATTTCGGGCGGGGATTCCGTTCTGAGCGGAGAAGACGGGCCCTGGGAAACAGGCTCGTGCAGGCTCGGAATCCCCGAGATAAAAGTCCAGGGCTGAAGCCCGTTCTTGTTCCAGCGCCGTTATCCCCGGCCTGAAGGCTGGGGCTTTCTCCCTCGTGCCGCTGGGCGGCACCCTCGGTGTGAGCGATCAGCGAGCAGAGATGGTTGTTCCTTGGTCGGGCACTGAAGCCTTTTTAGGCGGTCAACGGGTGAGGGCGGGAGTGCGGGGCTGGCTCTTTTCCTGACTGCCCTTCTCGGTATTCTCCGCGTTCCTGTCCCCGCTCTTTTCGTGGAGTAACTGGAGGACGCGGCGGTAGAGGCGGTCACGAACTTCGAAGCGGGTGGACGCACTGGCGACGTAGCGGACATGGAGATCGATGCCGGCGCCGGAAGGGCGGAGGGCGACGACCGGAGCGGCGCTGAGGCGGCTGAGAGCGGTGGCGCGGGCGCTGTGCTTCCATTCCTGCTCGGCGAGGCGGGCGCTCCCCTCGGTTTCTTCGCGGGCGGCGGTCTCGATGTCGTGGGCGAGGGCATCCATGTCCTCGCCGGCGGGGACGCTGACGGTGATCTCGTCCCAGAGCCACTGGCCTTCGCTGGAGAAATTGAAGAGCTGTCCGCGGATGGCATAGCTGTTGAGGAAGGTGACGGTGCGGCCGGTGGGCTCGCCGGTCTGGGCGAGGCCGGTGGTTTCAAGCAGGCTGGTGCTCATGAGGCGGAAGTCGATGACTTCGCCACAGACGCCGTTGATCTCGACGCGATCGCCGACGCGGATGCCGTTTTTGCCGACGAGCATGAACCAGCCGATGAAGGCAAGGATGTAGTCCTGAAGGGCGATGGTGAGGGCGGCGGTGGCGAGGCCGATCATGGTAGCGGTCTGCTGGGGCGGACCGACGACGACCAGGACGATGAGGAGGAGGCCGAGGATCTGGACGCCTACTTCGAGAATGGTGCGGAGGGTCTGGACCTGGCGGCGCTCGAGCGCCGGGTGCTCCATGAGGCGGCGCACGAGGGCATCGCCGAGGATCATGCCGGCGATGATGAAGAGGATGACTTCGAACGATTGCAGGATGAGGTGCAGAACGATGCGGTGCTGGAGGAGGACCTGGTTGCTCCATTTGGAGTAGACCGTGGCGAGCTGCTGATCGGCCTCGATGCGGTCGTCGTCGATGGAGAGAATCTGGCGCTGGGTGGTGCGGTCCTGGATGTGGGCGAGGGTGGTGGCGGCGGGGCCGGCGGCGGCGGCATTCGTTTTAGCTTCGAGGGTGTTGTGCTCGGCGGTGAGGGTCGCGGCGTCGTCCTGGGCCTGGGCGAGCGCCTGCTGGAGCGAGGCGTAGCGGTCACGCTGGCTGAACCAGGAGCGGAGGCGGCCGGTGAGGGTGGTGTGACGCTGGAGGGTGACGACGGCCGTCTGGCCGCCTTCCTGCTGCTCCTTGTCGTACTGACTCATGGAGGCTTCGTGGGCAGCGAGCTCGCTCTGAATGATGACGCTGGCATTGCCGGTGGCGCGGTCGAGATCGCGCTGGGCGTCAGTGAGCTCGTCGGAGTCGAGGCCGAGCTGAGCCTGGGCGACCTGCAGGGCGTCGCTGCCGACGGCGGCAGTGACGGCGCTTTTTGAAGCGATGGCGGGCGCGGCAGCTTTGACTTTGAGGCTGTTGACGAGGGCCTGGTCCTGAGAGACCTCCTGCTGGAGCTGAGCGACGCGCTGGGAGAGCGCGAGGGCCTCGCCGGTGAGAGCCTGGTGGCGGGTCTTCAACTGGGCGGCGCGAAGGGCGGCGGCAAAGGCCTGGTCGACCTCGTGATCGGCGAGGCGTTCGGCCTCGCGGGCGTACTCGTGCTCTTCAGCAGTGACGGCGAGCGATGCGAGGGTTTGCGCGGTTTGCCAGGGAGTGAGGTCCACCGGGGACTGGGCGGACGCGCGGTGGGAGCGGAGGAAGGCGAGGTTGGCCATGGCGCCGCGGGTGGTCCACGAGAGGACGATGCAAAGAGCGATGCCGCCGGTCAGCGCGAGGAGGGTGAGAAGACGGGTGCGGGTGAAGATACGGGCGTGGGGCTCGCGGGGGGTGGGGAGGGTGTTCATGGGGGGGTCTCAAAACAGGGTACCGCGGACAGGGTGCAGGGTACAGGTGCGGGCCGATCGCAGGTTGAAGGTTTACAGGTTACGGGTCGCAGGTTACAGGTTGCGGCAGGTCCGATGACGGGCCGGGGAGACGGGCCCGCGTCGATCCGGACTTTCCCATTTCCGCCAAATTCGGGCAGATGTGGGGCACCGAAATCAGTGGGGACCGCGAGTAAGCATGATGAGGGCCCAGGCAATGGCGCCGGTGACGAGAGGGATCGCCAGGACGGGAACGAGGAAGCGGAGCAGGCGCATGCGGGCGGGCAGGAGCAGGAAAAGGATGATGGTCGCGGTGATTTCCGCGGTCGCCAGGACGCACAGCCAGAGGTTGCCGAGGCGGGTTGCGTGGGTCACGAGCGCTTGCTGCCCGGCGTATTCACTGGCGACCGCACTCCAGCTTGCGTACTTGATCAGGGAGATCGCATTCAGGAATAAAAGGGGCAGCAGGGCGATCCAGCCGCCGATTCTGATGGCGATCCTGCGGTTCCAGGTCATGGCTGCTTTGTGTGTTGCTGGGCGGCAATCCAGTCGGAGACGCGCTGGTCGAGGACGTCGAGGGGGAGCGGGCCGGAGTCGATGACCTCGTCGTCGAAGGTGCGGAGATCGAACTTCGGGCCGAGGGCCTGCTGGGCTCGATCGCGGAGGGCGAGGATCTCCATGGCACCGAGTTTGTAGCTGAGGGCCTGGGCAGGCCAGGCGATGTAGCGATCGACTTCCGCATTGATGGTGGAGTCGTCGAGGCCACTGTGTGCGTGGAAGTAGTCGACCATTTGTTGCCGGGTCCAGTGCTCGGAGTGGACGCCGGTATC
>DASRRO010000212.1:0-2432 GCA_035656855.1 Acidobacteriaceae bacterium | reverse complement strand
CCGCGCCTCGATGATCAAAAAGATGATCAGCCCGATAATCGCAACGTGCGCACCCACCGATAGTGCCGAGGACATCGGGCTGCGCTTTACCCGGAACGGATCCGGCACCGCCACCGGCGCCGAGGTCAGCACCAATGGCGGAAGCGTCTCCCGCGTAAACAACCCACGCACCGTCCCCAGCCACGTCCGCCACACCGGCTCATCCACCACCGGATTCCATAGGTGCGGCTCGAATGCGGCAGGCGGTACAACCACCGGGGTGTGCACGCGCGCTTCTACTGTAGAAACCAGCGACGCCGGTGCCGATTCGTGCCGCAGCGCATGGCGAAGCTGGTCTTCCAGCTCCTCCACTTCATTCGGATTGGGTATGATTCGCGACATACGATAGCTTCAACCTCTCAGTTGCGCAGGCGCTGCGCCTTGGCTCGCAGCACTTTCAGGGCCCTCTGCAGATGACTCTTCACCGTGCTCACTGGCATTCCCATCACCGCAGCGATCTCCTCCGGCATCAGGTCTTCCTGGTAGCGCAGCACAATTACGGTACGTGGCATGATCGGCAGCTTAGCCACCATCTGCTGCAACCGTTCCTTCAGCCACGGATCACCACCTTGTGATACTGCCATCGGCTCGGCAACACCAGGCTCCGCAAAGCTTATCGCCGCAAAATCCTGTGGCCGCCGCAGTCTGCGTCGCGCCTGGTCGATCGAGCGATGCACCGTCACCCGCCGCAGCCAATGCACCACATGTTCTTCAGATGCAAGCGACGGCAGATGCCCATGCAACTCGAAGAAAACATCCTGCGCCACCTCCTCGGCAAGCGACGGGTCCCGAACGATGCGCCGCGCAATGCTGAACACCATTGACTGGTGCTCGCGCATGAGCTCGTGAAAACTTTGGAGCGATCTCTGCAGGTGCCCACCTGGAGCCCGACGACCGCGCCGGAGTTGAATGACGACCTTCATTCAGCTATACGCATGGGCGGCAACAGAGTATGCAGCTTTTCTGGGCCGCCTGCGAATATCACTTGAGATGCTCCCCCAGGAATTTCGCCATCGCCTGATTCGCCTCAATCGACTCCGGCAACTCCGGGTTGTACCAGAATGCATGCGGCAGCCCGTCGAAGACCATCAGCCGCGCATCGTCGCCAGCGCGCAGAAACGCGCGGTGCAGGTCCGTCGTCCCGCTCAGCAACAGGTCACGCCCGCTGGTCACAAACAGCGCCGGAGGCATCCCCTTCAGGTCGGCATAAATCGGCGAAAGCACCGGGTCCTTCATGTCCGTGCGTCCGACATAAGGCGATAGCGTCCGCTCGGCATGCGGCATAGCCAGATAGCCGCTGAAGCCGCGCAGCCCATAAAGATGGATCGAATCCCCAGGCCGCGCGAAATCCCCAAATCCGCTGAAGATGCCCAGCGCCGCCGGCTCCGGCAACGACAACTGCTTCAGTCGCACGGCCACCTCGCCTGTCAGAATCGCCCCCGCCGACGTCCCATAAATCGCGATCTGCTCGGGTTTGTGCGTCTTCAGTAGTTCGCGATAGACCGCCACCGCATCGTCCACCGCGGCCGGAAACGGATGTTCCGGCGCCAGCCTATAAAGGGCTGCCACCACCGGCACCTGCGCGTAGTACGCAATCGGAATCGTCTCCGTATAACTGCCCGAATCTGAATCGAAGCCGCCGCCATGCAGGTCCAGCAGCACTTTGTCCGCGTTCGCCGTCGGCACCGTCATCCGTGTAATGCGCCGCACCGGCACTCCCGCCATGGTGTCGTTGGCAATCGTCACCGGACACAACTTCTGCCACTGCTTCTCCGAGCGGGCTGCATACGCATCCGTCATGGCGCGCCGCTTCTCCAGTGGCATGGGAACATCCGAGTCCGTCTCCGGCCGCCGTAGCGTTGCCTGCGCCTCGGGGCTCAGCGACTGCGGTACCGGCATAATCCTGCCCACATGCGCTGTCCCATTGGGTTCAATGTAACTCGAATTATAGGAAACCGCCGTCGCCGACGTGGTTGCAGCCGGCGTCGTTGCGTTCTGCCCCCACGCCGTCCATGCACTCAGCCCACTGAGTGCGCACGCAACACACGCGAGTCCCCTCTGCCTCCAAAGCAGCTTCATCCCGTCCGGCCTCCGGAGTTGTCCGCTCCGGACAATGTACTCCTGCGGGCACCTACGGGCAGAACTCAGCGTAGGTGCGGGTCAAGGCAGGACGGGCGATGGGTCGACCGTCCGCAGCCGTTCGGCAAAGCGCTTGCGCAGCTCCAACCGTGCCCGGTGACGCCGCGACTTCACCGTCGCTACCGGCCGATCCATCTGCGCGGCGATCTCCTCCAGCGAGCACTCGTCGAAAAACTGCATCCGCAGCACCGACCGCAACGACTCCGGCAAGGATCGCAGCGCCGCATGCACCACCCTATTGCGCTCGATCGCCA
>DASRRO010000211.1:0-31548 GCA_035656855.1 Acidobacteriaceae bacterium | reverse complement strand
TCCTCGACCGTCTGGAAGCAGCCCTGCAGAGGCCTATTTCTCTCCGGTAAGCGAAACGTCAGCAGGCCGCTGGCGTCTGGATACCTAAACTCTTACTCTGAACCATTGCTTTCTCACATCAGCGGACTCTATGCGACGTTCGCCGCCAGCCCCATCCGCCCGCTCGCCACCGGCAGCGCCGTCCCAGCTTCTTCCTCACCCGCCAAAAACAGCTCGAACAGCGTCCCGTACAGTCCCCGCCGCCCGGTCAGCCGCATCCGCCGCTCCCGCAAAAATCCAAACCGGAATGGCGACCACGCCTCCGCCTCCCGCAGAAATCCCGGCGAGAAGTACCTATGCGACTCAGCCACCGCCATCAGAATCAGCGACCGCCAGCTCATCCGCAGCAGGTCCTGGAGCATTGGGTCGCCGTGTGGGAGTGTTTCCATCTGCGCGCCCACCCGCGCGGCAAACTGCAGCAGCTGGATCGCCAGCCCGTCCAGGAACTCCCCCCTCCGCACCGCCGTCGAAAACAGCGTCGCCGACCCGCGCCGCACATCCTCCTCGATGTCCTGCAGATCGTCGCCCAATTGCAACAGCACGCCCCAGGCAAAACCGAACCGGCTCTCCGCCTCGGTCAGCTCCGGATGCGCCAGGCACGCATCCGCCAGCACCGACGTCCCGCCCTTCGTGCAGCTCAGCCGGAGCAATTCTTCTCCCGAGCACCCGCTCCGCAACTGTCGCAGGCTCTCCTCCTGCCCGCGATGAATCGCCAGCAGGCAATCGAAAACCTGCGGATACAGTTCCCGCGGATACTGCCCCTCGATCAGCTCGACCAATCCCCAGACCGCCCGCTCCCATGCATTTCCCGGCGCGTGCAAGTCCCCCCGAAGGCGCTCCCGAAAACGCCGGCTCGCTCCCAGCTTCTCCTCTGCTGGCAGATCCACGCGGTCGAGGTGGTTATCGCTGTAGGGATACAGGAGGCTGTAACCCAGAATCCCCGGTGTCAGCCGCACCGCCTCGCCCACCAGCGGCTGCAGTCCGCACGCCGTCCACGCATTACGGCACGCCTGGACAATCCCATCCATCGCCAGCTCCGGATCGAATTCCCGCGCCCATCGCGCCAGTTGCGTGCCCACCGGCAGAAAATCGTCCGTCAGCAGCCCGATCGCATCCTCGCCCAGCCCCAGCGCCTCCGCGGAAAACCGAGCAAACGCGGCCACAATTCGCTCCTGCGCTCCGTCCCTTGCCCGTCTGGACCGCCGCACCCGCTTCGCCTCGCGCTCCACATTGTCCAGCGCCAGGTTGTACGACCGCTCCCGTGCCCGATGCTCGCCAGCCGAATACCGCCGCGCCTCCGGAGCCCGCGGCGCCGCGCACGCCGTCCACTCCGCGGCTGTCCGCACTACCTCGGCTTCCACCCAATCCCACTCGAATCGTCCCGCCATACTCAGTCCTACGCGCACGACCGCGGCGCGGTTCCCGTACGGGCATACCATGGTGAACGTCCATGAACGAGATCTCCTCCGCAGCCGCCACAGAGTTCCGCGACGCGACCACCGATCCGCCCGTCCAGGGTTTCCTCCATCGCTCCGCCGCGCCCTCGGAACTCGGCCTCGTCCTCACCCATGGCGCCGGCGCCAACTGCCAGACCCCGCTCCTCGTCGCCCTCGCTCACGCCTTCTGCCAGGCTGGCCTCACCGTCCTCCGCTGCGACCTGCCCTTCCGCCAGCTTCGCCCCCATGGTCCGCCTCGCAACAGCGCCTCGCGGGATCAGGCCGGCCTCCGCTCCGCTGTCGAATCGATGCGCAGTCTCGGTCCGACCCGTATCTTCCTCGGCGGCCATTCGTATGGCGGACGCCAGGCCTCGATGCTCGCCGCCTCCGAGCCCGGAATTGTCGAAGCGCTGCTCCTGCCCTCCTATCCGCTCCACCCCCCGCGTCGTCCCGACCAGCTCCGCACCCAGCACTTCCCGCGACTGCAAACCCCGGCTCTCTTCGTCCACGGCACCCGCGACGGGTTTGGTTCGTTCGACGAAATGGATGCCGCTCTCGCCCTCATTCCCGCCCGTACGCAGCGGCTCCCCGTCGAAGGCGCCGGTCACGAATTGCTCAATCCCCGCAATCGCGCCACGCTGTCACCCCTCATTGTCCACACGTTCCGGGCCTTCATCGATTGAAACCCCCGGGCTGCGATTCCTCGTCGCATCTCGTACCATGAACCCAATGAGGCCGTCCCTTCCCGATCGCTCCCACTTCCTCCGCCTCGCCCGCACCCACACCCTCGTTCCCCTCTACCGCACGCTCACGGCCGACCTCGAAACGCCGGTCTCCGCCTTCCTGCGCCTCGCTGCAGCCGAGCCCGAGTGCTTCCTCCTCGAATCCGTCGAAGGAGGCGAGCACCTCGGCCGATACACCTACATCGGCATCCGTCCCAGTCGCCGCATCGTCTCGCACGGCAGCGACGTCGAGATCACTGAGCACGGACGCACGCGCCGCGTTACCGGCGACGTGTTCGTCCTCCTCCGCGAAGCGCTCGAAGGCCATTCGCCCGCCCGCATCTCCGGCTTGCCGCCCTTCACCGCTGGCGCTGTCGGTTTCCTCACCTATGACGTCGTCCGCCAGATCGAGCGCCTGCCCAGCCAGACCCAGGACGACCTCGGCCTGCCCGACGCCTGCCTGATGTTCTTTGACGAGGTTCTCGCCTTCGACCACGTCAAGAAGGAAATCCTGCTGATCGTCACCGCCGACCTGCGCCGCCACAAACCGCTGGCCGCCTACGCCGACGCGCTCAAGCGCCTCGATCGCCTCGAGCGCCGACTCGCCCAGCCGTTGCCGAAGCTCGCAGCGAAAAAGCCCTCCGGCAAACTGCGCCTAACCGCCCGCACGAAGAAGACCGCCTTCATGAAAGGCGTGGACCAGGCGAAGGAATATATCGCCGCCGGCGACATCTTCCAGGTTGTCCTCTCGCAGCGTTTCGACCTTGAGCCCGGCGTCGATCCCTTCTCGGTCTACCGCGCCCTGCGCATCGTCAATCCGTCCCCGTACATGTACTTCCTCCGCTTCGGACGAAAGAAACCGGGAGTGAAGCCCGGCCGAGTCCCCGAGGAGACCACCCACATCGTCGGCTCCTCGCCCGAGTTGCTGGTTCGCGTGGAAGGCCGGAAGATCGAGTACCGTCCCATTGCCGGAACCCGCCCGCGCGGCGCCACCGAGGCCGCCGACCTCGCGGCCGAGCAGGAGATGCTCCACGACGAAAAGGAGCGCGCCGAGCACGTGATGCTCGTCGATCTCGGCCGCAACGACGTTGGACGCGTCAGCCAGTACGGCTCCGTCAAAGTCACCAACCTGATGTTCGTCGAGCGCTACTCGCACGTCATGCATCTGGTCAGCAACATCGAAGGTAAGCTGCGGCCGGAGTTCAGTGCCGTCGATGCTCTGCGCTCGTGCTTTCCCGCCGGCACCCTCTCCGGCGCGCCCAAGATTCGCGCCATGGAGATCATCGAAGAGCTGGAGACGACGCGTCGCGGCATCTACGGCGGCACGGTGCTCTATGCCGACTACTCCGGCAATCTCACCAGCTGCATCGCCATTCGCACACTGCTCGTCGAGGGCAAGCAGGGATTCATCCAGGCCGGCGCCGGCATCGTGGCCGACTCCGTTCCCGAGAAGGAATACGAGGAGAGCCTCAACAAGGCGAAGGCCGTGGTTCGCGCCGTCGAACGCGCAAGGGAGGGATAACCCCCGGGCCGAGTTGAAGTCCGCGAACCGCGTCCGTCCGGACGGTGAGTCCTACCTGGTGATCCGTTCCGCGGAGTCCGTCACGTTCAGGGCGCAATTGCTGTGCCCGATTGCTCTCCAGAAGGTTCCATCGGCAAACGTCACCTGGTCGAGCGAGATGCGCGTAACACCATAGGCGTACATCTTCTCCGGCAGGCGAATTTCGCGGAGTTCCTCGGCAGTCTGATCGGCCGTGTCCGATCCCGAAAAACTCAGGTGCAGATTGAAGGCGCTCGCGTCCAGCTGATACTTGCTGGCTTTTCCCGTGAAGCGAGCCGTGATGCTGACCGACTGGATCGGCTTGCCGCTGGAGTTCTGGAAGCCCAGCGCCAGGTTCGGCTCCGTCACCTTTTCGGCGGCAGTGACCGGCATGAGCGTCGCTGGCCAGTTCAGATGGGCCTGGGTCAGCACCACCGGGCAACCGGTCTGATCCGGCGAAGGCTGCACAGCCTGCAGATCGAGGCTTTGCATCCTCCCGGAAGGGGACGGCGCAGGATCGGTCTGAGCTTGCGCGAAAGTGGCCGTCGCGGCAGCCAGCAACAGGGCGGAGAGAAGGAGCTTCATCCGAGGAACCTCCGACGCGGCCAGCATAGCACCGCGCGCGGCGAAAGGTCTGCGAACCTGGCATGACGGGCCTCCACCCCATTTCCGGGCGATACACTGAATCCAGATGGTCTTTGTTCTCGACAACTACGACTCCTTCACCTTCAACCTCGTTCAGTACATGGGCGAGCTGGGCGCCGAGGTCGTCGTCCGCCGCAACGATGAGCTGACGCCGGAGCAGGTGGAAGCCCTGCATCCCGAGCGCATCGTCCTCTCTCCGGGCCCGTGCACGCCGCAGGAAGCCGGCATCTCCATCGACCTCATCCGCCACATGACGGGCAAGGTGCCGATTCTGGGTGTCTGCCTCGGCCATCAAGCCATCGGCGCGGCCTTCGGCGGCAACGTCATCCGCGCGCCGAAGCTCATGCACGGCAAAACCAGCCCCGTCGAGCACGACGGCAAAACGATCTTTGCCGGCATCGCCTCGCCGATGACCTGCACCCGTTATCACTCCCTGATCGTCGAAGAGAAAGGGCTGCCCGCCGATCTCGAAATCTCCGCGCGGACGGCCGATGGGACGATCATGGGACTTCGCCATCGGCGGCTGCCCGTCGAAGGCGTGCAATTCCACCCGGAGAGCGTGCTGACCGAGGACGGCAAGGCACTGATCCGGAACTTTCTCCAGTTGCAATGACTCTTCGCCGCACCGCCAGCCTCGCCGCCAGTCTTGCCGCTCTCGTGCCGCTCACCTGCGCTCTTGCCGCCGCACAGCAGGATCCGCCGGTCGCCGCGGCTGCCACGGTTCAGACCATCGCTACCGTGCCGGTCGAGGGCGTTTCGCTCTCCGGGTCGCTGTCGGTCGAGAACGGCCGGGCGACGATCGGGAACAACGGCACCATTACGGCCGGCGACAAGACAGCGCATGTATCGCTCACCCGTGGCGGCAATCTGAATGTCTGTGCTTCGACCAAAATCCACCTCTCCACCGACAACACCACGCCGGGCGGCGCGCTGATGGTCGCCATCGATCGTGGTGCCATCGAGGCGCATTACACGCCGGGCGAGTATTCCGATGTGCTGATGACGCCGGATCTGCGCATTCTCATCTCGCCACCGGGCGAGGCCGATATCAGCCTGCGCGTGAACAACCAGGGCGACACCTGCGTTGATAACCACGGCGGACACGCGCCTTATGTCCTGGCCAGCAGCCTGTTCGACGGCGGCGCGTATCGCGTGCAGCCGAACCAGCGCGTACTCTTCGAGCACGGCAGCCTGCACGAAGTGGTCGACAACGAGCAGGATCCGTGTGGCTGTCCGCCCGATCACCCGCTGTCTGTTGCCAGCGTGGGTGTTCCCGGTTCGACTCCGGCCAGGCCCGGCGAAGCTGTCGCCCATAACAAAGCCGAGGCCGACAACCCGTTTCCACTGGCCGAGAGCGAAGGGCTGAAGCCGGCGCCCGCTCCGCCGACGACGCCGGTGGTTCCCGCTGGGGAGGCGCATGCGCAGGTGGACGTCCCTCTCACCTTCAACAGCAATCAGCCGCTCCTGCCGGAGAAGCCGATGGTGGACAGTTCAGTCACGACGACGAATCAGCCGGAAATCACGGCGCAGGCAGTTCCGGCAAAGCCGCACCATCCCGGATTCTTCGGACACATCGGTCACTTCTTCAAGCGGATGTTCGGCGGGTAAAGGCGACCGGTTGCTCTGCTGGGATAAAATCAAAGGGCCGGAGTCTGTTTTGCGCGGACCGCTGGGTCCGCAGTCCGCGGCCCGATTCTGCCGCCACATTCCGCATCTATTTCCTGCAAGGAGCTTTACCCATGGCGATTCCCGCCACCCAAATGCGTCCGGGCATGATCATCAAGCACAACAACGATCTCCACCTTGTCTTCTCGGTGGAGCACCGCACGCCCGGCAACCTGCGCGCCTTCATCCAGGCAAAACTGCGGAACGTCCGGACCGGCGCCATGTTCGTAGAGCGGTTCCGCTCGCCCGATCCCATCGAACGGGTGATCGTGGACGAGATCCCGATGGATTTCCTCTACAACGACGGCGACGACTACTACTTCATGAACATCGAGAACTACGAGCAGACCCACCTGAAGCGCGATACCCTCGGCGACGCAGTCGAATATCTCACCGCTAATTTGCAGATCAAGGTTTCCTTCCACGATGGCAAGCCGGTTGGCATCGAGCTGCCCCAGACGGTGGAGCTGACAGTGGTGGAAACGGAGCCGGGATTGAAGTCGGCGACGGCTTCGTCGGTCACCAAGCCCGCCACGACCGAAACCGGGCTGGTCGTCCAGGTTCCCCCGTTCATCAATGAGGGGGAGAAGATTCGGGTGGATACGGCCGAAGGGGCGTACCTGAGCCGGGCCTGAAACAGGGTGCAGCGCGCAGGGTACAGGGTGCAAGAAAGCATCGCTTTTCGATGGCATAGTCCTCAATAGCTGGCCCCTAGACGGTGGCGTCGGCTTCCTGGCCCAGAGGAAAGCCCACGCGGGGCGGGCTTTTTGTTTTTCCTATCTAAGTTCAGAATAGCAAGTTTGAACGGATTTTCTGCCGGATGTTGGCAGATATTTTTGCGTAGAAGTCTTTTATTTTCAATCTGTTTTATCTTCGCTTGGTGCCAAACCCCTTGACAGGCTTTTCCCAGGACGGGGGAAAACCTCATATCCGGGAGAAGCCGGCCTCTTATGGGCGGAGATCCGTGCCACGGTCGGCGAGTAGCTGCCGCAGGATGGATCGATGACAGCGGGATTCGTCCTCGCAATAGCAGCCTACGGCCAGGTTGGTCTGGTGGGAGAGGGCGGCGAGGAGGTCGAGGAGGCGGGCCGCTTCGGGCTGCTTCATCTCAGCGCGGAACTTCCGCTCGAAGGTCTTCCAGCCACGGGCGTCGCCGCGGGAATCGAGAGCCAGGGTGACCAGATCGGGTGTCGGCGAGAGTGCCGGCAGCCAGACGTCGTAGAAGTCGCGTTTGGCGAAGTCCGCTTTGGGGACGCCGCGCGGCGGCCGGCGGACGGTGCCTAACCGAAGACCCTCATGGGGCCGGCGCGGGGAACCGAGGCGGACGATGGAGATGGACACGAAAGCAGGGTACAGGGTACAGGGTCAAAGGGGACAGGTTGCAGACCAGGCGGTGAAACCAGGGAGGCAGCTGAACCGTCTTTGATTCGTGGTGGTCAGGGAAGGCAGGCGGCCATGCAGTGGGGATCGAAGCAGGAGACGCGAAGGAAAGCGACCAGGAGGCTGGTCGCATTTTTGTTGGCAGGGCTTATGGGATGGGCGGGGCCGCTGGGGGCGGAAGTGGGAATCACCGGAGCCCAGGCAGCCGACGCGGCCAATCCGCTGAACCTGCCAGCGAGGACAAAGATCGAGGTCGCGGTGGTGCGGCCATTGCCGGCGAAGACGGCGAAAGTCGGCGATATTCTCTACGCGCAAACGAATTACCCAGTGGTGGTGGGCGACCGCATCGCGATTCCCGCAGGGACCTGGGTGGAGGGGCGCATTGAGTCAGTGACGCCGCCGTCGCGGAGGCGCAATCAGGCGCAAGTGGACGTGTCGTTCACGACGATCATTTTCGCCAACGGTTATGTGGTGGCTCTGCCGGATGCCGCGCCGGGCGCGGCATTGCCGCCCGACGCAACCGAGATGCAGGTGACGATCCAGGTGAGCACGGCCAACGATCTGCTGCTGGACAACGGAGCGCAGATCGAAATGGCTCTGGCGGCGCCGCTCACTCTGGACGTGGAACAGGTGACGGCGGCGATTCCGCTGACCCATGCGCCGGAGCCGAGGAGCTTCAGGAGCGCGACGATGTGCCGGACCACGCCGGGCAGTCCAGGATCGCCGGGAACTCCGGACACGGTCATACCCGGATCGCCTGGGACGCCGGATACCGTGATTCCAGGCGGGCCGGGGATGCCGGACACGGTGATACCGGGGACGCCGGCAACGCCCGATACGGTGATACCGGGAATGATGGGCACTTCGGGGACCGAGGGGACGGTGTGTCCGCCCACGCCGGTGGTCCTGTCGAGCGTGCCGGTGGCGCGGGCAGCCGCTGGCAACGTTGGAACAAGTCCGGCCGGCAACCCAGGCACAGGGCCAAATTTGCCGCACTGAACAGCGGCGTCAGGAGTTTTGAGAGGGAAACGAAAAGGACGGTGGGACAATGATCACGCAGTGGACGGTGGCATTGATGATGGCGTCGATGGTGGGCGGGCAGGTGCCGGGCGCGCCGGCAGCCAGCGCTCCGAACGGAGCGCCGAGCGCGGTGGGGAGCGGTAGCCTGGTGGTCCCGGCGGCCACAGCGATCGCGCTCACGCTGGTGACGCCGATTCAGAGCAAGGCGACCAAGGTGGGCGATTCGGTGCGCGCGGTGGTGGCGTTTCCGGTGACGGTGGGCACGGTGGTGGCGATCCCGGCGGGAACCTATGTGGAGGGGATGGTGAACGCGGTGGCGGCGCATGGCCCCTCGGTAAAGATCCACTTCACGCGGATGCTGTTTGCGAACGGCTACTCGGTGCCTCTGGATGCGATGAACACGCAGGCAGAGGTGAAATGGCCGAACGGAATTTCAGGACCGCAGCGCGTGGGAGAGCTGGCGTGGGGCGGTGGGCCGCCGGTGAGCGTGCGCAGCGATCAGACCAGCCCAACCAATCCAACGCTGCCCCCGCTGCCGCAGGAGGGGCCCTCGAAAGGGCCGATCATCGCCGCTTCGATCGGCGGGGTGGCGGCCGTGATATTGATTGGCGTGCTGACGCGCCATCACGGCGGCGCGAATGCCGTGCTCTTCGACGGCGGATGGCAGTTCCAGATGGTGCTGGCGACGCCCTTGACGCTGGATGCCGCGCGTGTGTCTGCCGCTTCCTGAGCCGGCGCGTTCCGTTTTCATAACGGCCGGGTGTAGTCGCCGCTCTTGCCGCCGGTTTTGCGCTCGAGGCGCACCTCGCGAATGGTGATGGATTTGTCGATGGCCTTGCACATGTCGTAGACGGTGAGGGCGGCAACGGCGGCGGCGGTCATGGCTTCCATTTCCACGCCGGTGGGCGCGGTGGTAGCCGCGGTGGCGCGGATGGCGATGCCGCCGGGCGCGGCTTCCATGCGGACGTCAACCATGCTGAGCGGCAGGGGATGGCACATGGGGATGAGCTCCGCGGTGCGCTTGGCCGCCTGAATACCGGCGATGCGCGCGACTTCCAGAGGATTGCCTTTGGGATTGTGGGGCAACGCGGCGAGGGCCTCGTCGGAGAGTTCGACAAACGCGGAGGCTTCCGCTTCGCGGCGCGTTGCGGGTTTGCCGCTCACGTCCACCATGCGCGCTGCGCCTGCGTCATCGAAATGCGACAGCTTGCTCATGGGCAACAGAGTATCGCGTCCGGAGGGCGGCCCGCGCCGGTATATCCGGTTGTGGTACCTTCGTTGCCTGGTTCAGAAGCCGCCGCAGAAGAGCGGTCTAAACGCAGTCGAACTTCTTTGGGAGTAAACAACAAATATGAAAACAGCGGCCCGCGCAGTGGCCTGTCTTGTCCTTGCCGTGTCTCTCAGCGCCTTCCTGCCCCTGCAACTCGAAGCCCAGCAGGATCAGGCGCAGGCGAATCCCAACTGGTGGAAGAACGCGGTGATTGACGAGCTTTATCCGCGCAGCTTCCAGGATTCGAACGGCGACGGCATCGGCGACCTGAACGGCATTACCTCGCGGCTGGATTCTCTGGAGAAGCTGGGCGTGGATGCTGTCTGGCTGACGCCGATCTATCCTTCACCGCAAGTCGATTTCGGCTACGACATTTCCGACTACGAAGCGATCGATCCGCAGTACGGCACGATGGCGGATTTCGACAAGCTGGTGCGGGAAGCGAAGAAGCGGCACATCGGCATCATCATGGATCTGGTGCTGAACCACACCTCGGACAAGGATCCGTGGTTTGAGGAGTCGGCGAAGTCGCGCACGAATCCCAAAGCGGACTGGTACGTGTGGCACGACGCGAAGATGGTGAACGGCAAGCGGGAGCCGCCCAACAACTGGCTGTCGGTCTTCGGGGGCTCGGCATGGCAGTGGGATGAGGCGCGGCAGCAGTATTACTACCACCGCTTCTATGTGCAGCAGCCCGATCTGAACTGGACCAATCCGCAGGTGAGCAAGGCAATGTATGACGTGGAGCGCTTCTGGATCAACCGGGGCGTGGTGGGCTTCCGCCTGGACGCGATCACGTCTCTGTTTGAGGATCCGCAGTTCAGGGACGAGCAATACGTGCTGGGTCCGGACGGCCAGCCGCTCATCAACGCCTATGGCGACAAAGAAGTGAAAACCAACCTGACCGACGATCTGCCCGAAGTGCACGACGTGATCCGCGAACTGCGGCACGTGGCGGACCAGACGAAGGGGCGGAAGGTGATCTTGGTTGGCGAGACCTATCTGCGTTCGATCAGCGATCTGGACAAGTGGTACGGCACGAACAACGATGAGCTGGACCTGCCGATGGATATGCAGGTTGGCTTCCCACCGGGGCGTCACCCGACCCTGGATGTTGCTCGGTTCCGCGCGCGGATCAATGAGGCCGAAACGGAAATCGGCGGCAAGATGCCGCTGTTTGTCTTCGACAACCACGACAACCCGCGCTGGGATCGGTACATCACCGACGATCACAAAGAGGATGTGGGGCGCGTGCTGGCAACGATGCTGTTTGCCTCGCGCGACACGGCGATGATGTATTACGGCGACGCCATCGGGATGGTGACGACACCGCCGAAGAGTAAGGACGAAGTGAAGGATCCCATTGGGATTCGCGGATGGCCGAAGGAGAAGGGCCGCGATGGCGAGCGCACTCCGATGCAGTGGAATGCGGGGAAGGATGCGGGCTTCTCGACGGCGGCGACGACCTGGCTGCCGATTCCGCCCAGCTACAAAACTGTGAATGTGGCCGCGGAAGAGAAGGAGCCGGACTCGCTGCTGCACTGGTACCAGAAGCTCATCGCGCTGAAGAGGAGCGATGCGGCGCTGCACGACGGCGACGAGGTCATGCTGAATCCTAACGATGAGAACGTGCTTTCGTGGATGCGGAAGGCGCCGGATGGCGAGGTCGTCGTGGTGACATGCAACTTTACTGCGCAGCCGCAGATGGTGAGCCTGGATCTTGCCGCGCAGGGCGTGCAGGGGACGCATGCGACCACGCTGATGAAGACGCCGGACGGAGCCGATCCGGAGTCGCTGCAGTCGGTGGCGCTGGGTCCGTACGGCGTGTATATCGGGAAAGTGCAGTAACGGTCAGGCTGAGTCGGAGTCCTGCTGCGAGGCAGTGGGACTTTGCTCGCCGCGCCATGGACAGTGGCGGCAGCCGGAGCCGCAGCAGAAGCCGCGCCGGCGGTGATACGCCTCTGTAAAGACAACGTACGGGCCTTCGCGGTAGTAGTCCTCGCCTTCGATCAGCGGGCGCTCGGCGGGCGTTGCTCTGGGAGTGGGATCAGGCAAGGGCGCCGCCTTCGAGTTTCTGCGGCTCAAACACGAAGGCGCCGGGGATGGGCATTTCCAGGACAGGCGGCTCGGGCGCGGCTGCCGGTAACGGCAGAGTCACGGTGTTTCCTGCGATCGAGGGCGTGCGCTCGCCGGGGATGACGACGCCGACGAGGTTCATGGGATCGGCGGCGGCCAGAGTGAGCGGGGGCATGTCGGCGAGGGTGCGGGCGCGGTTGGCGCGCAGGCTCTCGGCAGCTTCGGGCAGGGCGAATTGCTCGCCGCCGAATCCGGAAACAAAGCGCCCACCGCGAACGAGACCGCGGGCTTCGAGGCGCCGGAACATGCCGACCAGCTCGCGCCAGGGCGGGACGGTGGTTTCGCGCGCCAGCGCATCACGGAAGACGATACCGTAGCGGCGCAGGAGCATGTGGCAGGCGGATTCGAGCTGGGCATCGTGGCGGACCGCGGCCTGAGTGGCGGCTTCGGGATCGCGCGAGAGCGGGGCCTGGGGTTCGGGGTCGGCGAGAAGGGCCCAGCGTCCTGAGGCATTGCGCCCGGCGGCTTTGGTGCGGCCGGGCGCGGAAAAGGCGCGCTTGCGGCGCGGATCGATGAGCAGGCGCAGGCTGTCGAAGCCGTCGGCATTGACCAGCCCGGCGGCGACCAGCTCCCAGAGGGCGCGGTGTGCCTCTTCGGCGGGCGCGCCGAGGAGGCGGATGAGGTCGGCGGAGAACATGGCGCCGCGCTCCGACAGGCAGGAGCGGACGCGGTTGGCCAGATCGCTGAGGCAGGCGTTGAGGGTGGTTTCTGGAATTTGTCGCCGGGAGAGGCATAAATCCATCCACAGGGCCTCTTCACGGACAAAGAAGGTAACAGGAGCCATGCTGGTGGGCACGACACGCCGCGGTCCACCGCTGGCGGGATCGGCAAAGGCCGGATGCGGGGAGATGCGGCCCCATCCGACGGCGCCGGTGAGGCAAAGAGCGTCGAGCCAGCGGGGATCGTAGCCGGCCACGCGCTGCGGCAGCAGGGAGCGCTCCCACTCGGCGGCGGGGGCCTCGAATCCTTCGAGGGCGCGGATGGCTTCGAGGAGCCCCTGCTCGCCGCTGAGCTGCCGGCGGTCGCCAAGGTGCTGCCAGTCGAGGAGGAAGCGCATGTAGACGGCGGGGGTAACGGGCTCAATCTGCTGGCGCAGGGCGTTGAGCGTCCGTTTGTGGATTCGCTGCAGGATGCGGCGCTCGCACCACTCCACCTCGACGTCGGGGAGTTCAGATTGGCCGGGATGGTCTTCGAAGACGCCGCGCAGGATCGTTCCTGTCGATTCGAGGCGGACCATCTGGGCCCAGACCGCGGCCGGTTTGAGGCCGAGACGCGCGGCAAAGGCGGCCGAAGTGGTCGGCCCGGTGATTTGTAACCAGCCTTGGCACGTTTTGCGAAGAATGTCACCGGGATCGGGCAATTCCGCACCCATTTTGCACATTTCCACAGCGAATTCCACAGTGGGCCGCAACTTGCTAAACCATTCAGTCCGTTCGGCTGCGACGTAATATTCCTGTCCAGCGACGCGGGCGAGGGTAGCGCGTCGGTCTCTCTCCAGACGCGACAGGAAAATCGGCCAGTCCCGGGCTCCCGGTTGATCCAGAACCGCTGTGGGAACGACGACCAGGGCGCAGAGGAGGTCATGCAGCTCGTGTTCGTCGCGAATGTCAGGCCAAATCTCCGCACGCACTTCGGCGATGGCCTGGGGCGAGAGGCGGCCGGCCTCGCCGAGCACGGAATCCGGCAGAACGCCCCGCAACTGGACCGCCCGCGCGCGCCGCTCCTCGAGGCCGGCATCGTCGAGAAAGGCGTAGGGGTTTGCGTTGATGAGCTCATGGGCGAAGGCGGAGGGAGTCGTGGTGTCAACGGCGACGCAGCGGATCTGGCCGGAGTGCATCGCCTCGAGGACGGCCTTCAGGCCTTCCAGGTCCATAGCCTCCTGCAGGACGTCGCGCATGACTTCCTGGACCAGGGGATGGTCCGGTATCTGAATATCGCCCTCGATGTTTTCAAAGCAGGCGGCCGCCTGGGGGAAGACGCTGGCGAGAAGATCGTCGCTGCGCATGCGCTGAATCTGTGGCGGGACCTTCTTTCCCTTTTGAAACCGCAACAGTTGCAAACTGCGGCCGGCGTCCCAGCGCCAGCGCGTCTTGAAGATGGGCGAGGCGAGCGAGGCCTGCTCCAGCAGCTCGGTCACGGTTTCTGTGGTCAGGAAATGGAAGACGTCGCTCAGGGGAAAACTGTGCTGCTCGGCGAGACAGATGTTCAGTCCGTTGTCGGTGGCAGCAGCCTGCAGCTCGAAATTGAAGCCTCGGCAGAAGCGTTTGCGCAGCGCGAGGCCCCAGGCCTTGTTGATGCGGCCGCCGAACGGCGCGTGCAGGATGAGCTGCATGCCGCCGCCCTCGTCGAAGAAGCGTTCTGCAACAATGGTGGTGACAGAGGGCACAACGCCGAGCACGGCGCGGCCCGCGACCACATAGCCGATGAGCTGTTCTGCACCGGCATCGTCGAGGCCGCACTCCTGCTTCAGAAAGGCTGCTGCCCCGGCGATTTCGGGCATGGCCTGACTGACGTATCCGGGGAGTGCATTGCGAGTGCGGCGATCGATCTCCTCTCGTAGCTCTGCGACGAATTCCGAAAGCTCGCGGGTGCGCTGCGGGGCTTCGCCGAACCAGAAGGGAAGCGTGGGCGGCGCGCCGTGTGCGTCTTCGACAAGGACGCGGCCGGCGGTCTCAATGCGCTGGATGCGCCAGCTGGAGTTGCCGAGCTGGACGACGTCGCCCGGCGAAGAATCCACCGCGAAATGCTCGTCGAGGGTGGCGATCTGCACGCCTTCCGGCTGCAGGATGACAGGGAAGACGGCTGCATCGGGGATAGCGCCGCCGTTGGTGATGGCGGTGGTGCGGGCGCCGCGCCGGCCCTGGATGCGTCCCTGCACGCGGTCGCGCAGCAGATAAGCGCCGTAGCGTCCGCGGCTGGATTCGATGCCATCCGTGAGCAGGCCCAGGGCCTGGTCGAAGCTCTCCCAGGAGAGATCGCGATAGGGGTGCGCGCGGCGGAGGACCTCCCAAAGGACGCGCTCTTCCCACGGCTCGGCGGAGCAGGCAGCGACGATCTGCTGCAGCAGGACGTCGAAGGGCTGCGGCGGAATCTCGAGGCGATCGAGGACGCCGGAGCGCATGGCGCGGACCAGCGCGGCCTGCTCCATCAAATCGTCGCGGGTGACCGCGAAGAAGCGGCCTTTGGGGATGGCGCCACGCCAGTGACCGGCACGGCCCACGCGCTGCACGCCGACGGAAATGGAGCGGGGCGACTGAATCTGGCAGACCAGATCGACGGTACCGATGTCGATGCCGAGTTCCAGAGAAGCCGTGGCGATGAGCACGCGAATCTCGCCGTTCTTCAGCCGATGCTCGGCGTCGAGGCGCAGCTTGCGGGAGAGGCTGCCGTGGTGGCAGGCGACGTTCTCCTTGCCGAGGCGCTCGCCCAGCGCGAAGGCCAGCCGTTCGGCCATTTTGCGGGTGTTGACGAAGACCAGCGTCGAGCGATGTTCGAGGGTCAGCTCGGTGAGGCGGTTGTAGACGCTCTCCCAAATGGCCATGGTGGCGACCGAGCCCAGCTCGTCGGTCGGGACCTCAATGCCGAGGTCGAGCTGACGGCGCTGCCCGGCCTGAACGATGTGGACCTCGTCGCCACGGGTGCCGCCGAGGAACTGCGCAACCAGCTCGATGGGATTCTGCGTCGCGGAGAGGCCGATGCGTAACGGTTTCGGATACGAAAGCAGGCTCGCGCCCGCCAACAGAGCATTTTCGCTGGTGACCAATGCATCGAGCCGCTCCAGACTCAGTGCCAGGTGGGAACCGCGCTTGTCGTCGGCCATGGCGTGGATCTCGTCCACGATGACCGTGTGCACCCGGCGCAGGTTTTCGCGGCTCTGGTGCGCGGTGAGCAGGATGTACAGCGACTCCGGCGTAGTGACCAGAATATGCGGCGGCGTCCTGAGCATGGAGCGGCGCTCGGCCGCGGGCGTGTCGCCGGTTCGCACGGCCGCGCGCACCGGCGGGCAAAGATAGCCGCGCTGCAGGGCCAGCTCCTGAATTTCGCGCAGCGGCGTTTCGAGGTTCTTCTGCACGTCGTTGGAGAGGGCCTTCAGGGGAGAGACGTAGACCACTTCGGTCTGGCAGCCGAGGCGGCCGTCGAGCGCCTTGCGAATGAGCCCGTCGATGCAGATGAGAAACGCGGCGAGGGTCTTACCGGAACCGGTGGGCGCGGAAATGAGTACGGGCTGCTGTTGCAAAATCACCGGCCAGCCGGCTTCCTGCGGCTCGGTGGGCGTGCCGAACCGGCGCACGAACCACTCCTGGACGAGCGGATGCGCCCAGGCGAGACTTTCGGGAATGGGCAGGTCCGGAAGGTTCTCCGGGACTGGGGTCACCGGGGACAACATCTGCCTATTCTACCGCGGATGTTCGATTCTTCTTCGCCCCTGGGCGCCGGTTCAGAGAGACTCCAGATTTCCTTTGAATCGGGTCAACGGCACGCGTACACTGCGTCATCCCCCAAGGAGGCAGTATGGGCAAGATCAACATCGGTCGCTGGATCCTCGGCGGGATCGTTGCGGGTATTGGAATCGATTTCATGAGCTATCTGGTAGACGGCGTGATTCTGGCGCCGCGCTGGGCTCACGATATGGCCCGGCTGGGCCGCCCTGCATTCACCACCAGCCAGCTGGTGTGGTTCAACGTGATCGGCATGGCGCTGGGCCTGCTGGCGGTTTGGTTTTATGCGGCGGTCCGGCCGCGCTTTGGCGCGGGTCTGCGCACCGCAATTTGTGCAGGTATAGCGATGTGGGTGGCTACCTCGCTGCTGCCGAATGCGTCCATCATGTGGGCAACGGGTCTGTTCAACAATCACCTCACTCTCTACACGACGGCCGGCGCTCTGATTGAGTTGGTCGTGGGTACCGCGGCCGGCGCGGCCGTCTATCGGGAGGGCTCGGCCGAAGCCGGTGCACCGGCGGCCCAGCGACCGCAAGAAGCTCGCGCCTGAATCAGCGGGCGCGGATTCACTGAGCACAGGGGCAGCCGAGTCTGCGGCCTGCGGTGAGGGCTAACGACTGGGCTGCGTCTCCGCCGCGGCGGCACGATCTCTTCGACTGTCGCGGGATTCCGACGGCCGGTGCGCAAGGGCCTCGCGTATACTGCCCGCATTCTTTGGTTCTCAGGAGAGCCCGTGCGACCTTTTCTTGCTGCAGGAGTGGTCTGTTTCGCGTTTGCGGCGGCAGCCGCGCAAAATGTTCCCTCATTTGTGAATTCCGAGATTCCCTCGCTGGTGAATACCTATAAGGACATCCACGAGCATCCGGAGCTGTCCCACTTCGAAGCGCGCACCTCGGGGATTGTGGCGGCGGCTCTGCGAGCGGCAGGCTACACGGTGACCGAGCGGGTCGGCCGGTACCCGGACGGCTCGCAGGCATACGGTGTGGTCGGCATCCTGAAAAATGGCGCCGGGCCGACGCTGATGATTCGCGCCGACATGGACGCGCTGCCGATCGTGGAGCAGACGGGCGTGCCTTATGCGAGCCACGTGCAGATGAAGGACCTGCAGGGGCAGATGGTGGGGGTGATGCACGCGTGCGGGCACGATGTGCACACCACGGTGCTGATTGGCACGGCGCGGGCCATGGTGGCGATGAAATCGCAGTGGCACGGCACGCTCATGCTGGTGGGCCAGCCGTCGGAGGAGACGATTGACGGGGCGAAGGCGATGCTGGCGGATCATCTGTATGAGCGCTTCGGACGGCCCGACCGCATCATCGGCCTGCACGATACGAACGGTTTGGCGGCCGGGACGGTGGGTGTGCGGAGCGGGCCGTCTGCGTCCAGTTCCACTTCGATCGATGTGGTGATTCACGGAATCGGTGGCCATGGCGCGTATCCGCAGGCGGGGCGCGATCCGGTGACGCTGGCAGCGCTCTACATCACGCAGATCCAGACGATTGTGAGCCGCGAGGAGGATCCGCAGGATCCGACGGTGGTCACGGTGGGGCACATCGAAGGCGGCACCAAGCGGAACATTATTCCGGACCAGGTGAAGCTGGAGCTGACGACGCGCTCCTTCAGCGACAAGAGCCGCGACACGGTAATTCAGGGGCTCAAGCAGATGGCGGCCGGCATTACCACCTCAGCGGGGCTGCCGCCCGACAAGGCGGCGACCGTGACCGTATTGGAGAATGAGTCGACGCCGGTGCTGTACAACGATCCGAAGCAGACTGAAGAAGTGAAAGCCACGCTGGTGAAGACGCTGGGCGCGGACAAGGTCTTCGACGTGCCGCGGGGTATGGCCAGCGAAGATGTAGGCGTTTTTGCGCTGCCGAATCACGAGATTCCGCTGACGTATTTCATCCTGGGAGCAATGGACCCGGTGAAGTTCGCAGCGGCAAAGGCAGAGGGCAAGGAGCTGCCCGGACCGCACACCAGCCGCTTCGAGCCACTGCCGGAACCTACGCTGCGCACCGGGGTGACGGCAATGACCAGCGTGGCGATCTCGATGCTGCAGTAGATCCGATATTCTCAGAGGGCCCCGTATGAAGCTGCATCAGGCATTTACCGCAGAGCTGCAAAAGAGCGGCGCCAAAGGCGGCTGGACGTATGTGATCTGGCCGGAGTCCGCAGCGTTCTTTGGCACGCGCGGGCTGGTGAAGGTGCGCGGCACCATCGACGGCGTGCCGTTTCGCAGCTCCTTTATGGCGCTGGGCGACGGACAGCACAAGCTGCCGGTGAAGGCCGCCATTCTGGAATCGATCGGCAAGGATGCCGGCGATTCTGTAGACGTGGTTCTTGAAGAGCGGCTTGACGACGGGCCCCGACGGCAGTCCGCCTGAGGCGAGCCTTCAGCGATTCGCCCGGCACCTTTCGGCTGACGACCGTCGGAGCGCAGCCGTCAGAGGTTCGCTCTGCGATTCCCGGTGATCATCCGCACGATCCATGTGAGAATCACGGCGCCCAACACAGCGATCAGGATGCTCATGAGCAAACCGTGCTGGCCTACGCCGCCAAGGCCCAGGTGGGCGGAGATGAATCCGCCGATCAGGGCGCCGATCAGGCCGACGACCATGTCCATCAGAAAGCCGAACCCGGAGCCTTTCATCAGCTTGCCGGTGAGCCATCCTGCGATGAGGCCGATAATGATCCAGGCAATCAGTCCGTGTCCCATAGGGCTGTCCTCTCTTTCCTGTTTTTGGGGGAGTCCCTTTCGTATCACTAGCTGGCGCAGTGCGCAAGAGGTAACGAGAGCGATAATCCCCGGCGCCGCTGGGTTCTGCCCTCCAGCGAGGCCGACTGATTCAGGGCTTCATCGCAGGCCCGTCAGCCCGCGCACGGAGTTGAGCAGCTTCTGCGGATCGTAGCCGATTCCGTCCTTGAAGACGGTTTCCACCTTCTCCACGTCCGCGATGTGCTGAGCCGGGTTGCCGTCGACGACCACCAGATCCGCCGCCCGGGCGGGAGCGATCGTGCCTAACTGACCGGCCTGGCCGAGCCACTTCGCTCCATTCTGGGTTGCGATGTGGATGGCCTCTTCCGGGGTGAAGCCCGCCTCCACCAGCAGCTCCAGGTTGCGCTGATCGCCGAAGCCCGGCAGGACGCCGCCATAGCCGGTGGGATCGCAGCCGGCCATCAGCACGCCGCCCTGCTTGGCGAAATCACGCTCGAACTGCATTTCCATGGTGAGCAGTCGCGTCCACACGGTGGCGTCGGCGTGCTCGGCAATGCCGGCGCGGGTGGTGACGTAGCTTCCCCAGGCATCCGGCAGCAGCGCGGTGCGGGCGCGCATTTCTTCGCTCATCGGCGGGCGATTCGGCACAAAACTCTCGAAGATGGCCAGCGTGGACGTAACCGCTACGTGGTGCGCGATCAGATCGCGAATCGTGTCCTGGATTTTGGCTCCCTCCACATCCATCTTCGCCAGCTCCATCTGCGGGGGACGCTGGCCCGGGCACACGCCCTCTTTCTTCTGCGAGTAGAACTCTGTATCCACCGCAAGGCCGTGCTCCAGGTTATCGATGCCGAGCGAGGCCGCCTCCTGATAACCCACGGCGCACAGGTGGCCGGTCACTTTGAGCCCGTGCGCGTGGGCCCGGTCGATGGCCGCTTTCAACTCGGCCGGCGTGATGTGCATATAAGCCTTGAAGGAGGTCATGCCTTCGGCCGACCAGTAATCCACCAGCCGCGCCGCATCGTCGGGACCGGTGAGGGTGTGGAGCTGGGGGCCGATGGCGGGTGCGCCTTCCAGATAAGGACCGGTGAGAAAGAGCTTCGGACCCGGCATCTGGCCGGCGTCGATGGCCTGCTTGATGGAGATGTCGGTGTACGGCTCCAGACTGCCGGCGGTTCGCGCTGCGGTGACGCCTGCGGCCAGGTAGAGGCGCGGCGCGCTGTCGGCCATCTCACCATAGAGGGGCAGCAGGCCGGGGCCACCGTCGGGCAGCGGGTAGAAAAGGTGCTCGTGCATGCCGACCAGGCCGGGAAAGACGGTCTTGCCCGTCAGGTCCAGGATCGGAGCGCCCGACGGCGGGGGCGGTGCAGCATACTGCAGGCCGACAAAGTCGATTCGTCCGTTCTCGATGATGATCTCCTGGTCGTCGCGAGCGGGCGCTCCGGTGCCGTCGATCACGCGAACATGCTGCAGCACGAGGACCGGCGCGTCGATTTTGACGTAAGGCTTCAGCGCCGCCGGCACACGGGACGCGGGCTGGCTTGTTTCCTGGGCTATGCCCGCTCCACTCAGAATCACGCCCAAAGCTGCAATGGCTGCAACACGCCGCATGGTCACTCTCCGTGCTCACTCTTCAGGGAAGGAAGCTACCACTATCCAGCCGGCGGCAGAAAGCGTCAAGCAGGGGAGCGCAGGAGCGGACAGGCGGCTGCGCGAAGCGCGTTGGCGCGCACGGACCTTCCCTCCCCGGCGGGTGCTGGTTACACTCGGGTGAGCCCATGCCGGAACTCCCCGAAGTCGAAACCATCGCGAATGGCGTTCATCGCCGCATTCATGGCGACAACATCGTCTCTGTGTGGTTCAGCGGCTACAAGGAGCCATTCAAAACGCCGCCTGTCGAGATGGAAGCCGCTCTTGCGGGGCTGCGCATCGCGCGCGTGGCTCGCGTGGGCAAGCACATCGTTTTCAATCTGGCGCTGAAGGCGAGCCGGAAGATCGCGACGCAGTGGATTGTGCATTTGGGCATGACCGGGCGGTTGCTGGTCTGTGCAGCCGGGGAGCCGGTGCCGCCCCACACGCATGCGATTCTGCAGCTCGCTTCCGGCCGGGAGCTTCGCTTTGTCGATCCGCGGCGCTTTGGCCGGCTCGCTCTGCACCCTGTCGAGGGCGGCGAGTTCACCGGACCCGGGCGCGAGCCGCTGACGATCCCGTCTGCCGAGTTTGCCACTCTGTTCCGGGGGCGCAAGCTCGCCATTAAGGCTGCTTTGCTGAACCAGTCGCTGCTGCATGGGGTAGGCAATATCTATGCGGACGAGAGCCTGTTTCGCGCCCGGATCCGGCCGACGCGCCGGGCCGGCCGGTTGACCCGGGAGGAGCTTGCTCGGCTGCATGCCGCGCTGCGGGCGGTCCTGCGGCGGGCGATCCAGGCCGGGGGATCCTCGATCTCCGACTATGTGGATGCGGATGGCTCCGAGGGATTCTTCCAGATCCAGCACCGGGTCTACGGGCGAGAAGGGCAGCCGTGCCGGGTCTGCGGCACGCCGATCCGCCGGATCGTGCTGGGGGGGCGAAGCACCCACTTCTGCCCTCGTTGCCAGCGATGACAGCGACTCGATGGTTATGAATTTGTGGACTGACGGGGTTGCGTTCTACGGTAATCAGAATCGCCGGGGCTCTCGGAAGGCGGTTAACCGATTGATTCCACTCGCAAATCCAAACGGCATGAGAATTGCACTTTACGCCACCGCCAGCGACGCATATGCCTCGGAAACGGGGGAATGCGAGACAAAAAAGATTCCGGTCGACGAGAGCTTAATCTTTAAAGATTCTGCCCCGGCCGGAATGAAACACCGTCCTGATCCGTCAAGCTCGATTTGGATGAAGGGCACTTCAGGGAGGCCAGTGACTGGCCGTCACATGGGAAGGCCATCCGGCTGTCGGATGGCTTTTCTGTTCAGCCGGAAGGAAAGGGAAAAAGGGTAACCGGGTTACATCGGTGTCCAAAGTACCCGCATCAAAATACTTGTCAGGCCCGAAGTCCGGGAGTAGTATGATCTTTACCTAACGAGCGGCTGATGCCACGCTGGTGATTGCGCGAGGCTCGCCGCGATTCTCGAGAGTCAGGTATCATCCCCGGGAGTTGCTCTCGCCGCTGCGTCCGCCGTCAGAGCAGAAACCCCCGGTTGTGAAGGTTGAACCAGAATTAGACGGCAACTCAAGTACGTTCCGTTGATCGGCGCGGCATTCGGTTGCGTTCCCCCTGCTTCTTTGGGTGGCCCGGGCGGCCACCCCTCAGCAGGCGAGGAGCCCAGCACATTCTCGCACCGCACCCAATCCTTTCCGGACCCGTGCGTCGGGTCGCACCCCGCACGTTGGTTCCGGAGCTGACGAATATTACGTTCCCGATTCCTGAAAAACCGGCCAGTCGCTACCTTTTCCGCAAGGGCCGCAGGCTGACCCGGCAGGACCGATGAGGAAACAGGAACCCGAACCCCCAGGATCATCGCACCAGGAAGTGCACGCATGACAACAGAGCAGAACCAGCCTCAGCCGCCGGCCGAATACCCGGCCCAGGCACAAGCCTCCCATCCCGGACAGTCCGAAGGACCGGGCGGACACCGCCGTCGCCGGCGCAGGCGCAAGAACAAGCGCGGTGGAGGCGCGCAGGCCAGCGGACAGAGTCCGCAGCCGGCCCAGAATCAGCAGACCCAGCCTCAGCCGCAGGCACACAAGCCGAAGCCGCCCAAGCCGCAGCCTTCGAGCCAGACCCGTTTCTTCAAAAACAATGGCAACGGCCAGCAGGGTGGAGGCGGAGGCGGCCGGCGCCGCAACAAGCAGCGGCGCGAGCGCGTCTTCGTCGGTCCCATGGACCACAGCTACCGTACCGTCAACGGCAACGTCGCTGACGGTCCGCCGTCCACCATCGAGTTTCGGAATGGCAACGTCAACGGCAACGGCCATTATGCGGAAAACGCCGCCCCATGGGAGCCGCCTCCGCCGCCCGTCCGTGAGGACGCTCCGGTGCGCATCCTCCTCTTCATCGAAGACCTGTTTTTCTTCGCGAAGATCAATGAGTCGGCGCGCAAGCTCGGCATCAAAGTCGCCTTTGTGAAGAACGATCCGGAGACCGTGGCCCGCATCTTCGAGGCGGCGGAAGACGACAGGCCCTCGCTGATCGTGTTCGATCTGAACAACGCGGCTGCCAAGCCAATGACGCTGATCCCGAAGATCAAGTCGAAGCTCAAGAAGAGCACTTCGGTTATCGGCTTCCTCTCGCACCTGCAGGGTGACCTGAAGGCCAAGGCTCTGGAAGCCGGCTGCGACATGGTGATGCCGCGCTCGGCGTTCTCGCAAAACCTGCCCACGCTGCTGCGGCGCCATGGACTCGACGAGGAAGAAGCGGAATACGCGCAGATGTAATTGCGCGCGTCCCAAAACAAGCCCCGGCTGCGGCCGGGGCTTGTTGTTTGCGAAGAGGGAATCGTGCGCCGAAATCCCGCGCTCAGCTGCCGACCAGCTGCAGATCCGCCAGCTTATCGCGCAAAGTCTCCGCCCAGGCACAGGTGCGCTTGCGTCCCCAAAAATCTGATATTCTGCCCCCTCTCGGTTGCCGCGCCGACTGAAGGTTGTCGGGTCCGGACGATCCGGGGTCCGCCCAGGCTCTCCCATTCTTCGCGCAGTACCTGCGCGTGTCGGCGTTGCCTTTCCCGCTTTCCATGGCATCTGAACTTAGAACCGTGGCGCCCCAATCCAGAATCGATCGCTCTGCCGGCGACCCGCCTGCATCTTCGTCGGCACGTCTCCGCATCTGCGGGGCCGGCGAAATGGCCGAGCGCATCCGGACTCATGACTGGGCCCGAACACAACTGGGTCCCCTCGCGGCCTGGCCCGAGGCCCTGGTGGTTCTGGTGAACACCCTGTTAGGCACGCGGCTGCCCATGATCCTGATGTGGGGACCCGGGTTGATCCACATTTACAACGACGCCGTTATCCCGGTCCTCGGCACCGCGAAGCACCCGGCGGCACTCGGCGAGCCTGGCGAGGTTGTCTGGCGCGAGGCATGGCCGATCTCCGGACCCCAGATTGAAGCCGCACTTCGCGGGGAAGCCTGCTGGAAAGAAGACCAGCACGTCCCGACCTATCGCGAGGGCCGGTTGCGGGACACATGGTTCACGTATAGCTACAGCCCAGCCTGTGATGGGGAAGGCGCCATTCGTGGTGTCCTCATCAGCTTTGTGGATACGACCAACCGGGTCGGGACCGAACGGGCTCTGCAGTCGGAGCGGCAGCGTCTGCTCGCTGCCTTTCAGCAGGCCCCCGCCTTTTTTGCTCTGCTCAAAGGTCCGGAGCACGTCTTCGATCTGGTCAATCCCATGTACCTGCGCCTCATCGGAGGTCGCGAAGTAGTGGGCAAGCCGGTCCGCCACGCCATGCCGGAGATCGTCGAGCAGGGCTATGTCGATTTGCTGGACCGCGTTTTCCGTACCGGCGAGCCCTTTGTGGGACAAGGGCTGCGCTTCACGCTGGAGGAAGCGGACGGTCTTCCCCGGGAGGAACGCTACGTCGATTTTCTGTATCAGCCGCTGCGCGAGGCCGACGGCAGCATCTCCGGCATCCTGGTATTCGGCGTCGATCTGACCCATCGCGTCCACACCGACACGGCGTTGAAGGAACAACGCGACCGCTTCGAGTTTGCCACCGACGCTGCTCAGATCGGCTACTGGTTCTGCGATCTCCCGTTCGACCAGCTCAGCTGGGATGTTCGCGTGAAGGAGCATTTCTGGCTGCCGCCGGACGCGAATGTGGATATTCGGCTCTTCTACGACCGCCTGCATCCGGATGACCGGGAGCGCACGCGCGAGGCCATCGAGACGTCAATCCGCCAGCACACCGGATACGACGTGGAGTACCGCACCATGGCTCCCGACGGGCGCTGCAAGTGGATTCACGCAATCGGGCGCACCGCCTATGACGCAAACGGCACGCCGGTTCGCTTCGATGGCGTCACCCAGGACGTTACCCAGCTGAGGCAGATGCACGATGCGCGGCAGCGCGTGGAGGCGGCGCTGATCCGCGCCGAAAAGCTGGCTGTGGTGGGCCGGCTGGCCGCCACCATCTCCCACGAGATCAATAACCCCCTCGAGTCGGTGACCAATCTGCTTTATCTGACAGAACAGGCTGCGACCAGCGAAGCGGCGAAGATGTATTGCCAAACCGCGCAGGCGGAGCTGGCCCGCGTCTCCCACATCGTCACCCACACGCTTCGTTTTAACCGCCAGGGCAATGTCGCCGCCGAGGAAAAGATTTCCGATCTGCTGGATACGGCGCTGGCCATCTATGAAGCGCGGCTTCGCCATTCCGGCATCACTCTCCGCCGCGAGTATCGTGACTCAGCCCGGGTGTGGTGCTTCGGGTCGGAGCTGCGCCAGGTGTTTGCGAACCTCATCGGCAATGCCTTTGACGCCACCCGCGAGTCCGGCACCCTGATCCTGAGAACGCGCTCCCAGTCCCACTGGCGTACGGGCAGGCCGGGCGTTCGCATCACCATTGCCGATACCGGCCATGGGATTTCCCACGCGACCCAGGAGCGCCTCTTCGAGCCGTTCTTCACCACCAGGGGCGACAGCGGTACCGGCCTCGGTCTTTGGGTGAGCCGCGAGATTCTGAACAAGCACCATGCCTCCATGCGCCTGCGCAGCCGCACCGGCCCCGGCCGCAGTGGTACAGTCTTTTCCATCTGGATTCCACGGGCGCAGTCCGAGGTGAAAATGATTCCCTCCGTTTGAGCGCCGCGGCCCTTATCGACTTTGCGTTGACGCTGCAATAACCCGCGCTGGTACTGGTGCATCCTTATTCCTGGGTGCGGCGCTCCCCAGGGCGTCGCGCGAGTCCTGCTATGAATCTGCCCGTCTCACCGCCGGTTCTGCCCATGCTCGCCAAACGCGTGGAGGAGATGCCGCCCGCAGGCGCTTTTCTCTTCGAGCCGAAGTGGGACGGCTTTCGCACTCTGGTCTTCCGCGATGGCAACGAGATCCTGCTGCAGAGCCGCGATGAAAAATCGCTGAACCGCTACTTCCCGGAGTTGTTCGATCCCCTGCGCGAGCAGCTGCCCGTCCGCTGCGTGCTGGATGGCGAAATCGTAATCGCTCGCGATGGCCGCCTCGACTTCGATGCGCTGCAGTTGCGGATTCATCCCGCGGCTTCGCGCGTGCGACTGCTCGCCGGGCAAACCCCGGCATCGATCGTATTTTTTGACTTGCTCTGCGAAGGCAAAACCGATCTGCGCCAGGAGCCGTTTGAAAAGCGCCGGACTCAGTTGGAAAAGCTGCTCGCGGCTGCCCGGGAGCCGCTCCACCTGACGCCTGCCACCCTCGACCGCAACGTTGCCCTTGACTGGTTTCGCCGTTTCGAAGGCGCCGGGCTCGATGGCGTGGTGGCCAAGCCGCTGGCCGGCGTCTACCAGCCGGACAAACGCGTCATGCTCAAGATCAAGCACGAGCGCGAATGCGACTGCGTTGTTGCTGGTTTTCGTTGGTACAAGGCCAGCCATGGCAAGGCGATTGGTTCACTCCTGCTCGGCCTCTACGACAATGCGGGCGCGCTGCAGCATGTGGGCGTCTGTGCCAGCTTCACCGCTGAAAAGCGCCGCGAACTGGTCACGTTCCTGGAACCCTGGCGAAAAAATGCCCTCCCGCATCATCCCTGGAAAAGCTGGGCCGATCCCGACACGGACTCCGGCGACGGCGCCCACCGCATGCCCGGCGGCCAGAGCCGCTGGAGCCAGGGCAAAGATCTTTCCTGGGAGCCGCTGCGTCCGGAGCTGGTGGTTGAAGTGGCCTACGAGCATATGCAGAACGGCCGCTTCCGCCACATGGCCCACTTCCGCCGCTGGCGCGACGACAAGAAGCCCAGCGACTGCACCTACGCCCAGCTCGAGGTAGTCCCCCCGCACGAACTAAAGAAGATTTTTCCCCGCGCGCGCTGAGGGGCGCACGCATCTCGCCTCAGCCGCGCAGGTTCACAAATCCGCCGTCGAGCGGATAATTTCCGCCGGTGATGAAGCTGGCTTCATCCGAGCACAGCCACACCGCCAGGTTCGCGACCTCTTCCGGCTCCGCCATGCGCCCGATGGGTTGCGCCTGCCCCAGCACTTCCATCATTTCCTTTTCGCGCCCGGGATAATTCTTCGCGACAAAGCCATCCACAAAGGGCGTGTGCACCCGCGCCGGCGAAATGGCATTGCAGCGGATGTTGTCCTTCAGGTAGTCGCGTGCCACAGAGAAGGTCATTGCCAGCACCGCGCCCTTCGTGGTCGAGTAGGCGAACCGGTCCGGCAGCCCCGCGAAGGCCGCAATCGACGCCATATTCAGAATGACGCCGCCACCCTGAGCCTTCATCCGTTCCACCACGGCCTGCGTGCACAGGTACACGCTGCGCACGTTGATCCGCATGAGCCGGTCGAAGTCCTCTTCATTTGTCGACGCCACCGTTCCCACATGCGCCACGCCGGCGTTATTGACCAGGATGCGCACCGGCCCGCGCGCAAATATTGGGTCGAACGTCGCGCGCACGCTCGCCGCGTCGGACACATCGCACGCGTGAGCCTCGGCCGTTCCGCCTGCTTCCCGAATCGCGTCTGCCGCTGCCCGCGCGCCCGCCTCGTTCAGATCGAGAATATGCACCGGCGCGCCCTCGCGCGCAAAGGCCTTCGCGATCGCGAGACCAATCCCGCTGGCGCCCCCGGTAATCACGGCCCTCCGGCCGTTCAGTTTTTCACCTGCTGCTGCTGTGCCCGTCATCGAATTCCCGCCTTTGCCGGCGCGCTCGCGAAAACGCTGAAGAGGCGCGCCAAAGCAGTCATGTTAGTCTCCCGGCGACGGCGGCGTCATCCATCTCGCTCTCTTACCAGCTATTCTGATCCTCGGAGGAGAACCGTTCCCGTTGAGTGACCTGCGTATCACCGGCGTCCGCGTCATCGATCTGCGCTTTCCCACTTCACGCGAAAGCATCGGCTCCGACGCCGTCAATAAAGATCCCGACTACTCCGCCGCCTACTGCATCCTCGAGACGAACCAGGACCTGCGCGGCTTCGGCCTCACCTTCACCCTGGGCCGCGGCACAGAGATTTGCTGCGAGGCGCTGCGCTATCTGTCGCGCTGCGTCCATGGCCGCACACTTTCCTCCATCACCGACGACTTCTGCGCCTTCAGCCGCGAGCTCACCGGCGATACCCAGTTCCGCTGGCTCGGTCCGGAAAAAGGCGTGATCCATCTCGCAACCGCCGCGCTTCTCAACGCGGTGTGGGATCTCTACGCCCGGGTCGAGAAGAAGCCGCTGTGGCTGCTGCTGGCCGAGATGGAGCCGGAGCGCATCGCCAGCGTCATCGACTTTCACTACATCACCGACGCGCTCACCCGCGAGGAAGCCATCGCCTTGCTCGAAGAGCGGCGCGCCGGCATCGACGAGCGCCTCGACGTACTGCGCACCCACGGCCTCCCCGCTTACACCACCTCTGCGGGCTGGCTCGGCTTCAGCGACGAGAAGATTGCGCGCCTTTGCGACGAAGCTCTCGCCGCCGGCTTCACGCATTTCAAACTCAAGGTCGGTGGTGATCCCGCCGACGATCGTCGTCGCGCTGCCATGGTGCGTTCGAAAATCGGCGACACCCGTTTCCTGATGATGGACGCCAACCAGAAGTGGGACGTTGAAGAGGCCATCCAGCGCATCCGCGAACTCGAGCCCTTCAATCCCTGGTGGATGGAAGAGCCCACCAGCCCCGACGACGTCCTTGGTCACGCGCGCATCCGCCGCGAGGTCCCCGGCGTCCGCATCGCTACCGGCGAGCACTGCCAGAATCGCATCCTCTTCAAGCAGTTCATGCAGGCCGAGGCGATGGATGTCTGCCAGATCGACAGCTGCCGTCTCGCCGGCGTCAACGAGAACCTTGCTGTCATCCTGCTGGCCGCGAAATTCGGCATCCCCGTCTGCCCGCACGCCGGCGGAGTGGGCCTTTGCGAATACGTGCAGCACCTCGCCGCCTTCGACTACCTGCGCGCCTCCGCCAGTCTCGAAAACCGCGTTGTCGAATTCGTTGACCACCTGCACGAGCACTTTGTCGATCCCGTCCGCGTCGAAAACGGACACTATCGCCTTCCTTCTCAGCCAGGCTACAGCGCCGAGATCATCCCCGAAACGCTGCGCGATTACTGCTTTCCCGACGGCCGCATCTGGAGAAACGCATGAAGTTGGTCTGCTTCGAATTTTTTTCCGAAGGCGCTCCGCGTCCCGGTTTGCTCGTGGGCGACGAGATCCTCGATCTTGCCCCACTTGGCGTTCCCGACACCATCAGCGCCATCGCCGTCGGTCCCGTCGCGCTGCGCCAGGCTCTTGAGATGCCGGAGACCTCGCGCATCGCCCGCAGTGGCGTACGGTTGCTGGCCCCCATTCCACGGCCGCCGCGCATCTTCTGCGTCGGCCTCAACTATCGCGATCACGCCGTCGAATCGAAGATGGAGATCCCGAAAGTCCCCACCATCTTTCTCAAGCTCCCCTCCGCCGTCATCGGTCCTGAAGAAACGGTCCGCATCCCCGCCCAGACGCAGCAGCCCGATTACGAAGTCGAGTTCGCCCTCGTCATCGGCAAAGCCGGACGCGCCATCGCCAAAGAAAACTGGCGCGAACACGTCTTCGGCTTCACGATTCTCAACGACGTCAGCGCGCGCGACGTACAGCTCGCCACCTCGCAGTGGACCCTCGGCAAGAGCTTCGACACCTTCTGCCCGTTCGGTCCGGCGATCGTCACCGAGGATGAAATCCCCGATCCTCATGCGCTCGACATTCGTCTCTCCATCGGCGGCGAAGTGCTGCAGCACTCCAACACGCGCGAGCTGATCTTCAAGGTGCCGGAGCTGATCGAGTACATCTCGTCGATCACACCGCTTGAAACCGGCGACATTATCAGCACCGGAACGCCCGCCGGCGTGGGACTCGGCCGAACGCCCCGGCGCTGGCTCCAGCCCGGCGAGACCATGCTCGCGGAAGTGGAAGGCCTGGGCCAGCTCATCAATCCAGTCGGGACAGGGAACTGATGGACGTCCGTCCCGTCAGCCTTCCACCTGCGGCTCCCGGCACGGGCCGCGCCACGCTCACCGAGCCGCGCTTTATCCTGCCGCTCATCCTCGTCACCACTCTCTTTTTTCTTTGGGCGGTCGGCGTCAATCTCAATGACATCCTCATCCCGCATCTGCACCGCGCGTTTCATCTCACCGACTTCCAGTCGTCCTTCGTCCAGGTCGCCTTCTTTGGCGGATACTTCCTGGGCGCGTGGCCCGCGGGCAAAATCGCCGAGCGCCTGGGCTATCAGCGCGGCATTATCCTCGGCCTCGTGATCTGCGCCACCGGCGCTTTCCTGTTTATTCCCGCCGCGTATATTCACGTCTACTTCGCGTTTCTCGTGGGCCTCTTCATCATGGCCTGCGGCCAGTCGTTCCTCGAAGTCTCCGCGAACCCCTACGTCACGTTTCTCGGGCCGCCGCAAACCGCCGAGCAGCGTCTGAACCTCGCGCAGTCCTTCAATGCGCTGGGCGCCGTTCTCACGCCTGTGTTTGGATCCGCCCTGATTCTCGCCCGCACGCATGAGCTGACGAACGGAGCCAACGCCGCAGCCGCTGAAGTCGCCATCGTGCGCCTTCCCTACATCATCATTGTCTGCATTTTTCTGGGCATGGCGGGCATCATCGCTCTTGCGCATCTGCCCCGCATCTCTGTCGAGGCCGCCGACGGCGACACACCTGCCGCGCACCACGTCCTCCACTTTCCGCACCTGATCAAAGGCATCGCTGCGCAGTTCTTCTATGTTGGCGCGCAGGTGGGCGTCGCCAGCTTTGTCATTCGCTTCGTGGAGTTCGCCCACCCCGGCACATCCGATGTCCAGGCGGCGAACTACCTGAAGCTGCACCTGCTCGCCTTCATGATCGGCCGCTTCGGAGGATCCGCCCTCATGCGCCGCATCGCCCCGGCCCGCATGCTGGCTCTGTTTGCAGTTGGATCGCTGGTCTCCGTCATGCTCGTCCTTACCTCGCGCGGCACCGCCTCGCTGGTCGGTATCGTTCTGCTGGGTTTCTTCCACTCCATCATGTTCCCGACCATCTTCGCCCTCAGCATTCGTCACCTCGGCCCCGTCACGCACAAGGGCTCCTCGCTGCTGGTCATGTCGATTATCGGCGGAGCCGTCTGCCCGGCCATCATGGGCCGCATCTCCGACGCGACCAATATTCAGGTGGCCTTCCTCGTTCCGCTTGTTTGCTACGTATTCGTCCTCTACTTCGGACTCCGCGGCTACCGCCCTCGCCACGAGCCTGTTCTGGCTGCCGAAACGAGTTGATCCGCGCGCTCTTCAGTTGTCAGCCGGCTGCGCACGCCAGCGAGATCGCTGTCCGCTGTCCGCTCCTCTACTCCGCTCGTAACGCTTCCATCGGATCCACGCGCGCCGCGCGTCGCGCCGGCATCCACGCCGCGAGCAGTCCGCTCAGAAACAGCAGG
>DASRRO010000210.1:0-32250 GCA_035656855.1 Acidobacteriaceae bacterium | reverse complement strand
AGAATCGCCCGGAGCTTCATTGCTGGTTCTCCTTTGCCGTATCGGCGTCGTCGAGAATGCCGGAGATGCGCAGCTTGACCAGTCGCTGAATGGTGAGAGGCGCAAAGCCGTGCTGGCGGGCCGATGCGATGAAGGCCTGATCGATGTGGAAGATTCGCATCTGCACCAGGTCGTTCACGGTTGCGTCAGGAAACTCCGCGCGGACGCTCTTTGCGAAGTCGGGCGTTACGCCCTGCACGCGCAGCTCAACCAGCTTGTTCGGCGGGATGGCATCAAAGCCGGCGCCCTTCATGCCTGCGATGAACTCGGGAGAGACCTGAAAGATGCGGTAGGAGATCAGGTCGCGAAAGCTCGAGGCTTCGATCCCGCTGGCGTGCAGCTTCTCGGCCCACTCCGGTGTCACGCCCTGGACCTTCATGGCAATCAGTTCATCCACAGTGGGCTTGCCAAAGCCGAGTTTGGCCATGGCATTCGCGTAGTCCGGCGTGATGTCCTGCACCTTCATCGCGATGTATCGGTCAGGGGTGGCGTCGTAGCCGGCGGCGTGCATCTGCGCCATGTATTCCGGAGTGATTTCCTGGACCTTCATGGCGATCAGCCGATCGGCGCTGAGCTGGGTGCCAACGGCCTTCGCCATTTCCGCTGCGTAGGCGGGCGTGATGTCCTGGACCTTCATGGCGATGTATTTGTTGGCGTCGACGTTGTAGCCGGCGGCACGCATCTGGGAGAGGTACTCGGGGGTGATGTCCTGGACTTTCATCGCGATCAGCTTGTTGGCCTCGACATGAGAGCCGATCGCCTTCGCCATCTCAGAGGCATATTCGGGCGTGATGCCCTGGACCTTCATGGCGATGTACTTGTCGATATCCACGTCGTAGCCAGCTGCTTTCATCTGGTCGATGTAATTGGAGTGGGCATCGGGCTCGGAATTCTGTTCGGGCTCGCCGGCGGTCGGCTGGGGAGGATTCGCGGGGACCGCGGCGTTGGGCTTCGGAGCCGGTTCCTGCGCGGCGGCGGGTATGGCCCTGACGGCGCGCAGCACGGGACTCATGGCTGTACGAACGGCAGGAGCGACCGAATGCGCGACGGCTGGGACCGCACGGAAGCTGGCAAAGACCTTCGTCACCGGGCAAACAAAGAGAAGCGCGCCCACCGCCATGGCGGCGAGCGAAACAGGACGGACGCGGTTCGAGCGCTCGTCCGCTTCGCCGAGAATGCGGAGGATGCGGGCCCGCAGCCCGGCGCGCGACTGGTGGCCATCGAGGGCCATCGCCAGCCGCAACCGGCTCTTCCTCTCTTCTTCGAGGCGCAGCAGCGCAGCCGCATAGACGGCCGGATCCGCACAGGATTCCATCGCCATGTCGTCACAGCACAGCTCTCGTTCTTCGCGGACGCGGCGGCTGATCCACCAAACCGCGGGATGGAAGAAGAACAGGGTTTCGACGACGGTCTGCAGCAGGTTCCAAAGGTAATCGGAGCGGCGAATGTGGGCCAGCTCATGCGAGAGAACGACCTCGAGCTGTTCGGGACTCAGGCTGGTGAGAGCGGTGACCGGAAGCAGAATCCACGGACGCAGCACGCCGGCGGTGAGGGGATTCACGATTCTTCGGGAGAGGCGCAGATCGACAAATCTGGGGATTCCCATATTGCGCCGCAGGACGTCGAGGCGCAGTCGCAGTGTGTGCGGGGCAGCTTCCATGGTGCGCCGGCTGATGCGCTGTACGAGCCACCATCCACCCACGGCGCGCAGAGAGAGCAGGACAACGCCGGCCAGCCATATGCCGTCCAGCCAGGGCATCAGGTGTGCGGAGATGTAGCGATTGCTGTCGCGCAGGGGTGAAAGGACAGCTCCTTCGGTGAGAGCCGGCTCAAACGTCTGAGCCGTGGAAACCGCAGTGTGGATCGCGCCGACGACATGGGTGGCGGTCATGTCCAGACTGGCTTCTTCCCAGGCCAGAGTGGCGAGCGCAACGACCGGCATGCTGAGCAATGCGGTCAGGGCCAGTGCATATCGGACGCTGGAGCTGCGATGTGCGAGGGCCGCATCCAGGATGCGATAGACGAGGGCGATGAGGGTGCCTTCCCAGAGAAAATGGACCAGGGTCCAGCCCAGTGCTTCCCAGTGGTTTGTCATGGACGCTTCCTCTTCTTCTCGATGAGAGTACGGAGCTCTTCCAGATCCTGATCGCCGACCGGCTCCAGAGCCAGCGCATGGAGCGCCAGTTGTGCCGCAGATCCGGCAAACAAGCGCTCGCTCATTTCACGCAACAACTGATTCTGTGTGGCCTGCTGGCTGGCTGCAGCGCGATAGATGTGGGCTTTGGCGGTTTCCTCGCGGTCGACCAGGCCCTTCTCAGCCATGATCTGGAGCAGCTTGAGCACCGAAGTATAGCCAATGTCACGGCGGGTGCGGATCTCGTCATGGAGATCGCGGACCGTGGCAGGACCCTTCTCCCACAGGACGGCGAGCAGTTCCAGCTCGGCTTCAGTGGGGCGGGGCAGCAGATCGGGTCTTCGCTTCATGAACAGGACGGTATACGAAGCAATTCGTAGTTGTCAACGAAATTCTTCGTAGGTACACGATTTTTCCTTGCTTCGGACTGCGGTTCAAACGCCTGGGCTGCGCCGATACAATCAGGACCGCTACTATTGATGGGTTGTCGGCCCCGGGAATGGGCGATACGGCACAAGGGGTGAGGCATAGCAAAGCAACACACGCTCTCGAGACGGGGCTTTCTGCGGACCGCATCCCTCACGGCGGCGGCTACCATGGCCGGCCGTAGTCTGCCCGGCGATCCCGCCTGGGGCGCGGAGTTGCACGGCGCCGCTCCGCTGGCGGAATTCGGCTATGGCGATGTGCTGATGAGCAGCGAGGCGCACGAAAATCAGCTGCGGGAGACGCAGGCAGTCCTGATGTCGCTGAGCGATGACAGCCTGCTGAAGCCGTTCCGGCAGATGTCGGGTATGCCGGCGCCGGGTGAGGATCTGGGCGGCTGGTACCACTACGATCCGGACTACGACTATCGCAAGAGTTTCGATGCCGGCTTTGCTCCCGCCTGTACGTTTGGGCAGTGGGTGTCGGCGCTGTGCCGCGCCTATGCGATCACCGGAGACGAAGCGACGCGGCAGAAGGTACTGCGACTGAATCGGCTCTACGCGCAAACGATCTCCGCGGAGTTCTATACCCGGAATCGATTTCCGGCGTATACCTACGACAAGCTGGTGCTGGGGCTGCTGGATTCTCACACATGGGTAAAGGACCCGCAGGCGCTGGCGATTCTGGAGCAGACGACGAACACGGCGCTGCCGCATCTGCCCGGACATGCCGTGGACCACGATGTTCGCTGGCGCATGGACAAGCCTGCGGACGACCTGTCGTGGACGTGGGACGAGTCGTATACGATGCCGGAAAACCTGTTTCTTGCGTATCAGCGCGGAGCGGGCCGGCGCTACTACGATCTTGGTCGGCAGTATCTGGATGACAAGACCTGGTTCGATCCCCTCTCGAGAAATGAGAATGTGCTGCACGGGCATCACGCCTACAGCTATGTGAATTCGCTGAGTTCGGCCATGATGGCGTGGATGGTAGCGGGGAGCGAAAAGCATCTGCAGGCAGCGAAAAACGCCTTTGCGATGCTGCAGCAGCAGAGCTATGCCACCGGTGGGTGGGGACCGGATGAACAGTTGCGCGCGCCGCAGAGCGATGATGTTTACGCCAGCCTGACCAATACGCACCACACCTTTGAGACGCCGTGCGGGTCGTATGCGCACTTCAAGATCACTCGCTATCTGCTGCGGGTGACGCGCGATTCGCGATACGGCGACAGCATGGAGCGCATGATGTACAACACCGTGCTCGGCGCCAAAACGCTCGAGGAGAACGGCCACGCGTTCTACTACTCGGACTACAACTACGATGCTGCCCGCGTTTATCATGGGGCGCGGTGGCCGTGCTGTTCGGGGACGCTGCCGCAGGTGGCGACCGACTACCGCATCAACAGCTACTTCCGTGGTCCGCAGGCGGTTTACGTCAATCTCTATGTGCCTTCGACGCTGCGCTGGACGGATGGCGGTGTGGCGTTTTCGCTGACGCAGGAGGGGCAGTATCCGTTCGACAGCCCGCTGACCTTTACTCTGACGGCTTCGCGTCCTGCCGAACACACCTTGTATTTCCGGATTCCGGAGTGGGCGGAGGGAGCCTCGATCTCAGTGAATGGAGCCCGACAAAAAGCGCCGGCTGTTCCTGGCAGGTTTGCCGCGATCCAGCGTGAGTGGAAGAGCGGCGACCGTGTGGAGTTGGACCTGCCGCTGCGGATGCGTCTGGAGCCGATCGATGAGCGGCATGCCGACACTGTGGCTCTGCTGCGCGGGCCGCTGGTTCTGATGGCCGCAAAGCGCGAGCAGGGGGATGCATTGCCCCAGGTGACGCGGGAACAGCTTTTGTCTGCGCGTCGCCTGAGCGAACGCCAGTGGCAAGTTGATGCAGGCAGTGGTCCGGTGACCCTGCGGCCCTTTACGTCGCTCGGCGATCAGCCGTATACGACGTACCTGCGATTCAGTTGAACCCGGCATTTCGGTGCGGGTGCGATTGACGGGACTGTCTGGCCAGGGCGTTGAATTTCCACAGCCCTCGGGCATCCCGCCCATGAATGTGCACATCCCGGCAAAAGAGGGATTTCCGACTTCACAACCCAATCAGCGCGTCGACGCTCCGCTCGTGCGGCGCACCGCGCCTCCTGATGAGTCTCTGAACCCGGGATCGCCCGAAAAATCAGGACGGGAGGAGCAGCATGGTCTCCGAGTCGAGATCGTCCCAGAGCGTCGTATCCCCACCCTCCGACGTTCACATCCTCTGGATCACCGCTGGACTGAGTTGCGATGGTGATTCGGTCTCCGTGACAGCCGCCGAGCAGCCGAGTATCGAAGATGTGCTGCTGGGTGCGATTCCTGGGCTGCCGAAGGTTCATCTGCACAATCCGGTTCTCGCGTGGGAAGTCGGCGACGAGTTCATGAAGTTCTTCTATGAGGCGGAGGCAGGCCGCCTCGATCCGTTCGTGCTGGTAGTGGAGGGGTCGATCCCCAACGAGCGAATTAAGAAGGAAGGTTACTGGGCCGCGATGGGAACCGATCCGCAGACCGGCCAACCCATAACGACCTGCGAGTGGATCGATCGGCTGACGCCCAAAGCGTTGGCGGTTGTGGCCATCGGAACCTGCGCGACCTACGGCGGCATACACGCGATGGCGGGCAATCCGACGGGCTGCATGGGGCTGGCCGATTATCTGGGCTGGAACTGGCGATCGAAAGCCGGGCTGCCGGTGGTGAATATTCCCGGTTGTCCGGTTCAGCCGGATAACTTCACCGAGACTCTGCTCTACCTCCTCTATCAGGTGGCGGGGCTCGCCCCCATGATCCCGCTGGACGATCAACTGCGTCCCACATGGCTGTTTGGCAAGACGGTCCACGAAGGCTGCGACCGCGCCGGCTACTACGAGCAGGGTGATTTCGCACTGGAATACGGTTCGCCCAAATGCCTGGTGAAGGTGGGCTGCTGGGGTCCGGTGGTGAACTGCAACGTGACCAAGCGCGGCTGGATGCGGGGCATCGGGGGCTGCCCCAATGTGGGCGGCATCTGCATCGGCTGCACGATGCCGGGATTCCCGGACAAGTTCATGCCCTTTATGGATGAGCCTCCCGGCGCACGCATTTCCACGGCGGCGGTCGGCGCCTACGGGAGGATGATTCGCAGCCTGCGCGAGATCACCAATAACACCGTGAACAAGGAGCCGAAATGGCGGCATCGGGGCGAACATCTCACGACGGGATATAAGCGCGATTACTCGGTAGGAACCTCCAGCCAGCAGCAGCGCTCAACTTTGCCCACATTCATCAAGCGGGTTTCCTAGGCCGCCATCACCGCAGCGCGAGAAGGAGATTTATGGCAACGACTGTTCTTCCTGAAACCGATGCTTCCCGGGGTCGGCGCAATCTGGTCGAGATGAACTGGGATCCGATCACCCGCATCGTGGGCAGCCTGGGCATCTTTACCAAAATCGACTTTGAGAACCGCGAAGTGGTGGAATGCTACAGCACCTCATCGATCTTCCGCGGCTACTCCGTTTTCATGAAGGGTAAGGACCCGCGCGATGCCCACTTCATCACCAGCCGCATCTGCGGCATCTGCGGCGACAACCATGCCACCTGCGCGGTCTATGCGCAGAACATGGCTTTCGGCATCAAGCCTCCGGCCACGGGCGAATGGCTGATCAACCTGGGGGAGGCGGCTGAGTATATGTTCGACCACTGCCTCTATCAGGACAACCTGGTCGGAGTCGACTTCTGCGAAAACATGGTCAAAGAAACCAATCCCGGTGTATGGGAGAAGGCGCAGCACGCCTCGGCGCCCAACGGTGACAAGCACGGTTACAAAACCATTGGCGAGATCATGACGGCGCTCAACCCGTTCAGCGGAGAATTTTACCGGGAAACGCTGCAGATGAGCCGGATGACTCGCGAGATGTTCTGCCTGATGGAAGGCCGCCACGTGCACCCCTCCACGCTCTACCCGGGCGGTATTGGAACTCCGGCTACCGTGCAGGTGCTCAATGATTTTGCGGTGCGTTTGGCGAAATACGCGGAGTTCATGAAGCGCGTCGTTCCCCTCCACGACGACTTGTTCGACTTCTTCTACGACGCGCTGCCGGGCTACGAGAAGGTCGGTTACCGCCGCACTCTGCTCGGCTGCTGGGGATCCTTCAACGATCCTGATACCTGCGACTACACGTATCGCAACATGGCAGACTGGGGCCGCAAGATGTTTGTGACGCCCGGGGTGGTGGTCGATGGCGAGCTGGTGACGAACAGCCTGGTGGACATCAACCTTGGGATTCGCATTCTCCTCGGCAGCTCGTTTTACGATTCCTGGGAGAGCTCGGAGACGTTTGTCAGCCGGGACCCGCTGGGCAATCCCGTGGACCGGAACCATCCATGGAACCAGAGCACCTTCCCTCGTCCGCAAAAGCGGAACTTCGGCGACAAATACACCTGGGTGATGTCGCCGCGCTGGCATGACAAGCGCACCGGCGACTTTCTCCCCCTGGACACCGGCGGTGGCCCGATCGCGCGCCTGTGGTCAACCGCGCTGGCCGGCCTGGTGAACATCGGCTATGTCGAAGCGACCGGCCACAGCGTGAAGATTCGCCTGCCGAAGACGGCTCTCAAACCGGAAGTGGAGTTCGAGTGGAAGATTCCGAAGTGGTCCAACGCTATCGAGCGGGACCGCGCCCGGACCTACTTCCAGGCCTATGCCGCGGCCTGCGCCTATCACTTCTACGAGCAGGCTTTGAAAGAGGTCCTCGCCGGCCACACTAAAACGTGGACGGACTTTAAGGTTCCTGATGAAGCCATCGGCTGCGGCTTCCACGAGGCGGTCCGCGGTGTGCTTTCGCACCACGTAGTCATCCGCGACGGCAAGATCGCGAACTATCATCCTTATCCCCCAACGCCGTGGAACGCCAGCCCCCGCGACATCTATGGAACTCCAGGCCCCTACGAGGACGCTGTGCAGAACACACCCATCTTCGAGGAGAATCCTCCGGACAAGTTCAAAGGCATCGATATCATGCGGGCCGTCCGCAGCTTCGATCCCTGCCTGCCCTGCGGCGTTCACATGTATCAGGGGGAAACCAAGCTGCTGGAGGCGCGCCATATTCCTATGTTCGGCGCGCAGGAGTACAAGTAGATGGCGACGCGGGAATTCTCGCGCCGGACCGAGCGGATCGAAGAACTGATCACGCGCATCGAGAGCAGCGGCGATCCGGCCATGCGCGCCGTTGCTTCGGAATTGCTCCAGGCGGTGGTGGAGTTGCACGGCGTCGCTCTGGAACGCATCTGCCAGGAACTCGTCGAGCAGCCCGGCGGACAGGACGCGATCGACCGTCTGGCCGAAGATGAGCTTGTGGCGGGGGTGCTTTCACTGCACGGCATTCATCCTCAGGCGCTGGAGGCGCGCGTGGCCAGTGCGCTGGAAGAGGCACGGCCCTATCTTCAATCGCACGGTGGGGACGTGGAGCTGGCCAGCATTCGTGACGGCGTTGTGCGGCTGCGGCTGCATGGCGCCTGCGGACACTGTTCAGGGTCGGCGCAAACCATGAAGAGCACCGTCGAAGAGGCGATCTATCGGGTCGCTCCCGAGGTGCTTTCCATCATCACGGAAGAGGTCGCTGCACCCACACACAGCGGGCTCGTGGCATTACAGGTCAGCTGAAGCATGGAGGAATCATGGCGCGTCAGCACACGACACCGGATAAGCCGTCGCACACACCGGGGACGCATAAAGGGGAGGAATGGGTGCGTTCGCAGAGCGAACCCGGGCGCGAGAACCGGACCGCGACCGCGCGCAGCTCGACGGGCATCAACGCTAAGAATCGCGAGCCCATCGACCCACGTATGCCCCATCTGCCGCCTCCCTAGGTCGATCGCATGAACGGATCGGAAGCGAGTAATCCGGCCTGCGATGGAGGCCTTGAGGCTCTGCGCCGTTTCACGCGCAGCCAGCCGCCCGTGGAGCGGTGCGAGTTGTGCGGAGCGACATTGGACGCCGAGCATCCGCACCTGCTGGAACAGAAGACACGCAAGGTGAGTTGCGCCTGCAGAGCCTGTGCTCTCCTGTTCTGCGACCAGCGGGGCGGGCGGTATGCGCTTCTGCCCCAGCGCGTGGTTCGACTGGCGGACTTTGCCTTCAGCGATGCGGAGTGGGAGGAAATGATGCTGCCGATCGGTCTCGCGTTCTTCATCCGCCGTGAAGAAGGCGGGATGGCGGCGTTCTATCCCAGCCCCGCCGGCGTGGTGGAATCGCTGATTTCTCTCGACAGTTGGAAGAGGACGGCGGGTGCTCACACCATCCTCGCCACAATGGAGCCCGAAGTGGAGGCGCTGCTGGTGAACCGCGTTGCCGGCGATCCGCAGTACTTTCTGGTGCCGCTGGATGAGTGCTACCGGCTGGCCGGCCTGATCCGTCAACAATGGAGAGGGCTCTCCGGAGGTCCTGGCGTGTGGGGCGCGGTCGCGCGCTTTTTTGACGAACTGCGCCAGAGAGGCGGCCCGACAGGGCGGGTGCGCTATGCCTGATCTCACCTTCCGCGCGACCGATGTTGCAGCCATGCCATCGGCCGCAGTGCCCGCTGTGATTGCGCGTCTCGAGGTCACGAATGGCGATCCGCAGGAATCCATTCGATCGATCGCTCTGAACTGGCAGGCCCGGATCACGCCGTTGGGGCGCTCGTACAGCGCCACCGAAGAAGCGCGACTGCTGGAGCTGTTTGGCGAGCGCGAGCGCTGGGCGCGGACCATGACCCCGCTGGTCTGGACCAGCTTTTCGGTGAACGTGGCCGGCTTCACAGCACAAACGACTGTCGATTTGTCGTTGCCCTGCACGCTCGACTTCGATGTGGCCGCGACCAAATATTTCTACGGACTGGAAGCCGGGTCGGTGGATGTCTCGCTCGTCTTCAGCGGCACCGTCTTCTTCACGAATGCCGCCGGCGCTCTGCAGATCGCGCAGATTCCGTGGGATCGTGAAGCGCGTTTCTCCTTGCCCGTGGGGGTCTGGCAGGAGGCCATTGCCGCGCACTACGGCGACGCCGCGTGGCTGCGGTTGCCGAAGGCGTGCATGGATCGCCTCTATCGCTATCGTGTGGCGCGCGGCATCTCGGGGTGGGACCGGCTGCTGAATCAGCTCCTCGATCAGGCGGAGCGCGACGAACTGCGCGAGGCAAGCGAGGTGGCGCGATGAACGCAGCTTCGGTGGAAAAGATTGCGGATGCGGTTCTCTACGAGGGATACCTGCTGTACCCCTACCGGGCTTCGTCACTCAAGAATCGCCAGCGCTGGAATTTCGGCACACTTTATCCTCGCAGCTTTGCAGAACTGCCCTCTTCGGGGGAATCGGCCTCTTTTCAGTCGGAGGTCCTGGTCCAGGGAAATGCGCGTAGTCGTCTGAGTGTGCGAGTCCGCTTCCTGCAACTCCTTCCCGGTAAAACCGACGCTGGGCAGGGGTGGAACGAAGGAGCGATCCAGACAGAGACCGTGGATCGCATCACGCTGACGGATATTGCTGCCGGACTGGACCGTACATTCACCTTCCCGGCGCCCGCGCCTGCTGAGGGATTCACGACCGCGTCGCCTGCGCAGGCGCTCATCGGCGCCCTTGCCCTGCATTGCGTTCTGCTGCGGGACGGAATCTGGCGACTGCGGGCGGTCTTCTCTAACGAGACGCCGGCTTCCGCGCACGAGCCGGCTTCCGCGAAATCACCCCAAACGCGCGCCTTCGTGTCCGCCCATCTGCTGCTTGAAGTTGAAGAGGGCGCTTTCGTCTCGCTGCTCGATCCACCGGTGGATCTGGCGGCGGACGCTGCGGCCTGTATGAATCGGGGCGTTTTCCCTGTTCTGGCGGGCGGCGATGCTGCGCATATGCTCGTCTCGCCGATTATTCTCTACGATCATCCGCAGATCGCTCCGGAGAGCGCCGGAGACTTTTTCGACGGCACGGAGATGGACGAGATGCTGGCGCTGCGCGTGCTCACGCTGACGGATGAAGAAAAAGCCGAGATGCGCGAGGGCGACCACCGTGCCGCAGCAATTCTGCAGCGCACGGAGACTTTGCCCGATGAACAATTCCTGAAGCTCCACGGCGCAGTCCGTGGACTGCGTCCCTCCACGCCTGAGGACAGCGAGGTCCACGGTCGCATCGAGGCCTGGAATCCGTTCGAGGACGAAAAGCCGCCGCTGGAGTCGGTGCGGGTGTTCGGCGTTGATCTCCGCTGTGGCGACCGGGTTCGGCTGTGGCCCGACAAGCAGGCCGACATTCTGGACATCGCTATGAAGGGCAAGGTTGCTGTCATCGAAGCCATCGAGCAGGATCTCGAGGGCAATATTCAGCTGGCCGTCGTTCTTGAGGACGATCCCGGCCGCGACATGGGACTGCTGCGCCAGGCCGGGCACCGCTTCTTCTTCAGGCCCGAGGAGATCGAGCCGCTTCGCACGGAGGCGTCATGAACGAGAAGGTTCTCGTCGCCTGCATCGGCAACATTTTTCTCGGGGACGACGGCTTCGGCTTCGAAGTGGCGCAGGCGCTGGCGGGATGTCCGCCCCCAAAGGGGGTGGAAGTCAGGGATTACGGAATCCGCGGCCTGGATCTGGCGTACGCGCTGCTATGCCCATGGAGGGCGGTGCTGCTGGTGGATGCAATTCAGCGGGGCGCCGCACCGGGCACCGTCTATCTGCTGCAGCCGGAGGAAGTGAAGCCGGCGAGCCACATGCCACTTGATCCGCATGCCATGGACCCCTTGCGGGTTCTGGCGACGGCTCGTTCGCTTGGCGAAATCCGCGCAGCCATCTACATTGTCGGTTGCGAACCCGAGGACCTGGGCGACGAGACCGAGGGACGTATGGGGCTTTCGCCGGCGGTGGCGGCGGCCGTGCCCGAAGCCGTGAAGATGGTTCTGCGGGTCGCGGAAAAGCTTGTCAGTGAAACCGTTACACATCTGGCAACAAGTACAGGAGGAAAAAGATGAAGGCACTGATGTGGGTTGTCGCAGGCATCGCGGTCACGGCCATGGCGTGGACAATGGCGCCGGATCTGCGGCGGTATTTCAAAATCCATACGATGTAGCCCGGTGCTCGCTCCGGATGGAATGATCCTCGTCTCACGGCCCGGTACGCGGGAGACATGCTGTGCCGGGTTCTGATACACCATGAGGGATGCGATCTCGAGAGGCATGGTCCCCGCGGATTCTTGCTGGAATGGTGTTGGTGTGCGCATGCGGTTCAGCTGGAGCGCAACGTAACACCGAACATTCGCTGCTGCAGCGGATCGGCGACGCAGCGCTGGCGCGCTTTTCTCATTCGGGTCTGCCTGATAGCTGGAACGACAGGCTGGGAACGTTGCTCGCCGGCATGGATGCCGTTTGGTATGACACAGCGGGCGGCCGTTACTACGAATTCGTTCGCGGTTCGGTTGATCCCCTCGTCTTCACTGACGGTACGATCACAGCGTCGGATCGCCCATCTGATTTATGCGGCCGTGCGCTGCTGGGACGCCAAATCCTGCTCCTCTATCGAGTGACGCAGGACAGGAAATATTATCTGGCCGCGAAGGCGATGCGCGACGAACTGGGAGGCCAGGGGAACAATGGCCCCGGCAGAGCGTCGCTTGCGCAGATCGAATCACAGCGTCCCGGGCTCTGCCCCGTAGAGCCGTTCCTGGCCGAGTACGCGGCGGTTTTCCAGCAGCCGCAGGATCGAACCGACATTACTCGGCAACTGGCTTTGATCGCTCGGGGGAATGGAGTTCTGCGAGCCGAATCGCAGGATGGCGTTCGGAGCGAAATGAACGAACCTTCTTCCGAAGTGTCCCTGCGCAACATGGCTGTGCTCATGACGGGTCTGGTCGATACTCTGCCGTATTACCCGCAGAGCGATCCTGGCCGGGTGCAGTTACTGGCCGTTCTGAACGATACCGCAGTCGATGTGATCCACGCACAGGACTCGCGCAGCGGCCTGTGGCCTCAGACCCAGGATCAGCGGACGGATACCGAAGCTGAAGGCTTCGACTGCCTGGTCACCTATGCCCTGGCGAAAGGCGTGCGCCTCGGCTATCTTCCGCGCGTCGATCTCACCCGCGCAGAGAGAGCGTGGCGAGGCATCCGGAACAGATGGCACGGCGACGGTGACAAACGCGGGTTGGACGGCGGCGACAGCAACCGTGAATTCGCGGTAACGGGAGCCTTTCTCCTCGCGGCCAGCGAAATGACATTGCAGCCGCGCGCGACCGAAGATCTGGGCAGCACGGTTTTGCTGGACGGCTGGTACAACAGCCAGACGCGCAAGAATGCCGCTGGCCAAACGCAGCTGTTCCACTATAAGTGGGATGACTACAGCGACTCCGGCTTCTCACTCTTCGGCCATATCTTTCGCAGTTACGGAATGACGACGGCCGTGCTGGACTCGGCTCCAACCATCGCGACGCTCAGCGGGGCGAAGGAGTACATCATCGTCTCGCCCGATAATCCGGCTAAGAATCCGCACCCGCACTACATGAACGCCGCGGACGCTGATCAGATTGCCGCATGGGTGCGCTCGGGCGGCGTGCTGCTCATCATGGAAAACGATCCCGCCAACGCGGATATTCCGCACATGGACCTTCTCGCTGATCGCTTCGGCCTGCGCTTCAACAATGTTCTGGTGCACCACGTCATCGGAGATCGGATTGAGATGGGGCGGATCGACGTGAGCTCGGCCGCGCCGCCCTTCACTCATCCGCACGTCCTCTATATGAAGGACACGTGCTCGCTGACACTCTCGAAGGGTGCAAAACCGCTGCTGCAGTGGCAGGGCGAGACGCTGATGGCCGTGGCGAAGTACGGCAGGGGAACGGTTGTAGCGGTTACCGATCCCTGGCTCTACAACGAGTACACCGACGGCCGGAAGCTGCCCTCCGAGTACGACAACTTCGTTGCGGGCACGGAACTCGTCCACTGGCTGCTCGAGCAGCCCTGAGGAGTCTCAGGGCAGAGTCATTGCCGGTGGCGCAGCCGTTCCGTAGAAGGCATTTGCGCCGGAGCGCAGGTCGCGTCCGTAACTGAGAACCACGCTCGTGTGCAGGACGGTGAGCCGCGCCTCGACACCGGCGTCAAAGAGCCATTGCTGCGCGGAGAGGGCGTTGTTGGGCGCCGTCATCCTCCCGATATCCAGCAGCGGGCCCGCATGGATCGTGAGCAGGCCGTTTGTGTAAAGGCGACGGTAGAAGTCGGTGTTGCTGAGAAGATAGCCGTTGCCGATGGGTGCGCTCCCTTTGCGGCCGTCGCGGGTAGCGAGGTGCGCGCGGAGCCCCAGGTTTGTGTCGTCGCGGTCCAGGCCGAAGAGGAACAGGTCGTCGAAGGGAACCGAGCCGAAGATTCGTCCGGCCCGGAGATGTTGGGTGAGCTCATATCGGTCTTCCTCCATCTGCGGAAACCAGTCGGCGAGCGCCGAACCCTGCAGAGTCTCCGAGGGGTAGGACGGGCTGGAAAGCGTTCGCGCAAAAGCGGAGCTGGCTGCGCCGGTGAGCGTGAAGCGGCGTTCCGGCAGGTGCAGCAGCGGCGCCTGGACGGACGCGAGCTGCCTGACTTCGTAGCCACTCGTCAGCAAAGCAGCGGTGAGCGCGGTCCTCGCTGCTACGCTGCGGAAATTCCGGTGCGCCACTGCGGCCCCGGCCGACCATTGCAGGCGGCCCGTCGACAGCGAAGTAAGCGTCGCGTCGAACGATTCGCGCTCGGTGTTCAACGATGCGAGAACCGGCGCGGAACCGGTAAACGAGCGGCGAATGGCCCAGTTCTCGTTTCGGAGATCGGCACTAATCTGCCAGCGCCACCAGGGCAGGCGATTGAGGGGCGCTGACAGAGCGACCCAGGCACGGCGCTTTTGCGCGTCCCAGCGAAAGAGGGATTTTACATTGATCGCCGAGTGCTGAATATTCGCATAGCTGGGATAGGCCGTTTCGTAGGGCAGGCCAGCGAAGGCAGACACCGCGGCTTCGAGTGGGCTCGCGCCGAAGCCATCCTGCTCCTGGGCGCGAAGGACTGCGTCGAAGTGCCCGTTGGGCAGGGCATTCAGGCGGAGGCTCCACGCGGGAAAGATTCCAAGGCCTTCGAGTCGCAGCGCTGTGGTCTCGTATTGCGGCTCTTCAAGGACCGCATGGGGCGAGAAGGCGAAGGCGCGCTCGAGCAGCAGGCGGTGCACGCGCAGGTGCGGGTCCAGATCCAGATTGTCGATTGTCGGCTTATCAAGGCGATTCCAGGCCTGCAGAGCGGCGTCGAGATTTCCGGAGAGAAAGTAGACCGTACCGAGGAAGTTGCTCACATAGGCGTCGGTGGGATCGAGGCGCTGCGCCTGGCGCAGCCAGAGGGCCGCGGCTGGATACTGTTTCTGCTCGAAGGCAGCGCCGGCCAGTTCGGTAGGGAAGCGCTTGTCCCGGGGGCATTGGCGCTGGCCTCTGCGTAATGCCTGTTGCGCATCCGCCAGGCGGCCGAGATGCGCCTGGGCCATGCCGAGCGCGAAATTGTCGTCGGGCGTCAACGCCGGAACCGCTTCCGCAAGACGAATCACACCCGGCCAGTCCTGCTGCTGGAATTTTTCCTGGATCGCGTGGTCCACGGGTTGATGAAGAGCGCACGGGTCGGCGAATGCGCCGCAGGCAAATGCCAGCGCGGCCAGGCCGAGAATTAGTGCGCGGACGGCGCAGGCACCGCGAGCAGCAGCCAATGGTCTGTGGCGCTCCAGTCTTTCTCGAATGCTGCACGCTCCTCGGAGAGCAATTTGCGGTCGGCGGGATCGTTCATCGTCACCAGACTGCGTCCCGGATCGATGCCGTCGATAACAACATAATGTAGGGCGCGCTCTCCCTGGGGCCGGAGCCCGACAATCAGCGGGCGGCCTTTGCGGAGTTGTTGTTCGAGGTCGCTCCAGTGACCGTTCAGGGCAAAAGCAAGAAAGCCATGCTGCTGCAGATAGCTTTGCATCGAGGAAGCGGGGATGCCGTGTTCTGCAGCGACATAGAGGGTCTGCTGGATTTTGCCCACCTCGCTGTCCGGCGATGGCGGCTGGCCCTCCTGATGCGCCCAGTACTGCATCAGCATGGAGAGGGACGCGGCACCGCACCCTTCTCGCGGCTGGTGAACAAACGGTACGTCGACCCAGACAGCGGCGCCGGCCTGCGCAAGGGCAGCGACCGAAGCCGCCGCCATCACGCACACAAGAACCATCCGCAGCACAGATTTAGTGATAGGCCGCCAGCAGGATGATCAGGACCACGGCGAGGATGATAAGCGCCAAAGCCAGAGTGGTAAGGCCACCCGCGGCGAACTGGCTCTGCGCATGAGAGGCGCGCGCGGAAAGGTTGGCCAGTTCCGTATCGGACAGGGTCGGAACCGCGTTCTTCACCTGAGTGGGATCGATTTTTGCATCCTTCATCGCCTTTTCCGCGGTGGGCGTGGCGAGGAACTGGTTGAGGGTTTCAATATTCTGCTGCCGCGCGGTCGTGGCTGTTTGTACCTGCTGCTGCAGTTGCGTTGGGCTTACCAGGTGGGTGTCCTGTGCGCGAACAGCGGGTGACGAGGCAAGAAGCAGAGGCAGCGCAGCGGCGGCCAGACTGCTGGCGACAAGGCGATAAATCCGGGAAAAATGCATTGGCGTCTCCAAGGGGGAAATCATCCGTTCCTGGGTGGGATGCCCAGCCAGTATTGCAGAGTTGTCATATTAGAGGAATGCGGGGTCATCCGGAGTGCGCGGCGAACCACTGTTGCGGGATGCATACGGCTCAGGGCAAAGCAAACGCGATATACATTCCGCCCACGGGAGACTTCGGATCGCGGCCTCCGCTGGCGGCGATCACCACGTATTGTTTGCCGTCGATGGAGTAGGTGGCGGGCGTCGCGATTCCGGCGAACGGCAACCGCGTCTCCCACAGCAACTGCCCCGTGTGGCTGTCGAAGGCGCGGAATTTGCGGTCGTAGACCGTGGCGCCGATGAAGACGAGGCCGCCTGCAGTGACGATGGGACCACCGTAGTTTTCCGTGCCGGTGTTGGTCATCCCCTGCGCAGCCAGCGCCGGATATTCACCAAGAGGAACCTGCCAGAGAAACTTGCCGCTGTTCAGGTCGATGGCGCTCAGCGTTCCCCAGGGGGGGGCAATCGCGGGATAGCCTTCCGGATCGAGAAACTTGCGATAGCCGGTGAAGGAGTATTCGATGCCGGGTCCACCCTGCATGGTTTTGGCGGCGCCGACACCACGAGGTGTCGCTGTGCCGGATCCGGTTCGCAGGAAATCGAGCAACGCGCTGGTCTGTGTGCTGCTGAGGCTGGGCAATGCCGGCATGCGTCCACGCCCGTGTGCGAGGATGGCGGCAATCTGTGCGTCGGTAAGCCGCTGGGTGACGCCGACCAGCGAGGGAAAGGCCGGGGGCGAACCGGCGCGGTTAGCCCCGTGACAGATCGCGCATTGCGCCTGGTAGACTGCGGCGCCTGCCGACGCTCCGGGATCCTCGCGTACCAGACCGCCCGTGTTCGCCATCTCATTGGCATTCACGTACAGCACACCGGTGGAAGGATCGACGGCCGGGCCGCCCCATTCGGCGCCACCGTCGAATCCCGGGAAGACAACGGTCTGGCGATCGAGGCTCAGAGGTACGAACTGGCCATCGCTGCGGAAGGTGCGAAACATCTGCAGCGCCCAGGCATGAGCTTCCGGCGTGCGCGTCGTCAGCATGTCTTCGGTCAGCCGCTGTCGGGCAAACGGGGCGGGCTGCGTGGGCATGGGCTGGGTGGGCGAGGTCTGTTCGCCGGGCACATCACTGGATGGATACGATTTGTCTTCAATGGGGAAGAGGGGCGCACCGGTTACGCGATCAAAGAGGTAGACGACGCCCTGCTTGGTGGTCTGGGCGACAGCGTCGATGCGGCGCCCGTCGCGGGTGACCGTGACCAGCGCGGGCGGCGCGGGGAAGTCGCGATCCCACAGATCGTGATGCACGCCCTGAAAGTGCCACAGGCGGCGGCCGGTCGCTGCGTCCAGAGCCAGCAGCGAATCGGCAAACAGGTCGTTGCCGATGCGGTCGCCGCCGTAGAAGTCAAAGACCGGGGAGCCGGTTGGAACGTAGACAATGCCGCGCGCCGCATCGAGCGTCATGCCGGCCCAGTTATTCGCGGCGCCCGCTGTCTTCCAGGCGTCGGGCGGCCAGGTATCGTAGCCGGCTTCGCCCGGATGCGGAATGGTGTGGAAGGTCCAGCGCAGGGCGCCGGTGCGAACGTCGAAGGCGCGAATATCTCCGGGCGGGGAAGGGTGTGTCTCGGGATTGCGGCCGCCGACGATGATCAGATCCTTATAGACCAGTCCCGGCGAGGTGAGCGCGATGGACTGGCGGGTGAAGTCCTCGTCGAGGCGCAGGCCGATGCGCAGATCGATGCGGCCCTGCTCTCCGAACGACTCGACAGGATGTCCTGTCGCCGGATCCAGCGCATAGAGGTAATTCTGAATGCCGGCGAAGAGATGAGTGCTCTTCCCGTCGGTCCAGATTGCGAATCCGCGGGAAGGCTGTGTGTTCGTGACGCCGGAATCGAAGGTCCAGAGCCGATGCCCGGTGGCGGCATCGAGGGCGATCACTTTGCCCGTGGGCGTGTAGCCAAAGAGTGTGTGTCCGACGATGAGGGGATTCGTCTGCAGGTCGCCTTTTTCACCGGTGTCGTATTGCCAGACGAGCCGGAGCCGGGCGACGTTGGAGCGGTTGATCTGCGCCAGGGGCGAATCGTGGTCGCCATTGCGGTTACCGTTGTAAGCCGGCCAGTCGAGATCGCGATGCGCGGCGGACGCCTCGGCCGACGGCGGGCTCTGCTTTCCGGCCATGGCGACAAAAGCGCCGGAAGCCAGTCCCAGCACGAGAAGAGCGAAGAGGCGAGAACGGGAAGCCAAAGAGCGGAAACTCCATCGCGCCGCGGCGGCGCAGGTCGTTGAAAAGCAGGCCACAGTGTACAGCGAAGATTGGCCGGGAAGAGCCTTCGGGGACGGCGTCTGGAAGCCTTGACACGCAAGAGTCGCGGCCTGAACGTCTCACTTTCGTGGGAGTGTTACGGGTCAACGCCAATGCTATGATTCCGGGCAAATGCAGGGGAAATCCAGGCTTTGGATGATGGCGCTCGTGGCGGCAGCCTTCCTGGCGGCCTCGCCTTCGCCGGCGTTCGCCGACGCGGGCATCCCCATGCTTCCGGTGAAGTATCCGACGGTCCTGTGGTTTCTGGTGCCGGTGATCGTGATTGAGGCTGCCTATCTGCAGGCGGCGCTCCGCACGCGCTGGCTGCGCACGCTCATAGCCGTGATCTCGGTCAACGTGGGCACAACCGGGTTAGGCTATCCCCTGGCCTGGCTGCTGTACGCGGCGCTGAACCAGTATGCCGCCTTTCCCGGCGGCCGCGCGGGTGCGCTGACCGAATGGCGCATGGTGCCGCTGTGGATCGGCATGAAGTTCTTCCCGGAGTGGGCTGGCATGCAGAACCAGCTGGCGGCGATCCTGGCCATTTTTCTTACGCTGCTGGTGCCATCGTATCTTTTCTCCCGCTACCTCAAATCCTGGGTGATCGAGTGGTACGATCTGCTGCGCAGCGACAGCGACACGCGATCCGCCGTAATGATGGCGAATCGCTTTTCGTACCTGATTCTCGCCCTTACCGGGTGCGGCCTGCTCTACCAGTTCTATCGGTGAGTGCAGAGACCCGCTCCCGGATCACTGCTCCGCGTCGTTGTAAGGGCCGCTCCTGTGGCCACGGGGCGTGAGCCGACGCAGGACGAATTCCTGCGCGACGGCATTGGCCATGCGCCCACCCGTAACGATGAGGGCATTCTCGAAGACGAGGCCGGCGCCGCGGTTGCTCGCGGGCTCATAGGCGTTGGAGATGGCACCCGCGGCCAGGTCGCCGCCAATGCTGGAGTAGTTAGGCTGCCGTTGGCCGTTGTCGCCCCTGGCGACGAAGGGCGCGGAAAGTGCGTGGAACAGCCTGGAGTGCGTGGAGCCTGTGCCCTGGTAGTAGTAGCGGGGGTCCTGATGGAACAGCGAGGGCAGCAGAGCGCCGCCGATCATGATATCGGTGAAGCCGGTGGTGTAGTTGGCGCCGAGGCGCTGTCCGTATCCCGCCATGCCCTGCTGGTAGTTCGGTGTGCCGCCTGCCTGCTGGAGCGCGGAGATAAATGCAGCGCCGGCGAAGGTGACGGGATCGGCTTCCGCGCGGAGAGCCAGGGAGAATTTCAGCTTCGTGGTAAGCGGCGCGGGATTGGTGTTGTAGACAACGTAGAAATTGGGAACAATCCCGAGGACGCGCTGCTGCTCGGCAGCATGGACCTGCTCGGTGGCAAGTTCGACGGAGTTTCCGACGACCAGCACTGAGGTCACGCCGCCAGAGAGCGTGAGATGCACGGCGGAAAGAAAGACAAACTGCCCGGGCCGCAGCTCGAGATCGGCCGAGGTCCAGTTGGCAAAGCCGGTTGCGCTCACGGCAAGGCGATACGGACCGCCGGCAGGAACCTGTTCGAAATTGAAGGCGCCACTTTCGCCGGCGGTTGCGGTGCGGGCCGATGCGGAACCGGGTGCCAGGAGGGTTACGGTCGCGCCCGGGACGACGTCGCCGGCGTTATCGCTGATCGTGCCATTGATATTGGCGGTGGGCAGCGCGGTTGTGCCCGTGCTCTCTGCTGGAGCCGGGGCCGCGGGACGCAGAGCGGCGGATTGCGCGCGAGCCGAGACGGCGAGAGCCAGTGACATAACGATGAGGAAAGAAATCGGTTGGTGTTTCATTCAGCCTTCCATCGCGTTTCGCGAAGCGAGCATCACGTCCTGCCCGCCGTCCATAGCACTCCAGACGTCTGTATCGATGGTTCGAAGGGGCGGGTCGATTCAACTTCGGCAGGGCAAATGGTTAGCGGGGGCACAAATTCTTTCCGGGGAATTTCTTGCGACCTTTTCTCGCATGAAGGATCGCTGGGTTGCCAGTCCCGGAGGCGAACCTGAGGAGCGCGCGCTTGCGGGAGAAGAATGCCGCGGTGGTGAGCTTCAACCGTCCGAGCGAATGCGGGCGAGTCGCGCGCCGGGGAAGTTTCAGAAGGCGCCACGGCCGCGTACGATGACAGTGGTTTGTGTGGGGTGCGGTCATGCATTCTTCGGGTCGACTTGTATTGCGGATCGTGCTGGTCGTGGCGGCTGCGGTGATCCTGTGGGACCGGCTGATGCCGCATGGGCACGTGCATCCCGCGCATGCGCCGAGTGTGACCGGCTTGTCGCAGACGAGCCCCCTCAACCAGCCGGGCGGCGGTCCTGCTCCGCAAGAAGCCTATGCGGTGTACTCCGCGCTCTACGCGAGCGAAGCAGATGAGCCGCTGGTCTTCGCTTCCGGATCGCAAACGGATATTCCGCAGGTGGGGGGCAGCTGCCTGAAGCCGCAAACGTCGGAGGAGCGGGTGATGACGGACGCTTTTGTGGCGGCGAATCGCGAGAGCCACACCTGGCAGCCGCAATTTACGATTCCCCAGGGCTACCGCGTGCTGGTTCCCGGCGAAGTGGCACAGGTGCGGAGCTGCCTGGCGACCGGCGGCCACGACGCGGCTGCCTGCGATCGCTACAAGGGGATCAAGCATGTGCGGTTTCTCGGCTTGCCGGGATTCGACGCGAACCGCACACACGCGCTCGTGTCCGTGATCCGGAACTGCGGGGGCTTCTGCGGCAGCGGCGGCATCTTCGAGGTGGAGAAGACGGGCGGAACCTGGAAGCGCGTTCCCGCAACGGACTTCACCCGCGACTGCAGCTGGATGTACTGAGTCGTTCTCGCGCAATCGGCCAGCGAAGCGCGAGCGCCAACGGCGATGCATCCGACCCGGTGCTCTCTGATATAACGGTGCGTTCGTGAGGAGGTTGGCGATGCGCAGTCCGAAGTGGATCGGGATCCTGTTGATGGGGGCGCTGGGCGCGGGAATGTGCGCCTCGGCGCAGGAACACGCAGCGAGCGGAGCGCCGGATACCGGCAAACTCCCCACCCAGTGGGAAGAACTGACCGGTCCGGATTTCATACAGGCGATCCAGAAAGCCCAGGGCGTATGCCTGCTCCCGTTCGGCATTCTGGAGAAACATGGACCACAGCTGCCCATCGGGACGGACCTGATCAATGCGCGCTGGGTGGCGCTGCACAGCGCTGCCGAAGAATATGCCGTCGTGTTTCCGGCGTACTACTTTGGGCAGATCGACGAGGCGCGTCATCAGCCGGGCACGGTGGCCTACAGCCGGCACATCCAGCTGGATCTGCTGCAGGAGACCACCGATGAGATGGGGCGGAACGGCTGCCGGAAGATCCTGATCGTGAATGGACACGGCGGCAACCTGTCGCTACTGCCCTATTTCGCGCAGACGGAACTGCAGGAGAAACACGACTACGTTGTGTACGTCTATTGGTGGGACAACCGCAAAGGTCCGGATCGCCCGAAGCAGCAGACGACGATGGATATGCACGCGGGCGAATCAGAGACGTCGCACACGCTGGTGACGCGGCCGGACCTGGTGCACATGGATCGGGCGGGCGAGGAATCGGGAGCGGACCAGGCGCGGCTACACCTTCCCGCCGACGTGTACACAGGAATCTGGTGGTACGCGCGCTTTCCAAATCATTATTCAGGCGACGGCACGAAGGCGACGCCGGCGCTGGGCGAGTACGACATGAAAGCCTGGGTCGCGGATCTGGTGTCGGCGATTCGCGCGGTGAAGGCGGACGACGAGAGCCTGAGATTGCAGAACGAGTTTTACGAGAAGGCGGAGCATCCGCTGGACACGAAGCAGTGAGGAAGGCAGACGGTGGCCTCTCGCCGGTCCGCCCTTCGCAGAATTAGTGACAATGAAAGATACAAATAGGCACATGCGAAGCGGCGAGAGGCGGGGGCATTGCGGAGGCATGGCGCGACTGCCCTGACACTGGTGCAAACCGCGATCTGTACGGGTGATTTGCACAGAAAACACCCGGATTTGCACAGAAATAAAGGACTTGCGACGAGGCAAAGTTGTGGCATCATTCTTTCAACGGGAGAGCAATCTTCCACGAGAAGAGAGCCAAACGGCAGCCGTCAGGGGAATCGGCAACGAAACCCAGGAGCCTCGGGAGACCGGGGTCTCAGGAAGCGAAGGGCAACCGGAGCTTCCGGATGGATGGCGAGAAGGCTGGTACAGTCCGGTTGACAGAAACGGGCAGGAGTTGGGAGCGCAAGCTCACAAGACCTGCATGCGTCTGACAAAGGAGGCTGGACTCAGGTAGCCGAAGCCAGATCTTTGCAGAGTTCGGATAGAAGGGGGCGAGATCCCGCAAGGGATGTCGCCCCCTTCGCTTTTGCCCGCAGGGTTCAGGAATCGAGCCAGGCCTGCGGACCGCGGTCGTCGCGGCTCGCAGAGAGCAAGCCACGGAGAGGACCGGAAAATCCAACCGCCGCGCAGGCGGCTACTTGTGGTTCAGGACCTTGCCTGTGTTGGCGTCGACCAGGGTTGAGTAGCCTGAACCCTTGGTGCCCCACTGGCTGTACCAGACCGGTCCTGCAAACTTATAAGTCTGACCGAGTTCGAGCGCGGTGAGTTCCTTGCCGGGGTTGCTCTTGAGCCATCCGGCGGCGTTGGCGGAGGCTGTCTGGTAGGCGGCGTCCGAATCCACGTTGAAGGAGGCGAGGTCAACGGCCATGGCATCGCGGGACTCTCCGCCCCAGGACATGGGCAGTCCGGCTTTCACGCCCTTGAAAATGTCGGGCGGCGCGTCGGCGACGGCATAGGTATAGAGGCGGTACTGGCGGAGGCTGGGGGAGCCGAAGGCGGCTTCCCAAATTCCCGCTTTACCGGCGGCATTTTTGTAGCCTTCCAGGCTCCTTTGGGAGAGGCGGATCGCGATCACATCCGGCGCCCACTCGTGGGCAGATTTATACATGGCCCAGAAAGGGTCTTTGGCAGCGACGACCTGCGGCGCGGTCGCAGCGGACACCACCGGCGTTCCGGTAGCGGCTGATGGTGTCGACGAAGAGCAGCCCAAAGAGAGAAGGGCAGCGAGCGTGAGGGCGGAAACAGCGATTCGACGAATGGGACGAGGGATCGTGGACATGACAAGAGCCTCCGGGAAGCCGCCCGTGGCTTTGAAGCTCGAAGCGAAGCAGGCGGATCAGTTCCAACTGTCAGGGGTAACACAGGGAACTGCCGCCTTCAGTGACATGGATCACGAGGGGCGACTCGGTGGTGACAGGCGTCGAGTCCGACGGGCGCATCTCCCGATGATTATTGGTAGGCGGACCACTTCCAGGCGCCGCCATCGAGTCTAAAGAGCGAGCGGCCGGGATGTGGGGCTCCGCCTTTGAGAATGTCCTGGGCCTTCTGGGGCAGACCGGCGAAGTCGTATTCCCAGAGGTATTGGACGAATTTGGTCTGCGGGTCGCCGGTGTCGTCGGTGTTCAGGTCGACGGTGACGATGTGCCAGGGAAAGGCGCGGGAGAACTTGACGTCGAACGCGGACTGTTTGGGTCCGAAGCCGACAGGCAGGATGCCCTTGCAGACGACGAACTGGTGGGACTTGACGCGGGAATCGCCGGCATTCAGGACGCAGGGGCTGGAGGAGGCGACCGGCACGGTGCTGCGCACCTCGGGCGGCAGGCTGTTCAGCTCCTGCTCCTGCTGATCGGTGAGGGTGAACTCGTCGGCGGCAGAGGCTTGTCCGAGCTTGTCGAGCATGGCTTTAGCGTCGACCTCGGTGAGCTGTTGTGCAAGGGCCGGGAACGACAGGAACAGGCTGAGGAGGAGGGCCGAGAAACACGTGGACTTCCGGCTCATGGAAACCCCTTTCTCTGTGGAGTGGGCGGCTGCTTGTGGGAGAGGTGAGTGAGCCATAGTAACCCGAAATTCATCGACGGGAGCAGGTTTTGCCGCAGAGCCGGAGAAATTTCGCAGGATACTCCCGCCCTCTGGTGGCGCCGCGCTCGAAATGGCAACCTTGACTGGCGGGGACGAGTGGTGATCGGCACCGCGCCAAACAAACGCGGGGGCCGGTCGAATTGCTTATCCGTGCGTCCGGTTCTGCGTGAGCCCAAACTGGAGAAGAAGAATCTGAAACCGGGGATCGGAGCGCAGGCTATCCAGCAACAAGTCAGACGTGAGTGACTCGACGTCAAACGACTTCTCTGAGCAGGCTTTTTCCAGAGATGACAGCGCTTCGTCTCTTTCGCCGAGCCCGGCGTAGATCGTGGCCATGGTGTAGGGAGAAGCGGCGGCCTTTTGATTGTGTTCCAGTTCGCGGAGCATGTTCTCCGCTTCGGCTTTCTTGCCCTGGGCTACCCACGCATGGGCCAGCGCGACGGTTGCGCGTTCAGTATCTTCTGGCGCCGCCATCGCCTTCCGGTACTCCGCGACCGCTTCCTGAAGCCTGCCAGTCTCCTCGTAACCGACGCCCAGATTGTAGTGTTGCGACGAACTGTTAGGGTCCAGAAGCAGGCCCCTTTGGCTCGCCTGGATCAGGCGAGGATAATCCCGCAGCTGGGAATAGGCGGCCGTTTCGGACTCAGCCGCGCTGAAACCCGCGTCCAGCTGGTCGATCTTTGCGATTTCGGCGAGGGCCTCGGCGCGGCGACCGCGAAATGCGAGAAAAAGGGCGCGATCTTCAAGCGCGCAGCTATAGCTGGGCGATAGTTCAATGGCACGGTTGAAGGCCCGATCGGCAGCCTCCCAATCCCAGTCAAATTGCCAGCTCAGCACACCCAGGGTGTCATAGGCCTCGCCAATAGTGTCGTCCAGCTCCAGCGCCCGGGCCAGAGCCTTCCTGGCAGACCGCGAGGCTTCCTCCCGCGGCAATGCCCCGGCAAACGCCAGATAGACATAGGTATCTGCCAGCCCCGCATAGGCAAGACCGAAGTTTTGATCCTTTGCGATCGCATCCTGGAAGAGATGTTGTGCCTTACGGAGCGACTCAGGCTTCGTGTACTCGGTGGTGAAGTAAATGCGCCCCTTGATATAGGAGTCGTAGGCGCCGGGGTCGACTGCGCCGGCTCGATGAATCTGAGCCTTTTGCGCCGGAGTTATTTCCGCGCGAACCTGCTGCGCGATCGCGTCGGCTACCTCACTCTGCAGCTTGAGAATATCAACAGGGTCGCGGTCGTAGGTCTCCGCCCACAGGTGCCGATCCGCCGACCCCTGGAGCAGCTGGGCGGTGACGCGCACTCGTTGACCCGAACGAATCACCGAACCCTCAACAATAGCGTCAGCGTTCAGTTCGCGGGCGATTTCCGGAAGGCTCTTCTTTGCCCCTTTGTACTGCATCACGGAGGTTCGCGAGATGACCCGGAGTGAGCCGATCTTCGCCAGGTCGGTAATCAACTGATCCGTCATTCCATCCGCGAAGTATTCTTCCGATGGATTGCCCGACAAATTACTGAACGGCAACACGGCAATGGAACGCATCGGCGGACTGGCGGCTTTGGCGCTCATGTAGCGCCAGGTGGTGAGGGCAGCAAGACCCAGGGCGAGAATTACGATCATAAAAAGAGCGCCGCGCACGGGGACGAGACCACTCTTCTGCTCCGGGTTGATGACTGCGTGCGGCGCCTGCCTGCGATGCTCGCCGTTCTCGGCGGCCAGTTCCGGAGATTGAATCTCCTCCAGCGAGCCGATGTACCGGTAGCCGCGGCGCGGCAGGGTTTCAATGTAGCGCGGCTTCTCAGCCGAATCGCCCAGCACCTCGCGAATGCGAGCGATGGCGTTGTGCAGGCTGTGGTCAAAATCGACGAAGGTGTCGGCCGGCCAGATTCTGCCTTGCAGTTCCTCGCGAGTCACAACGTCGCCGGCTCGCTCCAGCAGAATTTCCAGTACGAGGAGCGGCTGGCCTCGCAGGCGCAGTCTTACACCCTGCCTGCGCAGTTCGCCGGCGCGCAGATCCAGCTCAAAGCCATCAAAGCGCAGCCTGCCGGAAACTCGCGGCTGAGTAGCCATTGGCCGCCTCGCGGATAGCAAAGGCTACCACAGTCCCATGCACACCTCCTCGATTGGCCGGAACAGCAACTGTCCTCAATGACTTATGGATGGAGAAAACTTTGGGGGCCAATGGAGGCGCGGAGGATTGCCCTTCGCCGCAGGTTTCCGCGAAGGTGCTTGCGTTCGCTCCAGCCCGGAATCGGCGCTGCGAAGAGGAAACAATGCCTAAATACGTCATTGAGCGGGACATCCCCGGAATTGGGGATGCAAGCCGCGATCAGTCTTGCACCATTTCGCAAAAATCCTGCAGCGTCCTCCGCGAACTGGGTCCGACGATTCAATGGCTGCACAGCTATGTGACGGCCGACAGGATCTACTGCGTGTATATCGCCCCCGGCGAAGCGATCCTTCTCGAACATGCAAATCGAGGGGGCTTCCCCGCAAACCGTATCTCGGAGGTGAAGGCGATGATCGATCCGATTTCCGCGGAAGGCTGATGCACCCCTGGTACCCCCCGTTTCCATGCAGCGGCGTGACTCGTTGAACCAAGCGGTGCCACATGGAAGAAGCAACGACCCGAAGAGCATTCGATGAGACCCTTCGGGAACGAACTCCAGGCCAACCATTCAGAAAGCCAAAAAGACGACAAGGAGAATCTGAACATGAAAAAGCTATCGCATGTGACTCTGCTGCTGGCTGCCGTCCTGGCGCTTGCCTTTCCTGCTCTGGCGCAGCAACAAACGCAGTCCGAGGGACAAGGGAATCAGGACAAGCTCGTGCAGATCGTTCGCAGTGCAACCGCTCGGTATGTGGATGACGTCAACGCAGCCACGGCCGCGGGATACAGTCCTGTGCTCGGCTGCGTAAGCGGTTCCGACCATGGAGCCATGGGCGTCCACTACGTCAATTCCAGTCTGGTGAACGGACCCATTGACGCGACGCAACCCCAGGCCTTGATTTATGAACCGTCGGCGACCGGTCAGTACAAGCTGGTTGGCGTCGAGTTCATTATCCTGGCGAGCGCGCTTCCCGCCAACGCCGCTCCAGAGGTTGAGGGTCACCTCATGGTGTACGTCGACTCCCCGAACCGTTACGGCCTGCCGGCGTTCTACGAACTCCACGTTTGGGCGTGGAGGGAAAATCCCCAGGGGCCTTTTGTGGACTGGAACAACCACGTGACGTGCGCTAACCACTAGAGACAAAGGCTTCGCCAGCCCAGAATGCGGTGCCGGCGAAGCCCTTAAAGTGTATTAGTCCCGGTGTTGCGGTTATTTGGTGGCGGGGGCCGGACGTCGGCAATGGAGAAGCTTCGGCAGGTGGGCAGCCGTTCTCAGCACTCGGCCAGCTCTTTGATGGTTTGGCAAATGGCGACGGCGAGAACAATATCTGCCATGCCCGCCATCCTTCCATTAGCGAGCATTTCGGGCAACGAGGGTGAGCGCAGTTGTATTGCGCCACTCCGTTTGCTAGTTTCGCGTAGATGCCGCCGCCTGTGCCCGAACAACTCAGCAGGACGCTGGAGACCCTTTACCGGTCGGAATCGGGGCGGGTTCTGGCGACGCTCGTGCGCCTCCTCGGAGACCTGGACCTGGCCGAAGAGTCGATGCACGAGGCGTTCGCTGCCGCTCTGGATTCGTGGCCTCAGACTGGCATTCCGGACAAGCCCCGCCCATGGCTGATTTCGACGGCACGCTTCAAGGCCATCGACGCCATGCGCCGGCGGGCGCGCTTCGATGGAGCACAGAGAGATCTTGTTGCGCATATGGAATCGCGCGGCCACTCCGCTGCCGGCGGGAGCGAAGAGACTGGAGATGAGGAGATCGAGGACGATCGCCTCCGCCTGATTTTTACCTGCTGCCATCCTGCTCTGGCTCCGGAAGGCCAGGTTGCCCTCACTCTGCGCGAGATCTGCGGCCTGACCACGGAGGAGATTGCGCGCGCATTTCTGGTTGCGCCGGCAACGCTCGCCCAGCGCATCGTGCGCGCCAGGGCAAAGATTCGAGAGGCATCGATTCCGTACGAGGTGCCGACGCCGCAGGAGTTGCCGGAGCGGCTGGACGCGGTGCTGCAGGTCATCTATCTCGTCTTCAACGAGGGTTACTCAGCTGCGGCGGGAGCGGAGGTAACCCGGGCCGAGCTGACCGGCGAAGCGATTCGCCTGGGACGACTGCTGACCGAACTCCAGCCGGAGCCGGAAGTCATCGGCCTGCTCTCCCTGATGTTGCTGCAGGAATCCCGTCGCGCCGCGAGGACCTCGCCGGGCGGAGAGCTGATTCTGCTGGAGAAACAGGATCGCTCGCTCTGGAACCGGGAGCAGGTCGCGGAAGGAGTGGCATTGGTGGTGAGAGCCCTGAGCTCCGGCCGCTTCGGCGCTTACACACTGCAGGCGGCGATTGCATCCGTTCATGCGGAGGCGGAATCGACCGCGGCGACCGACTGGCGGCAGATTGTCGCGCTGTACAACCACCTGGCGCGGATTCAGCCCTCGCCGATTGTCTATCTCAACCGTGCCGTGGCCATTGCCATGCGCGACGGCCCCGAGGCAGGTCTGACGCATATCGACGCGGTGCTGGAGCACGGCGAATTGGCAAATTACTATCTGGCGCATGCAGCCCGCGCGGATATGTATCGCAGGCTGGGCCGGACCGCTGAGGCCCGGACTTCGTATGAGAAAGCTCGGTCGCTGACCCAGCAGGAACCGGAGCGGCAATTCCTGCAGGAGCGGATTCGGCAATTGCAATAAAAAACGGAAATAAAGAGTCGAGCGGTTGTCGATTTTCCCGCGCCCCAACGACTATAGGACAAAAGAACGATGGCTGCGGTTCCTGAGTGAAAGGGAAGCGAGTCATCGATGACAAGCGGCTGGAACCAAGGAGAAAAAGTGATGCCACAATATCTGGTCTGTAACTATCTCCCCGACGACTTCGACCCGTCCACCGTAACCGAAGCGATGATGGAAGAGATACACGCGCTCAACCGCGAATTGATTGCTGCCGGCGCCAGGAAGTTCGCCTGTGGCATTTCCCCGGCCGCCAATGCCAAGACGGTGCGGAAGCAGTCCGATGGCAAGCTGCTCGTCACCGATGGACCGTTCACGGAGACCAAGGAGCACATGGGCGGCTTCTGGATTCTGGAAGCCGCCGATCTGGATGAGGCGCTTGCATGGGCGAAGAAGGCTGCCATGGCCTGCGATGTGCCCGGCGAGGTGCGCGAGCTTCTCTTCTACCCGGCTCCGGAGCAATAACCCGGCGAAAGCAGGTAAACAACCGGGTCACCTGAGGCTCGGAACACCTGCCTCCTTTATCGCTTCAGTACTCGGCCAGCTCTTTGATGGTTTGGTAGATCGTTTCGGGCTGGGGGAGGATGGCGTCCTCCAGCTGGGGCTGATAGGCGACGAAGGCGTCCATGGCGCCGATGCGGCGGACGGGGGCGTCGAGGGAGTCGAAGAGGTGCTCGGCGATGCGGGCGGCGATTTCGGCGCCGTAGCCCCAACTGAGCGTGTCCTCGTGGGCGACGATGACCTTGCTGGTCTTCTGGACCGAGGTGGCGATCGCGTCCCAGTCGAAGGGGTTCAGGGTGCGCAGGTCGAGGATCTCGGTTTCAATGCCGAGCTCGCGGGCGGCGCGCTGCGCGGCCTGGAGCGCGCGGGTGACGATGGCTCCGTAGGTGACGATCGTCAGGTGCTGGCCTTCGCGGACGATCTTTGCTTTGCCGAAGGGGATGCAGTAGTCGGGACCGGGATAGGGGGCGCGGCCGTAGGTCTCGCGATAGAGGCGCTTGTGCTCGAAGAAGAGCACGGGGTCGTCGCAGCGGAGCGCTGTGCGCAGCAGGCCATTGGCATCGAGGGCGTTGGAGGGGAAGACGACGCGGAGGCCGGGGGTGTGGGTGAAGAGGCTTTCGCCGGACTGCGAGTGGTAGATAGCGCCGCCGGTGAGGTATCCACCGATGGGCACGCGGATGACGGCGGGAGCAGCGAATCCGCCATTGGAGCGCCAGCGAATGAGAGGCAGCTCGTTGCGGAGCTGGTGCATGGCGGGCCAGATGTAGTCGAAGAACTGGATTTCCGCGACGGGCTTGAGGCCGCGGACGGCCATGCCGGTGGCGCGGCCTACGATGGCGGCTTCGGCTAACGCGGAATTGTAGACACGCGCGGAGCCATAGTCGCACTGCAGACCGGCGGTGAGCTTAAAGACGCCGCCCTTGCCCTTGACCTGCTTCTCCTTCAGATATTCCTCGCGGGAGCAGTCGGCGACATCTTCGCCGAAGACGACGATGCGGGAGTCACGGGCCATCTCGTCGTGGAGACAGGCGTTGATGAGCTCGGCCATGGTTTTGTCGGGGCCCGAGGGTTGCGGTTCGGTGGCGAGGTCGGCGCGGGTGGAATCGAATTCCTCAGAATATTGATGGCGCAGGATCGCGGACGGCTCGGGCGAGGGAAGGGGCGCGCGCAGGGCCTCTTCGGCGGCGACGCGGACCTCTTCTTCGACCTGCTTCTCGAGACGCTCCAGGGACTCGGGCGTGAGGATGCCCTCGCGAAGAAGGTGCATCTGGAAGTTGTGGATGGGATCGCGGAGAGCTTCGGCCTCGCGCTCGGTGGCGGGGCGGTAGAGCTTGTCGTTGTCGGAGTGCGAGTGCGAGTAGGGGCGGGTGACGTGGCCATGGACGAGCGCGGGACCTTTGCGGGCGCGGCAGTGGGCGACGGCGTCTTCCATGGCGTGCAGGCAGGTGAGAGGGTCGGTGCCGTCGATCTCAGCAATATGGAAGTTGGGGAACTGGGTGAGGAGGCGCGAGATGCTGCCACCGGGTGTGTTGACTTCGACAGGGACGGAGATGGCGTATCCGTTGTCTTCGACGACGAAGAGGACGGGCAGCTTGAGATTGGAGGCGATGCTGATGGATTCCCAGAACTCGCCCTGGCTGGTGGAGCCGTCGCCGACAGAGACGTAGACGACCTCGTCGCCGTGGAAGGTGAGGGGATGGGCGCGGCGGTAGTCGAGACGGGGGCCGTCAGAGGCAGGCGGGGGCTGGGCGGCTTCGGGGTGGAGCCCGAGGTAGAGGGCGGCTTCTGCACAGCCGACAGCCTGGAGGCACTGGGTGGCAGTGGAGGAAGACTGGGTGACGATGTGGAGTTTGGGGCTGCTCCAGTGGGAGGGCATTTGGCGGCCGCCGCTGGCGGGATCGGTGGCGGCGCCCACGGAGGCAAGGAGCTGGTCTTCGACGGTCATGCCGAGGGCGAGGCAGAGGGCGCGGTCGCGGTAGTAGGGGAAGAACCAGTCGTAGCTGGCGCGAAGCGAGAGGCCGGCAGCGACGAGGAGCGCTTCATGGCCGGCGCCGGAGATCTGGAAGAAGGTTTTCTGCTGATTTTTCAGGATGATCTCGCGGTCGTCGGTGCGGCGCGACAGAAGCATCAGGCGATAGATTTCAATGAGCTTGTCAGGGGAAAGGCCCGGGCCTCTGCCGTTGCCGTTGTGCGAGGCGGCGGAGTCAGTTGAGGAATCCTTTTGTTGCCGTGGGGTCTCGGCGCCAGAAACTGCCGTACGGGCCATGCCTACCTCTTACCGCTTAGATGATCGTCCTAACAGTTTAGAGCGCGCGGAGAGGAAAACGAATCGGTCCGGGGAAGCGCTCGCAGCCGGGTGGACGGAAGATTGTATCGCGACAGGTTGAGGATTGGCAGGGGACGGTGGAGCGGGGTACAGGGTTCGGG
>DASRRO010000209.1:0-3417 GCA_035656855.1 Acidobacteriaceae bacterium | reverse complement strand
GTCAGTCCCCCCGGCAACTCCACCAGCCGGGCGTCGTAATTTCCGGTCGCCGCCTGCCCCGCCGTAATCGACAGTGGCGCCGCCGGAGTATGGTCCCACAGCAGCCGGACTCGAGCATGCGGAAGCATCGCAGTCGCTCCGATCGGATCGCCGGAAGCCGACGGAGTGCCGGTGGCCTCCACTTCATCGCCCAGGTTCAATGCGGGGGCAATCGGTTCGGGCAGCGCGATTCCGCCGCTGTCGTCCTGGATAAAAAGTGTCGGCGACATCAGCGATACTGTGCCGCGAATCGTTATGATTGTCGTCCGCTTTGCCCGCACCAGCTCGGAGACGCGCGCAATCGGAGTCGTCTCGCCCTGCGGCCCCGGTTCATGAAAGAACCGCCGTCGCAGATCCGGATCGTCAAACGTAGGAAAGTTATGCGTTGCATTGAATGCCGCTTCGCTCTTGGGATAATCCGGGTGGAGCACGCGCGGCGAAGGCCCCGCCAGCGCGATCAGGTCAGCCTTCTTCGCCGGCTCCACCTGCACGTCGCGCCACGCCGCTCCGGTCGCCATCGAGCGCAGGCCAATGCGTCCACTGCGCACACAATCCGGCTCCTCAAAGAAAGCGCGCGTCACGCGAGTCGAGCCCGTCTCGCCTACAGCGGCCGCAATGCTGCATCCCACCACCACAACATTCAGGCGGTACCACGTGTGACTGCGAAGGCTGGGCAACGGGACCGGTCTTGCTTCCAGCCATCCGTGGTCCGAGCGGCCAATCAGAAGCGAGCTGTCATACATACGTACCCCGACGTAATAGCCGTTGTACGCATCCACGCCGGGCTCTTCGTCGTTCGAACGCACCACCACGCCGGCATCGCCGCCCTCACCCAGCAGCTCCACATCGGTCTGCAGACGATAGTCACGCCACCGGTAGGAGCCGGTCAGCATCTTCGCGCCGCGCTCGTCGGAATCGTTGTGCATCGCGCCGCCGGCCAGACGCCACGCGCCACCTACGGCATGCCACTCGTCAGCGCGGTTCTGCGCAAAGTCATCGTGATACGAAGGCCGCGCAGCCGGGAACCACCGCCATGCAATCATCCCGCCCGCCAGCACCGCGAGCGCAACTGCTCCGGCGGCCCACCATGCGAGTCTGCGGCCACCTCTCATCCGGTGGGCCTCCAGCCCGTGGGTCTCCAATCCATGGGTCTCCAGTCCATGTTCAGCATCTGCTGGATCTCCGGCGTGTCCACGTTCTCGCGCGTCACCAGGCGCGGCGCAAAGCGCAACACTCGTCCCGCCGCTGTGCCGCTTGCGCGCGGCCGATGCTCCGTAATCAGCCGCGTCGCCTGGTATCCCATCGCGAAGGTATCCTCCGCCACCAGCGAATCAATTTCGCCTCGCCGCAGGTAATAGATGAGATCCAGGTCCTGATCGCACGCGACAAGGTGCACCTGGTGGATGCGCTGCTTCAGCTTGAGTCCGCGGTACACACCGCGGGTCGCGCCCACCGTCAGCGTGAAAATCGCATTCACCTCCGGGTGGCTCGCCAGCAGCTCTTCCGTGTCCTGTTCCGCCAGATTGGTGCGGAAGACGCCGGGCAGCGGATCGAGCACCGTGATCCCGGGATATTGCGCCGCCATCCGCTGCTGGAATGCTTCGGATCGCGCCATGGTCTCCATCAACGCCGTGGTCGAGCCCAGCACCGCCACCGTGCCGCGTCCATGCAGAATCGCGCCAATGCGGTCCGCAGCCAGCTCGCCTGTCTGCTGCTCGTCATTCAACAGATAATCCACATCCAGAGACGCCGGAAGGTTGAGTGTCGCGTTGACCACCACGACCGGCATGCCCTGTTCGGCGGCCCTGCGCACTGCGGTCGTCAGCGCGATCGGATGGTCCGGCGCCAGAATCAGGCCGCCATCCCGCTGGCGAATGGCCTGCTGCACCAGCGCGATCTGTCGGTCCACCTCCATTTCGCTGCTTGGCCCGTTCCACCGCTCTTTCCAGTCGGTGCCCAGCAGCGCCTTTGCAACGCCCGCGTGCTCTCCCTCCCATATCTCCTGAGCCGTGGTCTGCGGCACCACCGCAATGGTGTGCGGGTGGCCCCGCGAGCAGCCCGCCAGCAGCACAGCCATCAACGGCCAGCACGCTCGAATACTGCTCGACCTCCAGAATTCCGTCATCGCCTGATCGCAAGCCTAAAGCATCGCGCCACCACCAGGTTGTCACCCTGAGCGGACCGCCGGCAGGCGCGCAGTCGAGGGATCTGCTGTTTTGCCCCGCATACCACCAATCCGGATGTTTTCTTGGAATCCGCTGGGCCGGAAGGGCCTGCCTTCCTGTCATGCATACCTCTCTCCGATAAATCTTTTCTTTGCCCATAAAGAATTTTGCTGAATAATGCAGACCGATGATCCGCCTTGTCTGGAGCCAGTTGGGCATCGCCTTCAGCGCCCTTCTGCCGCTGGTGAATCCGCTGGGCTCGGCCTTGGTCTTCTATGGGCTGGTCGGCGCAGCACCGCCGGAAGTCTACCGCCGCCTGGCGCGCCGCATCGCCATCAACACTGTCCTCTTTCTCCTGGTCATTGAGCTCATCGGAGCGGCGCTCCTCTCCTTTTTCGGAGTGTCTCTTCCCATCGTTGAGGTAGCCGGTGGCCTCGTACTGGCCTCCATGGGATGGTCGCTGCTCAATCAGCAGGGCGCCGATGCTCATCAGCAGGAGAAGGAAGATCAGGCGCCGGTCGCCAACGTCGACGCGCTCTACCAGCGGACCTTCTATCCGCTCACTTTTCCTGTAACAGCCGGTCCCGGATGCATCGTCATCATGCTGACGCTGACCGCCCACGCTTCGACCCACAGCCTCATTCCCAACCTGCTGTCACACCTCGGCATCCTGATTGCGGTCGTGGTCCTGTGCGTACTGGTGTACTTCGCCTACGCCTACGCACCCTTGATCACGCGGAAAATCTCCCCCCAGACAGCCCGCGGCGTCGTCCGCGTCATCGCATTCCTGCTGCTCTGCATCGGCGTGCAGATCGCATGGAAAGGCGTCAGCGCCCTGCTCCTCCCGTTACTGCAGCAGCGCTAGAGCATTTCCAAGGCTCCCCACCAAAAACAACACCCGTCATCTCGACCGAGGCGGCAAACCGGGGCCCCCGGCGACTGGTCTTCGTCGACGGGGTGGAAAGTCGCGCAGTGGAGAGACCTGCCTTTTGCTGCCCGTTCAAAACTCCGGGATCAAATGCGCCTTCTCGATGTTTGCCAGGTCGATCTCGACCAGCGCATCGCCCGATGCGGCTTTTTTCGCTTTCCCCTTCGCTTGAATGGCGGAACGATCCATCGTGACCCTTCCCTCACCGGCTGCCACCAGCCGGCCCTGCCAGTGCCGGTTGCCTGCCACCGGCTGAAATGTCTGCAGCTTCACCAGGCTCCCGCG
>DASRRO010000208.1:0-8394 GCA_035656855.1 Acidobacteriaceae bacterium | reverse complement strand
CTGCTCGACCACTGGTCCGTCCGCCGCCTTAATTCCTAACCCGTAACCCGTCAACCGTAACCCCTGCCGTTCCTCGGTTACTTCCGTCCTCTCCCCATGGCCATCCCCCACGGCGTAAAATTTGGATGGAGACATTTTTCTTACTGAACGAAAGCAGGAGAGGAACCCGATGTCGATGAATATGACCCCCGGCAAACTGGCCGGACTGAAAGCTGTATCGGATAAGCGTGGCGTGATCGCCGCCGCCGCCATGGACCAGCGCGGATCGTTGCGCAAATCGCTGGCCAAAGAAAAAGGAGTCGCCGAAGTCCCCGAGTCGGCGCTTGTCGAATTCAAAGAGCTGGTCACCGAAGTCCTCACGAAGCACGCCACCGCCATCCTGCTCGACCCCGAGTTCGGCCTGCCCGCCTCGAAGCGCCGCAACGGCAAGGGCCTCCTGCTCGCCTATGAGAAGACCGGCTACGATGCCGCCCTCCCCGGCCGCCTCCCCGACCTGCTCGATCTCTGGAGCGTCCGCCGCCTTAAAGAAGCCGGCGCCGACTGCATCAAGATCCTGCTCTACTACACGCCCTACGAAAAATCCGTCACCAACGATCACAAGCAGGCCTGGGTCGAGCGCATCGCCGACGAGTGCCGCGCCCACGACATCCCCTTCTTCCTCGAGCTGGTCGGCTATGCCGTCCACGGCGAAGACGAGAAGTCCCTCGCCTACGCGAAGCGCAAGCCCGACGTCGTTACCGGCTCGATGGAGGAGTTCGGCAAGGAGCGCTACGGCGTTGACGTCCTGAAGGTCGAAGTCCCCATTCAGATGGAGTTCGTCTCCGGCACCAAAGCCTTCAAGGGCGAAGAGGCCTATACCCGCGCCCAGGCCCTCGAGCACTTCCGCCTCTCGGCCTCGTCCACCCACAAACCGTTCATCTATCTTTCGGCCGGCGTTTCGAACCCGGTCTTTATCGAGACCCTCGAATTAGCCAACGAATCCGGCGCCACCTACAACGGCGTCCTCTGCGGACGCGCCACCTGGAAAGACGGCATTGCCATCTACGCCAAACAAGGCGCGAAGGCCTTCGAAGACTGGCTCAACACCAAAGGCGTCGAAAACATCGAGAACGTCAACAAAGCCCTCAAGTCGGCGCATAGCTGGCACGACAAGGTCAACGTCCCGGCCCTGGTGTAAACAGGGAACCGCGCTTCAAAGCGCGGTCCCTTTTGAAAGTTGTCATCCTGAGCCGGTTTGGCCGAGCAATCGGCCAAACTCAGCGAAGGATCTGCGGTTGCTTTGTCCGGCTGTGGCACGAACATCGAGGGCTTTTGTATCAGGGCACGAGTTCACTCGTGCCGAATGCGATCAGAAAAAATCGGGGCTTCAGCCCCTGCCGGGTCCCCATACAAGCCCGCTTTTGGCTTGTGCGGGCCGGCGAAAATTCAGCAGGGAAGAGAAACGCCGGAGCCCGCGCTCCGGCGTTTTTTCGCGAGCCGCCTTTACGCCTTACGCCTGCAGCGCCTCGGCTGGCGTGTAGCGAAGCGTGAGCACCGTGATGTCGTCCTGCTGGCCGAACGCCTGCGCTGTCTCGGCGATCTCATCGGCGGAGAGAAGGCTGATTTGCCGGGTGCGGTCGAATCCAAATAGCTCGCCGGAGTCGTTGCGCGCCTCGATCACCCCCATCCGAAACGAAGGTCAGCCGGTCATCGGCATCCAGCTGCAGCAAGGTGCCCGTATAGTCGGCCGCTTTTGGCTTGTCTGGGAAGCCAGGAACCCCAATCAGCGGCCTTGATATCAGGGCACGAAACCCGGTGGATGACCGGCTTCAACAGCCCGCCGTGCAGACTCAGCCGGGGAGGCTCGCTTCCCACAGACTCCCGCGTCGGCTCAGAGGTGCACCACTTCAGGAGTATTAAGATTGTTCAGGAACCCACGCCTTGGCACACGATCTATCCACTGAAACGTCACGTATCCTACGAGACTTAATTTCCCGCCAGCTTCGGGCCCTCAGAGCGCTACCCCGTTCCTACAGGACGCTGGTTATCGCTGCGCTCGGCTTTCGCGCGGCCCGATTAAACAAAGCCATTCTTGTTCGCACTGAATCTTCTCTTCGTGAAGAAGCCAATGCACTATTGCGCATTCTGATAGAGGTAGCAGTCAATGGGGCCTACCTCATGGTGAGTGGCGATAAGCAGTTCAGAGCGTTTGTTGCGTTTCCAGTAGTGACTATGGGGAAACATCATCGCGCATACTGGCCCTCCTGGGCTATGCATTATCGCTCGATGCAAAGTTCCCGATAGGATTCGCCCAGGAACTTCATCGAATCGTACTAAGCTTCGCAAGAGGCGAGACCAACGACGCCTAACTACGTACCAATTTATTTGTTCGCCACGGGTTGAGGCGTTCCGCTCCATTCTTTCGTTGCAGGCCGGACCCGCGAGCAATGCGATTTGGCCCCGGTTAATCCCCGAGTCCTGCGCAGCAGAACGCCGGAGGGTAGCCCCGCCCTTCAGGGCGGGGAAAACAAACCGGCGCGCAGCGCCCTCCTTGCTGCCGCAGGCCGCCGTTGGACTTCCCCGCCGGGTGACGTCTTGAAAGGGCACAGCTTCAGCTGTGGCGAAACCACGCCAGAATAATTCCGGCTTCAGTCGCTGAGGGATGGCTCGTTGGATCACCCAAACTCCCGCCCAGCCGCGCGCGCATCCCTGCCTCCGCGCCTAAGTCCTGCGCAGCAGAACGCCGGAGGGTAGCCCCGCCCTTCAGAGCGAGGAAAACAAACCGGCCGCGCAGCGCCCTCCTTGCTGCCGCAGAGCCTGCCCTGAGCGAGTCGGCGCGAGCCGGCGAGTCGAACGGGCTCCTCGGCGCAGCTCGGAACGAGCGCAGCCGACCCGGTAACGTTACCCTCGACCTGCGACCCTCTCAACCGAATATCCGCTTTTGATGACGTTTGTGGAAATCGTGTCAAGCCCCCTCCCGCCCTGACGAAAGTAACAAGCATTGATACAAAACAATTTCCACGCCAAAATACCTGCCAAACTTTGGCAGTAAATCCGTCCAGACTTGGTATTCTAAAAATAGAGGGATAAAACAGAAAAACAGCCGCCGCGAGGCGGCTTTTCCGTTGTTCCTCACCCGCAAACCGTAACCCGTAACCCCTGCCCTGGAGTCCCATGCCACGCTTCTGCACCGCCATCGACGCCGGCCACCGCTGCCCATCCCGCACTCGCCCCGGCCAGGTCTTCTGCGCGGGACACGACCCCGCGCCGTTCCTCCCTCTGCCCTGCGCTTTCCGAACCCAAACCGGTCAGCCCTGCCACTCCCACGCCCTCCGTGGACAGGACCACTGCTTCACTCACAGTCACCGCAACCGCCGCGCGCGGCGCCCGGCAATCCCGATCATCCCTCGCACCCGCCGCCAAAAGGCCGTCGATAAGTGGCTTGAATCGATAGGTTTGCCGCAACCCAAAACAGCCATCCCAGAACCCCTTCGGATCCAGCAACTTGCCACATACCCTATACCCCCGGGTGGGTGGGCCATCCGATAGAATGCGCACATGCTGACCCCGCAGGCTGGCATCTTTGCTTTGGGAACATCGTCACACGCATACCTGGAGTTCGACGTTCTCGACGCGAGCCAACAGAACGCCTTCGCCTCCATCATATCCGCCATCCGCGAGCCGCGAACGACCACCGGCGGCGTGAACTTCGTCATTGGCTTTCGTCCCGAGCTCTGGCGCCGTCTGGTTCCTGGCGAGGTCCCAGCGGATGTCAATGGCTTCAACCAGGAAATTCAGGGCATCGAAGGCTTCGTCATGCCCGCCACCCAGCATGACGCGCTCGTCTGGCTCTCCGGCAGCGCCTACGACGTCCTCTTCGATATGGCTCGCTCCGTCGTCCGCGATCTCGCCGGCCTCGCCTCCCTGGCCGACGAGACAACCAGCTGGCCCTATCGCCACGATCGCGACCTGAGCGGTTTTATCGACGGTTCGGAGAATCCCACGCTCCTCGACGCGCCCGCCGATGCGCTCATCCCGGAAGGCAATCCCGGCGCCGCCGGCTCCGTCCTGCTGCTGCAAAAGTGGAGACACAATGTCACTGCGTGGGAAGCTCTGCCGGTCGTTCAGCAGGAGCGCATCATTGGCCGCACCAGGCTCGACAGTGTAGAGCTCACCGACAAGCCCGCGGACTCGCATGTCGCGCGCACCGATCAGGACGAGTTCGGCAACATCTTTCGCCGCAACATGCCCTACGGCGGCGTGGAGGATCACGGAACCATGTTTGTCGGATTCAGCGCCGACCAAAAACGCCTGTCGCGCATGCTGGAAAGCATGGCCGGCCTGACCAGCGGTACCCGCGACGCGCTCACCCGCTTCACCCAGCCGCTCACCGGCTCGTACTACTTCGTGCCTTCGGTCGAAAGCCTGCGCCGCCTGCGCTAATGCTGCATGAAGGGAAAAGGGCCAGGCAATCAGCCTGACCCCTTGTCCCCTGCACCGTAACCCGTAGCTCTCCTACTTGATGCGCACCTTCGGCTCCACTGACATGCCGGGGCGCAGGCTGTGATCCTTGTCCTCGTTCGGCTTGGTCAGGTCGATGCGCACCGGAATGCGCTGCACGACCTTCACGTAGTTGCCGGTCGCGTTCTCCGGCGGGAACAGACTTAGCATCGAGCCGGTCGCGCCGCCAACCTGAGTAATCTTGCCATCGTAGTCGCGGTCATATGCGTCCACATGGATGGTGACCAGCTGACCGACCTTCATCCCTCTGAGCTGAGTTTCCTTGAAGTTGGCAGTAACCCAGATGTTGTCCAGATCCACCAGCGTCATCAGCGCCTGGCCCACGCCTACGTTTTGCCCTTTCTCGACGTTTTTGGTGGTGATGATGCCGGCCACCGGCGCGAAGATCTGGCAATAGCTCAGGTTCAGCTTTGCCTGAGCCAGCTGCGCTTTTGCCTGATCCACCTGAGCTGCTGCCTGATCGGCCTTCGCTCTCTGGATGGCGACCTGCTGCGGTCCGGTCTCCGCGTATTTCAGGGACGACTGTGACTGGACGAGGCGATCCCGGGTGATCCGAACGGCGTCCTGTGCGGCGATGAGGTTGGCCTCCGCCTCGTTCACGTTGGCTTCGTTGGCCGCGGCGGCCGCCACGGCAGCGTCATACTGCTGTTTCGAAATGATGTCTTTCTCGACCAGCGGTGTGTAGCGGTCCAGGTCCAGTTTGGACTTGGTATAGTTCGCCTTGGCCGCGGTCACGCGCGCCTGGGCCGCCTGCAGCTGGCGCTCCGACTGCCCGACCGAAGCGGTCGCGCCCGCCACGTCGGCGTTGGCATTATTCAGGTTGCTGCCGGTGTTGATATGGATGACCGGCACATTCACGCGAGCCGCTTCGTAGCTGGCCTCCGCCGCTTCCAGGTTGGCCTCAGCCTGATTCATCGCTGTCTGGTAGTCGCTGGGATCGAATTGGACGAGCAGCGTCCCCGCATCGACATATTGGTTCTGATCGACCTTTACGTCGAGCACATGGCCGTTGATGCGCGAGCTGATCTGCACGAGATGGCCGTCGACTGAGGCGTCGTCGGTATCTTCGTAATAAGTGGAATGCCACCAGAAGAGCAGCGCGCCCACCACCAGCACCGCCACGACTCCGATGATGATGAAACGACGGCGCGAGCGTCCGCCGGTATTCTCCGGCTGCTCTTCTGTTGGCCTGGTCTGCTCCGTATTCTGCTCCGCCACGCTCACTTTCCTCCCACGTAATTCGTATAGTTACTTTGCGCCACACCGAGCGCGCGCGCCAGCGATAGTTTCGCAATGTTATGCCGGTAGAGGCTGGCGACATACTGTTCGTCCGCCTGGGCCATGGCCTGCTGGGCCTGCGAAACTGCGAGGTTATCCGAAACACCCGCCTTGTATCGCTGCTGGGCTTCGCTCAGTGCTTCCTTTGCCAAATCCACATTGCTGCGCGCAACCTCGACGGACTTCTCGGCAGCCTGAATATCGAGCAGGCGGTCCCGCACGTCGGCGCTGATCTGTCCACGCAGGTCGCTCAGCCGTGCCCGCGCCTGCTCCAGCTGCGACTGTGCCTGCCGGGCGTCGCCGCGTAGTTTGCCTTCTTCAAAGAGCGGCACATCCAGCGAACCCACAGCGTCGCCGGTTCCGTGGGAATGCGAGGGGTTGATGCCGATATCGCCGTAGTCGCCGGAGAAGCTGACGGTCGGCAGTCGCTCGTCGGTGGCTGCCTTTCGCGCCCGTTCCGCCGCCTGCACCTGCTGCTCCATGGCCTTAAGGTCTGCGCGATGCGCCAGCGCCTGGCGCACGGCGGTCTCCGGATCCAGGCGATCGAGCGGCGCATAAGGGGCTTGATCGCTCAGCTCGAATGCCTGCGCCAGCGGCAGCCCGATTGCCCGCGCCAGCGCGATCTTGTCCTTGGCCCAGGCATTTTGCGCGGCAATCAGGGTCTGTTGCTGGGTCTGATAGTCCACCCGTGCCCGCAACTCGTCGAGCAGCGGCGCCGTGCCGGCCTGGTGATTCCCGACCGCCTGGTCCAGCGACACCTTTGAGGTATCCACCTGCGCCTGCGCAGACTGAATCTGGGCGGCGTCGGCAATCACTGTCAGATAAGCGTTGCCAACGGTCAGAACGACCAGGTCGCGCGCGTCCTGCGCGGACAACTCGGCCGCTGCGAAATTGTGCCTCTGTGCGAGGTAATTCTGCAGGGAAGACAAATTCAGCAGCGACCAGTTCAGCGAGCCGCGAATGTCGGAGTATCCGTAAGGGCCGATGATCGCCGGAAAGCCGGGAATGCGCAGTCCCTGCGCCTGAAGATCCGTTTCCTGCACAGCCGCTTTCACTGTCCCGGTAACGGTGGGCAGCAGCGCCTGCAGTTCCTCCAGCCGGGCGCCGCGCGCCGTCTGCACATTCTGGCTGGTAAGCAGGAGACCCAGGTTAGTGCGCAGGCCGCGCTGGATCGCGTCCGCCAGCGACAACGGCAGCACGCCTGGCTGGACGGCCTGCCGGCTCACACTTCCCTGATACGTGGAACTGTCGATCTGCGGCTGGGGGATCGCCACCGGCGCCGACGGCATGGCCACCGAGGCTCCGCTGCCGGTCGCCTGGGCCCACCCGGACGCGGCGATCGTCCCGAGAACGGCTCCCAGGACCACGCGTTTCAGGTACAAGAAACTTGAATGGTTTGCTGCAGCCTCCGCCACCAGGACGAGCCTTTCGCTTAGGACTGTGGAAGACAACTTTCCCACCGGATTCAGTGCGTTGGATGCACGGCGATGAGGAAAAAATGCAAAAGAATGTCTGAGATAAGAGTAGTCGAAGGCGCCGGATTGCGTATCGCCCAAAGTGCGAAAAAAGGCTGCGGCCGGCTCCGGAGAGGAACGACCGGAGTGCTTTTAACAAAAATCCACAAAAAGTCAGCTCTGCGTGGCAGGCACGGAGTGCACCAGCGCCGAGGCCAGAGAGCACAGGGCCTGCCGGAAAAGACTGCCTACCGCTTCCGCAGACCAGACCGCCGGCCGCGCAATGCGGTTGATGGCCTTTGCGGTATCGGCATTCGTGCGGCCCAGCACAGCTCGCTGCACAAAGACGGCACGCTGCGCCTGGGTCAGCCGATTCAGCCATTCTCGCAGCGGACCCCGTCCCGCACCGGTCATCAGCTCCGAAAGCTGTTCACCGGAGAGGGCAGCGGCTCCATCATCCTCAATGCATCCCGACGCCGTTTCCGTCGGCGGCAACTCGCCGAAGGAGGACGGATCCTGGCGGTGCATGATTTCAAGCGCGCCGTTCAGCACGCGTTCGCGCACCAGCCCCTTCGCCGCGCGCGGATCCGCGCAGGGGTCAATTTCCGCTGAGGCCACCGTATTTTCCACCAGGCGCAACGCCTCGGCTTCGTTGCCCAGCATCAGGGCTGCAAACCGGTACATCTCCACCGCGGCATGCTCCGCCTTCGCCAGAGCTTCACTGGACTGACCTGAACAGGGACTCTCCACCATGACGGGACCTCCGGGGATGACGCTTTTCTCTATCCTCGCCGAGGCGAGGATGGGCGTCAAACGGGGCCGGCGCGAATGGCTTTTCGCGTCGTTGCGGGCAGTCGTTACGGCACCGGCGGGCAGAACCGCCGATGGTTCGAAGCAACAGCGGCACAGAGCGATCGGGCAGGGCGATTGAGCGCATTGGTGTGGATGATTCCGGCGCGCATTCCCGGAGAAGTGTTCGCTGTTGTCAAATGCGGAACAGGATTTGCAGATGATTGGATCTCGCAGTCCGCGTGGATTTATGTGCTTTCCCATGCTAATGTCAGTGCTGTCCTGCCGTTTTCACGACGGTGCGCGCGCCTGATCAGCGTTCATATGCGATTTGGTGGTTCAACGTGGAGGGGCACGAAATGTGGGTGCGTTT
>DASRRO010000207.1:0-40718 GCA_035656855.1 Acidobacteriaceae bacterium | reverse complement strand
GGGCACAGGCATATTCGGCAAAGGCGCCGTCGCAGGTGCCGAAGACAGCATCGCCGGGATGGAAGCGGGTGACTTCCGATCCGGCGGCTTCGACCACCCCGGAGACGTCGACGCCGCGGATGGGGCGGCGGGGGCTACCGAGGCCGGAGAAGAGGCGCACAAAGGCCGGTTCGGCGCGGAGGAGATGATAGTCCAGGGGATTCACGGCGGCGGCGCGGACTCGCAGCAGCACCTGATTCGGGCCCGGGGCCGGACGGTCGAGGGTTTCCAGGCGAAGAACGTCGGGGGAACCATACTGCCGAGCCACGATTGCTTGCATCGGGAGCCCTGCTTTCAGACAGGAGCAGCATAGCTTGATGGCGGTATTCGTCAACAGAAATTCGGGAATGGCGCGGTGGCCGGGCTTTCGGTGATCGGAACGGCGGAAAACGGACAGGGCGCATCCAAATATTGGTTGGAGGAGAACCAATGAAACGTGTTCTTTCAGCCGTTTGTTGTCTCGCGTTGTGCGCCCTTCCCGCCTTGAGTCAGAAGAAGGCGATGGGAGCGGGTATGACCGACCAGCAGTTCGTCGATTTTGCCGCACAAACCGATATGGTGGAAGCCAACCTGGGGCAGATGGCCCAGACCGTGGGCGACTCCCAGGCAGTAAAGGATTTTGGACAGACCCTGGTCACCGATCACACCAAGGATTTCGGCGATCTGCATACAGCTGCGCAGCAGGCCAGCCTCACGGTGCCGAGTGCGATTGACGCCGCCCACAACAAAGCTATGGTCGATCCGTTCCAGAAGCTAAAAGGCGCGGCCTTCGACAAGAAGTTCGCAATGGACATGGTCGCCGGCCACACAAAGGCGATCGCGGTCTACAAGAAGGAATCAACCGACGCCAAGAACCCGGCGCTGCAGCAGTACGCGCAGGCTGCACTGCCCGTCCTGCAGCAGCATCTTGACGCAGCGAAGGCTCTGGGCAAGGCGAAGTAACGGCCGAAGTCGGGCCGGGAATGCAGTTGGATCCCTGCTCTGTTTCTCCCCGGGGAACAGGGCGGGGATAACTGTGTTACGGGGCAGGTTGTGCCCCGCACACGCTGCCGGACCGGGCGACCCGGTCGCATCCTCGCAGATCTCGCTGGAAACCCACGTGGCCTGGGATGCTTCGGTCGGCAACGGGAGCTGAGATCCAGCATCGTGCCTGGACTCGCGTGCCTGTGTTACGGCCAGAACGGTATTCGGAGCGAGTCGGCTATTTGGCCCGCATGCGGTTGTTACGCGGATTCTCTTCGACTTCGGCCATCCCCAGCACTTTCATGACGGGCGGAACGTACATCGCAAAGCGGCCCCGCAGTCCCTTCTTCAGGCCGTACCAACCGCCAATTGGGTTGGTCGCAGAACGTGCCCAGGCTTCTACGGTCCCTTGTGCCGCAGGCTTCTGTTCATCCACGCTGCCGAGGAGCATCCAGTCGCCGTGGTCCCTGAGCATCTTTTGAAGATCTTCCAGACAACGTAAGTCGTAACGAAGCTCTGTCTTGCCCACCTGAACAACCAGAGCTGGCGGGTTTGCGGTGGGATCTTTGTACGCCTGAAATTCAGAGGAGCCTGGCGGAGTCTTTAGAGTCCAGGGATTTGGTTTGGTTCCAGCGGCAGCAGGCATAGAGGAATGCTCCTTTCGAAGGCCGAGAGAAGCATCGGGGCAGATACCCTCCCTGGAGCATCATTTTCATGTTGGAGGATAAGGGTGTCAACGCACCGAATGGTGCGTAATCCCTACTTCGTGTGCCAGGTCTTCTGGCCCCATGCGAGCAGGCTCCTGAACGTCGGCATAAGCCCTTTGCCCGACGGGGTGAGCAAGTAGGGCGCCGTGCGGACTGGCAGGCCCGCACCTCTCATGACCAGGCCGGAAGCGACGAGCTCACGAAGATTGCGAGTCAGCTCTTTCGAACTAATGCCGGAAACACCTGCGAGCAGCTCGTTGTATCCCTGTGGGCCATTGAGAAGGAGGGTACGCAGCAACAGCAGCTTCCATTTGCCACCGATGACATGAATTGCCTGCTCCACCGGACAAGCTCTGACGGTTTCGTTGACGGATTCGGTGTCGGGCTCGCGCACTCTTCCAGCGGACATGCGTCATCGTAGCCTACGGGCGGCTCTTAGCAGCGGACCAGTCCACCCCGGGGTTCCCAGGTGCAAGGGAAGATCTCGAAGCATCTCCATTGGGGATCTGGACCTGCGCTTCCCTTACCTTCGTACCGTTCGACCCCCACTTTCCCCTTGCTCTAACTCCGCGCGTCCCGCATCCTGATAATGGTTAGAAATAGATCGGACAGAGGCCTCGCCAAAAGCGAGGCTTTTCTCTTATGGACTCGCCTTGAACAACGCGAATTTCGTTCTCAACAACGACTCTCCCAGCCGCTGCTCCCGCCAGAAAGAAGCCGGAGGCAAGGAGCCCCCTGCGAAGTGATCCGGAATGAATCAACTGGCGGCGAGAGGCCCCATCACATCCGTGCAACTCACACATCAGACTGCATTTAGTGAAACGTTGATCATCGAAAACGATCAAAATTTCTGGAACCGGCTCCGGCATCATCCGCCTTCGCCATGACCTGGGGCAGACGGCGCACCGGACCTCCTTCAGCTTGCCGTCGGGGCCAGTCGTTGCAGCGGAGGCTTCTATAATCGCGGTGGGATGCGGGGATTCTTGAGATTACGCGGGGTGGCTGCGGTTCTTCTGCTGACGGTGCTGGCCCTTGCGGGTGCGGCGCGGGCCCAGGAGCCGGCGGAGGCCAAGCCGGAGGAGCCGGCACAGGGGCATGGGCGGCTGCTGCTGGTGCTTCCCTTTGAAAACAAAAGCGGTGTGGCCAGCCTCGACTGGGTGGGCGAGGCCTTCCCGGAAGTCCTGAACCGGCGTCTGAACTCGGCGGGGTTTCTGACCATCAGCCGGGGCGACCGGTTGTACGCCTTCGACCATCTCGGACTGCCGCTGACGCTGGAGCCTTCGCGCGCGACCGCGATCCGGATCGCTCAGACGCTGGATGCGGACTACGTGGTGTTTGGGCACTACACGCTGACCAACAATGCGATCCAGGCAACGGCCGAGGTGCTGGACGTGGGTGGGCTGAAGCTGAACGAAGGCCTCCAGGCACAAGGAGATGTGGCGCAGCTGCTGCCGATGATCAACGGACTGGCGTGGCAGGTGACGCGACAGATCGATCCCACCTACGGCGTGGAGGAAAGCACGTTTGAAGCGGCAGACCGGAGCGTCCCGGCCGACGCTTTTGAGAACTTCATTCAGGGCCTCACGGAGGATAGCTCGGACAAGCAGATCGCCCATTTGAAGGAGGCGGTGCGGCTCGACGAGACCTTTACGCCGGCGCGACTGGCGCTGGGTCGGGCATACTTCGCCGATCAGGAGTATGAACTGGCGGCCGCGACGCTGGGAGCGCTGCCAAAGGACAATGCGAACGCGCTGGAAGCGGACTTCTATCGCGGGCTGGCGCTGTTCTATACGGGCAACTATCGCGAGGCGGAAGATGCATTTGCCTTTGTGAGCATGCGGCTGCCGCTGCCGGAGGTGGTCAACAACCAGGGCGTGGCGGCGACGCGGCGAGACCAGGATGGAGCAGCGCTCTTCCAGCAGGCGATTGCGGCGGACCCAAAGGATCCGGACTACCACTTCAACCTGGCAGTGGCGCTCCAGCATCGCGGCGATCGAGCGGAGGCGCTGAAGGAAGTGCAGGAGACGCTGGAGCTGCGGCCCGGGGACACGGAGGCGCAGGGGCTGGAGAAGCAGCTGGAGGATCCGGGCCCGGCGCAGGCAAACCCCGACCCAGGACATGCAATTGGAGATGCGCAGGGACCTCTGACGCGGATCAAGCGCGGATACAGCGAGGCCGGCTTCCGGCAGGCGGCATTCGAACTGGAGCAGGTGCAACAGATGCGACTGGCCTCATTGCCAGCGCCGGAACGCGCGGCGGAGATGGTGAAAAGTGGAGATCAGTTCTTCCAGAGGGGTCTGGTTCTGGAGGCGGAACGGGAGTATCGTGAGGCACTGAAGGCGGATGCGCACTCAGCGCCGGCGCATGCTGGACTGGCTGCGGTGCGCGAGCGGGACGGAGATGCGTCCGCAGCGCGGCAGGAGGCGGAGGCTTCCATTGGACTGGAGCCGAATGTGCCGGCGTACCTGGTGCTGGCGCGGCTGGATCTGCAGTCAAATCAACTCGCGGCGGCAGCCGGTGATGCGGATGCGGCGCTGAAGGTGGATCCGGCCAATGCAAACGCGAAGGGCATGAAGCTGGCAGTGGAGAAGAAGCGGAACAGCCAGTAGCGGAGAGCCGAAGCAGCGTCAGCGGAGAGCCGGTCAGCTGAAAAGCTGGTAGCGCGGAGCCGGTTAGCGGGTTTGAGGGAGAAGGCCATGAGAGCCGTGGCACAGGAAACGGAGCACAGGCATCACGGGCCGATGTTCGTGCTGCTGCTGATCCTGCTGTTTTTGCTGTGCGTACTGGGACCGTGCACGGTGCGAGTGGCGGCGCAGACGAATCAGGTGGTGGTTCTGCACCTGGACGACACGATCCAGCCAATCAGCCAGGATTATCTCAAGCGGGGCATCGACAAAGCGGCGCAGCTGCACGCGCAGGCGATTCTGGTGGAGATGGATACGCCGGGCGGGCTGCTGGATTCCATGCGGGCGATGGTGGGCGACATTCTGGAGTCGCCGGTACCGGTGATTGTGTTTGTAGCGCCGGCGGGTGCGCGGGCTGGGTCGGCTGGATTCTTCATCCTGGAGTCGGCGGATATTGCGGCGATGGCGCCGGGAACCGAGGCGGGCGCGGCGCATCCGGTCGTGGAGATGGGCAAGATCGACGACACGATGAAGGAGAAGATCCTGAACGATGCGCTGGCGTTCCTGCGGTCATACGTGTCGGTACGGGGACGGGATGTGGCGGCGGCGCAGGAGGCGGTGACTCACTCGAAGTCGTACACGGCGACAGAGGCGCAGCAACTGCATTTGATCGACGTGATTGCGCCGAATGAGACAACGCTGCTGGCGGATGTGGATGGGCACGTGGTGCAGCGGTTCAACGGAGCGGAGCAGACGCTGCACACGAAGGGCGCGTCGCTGGTGAGCGTGGAGCCGACGCTGCGCGAGGAGATTATGGATCGGCTGATGGATCCAAACCTCGCGGTGCTGATCCTGCTGGCCGGAGCTCTGCTGATCTACATGGAATTCAACACGCCGGGGACGATTATTCCTGGGGCGCTGGGGACGCTGCTGGTGCTGCTGGCGCTGTTCAGCCTGAATCTGCTGCCGGTACGGTACACGTCGCTGGCGCTGATTATCGGCGCGCTGGTGCTGATGGTGCTGGAGGCGAAGTTCCCCAGCCACGGCGTGCTGGCCATTACGGGAACGGTGGCACTGATTTTGGGAACGCTGACGCTGGTGGCGGGGCCGATCCCGGAGATGCGCGTGCAACTGGCGACGGCGATTGCGACGGGAGTGGCGTTTGGGCTGATCACGACGTTCCTGATCCGGATTGCCTGGCGAGCGCGACACAACAAAGTGATGGTTGGGCCGGAGGCGCTGATGGGCGCGGTGGGCGTGGCGCAACAGGAACTCGCGCCACAAGGGCAGATCCTGGTGCACGGAGAGTTGTGGGTGGCGGTGGCGGAGATGCCCGTGGCGCCTGGCGAGAGCGTGCGAGTGCGCGGCGTGGAGGGATTAAAGCTGCTGGTGGAGAGGGTACCGCAGAGAGTTTCCGCCTGATTTTGCGCGGGCCGCCGCGCGATTGAGTGCGATACAATCGCAGCCGGGCACAAGGGGCCCGAATCATGGGATATCCCGTTCTGATTATCATTGCGATCGTTATTCTGTACCTGCTGAACTCCATCAAAATTCTTCGTGAGTACGAGCGCGGCGTGATCTTCCGCCTGGGGCGGGCGCTGCCGCAGCCGAAAGGGCCGGGGATCATTCTGGTCTTTCGGCCGCTGGACCAGATGGTGCGCGTGTCGCTGCGCCAGGAAGTGATGGAAGTGCCGCCGCAGGACGTGATCACCCGGGATAACGTAACCATTAAGGTGAATGCTGTGATCACGATGCGGGTGCTGGACCCGGCGCGAGCCGTGATCGAGGTTTCCAATTATGTCTACCAGACCTCGCAGTTTGCGCAGACCACGCTGCGCAGCGTGCTGGGCGAGGTGGAGCTGGATGGACTGCTGTCGCACCGGGACGCGCTGAACCAGCGGATTCAGACGATCATCGACCAGCGGACCGAGCCGTGGGGCGTGAAGGTGGTGAGCGTCGAAGTGAAGCAGGTGGACCTGCCCGACACGATGCTGCGCGCGATGGCCCGGCAGGCCGAGGCCGAGCGCGAAAAGCGATCGAAGATCATCAACGCAGAAGGCGAATTTATGGCGGCGCAGAAGCTGGTAGAAGCCGCCGATCTGCTGGCCGAGCAGCCGGTTACGCTGCAGTTGAAGTATCTTCAGACGCTGACCGATATCGGGGTGGAAAAGAACACGACGATCGTGTTTCCGCTGCCGATGGAGCTGATTTCCCTTCTCGGGAGGGGATTAACTCCGCAGACACCTGCGGCGACGCCTGGACCTGCGAAACCACCCGCGGCGAACCCGGAACCGAAATAATGGGTTGAAGGGTATGAGGGCCGGCCTGTCAGGCGCGGTCTGAAAGGGGCGACCATGGCCTATCTGTTCGAGACGGAAGAAGACGAGGAAACCGGCAGGGGTCGGCGGACGTCTGGCCGAAAGGGGCGTTCGCGACGCGGCGAGGAAGACGACGGCGCGGAGATCACGCTCGGCACGCGGTCGCTATTGGGCATCTTTTTCGGGCTGGTATTGATCTGCTCGATTTTCTTCGGGTTGGGATATTCGGTGGGCCGGGGGAGCGGGTCGAAGGCGGCCTTTGCTTCTTCGGGAAGCGAGTCGCCGGTCGCGGTTCCTAACGGGAATTTAGGCAAGCCGTCCGCGCAACAGGCATTAACCTCGGCGCCAGAGACTCCGGCGGCCAGTGGAAATCCCGAGGACAGCGCGCCGGCTCTGGAACCGGCGACGGATACGGGAACACAAGCGGGCGCCAACCCATCTCCGGCAGCTGGTTCAGGGGCGAGCGCGGCAGCTGCGACGGTGACGCCAGCGGGATTTCCGAGCGCAGCACCGGGCACAGCAACTCCTGTGCTGAAGCCCGCGGTGGCAATGGTGGCGCCGAGCGGGATCATGGTGCAGGTGGCGGCCATCAGCGTGTCCCAGGATGCCGACATCTTGGTGGATGCGCTGAAGAAACGCGGATATACCGCAGTGATCCGCAACGAGCCGCAAGACAAACTGCTGCACGTACAGTTGGGTCCGTTTGCTTCGCGCGCGGAGGCAAGTGCGATGCGGACAAAGCTGCTGGCGGATGGATACAACGCAGTGGTGAAGTAAGGCAGCGTACCGCGACAGCGTACAGGGTTTCATCGGCTGGGCTGAGCTATCGGCCCGCGCCCACGTTATGGGCCTGACTAGTTCCCTTTTAAACGGCAATCAGAGCAGTTATTCGCTGCGCATCCAGTCTGGGAGGCCGGAGGCGATGCTTGCGCGAACGGCGTCCATGAGAGCCTCGCGGGTGGGATAGTCGTGGGGCTGGAGCGGTGCATGCAGGACGACGCGTGCGGTTCCCGGGAAGATGCGCAGACTTCCCCTGCGCATCATCGTCTCCGTGCCGCTGATGGAGACGGGAACGACGGGTGCGCCAGTGTGCATGGCCAGATAAAACGGGCCTTTCTTGAAGGGCTGGAGACGGCCATCGCGGGAGCGAGTGCCTTCGACGAAGGAAAGGATGTGGACGCCGGAGCCGAGAACGGCAGCGGCGGTGTGCATGCTTTCGACGGCGCTCTCCGTGCGGCCGTCGCGATCGACAGGGATGAAGCTGGCGAGCTTCATCGCATAGCCAAGAACCGGGATGCGCATAAGGGAGCGCTTGAGGAAGACGGACACGCGCCCAGGCAGAAGCGGGATCAGGATCGGCGGGTCGAGGTTGGAAATGTGGTTGGCGAGGAAGATATAGCGCTGCGTGGGATCGAGGGATGATTGCTGGTGGAAATCGATGCGGATGCCGGCGGCGCGAAGACCAGTGCGGACGACGGATATACCGGTGCGGTAGAGAAAGGCGATGTTGCCGGTGATGAGAGTCCACGGAAAAGCAATGAGAGCGCTGGGAAGCGCGAGGAGAATCCACGCCGAGAACAGGACGATGGCGGAGAACATGGCGTGCGCCTCCGGTTAGTTCCTCGCTGAGCGGCCCTGGAGGGCGGCGGGAAGTTTTTGGTAGATGCCGTCGAAGCCGCCATTGGACAGAATGGCGACTACGTCACCGGGGGCCAGTTGCGGGACGAGATTTGTCACAATGGCATTGGCATTTTCATGCAGAGCGGCGGGATGGCCGGCCTTTTGTAATGCAGAGACGACATTATCAGGATGGAGCCGCTCGGGGGCGGGGATTTTCTCGGAGTGGAAGACGGCGGCGAGGATGACCTGGTCGGCGAGAGAGAGGCTGTCGATCAGCTCCTTCTCAAAGACATTCCGGCGGAGGGTGTTGGAGCGGGGCTCGAGGACGGCCCACAGGCGGCGCGCTGGGTAAGCGGAGCGCAGGGCACGCAGGGTCTCGCGAATGGCGGTGGGATGGTGGGCGAAGTCGTCGATGATGGTGATGCCATCGATCTCGGCGCGAACTTCAAGGCGGCGGCGAACGCTGCGAAAGGTTCGGAGGGCTTCCGCAATGGCGGAAGGGGCTATTCCCTGCCCCGCGGCCAGCGCGGCGGCGGCGGTTGCATTCAGGGCGTTATGCTCGCCGGCCATGGGCAGGGTGAGGTTGGCGAAGGGTTCTCCATTGCGGAGGAGATGCCAGTGGCTTGCACCGTTGGCGAAGTGAAGCTCGGTGAGGCGCCAGGCGGAATTGGGCTGGAATCCGTAACGTTCCACGGCACAGAAGGCGGAACTGACGCATTCGCTCACATTGGGAGCGGCATCGAAGGCGACGATGCGTCCGCGACGGGGAACGAGATTCACGAGGCGTTTAAAAGCGGTCTTGACGGAATCGAGGTCGCGATAGATGTCGGCGTGGTCGAATTCGACGTGGGTAAGGATGAGCGCGTCGGGAAAGTAGTGCATGAATTTCGGGCCCTTATCAAAGAAGGCGGTGTCGTACTCGTCGCCTTCGAGAATGAAGGGGCGGCCTTCGCGGAGCTGGAAGCTGGCGCCAAAGTTTTCGGCGACGCCTCCGATGAGGAAGGAAGGGGCAAGCTCGGGACGGTTCCGTGTGGCAACTTCGTAGATCCACGCCAGCATGCTGGTTGTGGTCGTTTTGCCATGAGTGCCGGCGACGACGAGGGATTCGTGACCGGTTACAAATTCGTCGTGCAGGATTTGGGCCATCGAGGTGAACGGGAGGCGGCGGTCGAGGACGGTTTCGAGCTCGATGTTGCCGCGGGAGATGGCATTGCCAATGATGACGAGGTCGGGTGCGGGATCGAGGTTGGCTTCCGCGAAGGGCTCGGCGATGGAGATCCCGAGAGAGCGGAGCTGGTCAGACATGGGCGGGTAGGCAGCCTGGTCGGAGCCGGTGACGCGGTGGCCCTTGAGCTGGAGGAGGCCGGCAAGCGAGGCCATGGCGGTGCCGCAGATTCCGATGAGGTGGATGTGCTTCGAATCAGACATGACGAGATTTGAGAGCTGCGGAGGGAACGGTGACGGCGCGCTCCAGAGAATGCAACAAAGGCTGATCGCTTTCGAGACAGAGCTCGGCATCGATACCGAGGGGCAGGGTGACATTGCCGCCGGAGACGTGTCCGGAGCGGAGGCCCATGGCGATGGGGACGTTGAAGGGTTCGAGAAGGCGAAGGATGACCTGCTGAAGGAGATCGGGATCGGCGCCGCGGGAGCCGCACTCAAGCATTTCGCCGAAGACAAAACCGCGTGCGCCGTCGAATTTGCCCGCGAGGATCATCTGGCGGAGCATGCGATCGATCTGGTACGGCTTCGCGCCCACGTCTTCAAGAAAGAGCAGCTTGTTTTCGGTTTGGGGCGCGTATTTGGTTCCGAGCGAGGCGGTGAGGAGGCTCAGGCAGCCGCCGTAAAGGGTTCCGCGAGCGATGCCGGGACGGAGTGTGCGCAAGCCCTGGGGCGCGCCAACGCGGACAAGGCCACCAGAGAGAGCGGCGCGGAAGCTGTCGAGGTGGACGCCCTTCTCCAGGCAGAAGTCGGCGGCAGCCATCGGCCCGTGGAAGGAGACGAGGCCGGTCTGGTCGAGAAGCCAGGTCTGGATGGCGGTGTGATCGCTGTAGGCGAAGAAAGGTTTAGGGTGTTGGCGGATGAGGTCGAGGTCGAGGCCCTCGAGAAGGTAATTCGTTCCGTAGCCGCCACGGGTGGCAACGATGGCGGCGACGCCGGGATCGGCGAAGGCGGCGTGGAGGTCGGCGAGGCGTTCGTCGGTGCTTCCGGCGAAGTAGGGCGAGTGTTTGCCGTAGGCATGTTCGGAGGCGACTGCATCGTAGCCAAGGCTGCGGAGGACTTCGATGGCACGGGTGATGCGGTCGTGGCGCGCGCTGCTGGCCGGAGAGAGAACAACGATGCGGTCCCCGGGGGCAACGGAGCGAGGTTTGAGCGGCTTCACGGGAATTCCTCAGGGGCGAAGGCCCATCCCATTTTCACCGGCCCGGGGATGGAACAGCATGCAACTTTCGTAGCGGGTCCGTGATCAGGCAAGGAGCAGGTCTCCTGCGGCGATGATCTCGGCGGGACCGGTGAGGACCATCTCGGTGCCGGGACCGGACCATTCAACCTGCTGGGATCCGCCGGGAGCGTGGACGCTGAGGGGCGAATGCGCGCCGCAGTGAGCGATGGCGGCGGCGGCGGTCGCGCAGGTTCCGGTGCCGGAGGAGGTGGTAGGGCCGACACCGCGCTCGAAGATGCGGATGTCGATTTCGGCAGCGCTGATCATGCGGAGGAACTCGACGTTGGTCTGGCGTGGAAACTGCTGGTGCGGGCCGAGCTCGCGGCCAAGCTCGGTCCAGCCGCGATTGTGGGCGCGGAAGTTTTCGTCGTGGACGACCAGGACGAAGTGGGGATTTCCCATGGAGATCTGGATGCCGTAGACGACGGTCTTGTCGGCGAGGGTGACCTGGGCGGGAGCGACTTCAGGGATGCCCATGCCGGCGGCAATCTGGAAGCGGCTGCCCTCGGCGGCGATAAGGGTGCATGAACGCGGGCCGGCGTCGGTGTCGATGTGGAGAACGTCGCCCGGAGCGGCATTCTCTTCGCGAGCGAGCCAGGCGGCGACACAACGGGTGCCGTTGCCGGAAATTTCTGCAAGAGAGCCATCGGCATTGGCGAGGTGAATACGACCGTGGCGGGGGCCGGTGCGCTCGAGGAACTCCACACCGTCAGCGCCGATGCCGGTATGGCGATCGCAGAGGCGCTTCGCGAGGGCGGGATCACAACGGCCTTCGACGATGAGGAAGTCGTTGCCGCAGGCGTGAGCCTTGGCGAAGCGCATTACTCTTCCTCCGTTGAGGCCGGATAGGGATAGGTTGGGAGGAAGAGGATCACCTGGGGGTGATCGTACCACCGGGGGCGCGGTGGATTCATCGCGGGCGGTACAGGTCCGATTGGTAGAACTTCACGCAGGGCTGGCCCGACGAGCAGACGATGTTGAGCAGCGTGAGCCCCTGGCGATGGGCAGCAACGGATTGGGCGACGGCATCGTGGTCAGCGGCGATGACCCACTGCGCGGACTGGGCGGGATGAGCGAGGGCGGCCTTCCACTGGTAGTAGTCGGTCTCGTTGATGGTGCGGCGAAGCGGAATGCCGGCGCGCTGGAAGGCGCCGATGTGGTCGGAGGTCCAGACGAGGATGGGGCCCTGGGGTGGAAGCTGGTCGAGGGCACGGGCGTAGGCGGCTTCAAAGGGGACGCGGCTGCGGGAGTTGGCGATCGCTTCGCCAAGGACAAGCGGTGTGGCACGGAGGAGCGCGGCGGTGTCGAGCATGATGAGGACCATGGTCGCCAGCAGAATGAGCTGGGCGTGGCGCGGCCAGCGACTCTCGGCGCGGCTGATGAGCCAGGCGACGAGGAAGCCGAGCGAGAGGGCGAAGACGGGGAGCATTTCCATGCCGTAGCGCGTGTTGTAGAAGGAGTGCGGCCACCAGAGCGGGATAAAGATGGGGACGGATCCGTACGCGATGGAGTATGCGTAGAACGGCAGGGGCAGCCAGAGCAGGAGCATGGGCGCAAGGCAGCGTTTGCGCCAGAAGAGGATGGCGATAACGGTGCCGGCAACAACGAGGGCGAAGAGCAGGTCGGCCCAGCGCGCAGAGACTACGCCGAGTTCCCCGGCCTTGAGGAAGTAGAGGGCGGCGACCGGGATGCTGTGCCACCCGGGATACATGGGGGCACCGGGTGTCGCGGTCCGCAGCTCGATGGCTTTCGCGGAGTAGGGTCCGCGCATGAAGTCGAGCCAGTCACCATACTGGCGAGCATTCCAGGCGAACCAAAGGACGGGCGCAGTAACGAGCATGGCGGTGAAGAGGACAAAAGCGCCGCCAGCGCGGGACTTCCACGCTCGGGCGCGAGCAATGTCGCGAAGGGCGATGAGCCAGGCGAGGGTGGCGAAAATCCACGCGTCGTAGCGGGTGTAGATGGCGGTGACGAGGACGATCCCGCAGGCGGTGAGAGATTTGCCATCCAGGCGGGATATTTGGGGATCGGCAGCGGAACCTGCTTCGTTGCCAAGGCCGCGCAGAAAGGCCGTGAGGAAGAGTGCGCTCCAGATCATCTGGCAGAGGAAGAGCGGCTCGTTCATCGCGGTGGTCTGCATATAGAGCAGGCCGGGATTGAGGGCGAAGAAGAGAGTGGCGGCGATGGCACCGGCGGGGCGAAGCCAATAACGCGAGAGACGCCAAAGGCCGGCAACGCTGAGGACGTAGCAGGCCATGGACGGGATGGAGCCGGCAATACCGTTCTGCCACCATTCCATGCGGGCGGCAAAGGGCATCATGAGCAGGTGCGGAAACGGCAGCCAGACGGAGCCAATCTGACGGATGCCGGGGTTGAGCGAGTCGAGGATGCGGCGGGCGATGTGCAGGTGCGCGACTGCGTCGCCGTAGAGCAGGAGGAGATTGCGCGGAAAGCAGTAGCCGAAGGCCAGCACGGAGAGGAGCGCGGCGACCATGCCAGCGAACATCGTCTCGTGACGGAGAGAGCGGGCAGGCTCGAGGGACGCGGGCTCCTGGGCTGGGCCGGTCTTGCCGCGGCGGCGACTAGTCGAGGTGGGAGAGCTGCCGGAAGAGCGCAAAGCGGTCCTCGATTTCCTTGCGGTCCAGATGCTGCAGGCGTTCGGTGCCGAAACGCTCGACGGCGAACGAGCCCATCACGCCGCCGTAGAACATGGCGCGGCGAAAGACGGCGGGGGTAAGCGCGGGGCGCGAGGCGATATAGCCGAAGAAGCCTCCGGCAAAGGAATCGCCGGCGCCGGTGGGATCGACGACTTCGTCGAGGGGCAGAGCGGGAGCGCGAAAGGGCACGGTGACGGCATGGCCATCGCCAAAGGAGTCTTTGCCGAAGAAGGCGGTGGCTCCATATTCGCCGTGCTTGACGACGAGAGCCTTGGGACCCATATCGAGGACTTTGCGAGCCGCGCGGACGAGATTGTTATCGCCGGCGAGCATCTTCGCTTCGGTGTCGTTGATCAGGAGTGCGTCGAGGCCTTTGAGGACGCGCGCGAGGTTGGCGGCGTGGTCCTTGATCCAGTAATTCATGGTGTCGCCGCAGACCATCCTGACCCTGGGCATTTTGCTGCGGACGTCGGCCTGGAGGACGGGGTCGATATTCGCGAGGAAAAGGAATTCGCTGTCCTGATAGGCGTCGGGAATTTTGGGCGAGAAGCTCTGGAAGACATTGAGCTCAGTATTGAGCGTCTGGGCCTCATTGAGATTCTGCATATAGGAGCCGCTCCAGAAGAAGCTCTTGCCGGGAACGTGCTCGATGCCGCGGGTGTCGATGTTGCGACGGGTGAGGACGGACTCCTCTTCGGGGCGGAAATCTTCGCCGACGACGCCGATGACGCGGACATCGGTGAAGTAGCTGGCGGCGAGGGAAAAATACGTGGCGGCGCCGCCGAGGCAGCGGTCGCGGCGACCGGAAGGGGTTTCAATGGCGTCAAAGGCGACGCTGCCGACAACGAGAATGGCCATGCGGTGAGGTCCTCAGAGAATGCGTTCGCTACTTCTTCAGGTATTTGCCGATCAGGAGATCGAGCTTGTCGCGGGTGGCAGCGGGGATGGCGTCGAGGGCGGTGAGAATCGCGTATTGCAGAGCTGAGGCGCAGCCGCATTTACGCTCCGAGGGCAGGGCGGCGACGGCGGCTTTGATCACGCGGCAGGCATTTGTGGCGTTCTGGTTGAGGACGGCGACGATCTGATCGACGGTGACCTCGTCGTGGCCGGGGTGCCAGCAATCGTAGTCAGTGACCATGGCGGCGGTGGCATAGCAGATTTCGGCTTCGCGGGCGAGCTTGGCTTCCTGCAGGTTGGTCATGCCGATGACGTCAGCGCCCCAGCTGCGGTAGAGATTGGACTCGGCGCGGGTGGAGAATTGCGGACCTTCCATGCAGACATAGGTGCCGCCGGATTTTACCGAGATGGCTTCGGCTTTACAGGCTGCGGTGAAAGTCTCGGCAACAGTGGTGCAGACAGGGTCGCCAAAGGCTACGTGGGCAACAATACCATCACCAAAGAATGTCGAGATGCGTTGGGAGGTGCGATCGATGAACTGGTCGGGGATGACGAAGTCGCCGGGCTTGTGTTCCTCTTTGAGGGAGCCGACAGCGGACATGGAAAGGATGCGGGTGACGCCCAGTTTTTTGAAGGCGTAGAGATTCGCGCGGAAATTCAGCTCGGACGGGAGCAGACGGTGACCGCGTCCGTGGCGGGCGAGGAAAGCAACTTTGCGGCCTTCCAGCTCGCCGAGGACAAAAGCGTCGCTGGGATCGCCGAAGGGGGTGGAGACGCGCTCCTCATGAGCGCCGGTGAGGCCGGGCATGGAATAGAGCCCGCTGCCCCCGATAATTCCGATCTCTGCCTGTTGCAAAAGGGACTCCGTGCGCGTGGATTTTGTGGATCAGCGCAAGGAATCAGTATAAATGGGCGCCTCCGCGGGGCAGAGCGGCCTTCATCAGGCCACAGCGAGCCATGAAGCGGACGACATTGCCGGCCAGATCGGTATCCGTCGCGGGGCCGGAGACGGGCGAGGCTGAAGCAATCTGTCCGCCGCTCTGCTGCTGGGCACCAAGCATGAGCAACTGCAGTTTGCGCGCCGTGGTCAGATCGAAGGTCTCGCTCACGAAGACATCGTTACCGCTGGTAACGATCAGCACCGGGCCTTCGTTCGTTTTGTAGACCTGCTCGTCGCCGCTGGTTTCGTCGGCGGTGTCGCGCTGCACGCTGGAGTATTTCTTGGGCAGTTCATCGGCGTACATTTTGGCGAAGTCGGCGACGGCCGCCGGCGTTTTCCACTGCGAAAGGTAGAGGAGAGCGACGGACGAGGTCGAGTCCTTATCGGGGGCATCTTTCTTCTGCGCGGCGTAATAAACGCCGCCGTCCCAGGCAGGCGTGAGTTCGGTAGAGAGCTGACTGCCGCCGAAGAGGTCGGCGAGGATACGGACATCGAGCTCGCCCATGACCCCGATGTCGTAGGGGTTGTACTGCGCGTCAATGACCGGGTGAATATCCGGCATGTTGAGCAGCGGAACCTTCCTGTGGTCCTCGTAGGCGCGGGGATTCATGATCTGGTAGCTGCTGTCGGGAGGATTGTCGAGCACGTCGGCATAAGCGGCTTTGGGATCTTTGGAGTCGGTCAGCAGAGTGGCTTCGAACTTCAGGCCTTCCTTGTAGGGGAAGAGCAGCGATTCCTGCAAAAGGAGCGGGGCGCGCTCGAGAACCGGCGAGTCGCCATCGTCGGACATGTTGTCGAGGAGGTTTTCAATGAGGGCGGGGGCGGCGCGAAGGCTCTTGTGCACAGGGGCCAGACTGTAGTCCACAAAGACGGCCATGGCCTGGCCTTCGAGAACGGCCTCACGGGCGGTGTCATCTTCGTCGGTGGCGACGTGCTTGCGATCGTCGGCGTAGCTGTGGGAGATGTCGTCGCTGGTCTGGTTCTGCCACTTGTCCAGATTGACGCGCTGGTCCTGGAGGGCGTGGGTGAGTTCGTGGGCGAGGACCGGCTTCTGGGTCTCGGGGGCAATCCAGTCGAGCAGGTTCACGGTTTTGGTCTTGCTGTCGTAGTAAGCGGCGATCTGCTCGTCGAGCAGCTTGACGAGGAAAGACTGGAGATGGAAGTCGGCATCGATAAGGCCAAATTTTTTCAGCACGATCTCCGAACGCTCCATGCGTTTCGCGTCCTTGTCGTCCTTCATTTTGTCGAGGAGGTACTTTTCCACCTGGTCGCGGGTCGTAAGGCGGGGTTTGATCTGGTGTTTGATGGGCAGTTTGGTGTCGTCGGAGGCGAACTGGAGGATCTGGCCGACGGAAGCGAAGAGCTCTTTGGCCTGCGCGGGCGTTATATGGATCTGCGGCTTGGGCTGGTTCTGGGCCTGCCGAGGGGTTTCGAGGGGCGACGGCGAGGACTGTGGGGCCGGAGGCGGCTGAGTCGGCTGCGGAGTGGTTTGGGCGGCGATGGAAAAGGTCGCCGAGAGGGCGATCGCCGCGAACCAGGTGCTGAGTTTTGAGTGCATTCCTTATCCTTTTGACTATTCGGCAAAACCACCCGCGCTGACGGGGCCTGCTGTGGCGAGACTATAATTTTTTTGAGAGTCCTGCATGAGTTCAACCTCCCCTATTCCTGACACCGCCGTGCTGGAGACTGCTCTGGCTGCCCGACTGCGCGCCGTCAACGCATCCACTTGCGAAGTGGAGGTGCATCGGGGAGCGCAGACGCCGGTCCGGATTGCCGGAGTTTCAGCCGAGTTGGAGGCGCTGGTACGGTCTGCGGGCATATTCGACCTGGGCTACCGCACCTTTCTGCGCGCAACCGGCAAAGATCGGGTGCGGTGGCTGAACGGGATGATTACGCAGACCGTCAAGGGGCTCGAGCCCGGGCAAACCGGGTACACGCTGGTTCTGAACCCGCAGGGGCGCATCCAGGGCGACGGCGATGTGCTGTTTTATGAGGATCATGTGGAGTTGGAAACCGAACGGTCACAGGTGGAACGCCTGCTTACGCATCTGCGCCGTTTCATCATTATGGATGACGTAACGCTCCAGGAGTTAGACGCAGCGAGGACGGTTCTGGGCATCGCGGGACCGCAGGCGGCAGGGGTTCTGGAGCGGCTGGGGGCGACAGCGCCGGGGCCGGGGACGTTCCAGCCGGCGCAACTGGCCGGGGTGGAGGTAACGGTGGTCGCTGGCTATGGGCCGGTGGCGCCACGCTGGGAGCTTCAGGTCCCGGAAGATCACGTGCTGACGGTGTGGAACGCGCTGCTGGCCGCGGGAGCGACGCCGTGCGGAACGGAAGCGCTGGAGAAGCTCCGCGTTCTGGAGGGTGTGGCGGAGTTCGATGTGGACTTCGGCGACAAGCAATTGCCGCAGGAGACGAACCTGAATCGGGCGCTGAACTTCACGAAGGGTTGCTACATCGGGCAGGAGACGGTGGAGCGGATCCGCGCACGGGCGACGCTGCATCGTGCGCTGCGGCAGTTCGAGCTGCAGGGGTCGACACCGGCCGTTGGGCCGGGGACCAGGGTCGAGCTGCGTGCAGGAGAGGCCGCGGTGGGTGAGCTGACCAGCGTGGCGAAGATTGAGATGCCGGGATTGTCGAAGATCCTGGCTTTGGGGATCGCACGAACGGAGGCGCTTGAGCGCAGCGAGTCCGGTGCGGAGCCGATACGGTACGACGGAGGGATCGCGGTGCCGCTGGCGGCGCCTCCGGTTCCTGCGAATCTTTGACCCGCAAGGGGAGTGTTGTTCTTTATGGATGAAAAGCAACCCACATTTACGGTGACCGACCGGCGGAAATTCACGCTGGAAGGCGAACGGCGCGAGGGTGCGCCGGAGAACGAGCCGGTGGAATCCGCGCCGGAAAAGCCAGCCCCCGCACCGGCGGTCCCGGCTTCGGAGAAGGTGGTGAGAATGCCTTCGCCGGAGAGCCGCGAGTCCGCTCCTGCGGAGGAACCGGAGTTGCCGCAGTTTACGGCGCAGGAGACCGCCGAACAGGATGCTGCCTACCAGGAGTCGTCGCGGCAGATCGATGACATGCTGCGGCAGGCAAATCCGGAGATGGGCGAGACCGGGGTGATCAGCTTCGAGCACATCATCCAGTCGTTTTACGTGTCGGCGATGCTGGCGATGGGCGCGGGCACCGAGCCTGGGCAGAAGGCGCGGGTGGATATCCTGGGCGCGCGGCAGAGTATCGACATGCTGGCGCTGCTGCAGGAGAAGACCAGGAGCAACCTGACGCAGAAAGAAGAGACAACGCTGCAGAACGTGCTGTTTGAGCTGCGCATGATGTTCCTGGAAATCACGAACGCGATTGCCGCGTCGGCGCAGCGCCCGGCGGACGGGAAGAAGAAGTAAATCCACAGCGGATGAAAGCGGAGATCATCGTCCTCGGCAGCGGGACCTCGATGGGCGTGCCAACGCTGGGCTGCGGGTGTGCGGTGTGCACTTCGACGGATCCGCGAAACCGCCGGACGAGGCCCTCGATTGCAGTGGTGTGGGCAAGTGGCGGAACGGAACACACGGTCGTCGTCGACACGGGGCCGGATTTTCGCGAGCAGGCGCTGCGGGAAGGAATCCGGCATGTGGATGCGGTGCTCTATACGCATGCGCATGCGGATCACATTCTGGGGCTGGACGACCTGCGGCCGCTGAGCTTCCGGCACAAGCCTGGATTCCTGCCGCTTTATGCGGATGAGCCGACGGCAACGATTCTGCGGCGGATCTTCGAATACACGTTCTCGGCCGATGCGACGTATCCTATGCGCGCGCGGGTGGAGCTGCGCCGGCTGGACGGGACCGAGGCCGTGGAAATCGATGGCGCGCGATTCCAGCGGATCCCGCTGGTGCACGGCGAACAGGAGGTGGCGGGGTTTCGGTTTGGGTCGGCGGCCTATCTAACCGACATGAGCCTGATTCCGGAGGCGAGCCTCCCGCTGCTCGAGGGGCTGGAGGTGGTGATTCTGGATGCGCTGCGTCCGCAGCCGCACCCGAGCCATGCAACCATCGCGCAGTCTCTGCAGTGGGTGGAACGCATGGCGCCACGGCGGGCCTGGTTCACCCACATGTCGCATGAAGTGGATCACCAGCAAACGGAAAAGGGCTTCCCTGCCGGCGTGCGGCTAAGCTATGACGGGCTGCGTATCCCGTTCGAGCTATAAGCGATGAATATCTACCACTCACTCTCCGAGCTGCCCGCGCCGATGCGGCCCGCGGTGGCGGCCATTGGGAATTTCGACGGCGTGCATCGCGGGCACCTGGAGGTAATCGGGCGAGTGCTGGAGCGGGCGCGGGGACTGGGCACGCAGGCGATTGCGGTCACGTTCGATCCGCATCCGATGGCGGTACTGCATCCGGAACGGGCGCCGAAGCTGATTACGCCGATGGCGCAGCGTCTGCGGTTGCTGGAAGGAACCGGGCTGGATGCCACGGTGGTACTTCCGTTCACGCGGGAATTTTCGATGCTGTCGGCGCGCGAATTCGCCGAGGGCGTACTGGTCCGGGCGCTGCGGGTGGCGGAAGTCCATGAGGGCGACACATTCCGGTTCGGACACGATGCCGCGGCTGGGATTGCAGAGCTGCGAGAGCTGGGACGCGAACTGGGGTTTGCCGTTGTCTCGCATGGCGCGCTGCGGGTGCGGGGTGCGCCGGTGTCGAGCAGCGAGATCCGCCGCCGGATTGCCACGGGGCAACTGGGCATGGTACGGGCGATGCTGGGACGTCCCTTCTCGGTGGTGTCGACCTCAGCGCGCGGACGGGGAGTTGGGTCGAAGCTGACGACGCCGACGATCAATCTGGCACCATACAGCGAGCTGCTGCCGCCGCACGGCGTTTATGTAACGCGGGTACGGCTGGGCGAGGGCGCGGGCGCGCCAGTGCTGGATGCGGTGACCAACGCGGGCGTGCGGCCAACGTTTGAAGGAGTGGGATATGCGGTGGAGTCGCATCTGCTGGACGGCCCGCCGCCGGCGGAGATGATGGAGACGACGCCGGTGGAAGTATGCTTTCTGATGCGGCTGCGCGAGGAGCGGCGCTTCCCTTCTCCGGAGGCGTTGCGGGCGCAGATTGCGCGGGATGTGGCAAGGGCGCGGGAGTATTTTCGGCGAGCGGAAGCTCGGGGAACGATGCCGGCGCGAACCTGAACGGCAGGAGGCAGGATGTCAGAACTGTATGTGCAGCTGAACTTTGGCGGAAATTGCCAGGAAGCGTTTGAGTTCTACGCGAAGCATTTGGGCGGAGCGGTCACGGCGATGGTGCGGCGGGAAGATGCGCCGGGTCCGGACCCGGGTGGCGGGGCGCCGGAGGCAATCATCCACGCACGGATGCGGCTGGGGGGAACCGAGCTGATCGGAAACGATGTTGCCGCCGAAAGATTTCAGCCGATTCGGAGCTCGTATTTGTATTTCTCAGTCGAGAGTGCGGAGGAGGCAGAGCGGATCTATGGGTTGCTCTCTGAAGGAGGCCAGGCTTACATGCCTTTGCAGGAGACATTTTTTGCCCATCGATTTGCGATGTTGCGCGACCGTTTCGGCGTGGCCTGGACGGTGATCGCGCCCAAGCCGATGCCGTCGCGATGATCATGGATGGGAATGGCAATGCCAGTATGTGATCCTGATGCGCAATAGTCCGGCAGTGTGCATCCGAGCGAATCCGGCTCGGCGCCTAACGCGCTGCGAGTGCCGCGGATTGCCGCAGAGGTGAAGGGCCGGGCCGTGGAATCTCTCCGGGAAATGTCTCATTGGGCGTGGCGGCAATGGCCGTCTTCATGAAGCTGGTCCAGAGCGGCAGAGCCACGGCGGCGCCGGTCTGCTTGTCGCCCAGAGACTGCCGATCATCGTAGCCGACCCAGACGCCGCAGGTAACGGATGGGGAGAAGCCGATGAACCAGGCGTCGGTGAAATCGTTGGTGGTGCCGGTCTTGCCTCCAAGCGGATGATTCAGCTCACGCAGGCGGGCGGCGGTGCCTTCGCTGGTGACGCCCTGAAAGAATTCCATCATGGTGCGGGCAATTTTCTGGCTGATCACTTCGCTGACGTCGGGAGCAGCTTCGTAAAGCGGCACGCCGTCGGCGCTGACGACCCGCTTGACCAGGCGGGGTGCGATGCGGATGCCATCGTTGGGAAAGACCGAGTAGGCGTCGACCTGCTGCTCAAGGGTCACCTCGGCCGAACCGAGGGCGATGGGGAGATAAGCAGGGATATTCGTCGTAATGCCGAAGCGATGTGCCGTGGCGATGACGTTGCGGATCCCCACGCGGTCGGCGATCTCGAGCGCGGGAATATTGCGCGAATCGGCAAAGGCTTCCAGCAGAGAGATGCGACCCTTGAATTTGTTGTCGTAGTTGTGAGGCACGTAATTGCCAAAGGACACGGGTTTGTCGACGATGGTGTCCTGCGGGGTCATCCCATCCTGGACCGCAGTGGTGTAGACGTAGGGCTTGAAGGAAGAGCCGGTCTGGCGTTCTGCCTGGGTAGCGCGGTCGAACTGGGAGAGGTTGAAGTCGCGACCGCCGACCAGAGCGAGGACATTGCCGGTGGTGTTGTCGATGGCGAAGAGCGCGGCCTGGACTCCGGTGTCTTCTTCTAGGGTGCCCCGCAGCAGTCCGCCTTCGTCGCCGGTGATTTTTACGTAGATGAGATCGCCGATGTGCAGGAACTGGTCGGCGGTATGGAAGCCGGTCCAGGCCCAGTCTTCAGCCGTGAGGATCAGCTGACGGTCACCGATCTTTGCCGTCGCCTGGTAAGGCAGGATACCGGTGACCAGGGCGTGCATGTAGGTTCCGGGAGCAGGGGGAATGGACCAGTCGGGATGTTTGAAGGTGTCCATGCTCAGTCCGCCGGCGACGACGTTGAGAAGGTGCCCACGCCAGCCCTGGCGGCGCTCATATGCGGCGAGGCCATCGAGGACGGCGTCGTTGGCGGTCTTCTGCAGATCGAGATCGAGGGTGGTATCGATCCTCAGGCCAGCGGCGTGGAGCTGTTCGGTGCCAAAACGGCGCTCGAGCTCGCGGCGAACCTCTTCGACGAACCAGGGAGCGACGCTGTTGGGCGGGGATTCAATGTGGAGACCGAGCGGGGCGGAACGGGCGGCTTCAGCCTGCGCCGCGGTGATCTTGCCGTCCTCGAGCATGGCGTCGATGACGACGTTCCGACGGCGAAAGGCGCGCTCGGGACTGAGAATGGGGGAGAACTCGACGGGACCTTTGGGCAGGCCGGCGAGCAGGGCGGCTTCCGGCAGCGTGAGCTGGCTGGCATGTTTGGAGAAGTAGTACTCGGCGCCGGCTTCGAAGCCATAAACGCCGCTGCCCAGGTAGATCTGGTTGCCGTAGAGGGTAAAGATCTGCTCCTTGGTGAAGGAGTGCTCGATCTGCAGCGAAAGAAAGACTTCCTGCAGCTTGCGAGACGCGGTGCGCTCGTTGGAGAGGAAGAGGTTGCGAGCCAGCTGCATGGTGAGCGTGGAGGCTCCCTGGGCGCGGCCTTTGGAGAAGAGATCGTGCCAGGCGGCGCCGGCCACGCGGAAGAGATTCACTCCCCAGTGGCTCTCGAAGTCGCGGTCTTCGGTGGAGATGACTGCCTGACGGAGAACGGGCGCGAAGTCGCTGTAACCAATGACGACGCGGCGCTCCAGAGCGAAGGAGCCGAAGCTGCGCCCGTGGACGTCGTAGAGTTCCGTCGTGGTACTGGGGCGGTAATGCTCGAGTTCCGCGATCTGCGGCAGATCGACCGAATAGACCAGCACCAGTCCGGTAAGAGAGCCGGCGGCGGCGGCTACGAGGATGAGAAAGGCGAGAGCCAGACTGCCGGCGATTTTGCGATGGCCGGAACCGGGGCGAAAGCCATCCTCTTCGTCGTCATCGCTGCGGTATGAGCGGAAGAGGTTGTCCGACGCGTCGTGCTGCCTGGGGGGGCTGGAGAGATCCAACGGATTATGGCGCACGCGAGAAATCCGCTCCTTCGCCGCCGCCCTGCCAGCGTGCCAGGCATTCTTCCGCCCGATCATCCCCGACGGTGCTACGCGCTCTTCTGCTTGAGAATCTCCAGCGCTTTATTGAGCTGATCGTCGCTACGAGGTGCCTGCGGGGCGTTCTCATCTTCATCGAAGATCGGTTCCGCGCTCACCGGAACATTGGGGGTGACGGCGACATCCTCGATCTTCTTACCGGAGGGTGATTCATACTTGGCGACGGTCAGCAGAAGAGCCGAGCCATCGGGGAGAGTAAAAGTCTTCTCCTGAGCGCCTTCACCAAAGGTGCGGTCGCCGACCACGTCGCCGCGCTTGTTGTCGAGGATGGCTCCGGCCACCAGCTCGGCGGCTCCAGCGGTCCCGTGATTCACCAGCACGACCAACGGAGCGCTCGTGACGAATTTGGAGGAGTCAGCCGTGAAGGTCTGGATGGGGACTGTCTGACCCTGGAGCATGCTGATGGTTCCGGACTGCAGAAATGCGTTGGCGAGACGGATGCCCTGTTGCGGGTCGCCTTCGGCCACATCGCGAAGGTCGAGGAGCACTTTCTTATTACTGTTCTTGCCCATTGCGTGCAGGCGGGCAATGACCTCATCGACACGCTCGCGAGTGAGCACCACAGGTTTGAGGTAGAGGATGCTGGAGTTCTCGTACTGCTGCTCGGCTAGCGCAGGAAGGTCGACAGCGGCGCGGGTAAGGGTGACCGAATCAGGATCGGGCTTGCGTGGACGCACCAGATCGAAGGTCACAGTCGTGCCGGGCTTGCCTTCGAGGAGCAGGCGAATCATGGCCACCGACATTTCCCGGGTAGACTGGCCGCTGATGGACTCGATCAGATCGCCGTCAGCGATGTGTTCTTTATCCGCGGGGCTGCCGGGGACGACCGTGACGACGCTGCCGTAGCCGTAGCGCTTGGAGACGTCGATGCCGACCTGGGCCACGCCTTCGTGCTGGTGGGCCTGGTAGGTGGCAAACTCCGAGGGAGTGAGGTAGCTGGAGTCAGCATCGAGGGACTCCAGCAGGCCGTGCAGTGCGCCCGTCGTCACATTCTGGATGTTGGGCTGGGTGACGTAGTCCGTCTGAATCTTATGCAGCACTTCTTCGTAAACGCCCATCTGGCGGTAGGCGCCGTCATTTTGGGTGGCGCTGACGCCGGCGGGACCGAAGCCGCCGAAGAGCACAACAATGATGATGGCAATGCTGAGGGCGAGGATGGCGCGATTGAAACTTCTGGGCATAGGTCACCGTTGCGGCCGGGGCCGCCGGGTACTCCTTATGATACAGCCTGTAGCCGATAGCCGGTAGCCGGTGGCCGGTAGCCCGCAAACGAGTTCGACTAAACGCTCATGCGGAGCGTTGCCAGGAGAGCGTGAATCATCGATGCGGTCGCTGCAGCTTCGGCGATGATCTCTTCAGCCTGACGCTTATCGACAAAGCCGAGGTCCCCAGCGAGTTCAACCTGGGTCTGCAACTCATACAGCGAACCACGTGCCTGAGAAAGAAAGAGGGCAAAGCTCTTATCCGTCATGCGGCCACGGCCTTCAGCAATATTGCTCGGGACCGACACGGCGGCACGCCGAATCTGACTCGAAAGCCCAAAGAGCTCGCTCTTTGGAAAGCCTTCGGTGGCAGCATAGACATTGCGTGCCAAAGTCATGGAGCGTTGCCAAACCTGAAGATCGCGAAACCGCCGGGTATCCATGAAATCGATAGAAATTCGAGGCCAGTGAGATTGCAAGGGGCACAGCCGATACCCGTGCACTTTCGTCATTGAGTACCAACTGCCCCAAGCGCCCGAAAACGTCACCACAATCCAGTGACTCGCGACAGGCTACAGGCCACCGGCTCATGGCTGCTATTCGTATCGCAGAGCTTCGATGGGGTCGAGCGTGGCGGCTTTCCAGGCCGGATAGATGCCGAAGGCCAGGCCGATGCCGCAGGAGACGATAAAGCCGGTAACCGTCCAGAAGGTGGACATGGAGGCCGGGAAAGACACGCCGTAGCGGACAATCAGCGTGATGATGGTACCCAGCAGGATGCCGATTACACCGCCCAGCGCGCACAGGGTTATGGCCTCGACGGTGAACTGAATGAGAACGTTTCGTTTGGTGGCGCCAATGGCCTTGCGGACGCCAATCTCGCGGGTGCGCTCGGTGACGGAGACCAGCATGATGTTCATGACGCCGACTCCGCCGACCAGCAGGCCCACGCTGGAGACGGCAAACATGAAGACGACCAGCCCGGCGGTGATCTGCGCCCAGAGGTCGAGGATGTTGTCGGGACCGAAGATGGCGAAGTCATCGTCCTTTTCGACGCGGACCCGGCGGCGCTCGCGCATGAGCATGCGCACTTCCTCGGTGACCAGCGACTTGTTCTTCGCGTTGTCGTACTTGATGGAAATGATGGTGTCCAGAATCTCAGGATGAATCTTGTGGAAGGTGCTCATGGGGAAGACGGCTTTGTTGTCGTTGGGATTACTGCCGCCCCCAAACAGCTGCTTGAACTTGTCCAGGACCCCGATGACGGTGAAGACGTCGCCGTTGATCTGAACTTCCTTCCCTATCGGATCCTGACGATCGAACAGTTTCTCAGCAGTGTCGTGGCCCAAAATGACGACGTCGGCGCGGCGAAACTCCTCGTCCTCGGTAAACGGACGACCCTCCAGCAGTTGCACGTCGTTCACGGTGGCAAAGGTGGGCAGGTCCCCCTCCAGCGTGGTGTTCTGAACTTTTTTGTCCTTGTACTGGACGGCCACATAACCAACACCCAGCTGCCAGTTGGAGAATTGCCGACCCGCGTTGACGGCGGTGACGTGGGGCAGAGATTCGACGGCTTTAGCGTCGTCGAGGGTGAATTGCTTGCGCGCCAGCATCTCGGCGGTGGGGCGGATGCCGATGAAGTTCCAGCGAAAGAGCCAGAGCACATTGGTGCCGAACTGGCTGGCGATGTCCTGAACACGGTTGTTGACGCCGTTGATGACCGAAGAAATGGCGATGACCGTCGCCACACCGATCACGATACCGAGGATGGTCAGGCCGGAGCGGAGCTTGTTGGTCCGCAGCGTATCGAGGGCCATGCGAACGGATTCACGGGAATCGCTGAGTGCCATGACTTATAGCTCCGCGCGCAGGGCCACGATGGGATCGAGGCGGGCGGCCCTGCGCGCCGGGTAAACGCCGAAAAAGATGCCCACGGAGAGAGCGACAAAGAGTCCGAGGAAGACCGCCCAAATGGGAACGGCGGAGGGGAAATTGACGGCCAGAGTGACGCCCTTGGCCACTCCGACGCCCACAACGACGCCGAAGAAGCCTCCCAGCAGCGCCATGGCGGCGGACTCAATCAGGAACTGGAGCATGACGTCCTGCTGCTTCGCTCCCAGGGCCTTGCGGATACCGATTTCCCGGGTCCGCTCGCTGACGGAGACCAGCATGATGTTCATGATCACCACGCCGCCGACCACGAGAGAGATAGAAGCGATGCCCAGGATCACAGCGGCAAACATACCGGTAATCTGATTGAAGAGCCCGATAAAAGTCTCGTTGGTCAAAATGGCGAAGTCGTCTTCTTCGCCGGGGCGATCGTGGCGGTGGGCGCGCATCAGGGCGCGCACCTCATCGATCAGGTTGTCGAGTGCACCCGGAGCCATACCTGCCTTAGCGGAGATATTGAGGCTCTCGTGCTCGCCATGGGTGTGCAGGTAGGTACTCAGAGGCATGTCGACATAATTGTCTTCACTCTGGCCGAAGACCGCGCCTTTGCGCTCCCCCACGCCCACAATGGTGTACACCTCGCCATCCACGCGCAGTTCCTGGCCAATGGGATTCTCGTTGGGTAACAGGTTGTCCACAATGTCGTAGCCGACGATCACGTTGTGAGCGCCGGTTTGATCGTCCATCGGCGTGAGCTGGCGGCCTTCGACGACATTCAGATTCTCGATATCCCCCATATTGGCGGTCCAGCCATTGATGGTGGTATTGGTCGTAGACTGCTTGCCGTTGACCACTGTGCCGGACGAGGAGAGTTCCGCCCCGATCATCAGGCACCGGGTGCAGCTCTGCTGGAGATACTCGAAGTCCTCGTAGGTGATGTTCTTGCGCTTGTTTTCGCGGAGATATTCTTCTCCGGTGAAGATGACCGGATTGATGCGCTGCAGCGTCATCACATCGGATCCCTGGTTGGCGATCTTCTTCACCACGAACATCTTGGCTCCGTTGCCCAGGGTAATGACGGCGATGAGCGCAGCGACGCTGATCACGACGCCGATGGTCGTGAGCACGGTGCGCATCTTGTTCGCCCAGAGAGACTGGAGCGCTACTTTGATGGCTTCGCTGAAGAGCATAGGAGCCAGTTCCCTATTCGTCGCAGACAGTCAGGGGAGACCGCAGAATTCGGAGTTAACCTCGTCCTAGTGTACGCAGAAACGCAGCAGCCGGTTCCGGATTGTCCGTACCGCCACCCTCACGGCGCGACGGCGCTGTATTGCTCCCGGTACCAGGCGACGGTGCGCCGCAGACCTTCTTCGAAGCCGATTTTTGGCTCGTAGCCAAAGGCTTCGCGAGCGGCGGAAATATCGGCGAGGGAATTCTGAATATCCCCTGCGCGGGGTGGCCCGTAGAGGGGAGACTCTTTGAAGTTGAGCAGATCCGCGAGGACGCGGAAAGTCTCGTTGAGCGTGTGGCGGACACCGCAGGCCACGTTGAAGACGCGGCCAGCAACCTTGTCAGCCGGGGCTTCGGCGGCGAGGAGGTTGGCGGAGACAGCGTTCTCAATGTAAGTGAAGTCGCGCCCCTGTTCGCCGTCACCGTTGATGGTGGGGCGCTCGCCGCGCATCATTTGCAGGGTGAACTTCGCCATGACTCCGCTGTAGGGCGAGTCCGGCACCTGGCGGGGACCGAAGATGTTGAAGTATCGAAGGCAGACGGTCTCGATGCCATAGACCTGCCAATAGCTCTTCATGTAGAACTCGCCGGCCAGCTTCTGCACCGGGTAGGGCGCAATGGGCATCGGCATCATGGTTTCAACCCGGGGAAAGCCGGGCTGATTGCCGTATGCCGAGGAGGAAGCCGCATAAATAACACGGCGAACGCCGGCGGCACGAGCGCCTTCCAGCAGGTTAAAGGTGCCGTCGAGGTTGGCCGTGTGGCTCGTACGAGGGTCTTTGACCGAGCGCGGCACGGAGGGGCGCGCTGCCTGGTGGAAGATGATGTCGATGCCCTGGCAGGCGCGGGCGGTGGCCTCGGCGTCGCGGAGATCGCACTCGACAAACTCGAAGCCGCGGGCGCCCTCCAGGCGGTCGGCCCCGGAGCCGGTGACCAGCGCGGCCAGGTTCTCGCGAGGTCCGGTTTCGAAGTTGTCGAGGCCGCGAACGGCGGCGCCGCGATCGAGCAGAGTTTGCGCAATCCACGAGCCGATGAAACCGGCACAGCCGGTGACCAGGGTTTTTGGCATCGAACCTCATCGTACCGGATGCAATCCGCGTGTGATGCTCATGCATACTAAACAAAACATGGAGACGCTTCCCCCTTTTCGCCTGGCACCGTACTTTCGCACCCGCCCATGGGGCTTTCAGAATCTTGCCCCCTGGTACGACTACCGCACCGAAGGTGAGCCGATCGGCGAGGTCTGGCTGACCGGCGAGACGTGCACCGCCGATACTGGGCCTCTGACCGGCCTGACTCTTGCCGACATCACCCGGCTGCACCGGAGCGCCCTGCTTGGAACCGGAGTCGGGGAGAAGGATTTCCCGCTGCTGGTGAAACTGCTGTTTCCGAAGGAAAAACTGAGCGTGCAGGTGCATCCGGACGACGCCCTGGCGCAGGAGTACGGCGAGCCGCGGGGCAAGACCGAATGCTGGTATGCGCTCGATGCCCGGCCGGGCGCACAGGTGGCGCTGGGTATTCGACCTGGCGTGAACGTGGAGCAAGTGAAGACCGCCATCCGGGACGCCTCACTGGAGTCGCTGCTGGAGATGATTCCCGTGAAGAAGGGCGACATGATCTTCGTGGCCGCGGGAACGGTGCACGCCATGGGCCCGGGGGTAGTGATTCTGGAGACGCAGCAGACCAGCGACCTGACGTACCGCATGTACGACTATGGCAGCGCCCGGGAGCTGCATCTGGAGAAGTCATTCGCGGCGATGCGGCTGAAGACGATGGCCGGCAAAGTGCCGCCGCGGTCAGTGGATGGACACACGCTGCTGATCGACGAACGCTACTTCCGCATTGAGCGATGGCCCATTCGGCCGGCAATCGCGCTCGCGCTCCTCGATCCGGTACCCGTCGTGCAGATGCTTTTCGTTGCGGAGGGGCGGATTCGTATCTCTGGCGACGGGTTCACGCCTTTTGCTGTGGAGCGCAACCAGATTGCGGTGATTCCCGCTTCGACCGGGCGCTGGGCGCTTGCCGGTGGGGAGCCGACGGAAGTGATCCGAATCCTGCCGAACGAAGGTTAAACCGAGGGGTAAGATGAACGTTTGGCTCAGCAGAGGCATCCATAAGAAACCATGGCCGTGACGATTGATTTTCGGCCGGTGATTCTCGCCGGCGGCAGCGGTACCCGGTTCTGGCCGCGCAGCCGCAGAGCGCGGGCAAAGCAGATTCTGGCTTTGGACGGCGAGCGGACGATGATCCAGCGGACCCTGGATCGACTGACGGCGGCTGACGGCCCGGGGCCCCTGGCGCGGCCTGAGGATGCGTGGGTGATCACGAACGATCTCCTGTCCAGCGCCATCTGCATCCAGCTGGACTGTGTGCCGGAACAGCAGGTGATCCGCGAACCGGCGGCGCGCAACACCGCACCTGCCGCGGGGCTGGCGGCATTTCTGATCGAGCGGCTGCACCCGGATGCGGTCATCGGTATCTTCCCTGCCGATCACGTGATCAAGGATGAGGCCGCGTTTGTTGCGACGATCCGGCAGGCTGTCGGGCTGGCGGCGGCCGGCGACAACATGGTGGTGCTGGGAATAGCGCCAACCCGGCCGGAGATCGGCTACGGCTATATCGAAACGGGAGAAACGCTGGAGCCGGGCGTGTTGCGGGTACGGCGTTTTACGGAGAAGCCGAACCGCATCCGGGCGGGGGAATTTCTCGCCGCCGGGAATTATTTCTGGAACAGCGGGATGTTCGTATGGAGCGCGAAGACGCTGGCCAACGCGGTCCGGCAGCATTTGCCGGAGACTGCTCCCCTGCTGGAGAGGATTGCCGCGGCCTGGGATACGCCGGAATTCGAAGGCGTCTTCAGCGAACTCTACCCGCAATGCGAGAACATCAGCGTGGATTATGCGATTCTCGAGCCACGTTCCGCCAAAGGCGAGCATCATTCCAACCTTTACTGCCTGCCGGCGCATTTTGGCTGGAGCGATCTGGGTTCGTGGACGGCACTGCACGAGTATCAGGTGGAGCAGAAAGGTGCTGACGCCGCGGAGAATGTCGTGCAGAGCGCCGGGACGGTGGTGATTAACGCGAAGGGCAATTACGTGTATAGCCCGGACAAGATGGTCGCCCTGGTCGGTGTGGAAGATCTGGTTGTGGTGGAGACCGACGACGCGCTGCTGATTACAACCCGCCACCATTCCCAGGACGTGGGCAAGGTGGTGAAGGAACTGCAGACGCGCGGAGACGAGAAACTTATCTGATGGCTCAGAAATCCCCGGTCAAATTTGGCACGGACGGCTGGCGCGGCGTGATCGCCGATGACTTTACGTTTGAGAATGTGCGCGCCGCGGCTGGAGCCATCGCCAGCTACATTCTGGACAGGGAAGATCCGAAGAAAGGTGTTTGCATCGGTTACGACACGCGGTTCGGATCGCCGGCTTTCGCAGCAGCGACGGCGGAGGTGGTGGCGGGTGCGGGCATCCCGGTGCAGCTGGCCGATCGCATCACGCCAACTCCGGCATTGTCCTATGCGGTGAAGCATCGGGGAGCGGCAGGCGGGATAATGATCACGTCCAGCCACAATCCGGCACAGTGGAATGGGGTGAAGTACAAGGCGAGCTATGGGGGATCCGGCAGCCCCGGCATCATGACCGAGATTGAGAGCCGTTTGGGTCGACCGCTGCCGTCGGGCTCTTCCGCAAAAATTGAGACGATGAACTTTGTGCCGCCGTATGTGGGCGCGATTCAGGAGTTCGTGGATCTGGATCTGATCGCGCGGTCCGGCTTCCGCTTTGCCATCGACTGCATGTACGGGGCCGGTGCGGGAATCGTGGCCGGGATTTTCGACCGAATAGGCGTGGAGTATGTGCAAATTCGCGCCAACCACGATCCCCTCTTCCCGGGGATCAATCCGGAGCCGATCGAACCCCATGTGCGGGCATGCCAGGAGATCGTGGTTGAGAAGAAATGCGACGCGGGGCTGATCACCGATGGCGACGCAGACCGGATTGGCGCGGCAGATGAAAAAGGCAACTTCGTCGATCCGCACAAGATCTATTCAGTGTTACTGCAGTGGATTCTGGAGCGCAGGCAGTGGCCGGGCGGCGTGACGCGGGCGTTCAATACCACGTCGATGCTGGACCGAATTGCAGCGCGGTACGGGCGGAAACTCCACGAGCACGGGATCGGCTTCAAATTCGTCTGCGATCTGATGCTGGCCGAGGACATCCTGATCGGCGGCGAAGAATCGGGTGGGATTGGTATCCAGCGGCATCTGCCGGAGCGCGACGGGTTGTTGAATTCCCTGCTGCTGGCCAACGTGATGGCCGAGGAGAACAAGACGCTGGGGCAGCTGGTGGAACGGGTGCAGCAGGAGTACGGCGAGCACTACTACGGGCGGATCGATCTGCATATTCCCGACACGCAGAAAAACGCTGCCATCGCGCGAGCACGGGCCGGCATCGCGGAAATCGCCGGGATGAAGGTGGAGAAGGTCGAGACGCTGGATGGCATCAAGCTGTGGCTCGACAACCCCGAGGCGAAGACGAAGAAGAACCCGGCAAAGACGTGGCTCCTGCTGCGGGCGTCGGGGACGGAGCCGTTGCTGCGAATCTATTCGGAGTCATGCTCGAAGGAGTCGGTGAAGAAGCTACTGGAGGCGGCGCAGGGACTGGCCCTCCAGGCATAGGCGCCCTGAAGGGCGCAAAATCTGCGATGTGGACTTGCGTTATCAGGGTTCCGGACAAAGGCCGTTCTGAGGTTTCGAGGCCGCCACCCATTTGCAGAACTGCCATCTTCCCGGGGTACCATGGTTCCGATTCCCCGCGGAGGTTCCCATGGCACAACCAGTCGCCGATTTTCCTTACGAGACTCGCCTGAATATCCTGCATGAGCCGCTGGAAGTGATCGACGAAAAGGCGGTCGCCGACACCTGCACGCACAAATGGTTCAACCAGACGCTGTGCCAGGTGAATGGCAGCGTGGTGCGCATGGCGGTGATCGAAGGCCAATACCACTGGCACCAGCACACGAAGGACGACGAGTTTTTCTATGTTATTGAGGGCCAGTTGCTGATCGATCTGGAGGGCCGAACGGTCGAGCTGGCGCCGCGCCAGGGCTTCGTGGTGCCGCGCGGCACGATGCATCGGACCCGGGCGCCGCACCGCACGGTCATCCTGATGGTGGAAAACGCAGGGATCATCCCGACCGGTAACTGAGGACAGGGTGCAGGTGACAGGGTACCGGGCAGGGCCCGGAACCATGCGACGCGAGTCGCCTGAGACGAATCTGAACTGACAGCGAGATTCGCTGGAGAGGTGTTATGAGCGCGACGGCCGTTGAAAAACAAGCTTCCCTGACTTCCCTTCCCGCCTGGAAGGCACTGCAATCCCACTACGAGAAGGTCCGCAACCAACATCTCCGAGATCTGTTCCGCACCGATCCGGGGCGCGGCACGCGTCTGACGGCGGAGGCGGAAGGAATTTATTTCGATTACTCGAAGCACCGCGTGACCGACGAAACGCTGAAGCTCCTGCTCGACCTTGCTGAGCAGAGCGGCCTTCGTGAGCGGATTGAAGCGATGTTTACAGGGGAGAAGATCAACATCACAGAGAAGCGTGCCGTTCTGCACACGGCATTGCGAGCACCGCGGGACGCGAAAATCCTTGTAGATGGCGAGAATGTTGTGCCCGCTGTGCATGAGGTCCTCGACAGGATGAGCGACTTTTCGAACCGCGTTCGCAGCGGCGCGTGGAAGGGTTTCACCGGCAAACGCATCCGTAACGTGATCAACATCGGGATCGGCGGCTCTGATCTGGGACCGGTGATGGCCTATGAGGCGCTGCGTCATTACAGCCAGCGAGATATGACCTTCCGCTTCGTCTCCAACGTGGATGGGACGGATTTTGCTGAGGCGACCCACGATCTTGACCCCGGGGAAACGCTGTTCATCATCTCCTCCAAGACGTTCACCACGCTGGAAACGATGACCAACGCGCAGACCGCCCGCCAGTGGTCCCTGGCAAAACTGAAGGACGAAAAGGCGGTGGCAAAGCACTTTGCGGCCGTCTCGACGAATGCGGAGGAAGTCTCGAAATTCGGCATCGACACAGCGAATATGTTCGGCTTCTGGGATTGGGTGGGCGGACGCTATTCCATGGACTCCGCGATCGGCCTCTCTACCATGTTGGCGATCGGGCCGGAAAACTTCCGGGCGATGCTGGCCGGCTTCCACGCCATGGATGAGCACTTTCGCCGGACGCCGATGGCGAAAAATCTCCCTGTGCTCATGGCCGTGCTGACAGTTTGGTATACCGATTTCTTCGGTGCGGAGACGGTTGCCGTACTTCCTTACGAGCAATACCTGAAGCGCTTTCCGGCCTACCTGCAGCAACTCACCATGGAAAGCAACGGCAAGCATGTCACCCTTTCCGGCGAGCGGGTCAAGGTGGAAACCGGGCCGATTTTCTGGGGCGAGCCAGGAACCAATGGCCAGCACTCGTTCTACCAGTTGATCCATCAGGGAACACGACTTATTCCCTGCGATTTCATTGGTTTCTCTAAGACACTGAATCCATTAGGTGACCACCATGACCTCCTGTTGGCGAACGTTTTTGCACAGGGAGAGGCGCTCGCTTTCGGCAAAACTCCAGAAGAAGTGAAAGCCGAGGGTACGCCTGAATGGCTTGTGCCGCACCGCGTCTTCGAGGGCAATCGCCCATCGACGACCATGCTTCTGGACGAGCTGACGCCGGAGACGTTGGGCAAACTGGTGGCCCTGTACGAGCACAGCGTCTTTACCCAGGGAGTCATCTGGCAGATCGACTCGTTCGACCAGTGGGGCGTGGAGCTGGGCAAAATTCTGGCGAAGAAGATCATTGGCGAGCTGGAGGGGTCCGGACCGGTGGCGGGCGCCCATGACAGCTCCACGACGGCGCTGATCGAGCGTTACCGGGGACAGCGAGGATAACTGGCGCGGCTAAGGGTCTTTTGGGCGTAACTTTTCATCTAAATGTGTGTCAGGTCAGACAGAAGCGCTTCGGGCGGCACTGCGTCTGATCCCACGAACGTAGAGGATGAGCCTGAAGCATGGAGGTTGCCGAATTATGCATACCCTGGTTCAGAAACTCCGGATGGCGGAGTGCTGGGTCCTGGCATTTGCTTTCTGCCTTGCAGTTCTTGCGGGTACAACAACCTATGCTCAGGCGCCGGTGGGCGACAACAGCGCGTTACAGGCGTCGGTGTCCAGCACACTGGCTCATGATCCCGTTCTGAAAGACCAACCCGTAACTGCGAGCATTGCGAACGGCGTGGTTACGCTGAACGGGACTGTCGAGACCGAACAGCAGCGGCAGCAGGCAGAGACCGATGCGGCAAATGTGCAGGGCGTCAGCGGCATCCAGAACAACATTACGGTGACCGGTCGGTCGGGGTCGTCCGGCGAGCAGCAGGCTCCGCCGCCACCCGATCAGGAACAGGTTCAGCAGCAAAACATGCCGCCACCTCCGCCGAATGAGCAGCCGCAGTCCGCTCCCGCCCAGAACCCGCAGTCTATGCCGCCGCCTCCACCGCCGGATCAGAGCACTGGACAGGCGCCCTACGCGCCGCAGGGCGGCGAGCAACCGGGCTACAACAACTATCCTCCGCCGCAGCCTCCCAGCGGACCGGTGACGATCCCCGCAGGCACGCTGGTGCAGATTCGACTGAGCGAGCCGCTGGACGTGGCGAAGGTCCAGGATGGGACGGTGTTCCAGGCTACCGCAGCAAGCGATGTATTTGAAGGCAACGTGCTCGCGATCCCGCGCGGCGCGGTGCTGCAGGGTATGGTGGTCCACGCCAAGAAGCCGGGCGCGCTTGGTGGCAGCGGTGAATTGCAGCTGCAGGTCAGCTCGGTCAACCTCGGCGGCAACAGCTATCCGGTAACGACCGATCTCTGGTCGAACAAGGGACCGAACAAGGCCGGTTACACCGCTGGCAATACCGTGGGCGGCGCGGTGGTCGGTGCCATCATCGGCGGACTCATCGGGCGCGGACCCGGTGCTGCTGCTGGTGCGATTGTGGGTGGCGGCGCGGGCATGGCGGCGTCCGCAGCCAGCAACGGTCCGCGAATCTATCTTCCAGCGGAAAGCCTGCTGAACTTCCATTTGTCCGCGGCCGTCACCGTGCAGCCGGTGTCGTGGCAGGAAGCCCAGCGGCTGGCGCGCAACGCTCCGCAACTGATGCGGCGGCCGGTGTATCGGGGCTACTATCCGTATCCGTACCCTTATCCGTACCCCTACCGGGCATACGGGTATCCTTACCCGTACTAAAAACACCGCTGATAAGCTGAAGGCAGGTGGCCGCCCAAACGAGCGGCCACCTTCGCTTAGAGAGGAGCGGCCTTCTGGCTCGGCGGGGTGGCCTGCCATCCTCCGTGGCTGCCAGTGGGTTGAACGCAAAATTGGGTCTCACAACATCAGTGGAGAAAGACCGGGAAACGGAGCAGAAACCATCCAGGCGGCGGTCTCACTGGCTGACCCGGCGATCGTTTCTGACGCTCTCAGCGGCCTCGTTCGGCGGTCTGGCGCTCTACTCCGGTGAGATTGCGCGGCACGAAATCAGCGTGGAAGAGCACACGGTGCATCTGGATCGCCTCCCGGACGCCTTCCGCGGCATGCGTGTCCTGCAGATCTCCGACATCCACTACATGGAGTTCACGGAAAGCTTTTTCCTGCGCGAGATCGTGGATCATGTGAATCGCCTGAAGGCGGACATGGTCCTGATCACCGGGGATTTCGTCACCTACGGGCCGATCCGCATTCCCCGGTCGGATATCCACAAAGCTTTCGCCCTGCGCCACATGCCGGAGTGCGCCTCCATCCTGAGCAACATTGAATGTCCGTTGCGCTACACATCGCTGGGCAATCACGATCAGATGGTGAATGGGAGCGCTATCTGGAACATCCTGGTGGATCACGGTCTCCCCTGCCTCTATAACCGAGCCGTGCCGCTGGAGCGGGATGGCCGGCGCCTGTGGCTGGTGGGGCTGGGCAGCGCGTGCGTGGGCGCGGCCAACCCCGAGCAGGCGATTCCTCCCAACGTGGTCCGCGACAAGGAGGCCATGATCGTCATGGCCCACGAACCCGATATCCTGCCCGAGATCGCCAAATATGACGCCGATCTGATGCTCTCCGGCCACACCCACGGCGGTCAGATACGCCTTCCCTTCCTGCCGCCTGTTTTTCTGCCGGAATACGGCAAGCGCTATATCGAGGGCTGGTTTCACGATGGATCCACACAGCTCTATGTGAATCGCGGCGTTGGGTCGATCGGCTTGCCGTTGCGGCTGAACTGCCCGCCGGAGATCACTGTTTTCACGCTGGCATAAGCCTTCAGCGTTCCTGGGCCGGTTCTCTGACGCCGATACCCAGTGTCTTCATCTTGCGATAGAGGTGGCTGCGCTCCAGGCCGAGGCTCTCGGCGGCGCGACTCATATTGCCGTTGCAGTCGTCGATTTTCTTCAGGATGTATTCACGCTCGTAGGCGTCGCGGGCCTGTTGCAGGGTGTCGAAATCGCCGGGGCGTACGGCGGTACGATGCACCAGCATGGGCAAATGGCGCCGCTCGATGCGCTGGACCTGCGGGTTGAGGATGAGCACCCGCTCGATAACGTTCTTCAGCTCGCGGACGTTGCCGGGCCAGTGATAGTGCCGCAGCAGGTCGATAGCGTCATCGGCCATCTCGACCCGAGGGCGGCCGTACTCCCGTCCGAAGCCGCGGAGGAACTCGCGCACCAGCAGGGGAATGTCCTCACGGCGGTCGCGCAGGGGCGGCACGAAAAACGGAATCACGTTGAGGCGGTAAAAGAAATCTTCGCGGAAATTGCCTTTGGCTATCTCGTCTTCGAGAACCTTATTGGTCGCGGCGATCACTCGCACATCCACGCTGACAGCATGCAAAGCCCCAACGGGAATAAAGCGCTGCTCGTCCAGCGCGCGCAGAACCTTGCCCTGCATCTTGAGGCTCATGTCGCCCACTTCGTCCAGAAACAGGGTTCCTCCGTTAGCGCGCTCGAAGGTGCCTCGCTTCTCGGTTGGCCCGCCAGCCACGGCTGCGTTGCGGTAGCCGAAGAGCTCGCTCTCGATAAAGTCTTCAGGGATCGCGGCGCAGTTCAGCTCGACAAAGACGCGGTCACGGCGGAGGCTTTCGGCATGAATGGCGCGCGCAATCAATTCCTTACCCGAGCCCGACTCGCCATAGATGAGGACGCGACCGTTGGTCGGAGCCATCAGCTTGATCTGCTGGCGCAGAGCCCGCGCCTGCACGCTTTCGCCCGTAATCTGTTGCTCGACGGTGAGCTGACGGCGAAATTCCAGGTTGTCGGCACGCAGCCGCTTCGCCTCGATCGCGTTCTTGACGACGATCAGCGTCCGCTCCAGCATCAATGGCTTTTCGAGAAAATCGAAGGCGCCCAGCTTCGTGGCCTTCACCGCCGTCTCGATGGTTGCGTGGCCGGAGATGACGATGACTTCGGGGCGGGTATCTGCGTCCAGGGCGCGCAGTTCCGCGAGTACTTCGAGTCCGTCGCGGTCGGGCAGCCAGACATCGAGCAGCAGCAGGTCGTAGACGGGATCCCGCGCCTGAGTCAGTCCCTGAGCTGCCGTCGCAGCGCTGGCGACTGCATAGCCTTCTTCGCGAAGAATCTCTTCGAGAGTCTCGCGAATCTCGGCTTCATCGTCCACGATGAGGATATGGTTCATGGGATCTCGGGTCAGACCGTTTTGGTCAGCGCCGGAGTCGAGGTGTTCTCCGTGGAAGGCGGCTCGGCGAGCGGCAATTCGATGATAAAGCGCGCACCGGCGGGCACATTGTTTTCGGCGCGAATGCTGCCGCCGTGATCCTGGATGATTTTGGCGACAATGGAGAGCCCCAGCCCCGTGCCCCGGTGCCTCGTCGAGAACCAGGGAAGGAAGAGCCGCTCACGCATGTCGTCGGTAATGCCGGGGCCGGTGTCGGCGACAACAATCTCGACCATGCCGCGGGTATCGGCGACGCCGGTGCGGATGGAAAGCACCCGCAACAGGCTCTCCTGCATGGCTTCGGCTGCGTTGTCGATCAGGTTGGCGATGGCCCGGCGCAGGGCTTCAGGATCGGCCATGACCGGAGGCAAACCGGGATCGAGCCGCCTCTCCACGCGGATGTTGCCCATGCGGCCCTCAAAGAGGAGCAAAGCGTTTTCGATGATTTCATTCAGTTCGGCAGAATGAGGATGCGCCGCGGGAAATTCCGCCAGCGCGGCAAACTGCCCGACCAGGGTGCGCAACGACTCCACTGAACCGAGTATCACATCGCAGCATTTTCGAATCACGCCCGGCGATTCCGGCAGACTGCGATCGACATGCCGTCGAATGCGCTCGGCGGAGAGGGTGATGGGGGTGAGCGGATTGCGGATTTCATGGGCAACGCGCTGGGCCACTTCCTTCCAGGCGGCCTGGCGCTGCGCGTGCAGGAACTCTGAAACGTCCTCGAGGACCAGAATCGAGCCCAGGTTCGGATCACCGCGAACATCGAGGGTTGCCATGGTGACGGAGAGATTGACCACGCCACGCGGAGTGCGCAGCTCAAATTCCGAGGATGCCGCGCCCATACGGTGCGCGCGGCGGTCCAGCCGTACCAGGTCCTCGGCGAATTCCGCGGGCACAAGGGAGTCGAGCGGCATTCCCGCGAGGTTGGGCTGCCCTTTCAGCCGCAATAGTTCCGCGAAGGCTCGATTCCCCAGGAGTATTTTGCGCGATGCGTCGAGGGTGACAACGCCGGAGGGAATCGTCTCCAGAATGGTTTCCAGCTCCTTGCGCCGCGCCTCGATGGCGAGGTTGGCCATGGAGAGCTCGCGGGCGGAGGATTCGGCCAGCAACCGGCTCTGTTCCAGATCGGCGGCCATGTGGTTGAAAGATCGAACCAGCTCGCCCATCTCTGCGGTTGCGTGAACCATCACCCGGTGGTGGTAGTCGCCCCTGCCGATCACGTCCATGGCGTCGGCCAGCGCTTCAAGCGGGCCAGTCATTTGCCGCGAAACGTAGAGTGCCAGCCAGCTACTGGCAAAGAAAACCAGGGCGGTCAGCATCAGCAGCAACAGGAAGTAAGTCGTGCGGATGATCCGCCGCTGATGATAAAGCGCCCAGTATTGGTTAGTGCCGCTGCTGAGGTCGGCCATGATCGAGTTCAGTCCGACGGGCATGGGCAAAGCGACAACGATGACACCGCCCGCAGGCAGACTGGCGGCGCCCAACGCAAACTCCATTCCGCCGGCGATCAGCATGGGTTCGTCCGAACGCTGCGCGGCCTTCAGGATCGCGGGAGCCAGAGAGACCCCGGCCGGGACGGTTTCCACATCGTCCGGTGCCAGCCAGGAATGGATCTGCGCCGGACCCGAGTTTTGAGGAAGCTCATAGGTGGCAAATGGAGCTGCGTCCTGATAGAGAATCGCGAACCCGCCCTGCAAAGTGATCCGATGGCTGCGCAGTTCATCTAAAATCGCCTGCCGATTCGCCGCTTCCAGTGTCAGGGAGAGTGCCTGAGACCGGGCTATGCTCTCCGCCTCGGCACGTGCGTTGAGGGCGGCATAGTGGGAGAGCTCCATGGCAATCTGGGTAGTATCTGCACGCACTTCCACGGCAGGAGTTGAAAACCATCTGTCCAATGAACGATTTAGAAGTAGAAAACTAAATAGAAACATGAACATGGCAGGAACAAAGGAGAGCAGCAGCGCCCCGATGAACATGCGCGTGCGGAGGCGTGCTCCGAGAACCTGACTTCGCTGCTCCGCGAGAAGCTTGATGAGGTTCCGCAGCAGCAACACCAGCACGGTGACGAAGAGTAGAAAGACCACAACAGAGAGAGAGGTGAGGAGGAAGATCTGCGCGGTGGTGCGCGGATTGAGCTGGCGGAGGTTGAAAGCGTTGAGGCCCACCAACAGAAGCAGCAATACAAACACCGCCACCGCGAGCAGGATCAGCGTGGTTCGCCGATTTCTCACTTCGACCAAATGAATACATCTCCCCTGATACGGGACGATTATAGGCCGGACGATGCACTAAAATGCTGTTTCTGAAAGCGAATGGGCCAGGCCATGCAGTTCCCCGGCCCAACCTTCCGGAAGGA
>DASRRO010000206.1:0-52536 GCA_035656855.1 Acidobacteriaceae bacterium | reverse complement strand
TTCACGCCCGACTACCGCCAGGGAGAAAACAGCCTCAACGGCAAGCCCGCCAAAGATTTTTCGCTCATCCTCAACGGCAAGCCCGCGCACCTCTCCGATCTGCGCGGCAAAGTCGTCGTCCTCAATTTCTGGGCCAGCTGGTGCGCTCCCTGTCTTGAGGAGTTCCCCTCCCTCATGCAGCTCCAGAAAGATATGCCCAACATCTCCGTCGTCGCCGTCGCCTTTGACACCGACGATCCCGCCTATCGCCAATACCTCTCTGACAACCACATCGCCGGCATCACCACCATCGTCGATCTCGCCAACCAGTCCAGCAACGCCTTTGACACCACGCGGCCGCCCGAGACCTACATCATCGACACGCACGGCATCATCCGCCGCAAGTTCATCGGCCCCCAGGATTGGACCAACCCCGAAATCCTCAATTACCTGAAAAACCTTTGAGCGCTCCCGCAACCGCCCCGCCCACTCCGAAATACCACGAGCCCCGCTGGCCGCCCATGCTCGCGCTGCTCGCTGTCGGCGGTCTCCGCCTCGCGCTGCCCGAAGCGCTCTCCGTGGGACCGGCCTGGTCCCTCCTTGCCATTGTCGTAATCCTCCTCATTCCCATCACCCTGGCGCGCCGGAGCGGCCGTGCCACTCTCAATCGCATCCTCGGCCACACCATCACCGCCATCGTCACCGCCGACATGGTCTGGTCTCTCGCGCTTCTCATCGCCTCGCTTCCCTCCCACCGGCTGGAGCCCCGCGTCCTGCTCCAGTCCGCCGCCGCTCTCTGGATCGCCAACATTCTCGTCTTCGCCTCCTGGTACTGGCGCCTCGATGCCGGGGGCCCTCACGCGCGCGAGCTCCGCGGCGCCCATACCGACGGCGCCTTCCTCTTCCCGCAAATGACTCTCAATGCCCAGGCTCGCCGCGCCATGGGCGAAGAGAACTGGTACCCCGGCTTCGTCGACTACCTCTTCCTCGCCTTCAATACCTCCACCGCCTTCTCCCCCACCGACGTGCCCGTCCTGTCGCGCTGGGCCAAAGTCCTCATGATGATCCAGTCCCTCATCTCGCTCGCCACCGTAGCTCTGCTCGCAGCGCGGGCCGTCAACATCCTCTGACTGCGCTGCTACACTGGACCTCGAATGCGGAACGATTCTCCCCTCCTGCGCCGCCCCGCCTCATCTCCCACCCCTGCGAAAGAATCGCCGCTCCTCAGCTTCTCCTCCACCTGCGGCACCATCGCTATCGCGCTCTTCGTCTTTGCCTTTATCTTTGAGAACTTCGCCATCCCCTCATCCTCCATGGCCAGCACCATTCTGGTCGGCGATCACGTCATCGTCGAGCGCGCCAACCTCGGCCCCCGTACCTCCTGGGCGCCCTTTGTCCACTACCGCGAGGTCCATCGCGACGACATCGTCGTCTTCAAGACGCCCTTCCTCGAAGCCGACGGCCAGCACTGGACCCTGGTCAAGCGCGTCATCGGCATTCCCGGTGACTGCCTGCATCTGCAGAATGGCATCGTCTACCGTAACGGCGTCGCGCAGAATGAGCCCTTCGCCGCCCGCCCCACCGCCGCCGACTACAACGCCAACGTGGACGACTTCCCGGCCGTGGCCCCCTCCATCGACGCCGGAGCCACGTCCGAATGGGCGGCTGGTTTCCCTTCATATCTCCATCATGGAGACGTCTGCGTTCCGCCCAACAGCTACTTCGTCATGGGCGACAACCGGCAGAACAGCTACGACAGCCGCTACTGGGGCTTCGTCCCCCGTCAGAACATCCTCGGCCGGCCGCTCTTCGTTTATTGGTCGATTCATATCCCCGAGCTCCCCGATAACGCGCCCGCTTCCCAGCGAGCCGCCGTCACCGTCGACGAGCTCCTCCACTTCTTCACCCGCACCCGCTGGTCCCGGACCTTCCACCCGATCAGGTAGAAAACTCCGCGCACACCGCCTTCACGCCCGTCCGAAATTCCTCTTCCGGCGGCAGCAAGCTCACCACCAGCCATCCCGCTCCCGGAAAGCCGAAGAAGTATCCGGGATGCAGGCTCACCCCGCGCTCCTCCACGAGACGCACTGCCAGATCCTCATCGCTGCCCAGCGCTGGAACCCGCAACACCGCATACCAGCCCGCCTCTACCTCCAGACGCGTCACTGCCGGCACGCTCGCCAGCACCGCATCCAGCGCCCGCAAATTCGCCGCCGTCCTCCGCCGAATCTGCGCCTGAATCTCTCCTGCTCCCTCCAGCCACGTCGGCAGCGCGCACTGCACCGGCGCGTTCATCGAGAGAAACGTATCGGCGATGACCTCCAGCCGATCGAGCGCCTCCCTCAATTCTCGTTCCGGCCCAAATGCAGCGATCCATGCCGCCTTCATCTGCGGCAAAGCCGCAATCTTGCTGATCCCGCTCAGCACAAAGGTCAGGCACGGATGCTTCCCCCCAGCGAAGGTCTCTCCACCCGGAACGGACTCCTGGCCGCGAAGCGGCATCCCGCCCTCAGCAAAGGAGTCGAGAAAAACTTCATCCACAATCAGCGCCAACCCCCGCTCCACGCACAGCGCCTCCAGCGCCCGGCGCTCCGCCGCCTTCGTGAAATGCCCAGTCGGATTATTCGGGTGCACCACCGCGATTGCCCGCGTCCGCTCTGTCACCAGCGCCCGCAGCCCCGCCAGATCGATCTGCCACCCGTGGTCGTACACCAGCGGATACGGCACCAGCCGCACATCCTCAATCTGCGCCAGGAAATCAAACAGCGGATAACTCGGCTGCGCAATCAGCACCTCGTCGCCCGCATCGCACAGCAGCCGAAAGACCCAGCTGTACGCCTCGCTCGTGCTCGTCGTCAGAAAAACCTGTTCCGGCCCGACCGTCGCACCATGCTCTGCGTAATACCGGCACACAGCCTCGCGCGCCCCCAGCATCCCCCGCGGGTCCGGATCGTAGACCAGTGCCTCGCGATCCCCCAGCGCCGCCAGAATCCCCGCCTCGTCATAGCGAAACCCGCAGCGTGTCGGATTCGACGCCGTCAGATCCAGCAGTTCAAGTCCCGACTCGCGCCGCTCCCGCAGCGCCCGCGCCAGCCGCGTCTCCGCCACATCCCACGCCGTTCTCTCAGAAAACCGCACGTTATTCGTCCATCACTCCCGCCCACATCCCCGCATCCTCCGCCGCCGGCCCCATCCCTCGCCGCGCTGCCAGCAGGTACCGCTCCGCCTCCATCCCCTTCCGCACATTCTCCCGCCCTACGCGCTCCAGCACGGCCTGCTGCGACGTGTGCTTTCCAAACGCCGCCATCTTTTCGTCCGCCAGCGCGCCCAGCCGCAGTTCCAGAGACCACGGCACCGTCGCCGCCGTCGCCGTCAAATCCGGCCGATCCCGCACGCTCACAAACGGTGTGCTCGAGTAATACAGCTTCTGCGCCGCCCATGCCGCGCCGGTCTCCGGAAACATCTCCCCTCGAGCCGCCCAGTGGAACGCCGCCGTCGTCACCAGCGACACCATGGTGTGGTCCCGATGCAGATTCACCGCGCCATCCGCGCCAAACGTCAGCACCACTTGCGGCTTCCACCGCCGAATCCGCTCCACCACCACGCCCGCCAGCTCCAGGAAATCCTGCTCCGCCAGCGCCCCGTCGGGATAATGGAGAACCTCGCACCGCGTCACACCCAGCACCGCGCACGCCGCGTTCAGCTCCGCTCGCCGCATCCGCGCCAACTCGGCATCGTCGCCCGCCGTGCCGCGGAAATGCGCCGCCTGCCCGTCGGTAAAGCAGAGCAGATTCGTCTCCGCACCCGCCCGATGCGCCAGCAGCAGCGCCCCGCCAAAGCCGCCGCTCTCGTCATCCGGATGCGCCGTCACCACAAGAAGTCGATGTCCCATCTCGATCTGAGCCTACCCGAACCGCGCCCGCTCGATGCGCTGGGTGCTGAAGCGGCACCGGTGGCCGGGCTGCTGGAAGGACCGAGTCTGATCAGCCAAATCCGCTTTTTTCCTGTAAACTGAGAATTCGGAAATTTTTCCCAGGAAAGAATTCGGTTATGTCCATTCATCCAGTCATGCAGCGCCTTGCCGAGAAGCTGAACCGTACCGATTTGCCCCCCTTTGCCGCCGGCGACACGGTGCGCGTGCAGGTGCGGATTAAGGAAGGCGATAAGGAGCGGCTGCAGGCCTTTGAGGGCGTGGTCATCGCCCGCAAAAACGGGCCGCAGGGCAGCTTTACCGTCCGCAAAATGAGCTTCGGCCAGGGCGTCGAGCGCATCTTCCCCTTCAACAGCAAGGTCATCGACAAGATCGAGAAAGTGCGTTCGTCCAAAGTTCGCCGCGCGCGGCTCTTCTACCTGCGCGGCCTGCGCGGCAAAGCGGCCCGTCTGAAGGAAGTTGAGAGAAGCTAGCCCTCAGTCTTCGAAACACGAACGCCTCGGTTTTCGCCGGGGCGTTCGTTTTTTTGCACCCCAAAGAGACCCTCGCGCCGGGTGCCGCTGCGGCATCTCACCTCTGTGAACGTCGAATGAATCACCGCACAGCGGAGCGGAGCCATGGCGCGTAACGGGAACCGGCAGGCGGGCCAACTCAGTCGGGGATGGCGCCCGACGAAGCTGGACTGGGCGCTCGGCGCCGGCGTTGTCTTGCTGGGGCTGCTGGCGTGGCTGGCGTTGCGGCCTTCGGGCGAAGCGCCATGGGACGATAAGGCGATTGCCGCGGACTTCCAGACGCTCACAATTCAGAAGCCCGAAGGCCCGGTAGAAGCGGGCCAGACGCCGGGCGACGTCCATGTGCTCATTCGTTATCGGCTGCGGAATTCCACGAGTCACGAATATCGCGTACCCGAACCCAGGCATGGCGTCCTGATGAAGAGCGAGCCCGGAGGCAAGTGGCAGGAGGTGGATTCGGTGCTGTGGGACAATCACCTCTCGGTTCCGGCGCGGAAGACTGCCGATGTCGAGTTCGACATGGCCATTCCATCGACCGATCCGGGCGCTCCGGAAGAGTTGAAGGAGCAGAAGGATCTGGCGGCTGCAGGAATGGCGCGGCTGCGGTCCATCTCGGATCTGGCCTTCTTCGACTACGAGCACCACTACGTAATCCATCTGCCGCGAGGATGGCAGTAGGAGAGCGAGTCCTCGGTCAGGCCGCGCGCGTCAGCCAGGATTGCATCGTGTTCGCGTCGACAAGTCCCGCCTGCTGGAACTGCAGGCTGCCTCGGCTGAAGACGGCAAAGTTGGGGATGCCCTGCACGTTATAGCGGGCCGCCAGCTCGGGATGCAGCTCGGTATCCACTTTGAGCACCAGAGCTTTGCCGGCGAGATCGCGGGCGGTCTGCGCGACGTGGGGCGCGGCCATGCGGCATGGTCCACACCAGGCGGCCCAAAAATCAACCAGCACCGGCACTTTGGCGTCGCGCACGATCTCGTCGAATTCAGCCGCGTCCACGGCGAGCGGTTCGGCCATGGGCGGCAGCGGATTCCTGCAGGCACCGCAGCGGCCCGTGTCGGAGAGATGGCGGCCCGGAATCCGATTGGATTTCCCGCAGGCAGGACAGGCGCGAATGACAGGCATGGCGATTAACTGAGAAGCGAATGGCTGGAAAGCGGTTAGCAAAAAGCCGGGTAGCGAGAGTCTGGTCCGCGAAAGTGCGGCCAGCAGAGAGGCGCCGGGCTGATCCCGAGGGACCAGCCCGGCACGCGCGGGTTTATTTTCCGGACGCGGCTTTGGCTGCGGCCTTGTGGTGATGGTGGTGGGCTACCGGATTCCGCGGCTGCGGCTGGATGTCGCCGCTCACCTGCGAAGTGCCCGGAACGTCGTTGTCGAAGTTGGCGCCGGAGGGAACCAGATAATCGCCGACTTCATTCTGCCCGCTGGTACCGGTGCGGACCTGAATGCGGCTGGCGTCGATGCCCTTATCGGTCACCAGGTAGTCCCTGGTGTTCACGGCGCGCTGCGCTGCAAGCTCGTCCGCAGTCATCTCATGCCTGCGATGATGGCGGCCGTGCTTCTCCGGCAAAGGAGCCGAGTTCCCCACCAGGACCAGCGTGGCATCTGCTTTCTGCTGCGCGTTCAGGGCGACGTCGTCGAGGCAGCCCTTGCCTTCGTTATTCACGCGCGTCGGCCGATGCGTGTCCCGGTCGAACTGGATGGAGCAGAGCGTCTGCGTCTTCGGCGGCGGCGGAGGCGGCGGCGCCTGCACATCCACTGAAGTCGTAGCCGATGCGTTGTGTCCCTTGTCGTCCTGCACATTGCAGGTGACGGTCACCGATCCGGAAGGCGCGCCAGTGGTGGCCAGGGTCGCGCTGGTCCCGCTGCCGTTAATCGATCCGGCCGACGCGGAATAGCTGTAGGTCAGCGGCCGGTTCTGCGGGCTCGACGCGGTGGCCGTAACCGTGGCGCTGTCGCCCGGCTTCACCGTCGTCGGGCTCGCCGAACAGCTGATGGTTGGCGGCTCAAACGGCTTCACGGTGAAGTCGGTCGAGCAGTCCGCGGTCTCATTCGGCTTCAGGCCTTCCTTGCCCTTCCTGCCTTCCTTGATATTGCCCTTCACGGTGTAGTTGCCGGGATCGAGCGAGCCGGTTGCGACCGAAGCGGTGTCGCCGTTGCCGGTGACGCCGGTGCCGCTCCAGGTGTAGACGGTATCCCACTTCTTTTTCGTGGTGACGTCGGCAGGGGTCGCGGTCACCGACTCCGGATCGCCAGGATAAATGGAGGGGGCGCTTGCGTTGCACGCCAGCTTAACCGGCGGGACCTTCTTGCAGCCCATGGGCAAGAAGGCCAGACAGGTGAGCGGAAGGATGAGGGAGGCAGATTTCAAAATTCGTGGATTCATCTTGTCGTTCTCCAGAGCGAAACGTTCACGGGAACAGAGGCACCGCCTGAGCCGGGTCATCGGATTGGCGAACGGAACGCCAGCACAGAGCGAGCAGGCACAAGCGGCAGGAGTCGAGCGATCTTCGCCTGCCAGTGTAACTCCGTATCAGGGCGGCCGCGCATCGTGATTGCGATTGGAAGGTAACAGCGAGCGCACTGATTGTGGAGCATAGGCGATCGGCGGCCGCCGAAAGTTTACTTCCTGGTAAAGTTACGAAATTGCGGCCACGTTCCGGCGATGAGGACGGGATTTCCACGGGCTTCCGCAGGGAAGGCAGCGTTAGACTCGCGATATGGGGCAGTTCTCGGGAGCGGATCTGAATGCGGCGCAGGAGAACGTTGAGGCTCCGCAGCGCGAGCGCAAAGCCGAACGCGTCGGTAAAAAGGGTCGGCGGCTGCTGCCCGACGATGAGGTGACAGCGGCGACGCGGAAGATGCGGATGCTGCGGTCGCTGGTCTGCGGAAACAAGTATGAAAAGCTGGCGCGAGCGACGGGAGCCACGCTGATCGCCGGCGTGGACGAGGTCGGCCGCGGCGCGTTGTTCGGTCCGGTCGTGGCGGCAGCGGTCATTCTTCCCTTTGAGACGCGGATTCGCGGGCTGCGGGATTCGAAACAACTGCTCCAGGAAGATCGCGAACGGCTGGCGGCGATTGTCCGCGAGCGCGCGATCGCGGTGGCGCTGGAGGAAGTGGATGCGGAGACGATCGACCGGGTGAACATTTACCAGGCCAGCCGGATGGCGATGGCGGCAGCGGTGATGCAGCTGGTTCCGCAGCCCGATCATCTGCTGATTGACGCGCTGCTTCTCGATCTGCCGCATGCGCAGACGAAGATCATTTACGGCGACTCGCTGAGCATCTCGATTGCGGCGGCGTCGGTGGTGGCCAAGGTGTATCGCGACCGGCGGATGTGCGAGCTGGACGCGGAGTATCCGGGTTACGGCCTGGCCTCGCACAAGGGGTACGCGACGCCGGAGCATCGGGAGGCGCTGCAGATGCTGGGACCGTCGGCGCTGCATCGCAGGAGCTTCACGCCGGTCCTGCAGGGCGAATTGCCGTGGGAGGATTTCGTGGCGGAAGAGGGTCCGGCGGTCGACGGATCCGTGATGGACTTGTAGCTTGCGACAGCGCTGGATCGTTCCTCCGGGGCTAAAGCCCTTTTTCTTTTTGGCTCATGTGTCCACGGCCTGAAGGCCGTGGCTTTCTCCGTAGCCCTGCTGCGCAGGACCGCTTCGCGCAGGGGCTAAAGCCCTTTCATTTGGGCGCTGTTTCGGCATGGCTGAAGCCATGCCCTGATACAAAAGCTCCGGGGCTAAAGCCCGTTTTCTTTTTGGCTCATGTTTCCACGGCCTGAAGGCCGTGGCTTTCTCCGTAGCCCTGCTGCGCAGGACCGCTTCGCGCAGGGGCTGAAGCCCTTTCATTTTGGCGCTGTTTCGGCATGGCTGAAGCCATGCCCTGATACAAAAGCTCCGGGGCTAGAGCCCTTTCATTTTTCGCTCCTCGTCGCGGTGCTCATGAATCGCTCAGAATGACGTTCGTTGTGGGTTGCAGTCGCCCATGGGGTACCCCCTGGGTTGGGAGGGGTATCCGTTTGTTCATTTGAAAGGGGTTGGAGGGTAATAGTTTTTGGGTATTACCTCTAAAAGCAGGGTACGGCGTACAGGGTGCAGAGTACAGAGTGGCTGGCTCAGCGGCGGCTTTCAGGTCGAGGGTGGTGGATGAGTCGTCCGGGGCTTCGATGGGGATATAGCCGTTGAGCATGGGGTCGTTGTCGGGGAACTGGTCGGGAAGGGGGTTGGGGAGGGGCTGGGGTTCGGGTTCTTCGTTGTCTGCCGCAATATCGTTCACACGGGACTTCGGCTGGCTGGGGTTCTCGGCCTCCCAGCCTCTCGCTCCGGAAAGCGGGCGAGAAGGATGGGGCACCCGATCTTCTCGCTCAGGCCCGGTTTGAGGGCCCCGAGGTTCCTCGCTGCGCTCAGAGTGACGGCGGCGGCGGCGGTCGTACCTAGCGGGGTCGTAATTGTAGACGGATTCGCAGGCGCGGCAGCGGGAGTCGGAAGCGGGCCCCTGACAGCCGGACTGGTTCCATTTGCAGTACGGGTTGACGGTGGGCTGGAGGTGGGGGTGGAGGTAGGACTGACCCTGCATTTTGCGAATTTCGTCGCAGATGGCGCAGTTTTCGTGGGTATCGGGATCGGCGGGCGAGCGGGGGGTGGGCTTGGACTGGTTGGGCGCGGCTTCGATGAGGTCCCAGGGAGTGGCTTCGGGAGAGGCCGGCCGCCAGTGGGCGCTGGGGGCGGGCAGGGCTCCGTCGCCGCAGATGAGTCCTTCGTAATCGAGGGCGAGGTGGCAGACGGTGTCGGACTTGCCGTCGGCGGAGTCTTGGTTGGGATCGGTGCCAGGGCTGGGCAGGCGCGGGGGGCGGGGCATGGTGGAGGAGGCGACCTGGCAGGCGTAGATCATCGCGCGGGCGCGGTCGGTATCGAGCTTGTAGGTGAAGAGGCCGTGGGTGATCTGAGAGAGGACAAGCTGGACGGAGGCGAGGTCTTCGAGCAGGGGGATGGCGACGTGGGTTGGGTCGGGCATGACGGGATGGCGGTGGTGGGCGTGGGGCCAGCAGAGGTGGCCGTTGTAGGTGGCTCCATTTTTGCAGCGATGGCCGTCGGTGGTGATGGCGCGGCAGCGGTCTCTCTTTTCGGTTTCGTTGGGAAGGGCGGCGGTGGGTTCGGCGGTGGGCTCGGGCATGGTTCCTCCGGTGGGTAGCGGTGAGCGGTCAGCGGTCAGAAAGGCTGCCCGGGGTCGGTTGTTTTGGCCTCCCACCCCGGTCGCAAAAGCGCGACAAGGATGGGGCACCCGGGTCGGGGTTCAGGTGACGGGGTGCCGGGTAGAGGGAGCAATGAAAAAGCCGCCTTTCGGCGGCTTATTTTTATTTTTTCTTTCTATTCTTAGAATACCAAGTTTGAGCGGGTTTACTGCCAATTTTGGCTGCCTGGAAGGCTTGTGGAATCAGTAGGAACGCGGTGGTAACGGTACTGAAGGGACTTGACGAGATTTCCACAGAGGGTGGGGTTTTTGGATACTGGGTACGGCTTGGGGGCAGGCTAGCCGTTTTCCACACGATCTTTGATGTGGGCGTAGGCGGCATCAATGAGTTTGCTGAGGGAGGGATCGTCGGTGGGCGTTCCTGGCTTCAGCTTCACATGGCGCATGAACCTGCCGCTGCCCTGCAGCAGATGGGCTGGATCCGGCAGCGCGGCGCCGTGAAAGAACCCAACGTTGACGTGCGAACGGAAGACATTCACATAGCCGAAGGGCGCGTCTCCCAGGCAGGCCACCGGGCAGCCGTCATGGAGAGTCTCGCGGACTTCGTCTCCACAATGCCGCATTACGGCAAACCACTTGTGGGCGATGGCTCCCAATTCACCTGCGTGCGCTTTGAACCAGGCATCGATGGCTGGATCGCGTTCGATCGTGCCGTTGAATCGCAGGAAGTCGGATTTCATCGCTGCTCGCCTTCGGAAGTATATGGACGCTACCCGTTCCAGCCGAGGGTACGGAGGAAGCGGCGGTCGGCGTCGGTGAGGGGGGCGCTGGGGAGGAGGTCGGGGCGGTTGCGCCAGGTTTTTTCGAGTGCGCGTTCGCGGCGCCAGCGGCGGATGGCGGCGTGGTCGCCCTGGGTGAGGACAGCGGGAACGGCGAGGTCGCGGAACTCGGATGGGCGGGTGTAGTGGGGATAGTCGAGGAGGCCGCCGGAACCGTGGGTCGAGCGAGGCGGAGCATCGGGATCGGGTTCGGTTTCGACGGGGCCGAAGCTTTCGAATTCGCTGGAGGCTTCGTTGCCGAGGACGCCGGGGAGCAGGCGGGCGGTAGCGTCGACGACGAGGGCGGCGGCCAGCTCACCGCCGGAGAGGACGAAGTCGCCGACGGAGAGTTCGCGATCGCAGAGGAGATCGTTGACGCGCTCGTCGACACCTTCATAGCGGCCGCAGAGGAGGACGACGCGCTCGAGGGAGGCGAGTTCGCGGGCGACGGCCTGGGTAAAGCGGGCGCCCTGGGCGGAGAGGAGGATCACCTGCTCGCGGGTACGGTCGCGGGCCGGTTTGGGAGCGAGGCTGAGGGATTCGACGGCTTCGGCGAGCGGCTCGGGCTTGAGAACCATGCCTTCGCCGCCGCCAAAAGGACGGTCGTCGACGGTGCGATGGCGGTCGTGGGCAAATTGGCGCAGGTCGGTGATCTCGACGGCGACCAGGCCGGTGGTGCGAGCGCGGCGCAGCACTCCGTGATCAAAGATGCTGGTAAAAAATTCGGGAAAGATAGTGATTAGGTCGAAGCGCATGGAAGTCGGCGCGGGCGCGCTGCCGCATCTTATTGTGGCATGCGATGGGGCGAACGATTGGCCACCGCGCGCGTGCAGTTGCTATAATCCGCGGCGCGAGGGTTTTGCCGGTTTTTCTGGCATACTCATACAGCGGTGCAAACAGACTCGGAGCCCGGAGGGCATAATCGGATGCAGGACGACTACAGACTTCATGCAATGGGTGATGGAGAATTCGAGCCGGAAGCCGACGATGATTTGGAAGAGCTCGAGAACGGCTTCGGTGACGATGAGGAAGAGGAAGAGGTAACCACGACGACGACCATCTCTTCCGACGACGACGACATGGATGAGGAGGAACCTGCGGGAGGGGCTTCGGAATCAGCTCCGCCGGCGGCTCCGCCTGCGAAGAAACCCGCGAAGAAGGCGGCCCCTAAGAAAGCGGCGAAACCGGCGCCGGCCAAGAAGGCAGCGAAGAAAGCTCCTGCGAAGAAAGCAGCGAAGAAGGCTCCTGCGAAGAAAGCGGCCAAAAAGGCTGCGAAGAAAGCTCCTGCGAAGAAGGCTGCGAAGAAAGCGGCGAAGAAAGCTCCTGCAAAGAAAGCGGCGAAAAAGGCGGCAAAAAAGGCCGTGAAGAAGGCGGCCAGGAAAGCGCCGGCGAAGAAGTCCGCAAAGAAAGCAGCGAAGAAGCCGGCGAAGAAAGCGGCCAAGAAAGCGGCCAGGAAGTCAGCGAAAAAAGCAACGAAGAAAGCCGCAAAGAAGAAGGGCCGCCGCTAGAAGGCAGATTTGAACCATGGGGAAGGGCCGCTTGACGCGGCCCTTTTGCTTTTGGCGGTGGGTGAAGGACGGCAATCAGCCGGCGTGGTTCTGCTGCTTCTCCTCATCCGTGATGGGGGCGTTGATGTCGAGGAGTCCGTCAGGCAGGCGCATCTCGACGCGGCGGTGGTCGGGATCGATGCGGACGAGGTATTCCTTGACCAGGGGGATGAGGACTTCGCGGTCGGGACCGCGGAGGCCGCGGCGATGGACGACGAGCAGCTCGGTGCTGGCGGAGGAGCCGCGATCCAGATCGACGATGGCGCCGACGTCGAGGCTGTCGTGGTTGAGGTCGATGAGGTGGCAGCCGATGAGGTCGCCGGCATAAACGGAGCCGGGCTCGAGGGGGGCGCGTTCTTCGGCGGGAACGGCGACGGTGAACCCGCGGATGGCTTCCGCATCATTGATGGAGTCGATGCCGCGAAACTTGAGGATGATGCGGCTGCGGAGGAACCAGAAGTTCTCCAGCTCGATCTCGCGAGGGCGGGTGCCGACGCGTTCCGGGGGAATGAGGTAGAGGCGGCGGCGCTGGTGGAAGCGTTCGGGGAAATCGGTGAGGAGCTCAGCGGTGAGTTCGCCGCGGCGGCCCTGCGGGCGGACGAGGCGGGCCAGCAGCGCCCAGGGAGATGGAGGTACAGCGGGGCGAGCGGGTTGGGCGGCGTCGCCGGCCTGAGACGCACGAGGTTCCGTGGGAGCGCGGGATGGGAGTGGACTGGGGGAATCCATCCGAATCCTGCTACTCCTCGGCGGTGCCGTGGCCCTGATGGTCCTCTTCGAGAATGTCCAGAGTGTAGCGATGATGGTGCTTCATGCTGACGGCACCCAAAATCGTTCTCACGGAGCGCGCTGTGCGACCCTGCTTGCCGATTACCTTCCCAACATCCGTGGGGGCAACGCGGAGGCGCAACACCGTGCTCTCTTCTCGTTCGACGGCCTCAACAACTACAGCCTCGGGAACATCCACCAACGCTCGCGCAATTTCAGTGACCAACTCCCGCATGTCATCGGGTCTGTCTATTGTCTGATTCATCCTGCCCCCATTGGGAAGACACACGACGTTCATCTTCCGGGGTTACGCGGATAGTACCTTAAGGCTGAGACGGACAAAAGAACAATTCGCAGCGCTCCGCGGCCCCGGGAATACGAAAGTAACCTGTTGGGAGGTGTCGGGAGCAGGCGAACAGGCGACCCCTCTGCAATGTGAAAGAAAATCAGGCGGCGGAGGCGTCCGCATCGGTCGGTCCGCCGGTAGTGGACACCGGTGGCTGACCCGCCTTGGAGGAACCGGAGCGGAGCAATTTGGCAACCCGGTCAGAAGGCTGGGCGCCTTTGCTCTTCCAGTATTCAATGCGATCCATTTTCATGTCGACCGAAGCGGGATTCGTTCGGGGATTATAGGTACCAACGACTTCCACCGAACGCCCGTTGCGGGCGCGGTCTTTTTCAATGACGACCACGCGGTAATAGGGCTGTTTGCGCGCACCCACACGCGCCAGGCGAATCATCAACACTCTGCAGCAATCCTTTCGAAACTCGGTCCTGCCAAAGCAGCTCGGAGCCAGCGGTGCAAGGGAGCACACAGCGGTCCAGCTTTCTAATATAGCAGGGTTTCCGGGCGATCCGGTCGGAGAAAACCATGATGCTCGCTATGAGGGAGTGGTGGGCCGGCGGGGGATGCGGCCATGGTCGAACTCGCGGCGCGCAGGGCGAGGCGGCTATGCCTTTATTTTGTCTTGCCGTTCCGAAGAGGAAGCCGAGAAGCTGATTGAGTGCAAGGTTCCGGATCACCGAGTTCTCGCCCACAAACCGTCAATGAGTGCTGCGCCCCGATGGAAACAGCTAAGAACAACACAATTGGTTCGATCAATACCGGCTGTACTGTCGAGCGACGACGAAGTGTCCTACTCGGCCCGCAAAGCATCTGCGGGGTTCACCCGTGCCGCCCGCCGCGCGGGCAGGTAGCTCGCCAATAACGCAAAGCTCCCCAGGACCGCCGAGACTCCTGCCAGCGTCGCAAGATCCCACGGCTGTACGCCAAAGAGCAGACTCCGCATCAGCGCCGCCGCCCCAATCGCGCACACGATCCCCGCCGCCAGCCCCACCAGAGTCAGCCGAGCTGCTTCCCGCAGCACCATCCGATGCACCGTTGCGCGCTCCGCGCCCAGCGCCATCCGCACCCCGATCTCCCGAGTCCGCTGACTAACCGAATAGGAGACAACGCCGTACAGTCCGATAATGCCCAGCATCAGCGCAAGCGCCGCGAACCCGCCGACCAGATACGCCGACGAGCGGTGCAGGTAAGTCGCCGGGGAATCGTGTATCCGCTGTTGCATCGTGATGGGGTCATAAGTGGCCAGCCCGGGATCAATCCCGTGCACCGCCGCGGTCATCAAAGAGAGCATCGCATCGGCGTCCTGGCGGGTGCGGACAACCACTGCGAAGCCGTTTGAGGGATGCTGCCGGAAGGGCAGATAGACCGCTGGCCCGGGTGCGGCATCCAGTTGCCCTTCCTGGATATCGTTCACCACGCCGACGATTTCGATGTGATGTTTCTCGTCTCCCTGCCCGTAAATCTGCTGTCTCAGCGGATTCTCTCCAGGGAAGTACCGCTGGGCCATCTGCTGATTGATTACCGCGACCAGCGGCATCGATTCGTCCTCATCCTCGCGGAAGGAGCGGCCCCGCAGCAACGGCGCCTCGATTGTGGAAAAGTAGCCATAACTCACGTCGCGGTCGAGGACCTCATTCTGTTCGCCGTGATACGGCCGGCCGACCACCCAGTAGTTCTTTGCGCCGTCTCCGTCACCCAGCGGCAGCGAATCGGTAAAGGCCACCGACTGGACCCCCGGCATTTGCGACACTTTCTCCTGAATCTCCCGTTGCAGCTGAATCTGCTGTGCGTCTTTGGCATAGGCCAGCCCTTCTGCGCTCACCTGCAGGGTAGCCAGATGATCGGGTTCCAGGCCGATTGCGCTGTGCAGTAATCGATAGAAACTCTTGCCCAGCAGTCCTGCGCCTGCCAGCAGCACCATCGCCACGGTGAGCTCCACCACCACGAGGTTGGCGCCGAGGCGCCGCCACGCAACGCCCGCGAAGCTGCGGCCGCCGCTGGTGAGCGCTTCCCGCAAATCGCCCGGGAAATGCCGCAGCGCGGGGATGAGGGAAAAGATTGCCCCGGTTGCCAGGAAAACCCCGCAGACAAAGAGAACGATATGCAGATTCAGCCCGAGCCCCTCGATGTACGGCATCTTCGCCAGCATGTCTTTGGGGATCAGCAGCACGGGCAGTTGCATCACGCCGCAGGCTGCGGCCAGGCCCAGGACGCTCGCAACGGCAACCAGGGTCAGGCCCTCAGTGACAAACTGCCGCACCAGCCGCACGGGAGACGCCCCCAGCGCACCGCGCACCGCCATCTCGCGCCTGCGGCTCTCTGACCGCACCAGCAGCAGGCTGGCTACGTTCACCGCCGCGATCAGCAGCAGCAGCGCCGCGCCGCCGAGAAGCGCCAGCAGAATCGGTCGCGTATCGCCCACGATGACCTCGGTCAGGGCCATCATGTAGGCCCCTCGATTTTGGTTGGCATCCGGATATTCCCGTGCCAGCTGCTCCGCTATTGTCTGAATATCGGCAAACGCCGCCTGGAACGAAACGCCCGGCTTCAATCGGGCCACGCCGAAGAAGTTTTTGCAGCCCCGCATCTTCTCGCACTGGTCAGAAGCGCGCGCCGTTGTCCAGAACTCTGCAGGCTCGGCCGGTGCAAAATGAAAACTCTGCGGCAACACGCCAACGATCTCGTTCGGATTGCCATCGAGGACGACGGTCTGTCCCAACACATCTTTGCGCCCGCCATAGCGCGTCTGCCACGTCGAATAGCTCAGCAGAACCGTACGAGGAGCGGAGGCCTGATCGTCAACTGGCCGAAAATCGCGTCCGATCGCCGGGACCACCCCAAGTTCCCGGAAAAATCCCGCGGTCACACCGGAGCCGGTCACCGCCTGCAGGCCATCCGGCGTCTTCAGTGTGAAACCGGACGGCGTGTAAAGATCGATCGACTGGAAAACCGTGTTCTCCCGCTTCCAGTCCAGGTAATCCAGATAAGAAAGGTGGTACCGCTTGCCCATTGTCGTGGTCTCATAGAGCACCACCAGTTGGCTCGGCTGCGCGTACGGCAGCGGCCGGATCAGGGCCGCGTCCACAAACCCAAATATTGCAGTGCTCGCTGCGATCCCCATCGTCAACACCAGCACCGCGGTCACCGCGAATCCCGGATTCCTCTTCATCTGCCGCAGCGAGAAGCGCACATCCTGGGCCACGGTTTCCATACTGAATCCGATCGCATCGTGGCTGCGCTCCCGCATGCGCTCTGTATTGCCGAACGTCCGCATCGCGGCGTAGCGCGCCTCCTCCCGAGTCTTTCCCTGCTCGCGCAGCTCCCGCTCCATCTGCTCCTGGTGGAACGCCATCTCTTCGTCCAGCTCCTGGCCGAACTGTCCGCGCCGGAACAGCAGTGCCAGCTTCCTCAGCATGCTCGTCACTGTGCTCATCCAGCCTCCTCGACGTCTTCCAGCACGCGGCCGATCGCCGCCACAACCTGCCGGAACTGCGACACCTCCAGCCCCAGTCGCTTCTTTCCGGCCGCCGTAAGCGTGTAAAACCGAGCTCGCCGGTTAGTATCCGTCCTTCTCCACTCCGCTTTCACCCAGCCCTGGAGCAGCAGGCGCTGCAGCGCCGGATAGAGTGAACCCTCCTCGACAGTCAGCACATCATCCGAGATCCGCTTGATCGACTGTGCGATTGCGTAGCCGTGCAGTGGCGCACGCGTGAGGGTCATCAGAATCAGCATGTCCAGAGTTCCCGGCATCAACTCCGTCCTGGTCATAGAGTAGTACCGTAGACAATCTATGGGTAGAATGTCAATGGCACGATTTCGAGCCCAGCGGCCTGAGGGCGACCTGACGCGTGTGTGGAAGGAATGTTCTCCGAGTTGGGCGATCGACGATCGCAAAATCTCGAGTGCGCTCACCGAGCCGGATTATTGCCGCAAGACCGCCAGTTCGGAATTTTTGGAGCGGACTGAAGCAGAAAAGGACCGCAGATCCTTCCGCCTCGCGATGCGAACCGTCAGGATGACAGCGAGTGTATTTCCGAGGCGCGTCTTCGCCGGGTGAAAACCCGGCGCTTTCTCCATTGTCCTGCTGGCGCAGGACCGGTGCGCTCAGGGGCTCAAGCCCGAATCTCTTGCGGCACTTTACGCAAAGGCGAAGATTCCGATCCGCGAGGGCACAGGGATTTATGACCGGGGAGATGCCGGGGAGGCGGCTACTGTGGCGCGTTCGCCGCGCGCGACCGATTCGCGGAAATAGTCGAGGCAGAGGCGCAGACCGGAGTGCAGATCGACCTTCGGCTCCCATCCGAGGAGGGCTTTGGCTTTGCCGATGTCGGGGCGGCGCTGAGTGGGGTCGTCCTGGGGCAGGGACTCGAAGCGGATGGCGCTGGTGGATCCGGTGGCGGCGAGGATTTGCTGGGCGCACTGGAGGATGGTCCACTCCTGGGGATTGCCGATGTTGACGGGAAGATGCTCGGCGGAGCGGGCGAGGCGCAGAATGCCGTCGATTTCGTCGGAGACGTAGCAGAAGCTGCGGGTTTGGCTGCCGTCGCCGTAGATGGTGAGGGGCTCACCGCGCAGGGCCTGGGTCATGAGGTTGGAGATGACGCGGCCGTCGCTGGCCTGGAGTCGCGGGCCGTAGGTATTGAAGATGCGGACGAGGCGGGTATCCACGCCGTAATAGCGGTGGTACGCCATCACCAGCGCTTCGGAGAAGCGCTTGGCCTCGTCGTAGACGGAGCGCGGGCCGATGGGGTTGACATTGCCCCAGTAGGTTTCTGGCTGGGGATGCTCGTCGGGATCGCCGTAGCACTCGGAGGTGGAGGCCTGGAGGAATCCGGCATTGTATTTGCGAGCGATTTCGAGCGCATTGCGGGTGCCTTCGGAGCCGACGCGGAGGGTTTCGATGCCGAGGCGGAGGTAATCGACGGGGCTGGCCGGCGAGGCGAAATTAAAGACAAAGGTGACGGGACCGAAGTCGAAGGGCTCGCAGATGTCGTGTTCGATCCACTGGAAGCGCGGTTCGCTGCTGAGCTGGTCAAGATTCGCGAGGCGGCCGGTGCTGAGGTTGTCGATGGCGAGGACAGAGTGGCCGTCGGCGATGAGGGCGTCACACAGGTGCGATCCGAGGAAGCCGGCAGCGCCGGTGACCAGGATGCGAGCGGGCTGTGGCGTTCCCCCGATTGTCAATGGCTGCGGCTCCTCGGCAACGACGTGTTCAGGATAGCGGAAGGGCGTGGGGAGCGCTGTGCCGCGATACGAAAGCCTGATTAGGTTTCCCACCCTGTCGCCCTGAAAAGTGTGAGGCGACAAGGATGGGGAACCCGGGTTTCGTGACGGGAAACAAAGGGGCCAGGAACCAGGAGCTCCCGGGTGAAAGGGTGCGGTGTCGTGCTGGTATGCTGGCCTTTTCCTTTTCAGTGTGGAGACAATTCCGAAGTATGGAAGCTTTGGTCGAACTCAATCAGGTGTCGAAGTCGTATGAGGCAAAGGCGGCGGTGCGCGATCTGTCGCTGCGGATCGAAGCGGGGAGCATGTTTGGGCTGCTGGGACCGAATGGGGCGGGCAAGACTTCGACGATCCGCATGATGATCGGGATAACGCTGCCCGATGCGGGCCGGGTTTCGCTGTTCGGCAAACCGTTTTCAGGCGAGGCATTGCAGAGGGTGGGGTATCTGCCGGAGGAACGCGGGCTCTACAAGAAGATGAAGATCATCGATCAGCTTGTTTTTCTGGGCGAGCTGCGGGGGCTGGGGGGGCTGGAGGCGGCGCGGCGGGCGAAAGCCTGGTGCGAGCGTTTGCAGATCGCCGAATCCATGAACAAAAGGACCGAGGAGCTGTCGAAGGGGATGCAGCAGAAGATCCAGTTCATCGCCACGCTGCTGCACGACCCGGAGCTGATCATTATGGACGAGCCGTTTTCGGGACTGGACCCGGTGAACGCGGCGTTGCTGCAGGACACGCTGCTGGAGCTGAAGAAGCAGGGGAACGCGGTGCTGTTCTCGACGCACCGCATGGATCAGGTAGAAAAGCTGTGCGATTCGATTTGCCTGATCCATCACGGCGAGGCGGTGCTGTCGGGCGGGATGCGGGAGGTGAAATCGCGCTACGAACGCAACCGGGTGATTGTGCAGTACGAGGGCAACGATGGATTTCTGCAGCACCCCGCGATTGCGGAGTACAAGAACTACGCGGGACATGCGGAGATTCGGCTGAAGCCGCACGCGGATGCGCAGGATCTGCTGCGGACGGCGGCGGCGACGGCGGCGATCACGAAGTTTGAACTGGTGGAGCCTTCGCTGGAAGAAATCTTCATCGAGACGGTGGGGGGGCGCGCCGATGCTTAGACAGACGCTGCTGATTGCGAAGCGCGAGTACCTGGAGAGGGTGAAGAGCAAGGTATTCCGGATCACCACTCTGCTGGTGCCGATCGGGATGGGTGCCCTGGCGTGGCTGGGCGGGATGAGCGGCCACCGGCTGGAAGGGGTGCAAAGCCTGGCCATTGTTTCCGGGCAGGCCGAATTGGCGGGGCAGGTCAGGATGGCGCTGGAAGAGGGGCAGTTTCCCCCTTCCACGATTCAGGTGTATGCGCCGGCGACGAGTGCGGATCGGGCGAAGGTGGAACAGGAAGTGGCGTCGCACCAGATTCCGGGATATCTGACGCTGGAGGAAGTTCCCGGCGAGTCGCAGCCGGAGGCGACGTGGGTTTCGGGAAGCTCGATCAACATTGTGGCCAAGGCGCAGATGGAGTCGGCGGTGCGCTCGGCGCTGATCCGGCAACAACTGCTGGCGCGGGGGATGCAGGCGGGACAGCTGAACGATCTGATGCAGCCGGTGACGCTGAAGACGATGCAGATCAGGAACGGCGCGGCGGTTCATTCGGATTCCGAAAAGAGCTTCCTGGGAGCGTACGTTCTGATCCTGGTGCTTTACGGTTCGGTGCTGATCTACGGCATCAATATTGCGCGATCGGTGGTGGAGGAAAAGACGTCGCGGATCTTCGAAGTGCTGCTGTCCACGGCGTCGTCGGATTCTCTGATGATGGGCAAGCTGCTGGGAGTGGGGGCGACGGGCCTGACCCAGATGGCGATCTGGGGAGGGCTGCTGATGTTCTTCACCGGCTCGACGATGGCGGCCAGCCAGGGTATCCACGGGCTGGGCTCGCTGGGCATCACGGGCGCCGAGCTTGTGTACTTCGCCATATTCTTTTTGGGCGGATTTTTCCTCTACAGCGGTCTGGCCGCGGCCCTGGGATCGAGCGTGAGCGGGGAGCAGGAGGTCCAGCAGTTCAGTTTCATTCTGATCTCGCCGCTGGTGGTGAGCGTGGTGCTGCTGCCGTACGTGCTGGGCAATCCGAACTCGACAGCCTCCATCGTGCTTTCGCTGCTTCCGCCGTTTGCGCCGATCATCATGTACATGCGGATCTGCTCGCAGATGCCGCCGGCGTGGCAGGTGGGGCTGTCGATCGTGCTGCTGTTCGCGGCTGTATGGGGGATGGTGTGGCTGGCGGCGCGGATTTACCGGGTGGGTGTGCTGATGTACGGCAAGCGGGCAACGCTGCCGGAGATGCTGCGCTGGCTGCGGTATAGCTGAATGAGGGAGATTGCAGCGGGCCGCCGGTAGCCTGTCGCCTGGCGCCAATGGATCGGATCAGCTGGCGCCATTCACGCGGCGGAGGCCGTGGGCGGCGGGCGGGCGGAAGGCGACCACCTCGGAGTTGCCTTGGGTTTGATCCTTTCGTGCGTCGCCGCGGTCTTCGGAATGCGGGGCGGGCAACTCGACGACGCGGGGGCGGAGATTCGTAGGCAGGAAGATGCTGAAGACGGTACCGTGGCGACTGGGGTGCACGGAGGAGCGGAGCTGCATTTCTCCGCCGTACCGCTGAACAATGGCGCGGGTCACCCAGAGGCCGAGGCCGGTGCCGCGCTGGCCCTTGGTGGTGAAAAAGGGCTGGCCGAGGCGTCGCTGGACATCCAGAGGAATGCCACTGCCATTATCGCCGACAGAGATGCGTATACCGCGGATTTTGGTGTCGCTCCAGCTGCGCATACAGCGGACGCGCACGCGCAGCCGTCCGTTGGGCGAAGAGGCCTCGACGGCGTTGGTGATGAGGTTCGAGAGCACCTGCCGCATTTCGCCGGGATAGACGAGCGCTTCTTCGGGACAGTCATACTGGCGTTCGACACGCAGGTTTTTTTCCATCATCCGGCGGCTGTAGAGGGAGAGGACCTCTTCGAGCAGCTCGTCGATTTTGGCGCGGACGGGGCCGGTGGTTTCGCGGGAGAAGTTGAGGGTCTGGCGGCTGATTTGACCCACGCGACCGAGTTCCTTCTGGGCAAGGGCGAGATAACTGCGGGACGAAGGGGAAAGCTCACGCTCCTCGCCGAGCAGATACAGGAGGTTGGTGATCGACTCCAGGGGATTATTGATCTCGTGGGCGATGGATGCGGCGAGGCGGCCGATGGTGATGAGCTTCTGGTTTTCGCGCAGAAGCACCGCGGTGCGGTCGAGTTCTTCCTGGGCGTGGCTTTGGGCGACGGCGGACTGGCGCACTTTGAGGGCACGGGCCAGGGCGGTGGGCAGGCGTTCCATCTCGCCGGACTGAATGACTTCGGCGGCGCCATTGCGCAGGATGCGAATAGCCTCGTTCTGGCCGATTCGGCCGCCGGCGAGGACCACGGGGATGGGGGGTTGCGAAGAGCCGGCACGATTGAAGACTTCCCGCAGCTCGAGATCGGGGAGACCCTCGGGGCCAGCCACGATGAGGTCGGTGGTGCCGCGGCGCAACTCCTCGAGAAACTCGCGGCGATTCTCCGCGAAATCGACGACGAGGCGCAGGCCGGCCTGGTGGGCTGCAGCGCGCACTGCATGGTGGGAGAGCGCGGAGCAACGCAACATCAGGATGCCGGGAATGGATTCACCTGTCATGTCCGCACCATGCGGCTCCACCGGGACCGCAGGCGAGTGGGGCCGCTTTCTGAAGATTCGCACTGGAAGCGAGGCGGCCTCCAGTGTCGTCAACCTACGAGCCTCCTGATGTCCACCCGGGGAGTGCACTCCTGCGCCGTGCCGGCAGGAGAAAGAGGGATGGGGGTCGTACCAAGCCCGCTACTATCCTGCAAATTCGATGAGGCAGGGTACTGCGGTGTTGCTTTGGGTTTGGCGCATTATGGCGGCCCCTGGCCTTTATTTATCGGGAATTCACAGACGACGGAGGAGGCTGGGGTGAGTCCGCAAACGGCGAGACGGGGGGAGGCGAGGAAATTTGGCAACCTGCCAAGGGTATCCTGATCTAAACAGAAGCAATTGGATGAATGCGCACATGAAGAGAACGCTGATTTTGGGCGCGGGTTTGCTGGCCGCCGGTCTTGTGGCCCAGGGGCAGAGCAACGCTTCGGATTCGCGGGTGAACCCGTATGCAGGGAGCGTGCAGGCGGTGCCGGCGACGAGTGCGGTCCGGCAGCTGTCGCTGGACGATGCGATTCGAATGGGGATCGAGAACAACCTGGCGCTGACGCTGGCAAGAGAGCAGCAGAAGACGGCGAATGCGCAGAAGCTGCAACTGGCGAACATCCTGCTGCCGAACCTGTCACTGCATGGGGAGACGGGGGTGCATGAGTACAACCTGGAAGCCCAGGGCTTTCACCCGTCGACCATAGGGCTGTTTGCGCCGCTGCTGCCGCCGGGGACGCCGTTGTCGTCGTTTCACCTGATTACGAAAGTCGATACGACCATTGGACAGATCAATTTGTCCCAGGCGCTCTTCAACTGGTCAGGATTCGACGTGTGGCGGGCCGCGCAGGCTGGGGAGAAGGCTGCGTTTTACAACGCGCAATCGTCGCGGGGACTGGTGGTACTGAATGTGGGCAACACGTATCTGCAGGCGCTGGCGGCGAAGTCGCAGGCGGACTACGCGCACGCGCTCCTGAATACCGACGGGACGATTTTGAACCAGGCACACGAGGAACATCTGGCGGGTACAGTGGCGAATCTGGACGAGTTGCGGGCCCGGGTGCAATACCAGACGCAGCAGCAGGTGGTGATTGCGGCGGAAGACGATTTCCAGAAGGCGAAGATTGCGCTGAACCGGGAGATCGGGCTGGCTCCGGAGCAGGAAATTCAGCTGACCGACTCAGCACCGTATGCGGAACTGCAGCCGATGAGCATTGAGGCGGCGCGGACGGAGGCGTATGGGAGCCGGCAGGACTTCCAGATGCTGAAGCAGGAACTGCGGGTGGCAGAACTGGAGCGGCGGGCCACAGCGCACCAGCGCTTCCCTACCCTGACGTTCGGGGGGAATTACGGCGTGACCGGCATCTCCGGCGGGGTCTATCACGACACGTTTTCGGCCGTTGGGACGCTGTCGTTCCCGATCTTCGAGGAAGCGAAGATTCGCGGGGATAACGATGTGGCGCAGGCGCAGCTGGAGCAGATTCGCACGCGCCTGGCGGATCTGGAGGAGAAGATCGATCAGCAGCTGCGGGACAGCCTGCTGGACCTGGAGACCGCGGAAAAGACGGTTGCGGTGGCGAAGAGCAATGTGGAGCTGGCGAACACGGCCCTGGACCAGACGCAGCAGCGCTTTACCGGGGGCGTGACGGACAGTCTGCCGGTGGCGGAGGCGCAGTCCACGCTGGCGCAGGCGCAGACGCAGTATGTGAGCAGCGTGCTGCAGCTGAACGAGGCACGGCTGGGGCTGGCGCGGAACCTGGGCATCGTGGACACGCAGTACAAGATGTACCTGCAGGGGGGAACGCCGCCTGAGGTGAAGTCCGATGCGGCGGCGAACAGCGGGGATTGAGCCAGCCGATCGGGGAGCGGCTCACGGGAGATCAGGCGGGCTACGGCTGCCAGAGTTCGACCCGATTGCCTTCGGGGTCGGTGAACCAGCCGAAGCGGCCGTAGTCGAAGGTCTCGCGTTTTGGGTCTACGGGGACGCCGGCGGCGATCAGGCTGTCGAGGAGCGCGTCGAGGTCGTCCACCTGAAAATTGAGCATGGCAGGCTGGGTGACCGGGAAGTAGTCGGACGGTTGCGGGAAAAAGGCCAGGACAATGACGGCGCGCTGGCGCTCGGCCGGAAGCATGAATCCGCCTTCACTTTTGGGAAGGCCGAGGTGCTTTTCATACCAGGCGTAGAGGGCTTTGGGATCGCGGGCGCGAAGAAAGACGCCGCCCAGTCCGGTGGCCTGAGCCATATCACTCCTCCTCGGTAAGCAGTTTGGCAAGAGGTTTGGGATGCTTTTCAGTGCGCCGTTCCTGCCTCGGCGTGTCGACGATGATGCGCTCGGGTTTGGGCTGGCCGACGCGCGCGCGGGCGTTGGCCTTCACCGCTTTCACGGTGGAGAAGGTCTTCTTCTTTGCGCGCTTTTTGGGCATAACAGAGGGTAGAACGCGTTTCCTGAGAGCGCCGGAGCCTGAGCGAGTTCGGCGGCGGTTTGGGCGCGTCAGGGGCGCGGCTGACCTACAAAGTAGCACCTCTTTTCCGGCTGCAATGTGAAATACTTTTCGAGGAGTATTCACGGCCATGGAAGAACGCGAATTTTTCGACGAAAAATCCGAGCAACGTAGCCATACGCTCACTTGTCCGCACTGCGGACAGGCGGGTGAGTACAAGGTGCGGTGGCTGGTGCGCATGCGCAAGGCGCAGGCGCCGCGGCATGCCGACGAGCGAGACCGGGCGCGCTTCGCCAAGGCGCAGTCGTATATGGTGCGCCAGGACGACATGGTGGCGTGTACGAACATCCGGTGCCGGAAGCGGTTCGAGGTGACGAGCCTGCAGTCGGTGGCATTTTTGCAATCGGCGTAAGAGCAGCCGGCAGCCTTTGGCCTGTAGCAGGAGTGTATGAGTCACGAAGGGATTCGCCTGGTAAGCCCGGATGAGGCGCAGCGCGGCCTCGAGGCGGAGCTGCCGCGTGAGGCGGTGACTCCGGCGAAGGTGCGGGTGCAGCAAACGAGCGGCGAGGGCCTGGAGATCGTCTGGAAAGACGGTCACCGGAGCCACTGGAGCTTCGCGTGGCTGCGGAACGCGTGTCCGTGCGCGACCTGCCATGAAGAGCGCGAAGCCCTGGGGCGCAAGGCGGGCGAGCCTAAAGCAAAGCCTGCGACGCTGCTGCCGATGTATCAGGCGCCGGTCCGGCCGGAATCATCGAGCCCGGTGGGCAACTACGCACTTTCCTTCAAGTGGAATGACGGGCATGCCAGCGGGATCTATTCGTGGGAATATCTGCGGCGGCACTGCGGGTGCGAGGCGTGCCGTAAGAGGCCGACAGCGGGTGGCCAGTAGAGAGCGCAGAGGACAGCCGGCAGCCCGTCGGCGGTAGCTTCGTTTCGTTCAGCTCGGGTTCACCAGAGAGAGCGCAGAGTTCAGCCGCCGGATGGTTGGGGGATTACGTTTTCTTTTGCGCGCTGGCGTCGAGGGCGGAAGCGACTTTCGCGTAGAAGGCGGCCAGGTCTTCAGAAGAGCCGATGGTCAGGCGGCGGACGATTTTGAGCAGGGGATAGACGTGGGAACCGCGAATATCGAGAGCGGGCATGGCCAATTCGGTGCCGTTGTCGGAACGGCCCGAGTTGAGCTGGCCGGGATAGACGGCCATGATCCAGCTGCATTCGTAGCGGTGGCGGAAGATTTCGCCGAAGTAGCCGCCCCAGAGACGGGCCGCTTCGTCCTGCTGGTCGGCCGGAACGGGGCCGCGGGCGGCGAGCACGGTTTCGAGCCGGGCAATCGAGTCGGGGGAGAAGTCGAGATCCATGCCGTGATCTTCGGAGGCGATGCGCACGGCCTCGGCGGCCCAGGCCTGCATCATGGCATCGAGCGAGTCGAAGGTCTGTTCGGACAAACGGCTGGGACTGGGCATATGTTCCTCAGACTACAGGAGGACGCGGGAGAGCCAGAAGGCGGGCCGGGACAGAAAGCGCTCCGCCCATGTATCTTTGAACTTTGCGAACAAGTTTGCTGAGTTTTCTGCAGGTGCGCTGGAGGATTTGCCGGTTGACGAGGACGTGGAGTGTGCGAGTAGCTGTGGCGGCGATGGCCGCTGTGATGGGTCTGGCGGGAATGGCGGCGCAGGGACAGGTGCAGAGCCCGCCACCGAATCCACAGCTTCCTGCGCCGGCACCGCTGTCCGACGTGCGGTACGACTATCCCTGGGAGATCTACGGAGGCTTCGCCTACTCGCATTTCGATGCGGGCCCGAACCTGCTGCAGGGCGCGAATCTGGGTGGGTTCGACGCGCGGGCGATCCGCGAGTTCAACAGCCGGTGGGGAGCCGGCGTGAACGTCCGCGGCTACTACGGCACGAGCGGCACGACCCCGAACTGCGGCGCCTGCAGCGGGTCGGGACCGAATGCCGGACCGATCGAAGGACCTTTTGTCAGCGAGCACATGTTTCTGGCGGGGCCGGAGTTTCGCGCGCTCAGGAACCAACATGCGGCGATGATGCTGCACGCGTTTGTGGGAGGGGCCTATGGAGACTTCACGCAAGGGCTGAACGGCGTGCCGCCGCAGGATGTGGGATTCTTCTCGAACCAGTTCACGTTCGCCGGCGCATTTGGCGGTTCAATTGACCTGAATCGTTCGCCGCGGCTGGTGTTCCGCATCGCGCCGGACGCCACGCTGACCAATTTTGGCGGGAATGGTTTTGAAGAGCAGTTCGCCCTGTCGGTGGGACTGGTCTACCGCATGGGTCACCCGCTCGGAACGCAGGCGACGCCGCCGGCGCAGAAGCATCGCCGCTGGTGGCGGCCTTAGTTTTCTTCGAGCAGGAATGAAAAGGGAGGAGCCGAGGGCTCCTCCCTTTTGCTTTGCGTGGTCAGGAGCCGGGCTCGATGGGCGCGTTGAGAACCGGGTGGTCGAGGCCGCGAAGGCTGCGGCCGGGCTGGCCTTCGAGATCGAAGACGACAACTTCGTTTTTTCCAGGGTGCAGCCAGGGTCCGGGCAGGTAGAGGGCTTTCTGGGGACCAACGTGCCAGAAGCGGCCGAGGGGACGGCCGTTGATCCAGACCATGCCTTTGCCCAGCGCACTGGTATCGAGGAAGGTGTCTTCGGGGCGATCGACGGTGAAGGTCGCCTGGTAGAAGCAGGGGCCGGTACAGGGCTGGCCGGTCAAGGCGAGCTTGTCCGGGGTCTGCATGGGCAGGGAGAAGTTTTCCCAGCCAGTGAGAGGCTTGCCGGCGAGGCGGACGCCGCCGAGGAGGCCGACGCGTTCACCGGGGAGGGCGGGGCCGAAGTTCACGCGGCCGGTGTTTTCAAGCAGGATGTCGAGGCGGGCGTGCACCGAGTCGATATGCAGGGGCAATGAGGTTTGGTTCAGGCGGCGGTCGATGGTGCCGGCTAGCTTGCCGTCCACGTAGACCTGGGCGTAGTCGTGGACGGCGCCGATGGCGAGGTCACCGCTGACGGGGCCGGCGATGGTGGTGCGGTAGAGGACGTAGCCGTAAGCCTGATCGAGCTGCTCCATGGTGAGGGGCTGATCGGAATGGACGGGTTTTGGCAGGTGGTCCCAGAGTGAGGCGGCGCGGTCGAGACGGAATGCGGGTATCGCAGTGGACGGCGGAGCGGGCGGGACGGGCGGCGGCGTGATGCCGGTGTCGCGGGCGATGATATCGCGGAAGCGGTCGTACTTGGGGGTGGGGTGACCGCTCTCGTCGAGGGCGGCGTCGTAATCGTAGCTGGTGACGTCGGGCTCGTAGTTTTTGCCGTTGGAGTTGGCGCCGTTCATCCAGCCGAAGCTGGTGCCGCCGTGGAACATGTAAATGCTGATGGAGTCGCCCTGGCGCAGGATCCAGTCGAGGTCGGAGGCCTGCTGATCGGTGCTGGTGTGAGCGTGGGGTGCGCCCCAGTGATCGAACCAGCCGTCCCAGTATTCGGCGTTCATGAAGGGACCGTCGGGGCGAAGCTGTTTGAGGATAGCAAATGATTTTTGCGCTTCGCCGGGACCAAAGTTGATGGCCGCGGGCAGATCAGGCAGGCTGCCGCGCGTGAGTTCTTCGGCGCCGTCGGCGGTGTAGAGCTGGGCTTTGGTGAAGCCGGCATCGACGAGCATCTGGTGGATGTCGTTCATGTAGGCGTGGTCATCGCCATAGCTGCCGTACTCGTTTTCTACCTGCACGGCGATGATGGGACCGCCGTTTCCAATTTGCAGGGGAGCCAGTTCCCTGCCGAGGCGCAGGAGCCATGCGCGGGCGGCGGCGAGGAACTGGGGATTGCGGGAGCGGACGACCATGGCCGGGTCCTTCAGGAGCCAGGAAGGAAAGCCGCCGAATTCCCACTCGGCGCAGGAGTAGGGGCCGGGACGCAGGATGACGTAGAGGCCTTCCTGCTGGGCTTCGCGGACGAACTCGGCGACATCCAGGTTGCCGGAGAAGTCGTAGACGCCGGGACGGGGCTCATGGGCGTTCCAGAAGACGTAGGTGGTGATGGCGTTCAGGCCCATGGCCTTGGCCATGCGGAGACGGTCGCGCCAGTAAGCGCGGGGAACGCGGGCGTAGTGCATTTCTCCGGAGACGATGCGGAAGGGCTGGCCGTCGAGGAGAAACCGGCCGTGCTCGGCGCGGAAGGAATGACCCGAGGCGGGAACGGGCTGCGCCGATAAGGGGAGAAGCGATGCAGCCGCGAGAATCAGGAGGGGGACGAAAGTGCGTCGCATGGATCGATTCTCCGTCACGACCGGATCGGATTGCTCAAAAGGAGAGGAGGACTCCGCGCAGAAGGGAAAGAGCCGGACTGATCATGAATCCGATGAGCGGGCCACCCCAGATGAAGAGGACGAAGAGGCCGAGCATCCCGATGGAGTCGTAGAGACGGAGCGCCTTGTACGGCAGCATGTGGCGGATGATGTGCGAGCCATCGAGCGGGGGCAGGGGAATCAGGTTAAACGCCGCGAGGATGAGGTTGAGGAGGATGGTGATATACAGCAGTCCCACGAGAGGGATGAGCAAGGAGCCGGGAGCGGTAAGGATGCTGAGGCTTCCGGAGGCCGCGACAAAATGCACGATGGCCGCGCCTTTGCCGCTGACGCGGGAGATGATGAGCAGGACGAGGGTGGCGCCGATAGCGGCGAGGACGTTGCTGGCGGGGCCGGCGATGGTGGTGAGGATATCGTCGCGGGTAATGTTTTTGAAATTGCGGGGCGTGACCGGCGTGGGCTTGGCCCAGCCGAAGAGGAAGCCCGGGTTGACCAGCAGCATGATGGCCGGCAGGATGATGGTGCCGAAGAGATCGATGTGCTTGATGGGGTTGAGGGTGACGCGGCCCAGCATGCGCGCGGTGGGATCGCCGAGACGGGAGGCCATCCAGCCGTGGGCCGCTTCATGCAGACTGAGAGAGAAAATCAGGACGGCGAATTCAAAAATCGCAAGAATGAGATGGTTCTGATCCATTGGAATTCGTCTCGATGGTATCAGCTAACCAGTGTGCCAGTCCGAATCAGGATGAGCGCGACAAAGCGCATTAATCGTGAGGCGGCAGCTCCGCGCAGGGAACCTCGTCGTCTGTTTCGCTAAGGCGCGCCGCTTCGCTCTTTGACTTGATCCTGCGGCCGGGTATGCCGCCAACGATGCTGTGCGGCTCGACGTCGCGGGTGGCGACGGCCTGAGCGCCGAGCATGGAGTCTTCGCCGACGCGGACGCCGGGCATGACGAGGGAGCGATAAGTGACGCGCGCCGCGGGACCGACTTCGGTGTGGCGATGCTCGATGATGCAGGCTTCGACTGGATCGTGGGCATGGGAAAAGACCGCGGCATGTTCGGAAATGGAAGTGCCTTTGCGGATGACGAGCTCGCCGCGATCGTCGAGCAGGACATGGTTATGAATGATGCAGTCGTCCTCGATGGTGAGGTTGTAGCCGAAGGTGAACTCGACGCCGTGGTAGATCCTGACATTGCGGCCCATTTTTTTGAAAATGTGCCTGCCCAACATGGAGCGCATACGGAAACCGAGCCAGTGATTCAGGGCCACCGGCGAGCGGTCAAACATGCGCCAGAACCAGATGAGGGGCTTGATGAGGGCGTAACGGTCCACATCGATGTCGCCGTAATACTCGGGCTCGAGAGTGACGTTGGCGGGATCGAGGGAGAGTTCCAGCACGTTGAAGGGCAACTCGGTGGAGAGGGTAAAGTTCAGGCGGCCGCCGTGGGGACGGCCCAGCAGGAGCTGGTGCAGATTGTCGCGGACAATCTCGGCGCGCAGGGTAATGTTCGCGTGGCGGGAAAACTCATCGTCCAGAGAATCCACCCAGCGGCTGAAGACTTCTTTGGCTTCACGGGTGGGCTCGATGTCGCGGTACTGGTAGCGTGGCATATCTTGTTGACTATCTTACCGTTGTTAAAGATGCACAGAAGCGGCTGGAATCGCGAATTTGCATTGCAGGGGCGCGCGCAGCTGCGATAGGCTTCTGCATCAGCAGGTCCGCAAGAGGAACGTGGGAAAGGAAAGTACGACCACCATGGAAGAATCATCGGCTGAACCGGAGCAGAGGAGCTATTCAGGATTATTTGTGGGCGTTTTGGGTGTGGCGGTTCTGTGCGCGCTCGCCGGACTGATCTGGAGCTACACGCTGGCGGGACGGCTGACGCATGCCGAGACCCAGCTGGCCAGCGCTCAGCATCAGAACGAAAAGCTGGCCACGGCCCTGGATGAAACGAATGCGCGGCTGAAGGTGACGTCGGAAACTTTGGGGCAGTCGCTGGGGCTGACCCAGAAACAACTGGAAGTGAAGGCTCAGGACCTGTTAAACCGGCAGCAGGCCGATGCGAAGCGGCTGGAAAAGGAAAATGCCGCCGCGCGGCAGCAGATCAGCGCGGTTTCCAGCGATGTTTCCGGGGTGAAGACCGATGTGGGCGGGGTAAAGACCGATCTGGGCAATACGAAGACGGAGCTGCAGAATGCCGAGTCGCGGATGCAGAAGATGCAGGGCGACCTGGGGATGCAGAGCGGCCTGATCGCGACGAATGGCAAAGAACTGGACATTCTGAAGCATCTGGGAGACCGCAACTACTACGAATTCACTTTGGGCAAGGGGCAAAAGCAGGCGGTAGCCACGGTGGCTCTGGAACTGAAGAAGGCTGATCCGAAGCACAGCCGCTTTACGCTGGTGGTCTACTCCGACGATAAGGAGATCCAGAAGAAGGACCGGAATCTGGACGAGCCGATCCAGTTCTATACCGGCAAGGATCACCTGTTGTATGAGCTGGTGGTGAATAACATCGTCAAGAATCAGATTAAGGGGTACATTGCCACACCGAAGAATGCGCCGGTGCCGGTGACGACATCGGGAAATTAGTCTGTCTTCGGACGGGAAACTCAGGCGGGAAGGCAGCAGCAGGGGGCTGTGTGCGCAGGACCTAGGCCACGGCGGCCAGGACGCACGCCAGCAGCATCAGGAATACGAGAAATCTTTTCATCGGCGTCACCGGGAACTGCGGGATTCGCTGCAGAACCATGATGCACAAAAACCGTGCCCGCGACTGTAGCACAAACGGGGTAACCCGTGGCCTTTCCGGGAACTGGGCTGGACAGAAGGTAACTGGCCCTGCCATCCGAAGGGTGATCGCCTCTGGCTACAATCGAAACGTGAGCGACGGGGATCGACAGCGCTTTAGTTTCGGGCAGCGGGTGGCGCTTTGGATCGTTCCGAAGATGACGGCCCTGGTGCTTGCCGCGATTGGGCTGACGCTGCGGTTTGAAGTGATCGCGGAGGAGGGCGCCGTGCCTGCCCTGCCGCCGGCACGCGGCATCTTTTGCTTCTGGCATCGCTGCACTCTGCCCGCCGGGTGGTACTTCCGCAAATTTCGATGCTCAATCCTGATCAGCCAGAGCTTCGACGGGGAGCTGATCGCGCGGACCCTGGGGCTGCTGGGTTATGGCACGGTGCGGGGGTCCAGCTCGCGCGGTGGAGCGGCGGGGCTGATGGCGATGCGGGATGTATTGGGGTCGGGGCAGCCGGTGGTGTTTACCGCGGACGGGCCCCGGGGGCCGATTTACCAGACCAAGGTTGGACCGGTGAAGCTGGCGGCGATGAGCGGGGAGCCGATGGGCAGCTTCTACCTGCTGCCACAGCGCGCGTGGACGATCCGGTCATGGGACCTGTTCCTTATCCCGAAGCCATTTTCGCGGGTGGTGGTGAGCTGGGCGCGATCGTTGCCGGCGCCCGCACCGGATGCCGATGCCGGGGCGCTGGAGACTGCGCGCCAGGAGCTGAATGCGGCTCTGGAGCGGGCGCGGCTAGGGGCCGAGGCTCATTTCGGGCAGACTGCTAACTCGTAGAATTGTGCAGTGCTGGTTTCCGATTTCGATTTTCATCTCCCTGAAGAGCGCATTGCGCAGGAGCCGCTGGCGGACCGTGGCGGAGCGCGCATGCTGGCGCTCGACCGCGCGACTGGGGGGTGGCAGGATCGACAGTTTCGCGATCTGCCGCAACTGCTGATGCCCGGCGATCTGCTGGTTCTGAACGACACGCGGGTGATTCCGGCGCGGCTCTTTGCGCATCGGGCGGGGCTGCATACCCAGGCGCAGCATCGAGCTAGCGGCAGGGTGCAGGTGCTGCTGGTGGAGCAGCTTTCCGCATGGGAATGGAAGGCGCTGGTGCGGCCGGGACGCAAGGTGCTGACCGGGGAGCGTCTGGCGTTCGGCGAGGGGGAGCTGGAGGCGGAGGTGATCGCTCACGGTGAGTTCGGGGAGCGCACGCTGCGATTCGACCCGGTGCCGGATTTCTTCGCGGCAGTCGAGAAGCTGGGGCATGTGCCGCTGCCGCCGTACATCCACCGTGAGGATCGCAGCGGGGATCGGGAACGCTACCAGACGGTCTATGCGCGGGAACGGGGGTCGGTCGCAGCGCCGACGGCGGGGCTGCACTTCACTCCGGAGATTCTGGACGAGATTCGGGCGCGCGGTGTGGAGGTGGCAACGGTGACGCTGCATGTGGGCCTGGGGACATTCCAGCCGGTGCGGGTGGAACGCGTTGAGGATGTGCGCCTGCATGCCGAGCACTACGGTCTGTCAGCGGAAACCGCGAACGCTCTGAACGGGGCGCGGCGGGAGAAGCGGCGAGTGGTTGCGGTCGGGACCACGACGGTGCGGACGCTGGAACACTGCGCGCACACGGCGGAGGAATTCACAGCGCATGCCGGGTCGACTAGCATCTTTATCGCGCCGGGCTTTGATTTCCGCATCGTGGGCGCGCTGCTGACCAATTTTCACCTGCCGCAGTCGACGCTGCTGATGCTGGTGAGCGCGTTTGCGGGACGGGAGCGGGTTCTCGCCGCGTATCGGCACGCGGTGGAGGGGGAGTACCGTTTCTTCTCCTACGGCGACTGCATGTTCATCGCCTGAGCGGCCTCACCAGATACGGCAGGCGTTGGCGTTGACCATGGGCTGCCCAGCTTTGCAACTGAAGGCCGCGGCGAACTGCGGAAGGTCGGCGACGATTCCATTGACGCGATACTTGCCGGGCGAATGCGGATTCGTGATCGCGCTCATGCGAAGGTTTTGCGGCCGCTCGTTTTCGCAGGCCCACTGCGCATAGCCGATGAAGAACCGCTGATCGGGCGTGAATCCGTCCTTGTCCTCCAGATGCAGGCCGGCGGTGGCTTTTTTCCACGCCTCGTAGGCGATGAGGGTGCCACCGAGATCCGCGGTGTCTTCGCCGCTGGTCAGTTTTGAATTGATGTGGATCTGGTCGACGATGGTGTATCCGGCAAACTGATCGCGCAGGCAGCTGATGTGCTGGTCGAAGCCCTTCGCGTCGGCCGGCGTCCACCAGTCGCGGAGGTTGCCGTCGCCATCGAACTGGCGGCCTTCGTCGTCGAAGGCGTGGGTGAGCTCGTGGCCGATGGTGCCGCCGGTATCGCCGTAATTGGGCGCGGCATCTTCTCTGGGATCGTACAGAGGCGGCTGCAGGACGCCTGCCGGGAAGTTGATATCGTTGCGCTGCGGATCGTAGTAGGCGTTCACCGTGGGCGGACTCATATCCCATTCGTTGCGATCGACGGGCTTGCCCACCTTATTCCAGTCGCGGTGTTCATCGAAGACGTGTGCCCGCTCCACGTTACCGAAGTAGTCGCCGGACCTGATAGTGAGCGTGGAGTAGTCGCGCCACTTCTCCGGATAACCGATCTTATTGCGGACCTTATGGAGCTTGGCGATGGCCTGCTGCTTCGTGGCGGGGCTCATCCAGTCCAGGTGCTCGATCTCCTGCTGCATGGCCGCTTCAATCTGATCGGTCATGGTCAGGACGTCCTGCCTGGTTTTTGGCGAGAAGTTGCGCGCCACAAACTCCTGGCCCAGAGCTTCGCCCAGATGGCGATCCACCTGGCCGACACATCGCTTCCAGCGCGCCTGCATCAGGGGAACGCCGCGGAGATACTTCGAATAGAAATTGAACTGGGCATCTTCAAACGGAGTGGACAGGCTGGGAGCCGCAGCGTTCAGAGCATGCACCTGCAGATAGGCCTTCAGATCGGCCAGCGGCGCGGTGGCCAGCTGCTGCTGCAGGGCCGCCAGGAACTTCGGCTGCGAGACATTGATATTCGACAGCACGGACGCGGGAACGTGCTCCTTGCTGAGATAGTCCCCGATCTGCAGAGACGGGGCCAGCGATTCCACCGCGCTGATCTTCATGGGATGGTATTCGTTGTAGGGATCGCGCTGCTCCACGCGGGTGAGCGAAGCAGTGGCGAGGGCGGTCTCGATCTTCATCACTGCCGCAGAGTCGGCATCCGCCTGGGACTGGCTTTCTCCGGAGAGGACCAGCAGATGGGCCATGTAGGCAACATAGCGCTGGCGGGTCTCGACGCTCTTCGCATCGGTCTTGGTGTAGTAGTCGCGGTCGGGCAGGCCGAGGCCCCCGGCGTCGACGCCGACGATCATCATGCCTGCGTTCTTCGGATCCTGCTCTGAGCCGGCATTGAGGAAGTAGAGGCCGCGCTGGTCCGAACCTTCGCGCAGAAATGCCGCGAGCTGTTTCCGGTCCTGAATGGCGGCGATCCGGTCCAGCTCCGGCTTCAGCGGGGAAAGGCCGCGGGCGTCGATAGCGTCGGTATCCATGCAGGCGGCGTAATAGTCGCCGATCTTCTGCTGGACGGGGGTGCGGTCTTTGCGCTTTGCGTCCTGCTCCAGAATGCCCCACAGGAACTGCCGATTCTCGTTGGCGAGCTTGGCGTACACGCTCCAGCCGGCCTGGTCGGCGGGGATGGGATTGTTCTTCATCCAGCCGCCGCAGACATATTGGTAGAAGTCCACGCAGGGATTTGCGGTGCGATCCATGTCCGCCGGATCGAGGCTCGGCGAGTACGGAATCGCGGTGAGCGGCTGATCAGTGGAAGGGGTGGACTGAGCAACGCAGGCAGGAAGCGACGCCGCACACAAGGCAAGCGGCAGCCAACAAACTTTCATTCCGAGTTTTCCTCTGGGGCATTATAGCGGCGAGATCGCCTGGTGCTTGCCTGGCATCGAAAAGAGAAGGCCTGGCGCTCACGAAGCCCGTTTGGCGCAGGCGGTACACTCATCCCGATGGCGGAAAAAACCAGCAAGCCGGCAATCTTCCTGCTCGACGCGATGTCGTTTATCTTTCGCGCGTACCACGCGATGCAGCGGCAGCCGCGGGCGATGTCGACGCGTACCGGCGTGCCCACGGCGGCGACCTACGTGTTCGTGAACATGATCAACAAGCTGCGTCGTGATTTTTCGCCGGAATACTTCGCGGCTGTTTTCGATGTGATGGGCCCGGTCTTCCGCGATGAGCGCGCGCGGTCGATGACGGTGAAGAAGTTCAGCGCGGAGACGCAGGCGTACGAGACGATTGCATACGGCGGGTACAAGGCAAATCGAGAGGCCATGCCGCCGGACCTGGCGCAGCAGCTGCCGTATGTGCGGCGCGCGCTGGAGGCGTTTCGCATTCCGATTCTGGAAGCCGAGAACTTTGAAGCCGACGACGTGATCGGCACGCTCGCGCGCAAGGCAGCGGAAGCCGGCCACCCGGTCTTCGTCGTCTCCAACGACAAGGACATGATGCAGCTGGTCAACGACCAGGTAAAGATCCTGAACCCGGTGAAGGACAACCTGATTCTCGATCGGGAGAAGGTAGTCGAGACGCTCGGGGTTCCGCCGGAGCGGGTGGTGGACGTGATGGCTCTGCGCGGCGACTCGATTGACAATATTCCGGGAGCGCCGGGGATTGGGGACAAGGGATCTGTGGAACTGATCCAGCAGTTCGGCAGCGTGGAAGCAGCGCTGGACCAGGCTGCGGAGATCAAGCGCAAGACGTATCGGGAATCGCTGCAGAACAATCGCGAGGCGGTGCTGCTGAGCAAGGAACTGGTGACGATCCACTGCGAGGTGCCGCTGGATTTCGATCCAAACGCGATGCGCACGCAGGAGCCGGATACCGCCGCTTGCCGGACTTTGTTCACCGAGCTGGAATTCACGACGCTGCTGCGCGAACTGGCGCCCGCCGCGCCGACGACAGCTGTCGAATATCTGCTGGAGCCGACGGCGGAGCAGATCGCCGTCTTTATCGCCCAGGCCAGGCAGCATGGGTTCGCGCTCGCACTCTCTGCTTCCGAGCTTGAATCAGCGGCGGAGCAGGTGAGCGAGCAGGAATCGGAAGCGCTGGAAGAGCGGGAGCCTGAATTCAAGACGATGTCTCTGCTCGATTTCGCCGAAGCGACCGAGGAGAGTTCCTCTCCGCGTGGATGTTTTCTCGGAGTCGCGGCAGGGGACGCAATTTTGCGCGTTCCACTCGATACAGTTCGTCCGCTTCTGGAAGATGCGGCGATTCCGAAACAGGTGCACGACCTGAAGGCTGTCCTGCGGGTTCTGTCCTCTCACGACGTGGTGCTGCGGGGCACGTCGGACGACGTGATGCTCTACTCCTACCTCGTGAACCCCACCCACGCCACGCATCGCCTGGCTGATGTAGCCGCGCGTTTTGCCGGCGGACCGCCTCGCGAAACCGGCGACCGCGCACTCACGGAATCGGCTGCTCTCACTCTCACGCTCACCACAATCCTGCGCGAAGATGTCGACACTCTGGGTGAGAAGCGGGTCTATGAGCAGATCGACCTGCCTCTGGTTCCCATCCTGCTGGGCATGGAGAAAGCCGGGATCCGGATCGATTCCGCCGCGCTGTCGCGCATGTCCGGGAGCCTTGCGGCCGACATGGATCGCCTGAGCGAGCAAATCTTCTCGGTCGCCGGCCATCGCTTCAACATCAATTCGCCGAAGCAGCTCGGGGATGTGCTGTTCAACAAGATGAACCTGCCGCGCCCGCTGAAATACGGCAAGGGCAAGGTGATCTCGACGGCGCAGGACGTGCTGGAGGAACTGGCCGCTCACAACGACGTGCCGCGCCTGGTGCTGGAATACCGGCAACTGGCCAAGCTAAGGTCGAACTACGCCGATTCCCTGCCCCTGCTGGCCGACAGCGACGGCCGCGTGCACACCACGTTCAATCAGGTGGGCACGGCTACGGGGCGGCTGTCGTCGACGAATCCGAACTTGCAGAACATTCCGATTCGCACCGAACTCGGCCGCGAGATTCGCGCGGCCTTTATCGCCGCGCCAGGCTGCGTGCTGCTCTCCGCCGACTACTCGCAGATTGAGCTGCGGCTGCTGGCGCACTTCTCCGAGGATCCGCTGCTGGTCCGCGCTTACCAGACCGGGCAGGACATTCACACATTGACCGCTGCGGAGGTTTTTGGCGTCGACGCGGAGACGATGGACAAGGAGACGCGCAATCGCGCCAAGGCCGTCAACTTCGGCATCGTGTATGGCATCTCGCCGTTCGGACTGGCGCAGCAGCTGGGCATTGAGCAGAACGAAGCGCGGCTGTACATCGACAAATACTTTGCCCGCTACCAGGGCGTTCGCGCATATATCGACCGCATGCTCGACGAGACGCGGCGGGAGCAGAAGGTGCGCACGCTTTTCGGGCGCATCCGGCCCATCCCCGACATTCAGAGCCGTAATTCGAACCAGAGAGGCTTTGCTGAGCGGACCGCCATCAATACGCCTCTGCAGGGCACGGCGGCCGACCTGATCAAGCTGGCGATGATCCGCATCGATCAGCGGCTGGCGAAAGAGAAGCTGCAGACCCGGATGACGCTGCAGGTCCACGACGAGCTGGTCTTCGATGTACCAGAAAAGGAAACGGGGACGGTTACCGATCTGGTCCGGCACGAGATGGAGCGCGTGCTGGAGCTGAGCGTGCCGCTGGTTGCGGATGTGGGGGTTGGGCCCAACTGGCGCGATCTGTCCTGATCACACGCCCAGCTCGGTGCGGATCGCGGCGGCGATTCGATCGGCATGGCGGCGCATCGCGTCTTCTGATTCCGCCTCGATCATCACGCGGGCCAGGGCCTCGGTGCCGGAATAGCGCACGACCACACGGCCGCTCTCGGCCAGCTCGGTTTCCGCGTCGCGGATGGTCTCTGTCACGGTTGCAATCTGGTCCAGCGGCTTCTTCTCGCGCACGCGCACGTTCACAATCACCTGGGGAAATACTTTGAGGTCCGCGATCAGCTCGTGCAGCGGCTTGCCGGAGCGCCGCACGACATCCAGCACGACCAGCGCCGTGAGCAGGCCATCGCCGGTGGTGGCCAGGTGCGGAAACAGGATGTGCCCCGACTGCTCGCCGCCCAGGGAGGCATTCTCCTGCTGCATCCGCTCCAGCACGTACTTGTCGCCGACGGGCGCGCGCAGCATGCGAACCCCGCTGCGGCGCAGCGCCGCCTCGAGGCCCATATTCGACATGGTCGTGGCCACCACGGTGTTGTTGCGGAGCATGGCGCGGCTCTGCATATCGCGCGCCGCCAGCAGCATCACGGCATCGCCGTTGACTACGTTGCCGTGGGCATCGGCGAACATGGCGCGATCGGCATCGCCGTCGAAGGTCACGCCCAGATCGGCTCTGGCGGACTTCGTCTCGGCGGCGACTACGTCGGGGTGCAGCGCGCCGCAGTTGGCGTTAATGTTGCGCCCGCTCGGAGCCGCGTGGGTGAGCCGAAACTGGCCGCCGAGATCCGCAAACAGCTCCGGAGCGATGGCGGAGGCGGCGCCATTGGCGCAGTCCAGGACTACTTGCAGGCCATTTAGATTCAGGCCTGGGACGGCAGCGCGCAGGAACCGCTCGTAGTCGGCGCGGTACTTCGCATCCGCCGCGGGCGGAGCACCCCTGTTCGGTTCGCGCGTTTCTTCCAGTCGGCGGAAGATTTCGTCCTCAATGCGCAGCTCGGTTTCGTCCGGCAATTTGTAACCGTCGCTGCCAAATATCTTGATGCCGTTATCCTGCCAGGGATTGTGCGAGGCGGAAATGACTACGCCCGCGGAAAAGCCGTGCTGTCGCGCCAGGTACGCGATGCCCGGCGTTGTAATCACGCCGGCGCTTTCCACTCGGGCGCCGCCATCGGTCAGGCCGGTGGTGAGAGTCGCCGCAATCCACTCGCTGGACTCGCGCGTATCCATGCCCAGCAGAACCTGGGGAGCGCCGTTGACCGCCTTCAGCTGGTGCGCGAGGGCGAGGCCCACGGCGTCAACGGTCTTTGCATCCAGCGGAGCTTCACCGGCCACCGCACGAATTCCATCCGTACCAAACAGCTTTCTCATTGTCCCGGTGATTCTCTTTCCACCTGGGTTACGCGGCTGCGAATGCGGCCACGCGCCAGACGCGTGGTGATCGATTGTCCTTCTGTAACGGCTTCGCCTTCTTTTATCAGCCGTCCTTCTTCGTCGTAGACGAGGGCATAGCCGCGCCCTAATACGGCGAGGGGAGAGAGCGCGGCTAACTCGCGCGCCAAGGCGGCTTCGCGCTCCCGACACGAGCGCAGCCTTTCCCGAGCCAGGCGCCGCATTCCGTCCTCGATGGCCACGAGACGCTCGCGCGCCGCCACGGTGCGCCAGCCGACATCCTGCCGCTGCAGGCGTGCGGCCAACTGCTGCCATCGGTCGCTTGTCGCCCGATGGGCGGCACGCCAGGTTAGCTCCATGCGCAGGCCCAGGTCATCGACGCGCTGCTGCTTGCGGCGGAGCTGATCCATCTCCTGCAGGAGGATGGACTCGACCCGCACGCGGGCCAGGGCGTTGCGGGCCTGCATGAGGCGATAGCGGCAGGCTCTCTGCAGGCGCTGATCCATCTCATACACGCGCTCGGCGACATTGTGGAGCGCCGCTGTCGCAATCTCGGCCGCAGCGGAAGGCGTGGGGGCGCGCAGGTCGGCGACAAAGTCGGCAATGGTGAAGTCGGTCTCGTGGCCAACCGCGGAGATGACCGGCAGATCCGAGGCGGCGATGGCTTCCGCCAGGCGCTCGGTATTGAAGGGAGCGAGATCCTCAAGCGAGCCTCCACCACGCGCGATGACGATGACGTCGACCTCACGTGTGCGATTGAACCAGGCGATCCCGGCCGCGACTTCGGCTGCCGCCGTCTCGCCCTGCACGACCGCCGGGTAGAGGAGAACGTGCAGGCCGGCGTGGCGGCGATTCACAATGTTGAGAAAGTCCTGGATGACCGCGCCGGTGGGCGAGGTCACAATCCCGACGCAGCGGGGATAGAGCGGCAGCGGCTTCTTCCTTGCCGGATCGAAGAGCCCCTGTGCTTCCAGCCGCGCCTTGAGCTGCTCGAACGCGATCTGCAGGGAGCCGGCGCCTACCGGCTCGAGGAATTCCGCGACCAGCTGCATCTGGCCGCGTTGTTCGTAGACCGAGACCTTGCCGCGCAGCAGAACGTGGAGGCCGTCCGCAGGCTTGAAGCGCAGCAATGAGGCCTGGCGGCGAAACAACACAGCGGGCAACTGCGCCTCTCCGTCCTTCAATGTGAAATAGATGTGACCCGACGGCGCCGACCTCAGGTTGGAGATTTCGCCCTCCACCCACAGATCGCCGTACTCGCGCTCGACGTGCAGGCGCACCTCGCTCACCAGGTCCGCGACCTGCCAGATGCGGCGCGTGACGGGCGACTCGAAGCTGAAGCCGAGCTGTTCGCGGGCCCCGCGAGGCGAGTTGGGCGATGCGCTCACCCTTGGAGTATAGCCGCCGGCTTTGGGAGCGGAGCCGCGGCTCGATTTGAAAAGGCCGCCCCACATCCTGATAATGGGCGAATCTCTAACTTCGAGGATCCGCATGCCCTATCGCTTCGCCGTGGCTGCCGCAGGCTTGTCCGTCTGCCTGACGCCCGCCGCTCCCGCCCTCGCGCAGAGTTTCACGCTGCAGCAGGTGATGAGCGCGCCCTTCACCTCCGAACTACAGGCCGCGCCCCAGGGCAATCGGCTGCTGTGGATCGCCAACCAGGAAGGCAAGCGCAATATCTGGGTGGGCGAGAAAGTTGGCAGCGCCTGGACGGTGCATCGGGTGACGAACGACGATGCCGATGACGGGATCGATCTCGGCGACATTATTTGGACGCCCGACGGCGAGAAGATTATCTACGTGCGCGGCGGCGATTTCGAATTCCCCGAGAAGCCCTCGCCGAACCCAGACCTGCTGCCGCAGGGCGTGGACCAGGAGATATGGATGGTCTCGGCCGGCGGCGGCGACGCGCGGAAGCTGGGGGACGGACGCACGCCGGCTGTTACCCCTGACGGCGCAACCGTGGCGTATCTCGACAAGGACCAGATCTGGACGGTCGATCTGCGCGATGCAGCGGCCAAGCCCGCGCAGCTTTTGCACAGCCGCGGGCGGCTCGCTTCGCTTGCGTGGTCGCCGGACGGCAAGTACCTCTCGTTTGCCAGCGAACGCGGCGATCATGGATTCATCGGTGTGTACTCGGAGGCCGATCACACGCTGCGTTATCTGGATCCTTCGACGGAAATCGATCGCGACCCGGTTTGGTCGCCGGACAGCCACAGCATCGCTTTTGTCCGCATTCCGCCGGACACTTCCGGGGTCGAGTTCAAGCCGCGCCGCACCGCGCAGCCCTGGTCCATCATTGTTGCCGATGCGGCAACCGGCGCCGGCCACGCCATGTGGCAGGCGCATGACGGCCAGGGCAGCGTCTTTCACGGAACCGAAGCCGATCAGCAGCTCTACTGGACTGCCGGAAACCATATTGTCTTTCCGTGGGAGAGCACCGGCTGGCTCAACCTTTACTCGGTTGATGCCAACGGAGGCTCGGCGACTGACCTGACACCCGGCAACTTCGAGGTGGACTATGTGGCTTTCGGCAAAGATCGGCGGAGGCTGGTCTACTCCTCGAATCAGGATGACATCGATCGCCGGCATCTTTGGGAAGTCGCCGCTGACGGGGGATCGCCGCGGGAGCTGACTCACGGGGAAGGCCTGGAGATTATGCCCGTGCTTTTCCCGGACGGCACGGTGGCGGTGCTGCGCTCCGATCCACGGCTGCCGCTGCGGCCTGCCATCGTGTCGGCGAGTGGAGGGATGCACGACGTGGCTCCGCAGATGATCCCGGCTGATTTCCCGGCGGCCAAGCTGGTCGTGCCGCAGCAGGTGATTCTCTCCGCCGCGGATGGCATGAAGATTCACGGGCAGCTCTTTCTGCCGGCGTCGGCTGAAGATGGCCAGAAGCATCCCGCGATTGTATTTTTCCATGGTGGATCGCGGCGCCAGATGCTGCTTGGCTGGCATTACATGGACTACTACTCCGATGCCTATGCGGAGAACCAATATCTCGCCAGCCTCGGCTACATCGTGCTCTCGGTGAATTACCGCAGCGGCATCGGCTACGGGCTCGACTTCCGCGAAGCCCTGAACTACGGGGCGGCGGGGGCGAGCGAGTTCAACGATGTGCAGGGTGCGGGGTTGTACCTGCGCAATCGCGCGGACGTGGATGGCGCGCATATCGGCGTGTGGGGAGGCAGCTACGGTGGCTATCTCACCGCGCTGGCTCTGGCGCGTGCATCGGATCTGTTCGCCGCGGGTGTTGATTTCCACGGCGTTCACGACTGGAACCTCGAGCTGGGCAACTGGCAGGCGGACTTTAACCCCAATGCCGATCCGAACGCTGCGCGGCTGGCGTGGGAGTCGTCGCCGCTGGCCTCAGTGAAGGACTGGAAATCGCCGGTGCTGCTGATGCAGGGGGACGACGATCGCAATGTGCAGTTTTCGCAGACGGTGCGGCTGGCGGCGGCGCTGCGGGCGCAGGGGACGCCTTTCGAGGAGCACGTGTTTCCCGACGAGATTCACGGATTTCTGCTGCACAGCTCGTGGATGACGGCGTACACGCTGGAGGCGGATTTTTTCAATCGAAAGCTGAAGGCGGTGCGATAGAGGGAGGCTGATTCGCCTGCCTCATTCCCGCAGATCGCAACAGAACCAATTAACCGATGTAGAGGCGGCAGAGTGTGGACATGCATCGAGTCTCAGGGAATTGGAAACGGTGTCTTCCTGGATTGATCATGGCGCTGGCAGCTTTGTGCAGCGCTCAACGACTTTCCGCGCAGGAGACAATCATTGCGCTACGGCATGCAGAAAAACCGGCAGCCGGCTTAGGTCAGCTGACCTGCCGAGGTCTCAATCGCGCGCTGGCATTGCCCGGGGTCCTGATCCCGCGCTTCGGCAAACCGGATGCGATCTACGCACCCGACCCGGCGGTGGAGGTCAGCGACAGAAGCAACACTCTATATTCCTATGTACGCCCGCTGATCACGATCGAACCCACCGCAATCGAGCTGGGGATGCCAGTGAATGCTCAGATTGGCTATAACGACATTGCGAAGCTCCAGGCGGAACTCACGTCGCCCGCGTTTGCAAACGCGCGGATCTTCGTCGCCTGGGAGCACGGATTTCTGAACCGGTTTGCCGTGCAGATGTTAGCGAGCTTTGGAGAAGATCCCGCGAAAGTTCCGGACTGGCCGAATGACGATTACGACCGCATCTACGTATTCACGATCCAGCAGGGGCGGGGAAAGCCCAGCCTCCAGTTCAAAATAGAGCACGAAGATCTGAACCATTCCCTGAGCGATACCTGCCCGGGCTCCGCTCGATAGAGTCCACGCGTCCAGTTTCTTAGTGAAAGTCGTGCGAGCGCACCTCGACGGCGTTGTCCGCCAGCGGGGTAAGACGCACGGCTTTCACATGGATGACGCCGTCCTGGTTCTGCAGCGGTCCTTCCACCAGCAAGAAGCGTGATCGGGTGACGACGACCTGGTTGCGCTCGTACATCGTCGGGGTCACGATCACGTTGGCAATGCCCGTCTCGTCTTCCATGGAGAGAAAGACGAACCCTTTTGCTGTGCCTGGACGCTGGCGGGCGATGATGCATCCCGCCGCTCGAACCCACTCGCCATCCTGGCGCGAGTGCAGGTCCAGCGCGGAAAGTACCCGCTGGCGCTGCAGCGCGGCTCGGCGATAGGCCATGGGATGCTTGCCGGTCGTGAGGCCTGTGCCCGCATAATCGGCAACCAGACGCTCCTCGGATGTCATGGCGCGCAGCGGCGAGACCTCCGGCGGATCGGCCAGCAGCGCCCCGGAATGCGTGAGCAGCGGACCCTCGGGCTTGCCTGCGCGCTCCACCTGCCAGAGCGCATCGCGGCGGTGCCCGATGCCAGCCACATGATTGAGCGCGCCGATATTCGCCAGCAGGGCAATTTCTTTGCGATTCAGCGCGGGCACGCGCAGCGCCAGCTCGTCCACTGATCGGAACGGCCCATCCTTCCGGCGCGCCGCCGCCAGGGATTCGCCCAACTGCTGCCGCAGTCCCCGCGCATAGCCCAGCCCCAGCCGCAGGGACAGCGCTCCCTCCGGTTCATGCTCCAGCGTGCAAGCCCACTCCGACTCCTGTACGTCGATCGGGCGCACGCGCAGCCCATGCCGCTGCGCATCTTTGACCAACACGGCCGGTGAGTAAAAACCCATGGGTTGATTGTTGAGGATGGCGCACGTGAACGCCGCCAGATATTTCACCTTGAAGTAGGCCGACGCATAGGCCAGCAGCGCAAAGCTGGCCGCGTGCGACTCGGGAAATCCGTAGAGCGCGAAGGAGCTGATGGCCTGGACAATTTCGTCCTGCGTATGCGGGGCAATGTTGTTTTTCGTCATCCCGCTGCGCAGCTTCACCTCCAGATCTTTCATGCGCTGCCATGAGCGGCGCATGCCGACGGCGCGGCGCAGCTCCTCCGCTTCTGCGCCGCTAAAGTTTGCGACGGTCATGGCGATGCGCAGCAGCTGTTCCTGAAAGAGCGGCACGCCCAGCGTCCGGCGCAGCACCGGCTCCAGGGAAGGATGCGGATAGGTCACCTTTTCCTTCTTCTGGCGTCGCCGCATATAGGGGTGCATCATTTTGCCGACGATTGGCCCGGGCCGGATGATCGCCACCTGCACCACCAGGTCGTAAAACTGCTCCGGGTGATTCCGTGGCAGCGACGCCATCTGCGCGCGGCTCTCAACCTGGAACATGCCCACCGTGTCGGCCTTCTGCAGCACCGCGTAGACGTCGGGATCCTGGGGCAGGTTGGCCAGATCGACAGGCTCCGCGTAGTGCTCGGGGATCAGCTCGAGGCAATCTTTGATGACCGCCATCATGCCGAGACCCAGCAGGTCCACCTTGATGATGCCGAGGTCGGCGCAGTCTTCCTTATCCCACTGCACGACGGTGCGGCCGGGCATGGACGCTCGCTCCAGGGGGACAACATGATTGAGCTGCCCCTGGCAGATGACCATGCCGCCGGAGTGCTGCCCGAGATGCCGGGGGAGATCCTGCAGGCGGACGCACAGCTCCAGATACTTCGCGATGCGCGGATGCTGCACGTCAAAGCCGGCGTGGTGAAACGAATTGGCCATGGTGTCGTTTTCGCCGCGCCACTCCCACTGGCTCACCAGGCTGGTGAGGCGGCCGAGTGACTCGGCATCGAACCCCAGAGCCTTACCTGCTTCGCGTGCCGCCGACTTACCGCGATAGGTGATCACGTTCGCGGTCATCGCTGCGCCCAGCTCCCCGTAACGCTGGTACACATACTGGATCGCCTGCTCGCGCTTCTCCTCCGAGGGCAGATCGAGATCGATGTCCGGCCATTCGCCGCGGTTCTCGTTGAGGAAGCGCTCGAAGAGCAGCTCCATGCCCACGGGATCGATGGCCGTGATCTCGAGGGCGTAGCACACGGCGGAATTGGCCGCGCTGCCCCGCCCCTGGATCAGAATTCCGTTGCGCTTGCAGTACTGCACGATGTCCCAGACGGTGAGGAAATAGCCGGCGAATCCCAGCTTCGCGATCAGCGCCAGCTCGTGCTCCACCTGCTTCCGGGCGCGCTCCTGCAGGTCGTGGTTCATCCGGCCGTAGCGCAGGCGCACGCCCTCATCCACGCGCTTGCGGAGAAAGCTGTCCATCGTTTCGCCGTCGGGGACGGGATAGTGCGGGAATTCATAACCGAGATCGTTCAGCTCGAAGGACAGACGCTGCGCGATGTTCAGTGTGTTCTCCACCGCGTCAGGAACATCGCGGAAGAGCGCCGCCATTTCCGCCGCGCTGCGCAGGTAGAGATGGTTGCTGCGCGACAGCAGCCGCCCCGCGTGGTCCAGGTCCACATGGTTGCGGATGGACGTGAAGACGTCGAGGACCTCGCGATCGCCGGGCTTCGCATAGCGCACGCCGTTGGTGGCTACCACCGGCAGTCGCAGCGAGCGGGCAATGCGGAGTGCCGCCTGGTTGCGCGCTTCCTGCTCGCGCTCCTGGTGCCGCTGGAGTTCGATATAGACGTTTTCGCGACCGAACAGACGCGTCAGATCCTCCATGACTGCGCGGCCTTCCGCTTCCCCGCCGCGCGCCAGCGCCGCTGCCAGCGGGCCCTCCTCGCCGCCGGTCAGGCAGATGAGTCCATCTGCATGTTGCGCCAGGTCGTCGCACGTCGCCGCGCCTTCGGCCTTGGTGGTCTCGCGCATTTTGAACTGCGTGATGAGCCGGCACAGGTTTTGATAGCCCGCGCGCGACGCGCACAGCAGCGGCAGCCGAGCCGGCTCGCTCGGAAACTGATGCGGCAGCCACGCGGGCGGCGTGAGACGCGAGCCAAAGGCGGACGTCGCGACCTCGGCTCCGACATGCGCGCGCATGCCATTGCGCTGGGCGCTGGTGTGGAAGCGGGCTGAGCCGTAGACGCCGTTGCGGTCCAGCAGGGCCATCGACGGCATCTCCAGCTCCAGCGCGCGTTCGATCAGATCCTCGGGCTGCGAGGCGCCTTCGAGAAAGGAAAACGCGCTGGCGGCGTGCAGCTCGATATACTGCGGCGCGCTAGTCATACAGCTCCTCCATGCGCCAGTCGCCGATCGTCGCCGGCCGCATCGGATTGCGCGCGAGAGCGCAACAGATGGTCGTGCCGTTCGCTTCACAGCGAGCGACCACATCCCACTTTTCCATCGACCAGCACTCCACGCCCCACCAGTTGCCGGAAAAGAACCACGGCCCCCAGGCGCGCTCCACGTCATAGCGCTTGCCGCGAAAGAAGAACGAGACTGGTTTGCGCTCGCGCAGCGTCACCGTCACCGGTTCCGGGGGACGCAGGCGCCGCCGTGCCGAGCGGGCCTGCGCCTGCGGTTCGGGTGCTGCTGCGGTCTTCTCGGGAATCGCGAACGGCACCATCCGGAACGCATCGGGCTGGTGCGTGTCCTCAAGGACCGCGCGCCCCACTCGCTCGTCGCCTACCACCGCGCGCAGGCGAGCCAGCGTTACATCCAGGCGATCCGGTTCGGGCAGCTCCGGCGTGAACAGCCCCATTTGCGTTTTGCTGGTGCTGCCCGGGTCAGCACTCAGCTTGATTGCGAGGATCGCCGCCGGCGGCGGATGCCCCTGCAGATCGAGGTGCAGCAGCCGCAGCCAGAGCCGCCGATCATTGCCAGGCAGCGCAGGATGTACTGTCCGCGTGTGCACGCCGCCACCCTCGAGCGACAACTGCACCGTGACGGATGCCAGCGCCAGCAGGTTGGAGGCTGCGCGCGCGATCAGGTAATCGAGCAACACGCCCAGCACGAAGAGCAGCGAATCGAGAAGCTCGACCGGGGCTTCGAGCTCCATCTGCTCTTCCAGCGCCAGCACGGGATCCGCGGGCACCAGCAGGTGGGGCGCTTCCCCGCGCGCCAGGTGCCGCAGACGCCGGCCCTCCTGCCCGAGCCGCGCGATCAGCTCTTTCTCCGGCAGCTCGGCTAAGTCGCCTAGTTTGGCGATGCCCCACCGCGTCAGCGTTTCCATCTGCTCCGGCGTCAGCGGCAACACCGTCAGCGGCAGCGGCGCCAGCATTGCGGCTTCCTGTTCTGATGGGATCACCGCGACGCGCACTGGCAGGCTACGCGCCAGGCCAACCGCCGCCTGCAGATTGCGGCTCACGACCACGGCTGCTCGCAGACCCAGCGCACCGATGCTCTGCAGCAGGTGCCTGGCCAGCGTTTCTGGTGGCCCGAAAAGCTTCTCCGTTCCGGCAATGTCGAGCACACCGCAGAAGCAGCCCTCTTCGCTTCGGTCTTCTATCCGCGGCGAAAATCGACTGGCCGCCTGCAGCAATGCGGCACGCGCGCTGGCCTCCTCGGCGCGGGCTCGCGGCAGCAGAGCCACCGCCGGGAAGACTTCCATTTCCGCCCGCGTCATGCCCGCTTCCACGCCCAGCGCATGCGCGCGTATGTTCTTCGAGCAGACCCACTGACGCGGCGCTTCTCCTTCCAGAATCGCCACCGGCTTTTCCCGCAGCTCCAGGCGCAGACGCACCATCGCCTGCGCGGGAAACTCCCGCACATACACGCACGCATACAGCTCGCCCGGCCGATTCATCGAGACCCTCCATCGGAGCCGTTGGCCCGCTCCGCCCAACTGGTGCGGCTCTGCCAGCGCACTGGCTTCTCGGAACTACCGGCGCGCGCGCTTTGCATTCGTTCATAGCTCCGGCCTGCGGGATCGCTTTGCGGGGGCTTGCGGCTGAACTCCGTCACCGGCGCGAATCGCTCCCGCGACCTTTCCACGCAGAACTCCGCTCCGGTCAGAACAGTCGCACCCTCATCGAGCACTGTGCCCGTCCGGAGCTGGAGCACCAGCCCCGCGCTCGACTTCGCACACGCCTGCTGCGTGAGCAGAACTACGCTGGCCTGGGTGCGCTCCGCTGCCGCGCGATAACGGAACCAGGTTGCCAGCGGCACCTGCAGCGCGAACTCCGGCGCAACCGACCCCATATCGAGCACGATGGCGCTGAATCCGCCCGCCTGCAGCAGCAGATCGGTCGCCCGCAGCGCCTGATCCAGCCGCGACCATGGTTTCCGCAGCGGCTTTTTGAATGGCGAGTCCTGAGCCGGGGCAATCGAGATCGACGGCACCGTTTCCTGATTCTTCCGCCGCACCGTTGTCTGTGGCTGCGCACACCGCGGCTCAAACGACACTTCCCGCTCCTCGTGTCGGACATTTGTCGGAGATTTGTCTGCCATTGCAGAAACCACCTGGACCGCAACCCCAGGCTCCGTTCCCGGCCCAGATCCCGCTGTCCCGCCGCACCGCACCCACAGCAGCCGCGCCAGATCCACTCCGCTGGCTGCGGCGCTCTCCGGATCGAGCGTGTCGGACACATCCACCCAGGCACACACGCGCCCCGCCTGCGTCAGGCCGGCGACGAACGCCAGCGCCAGAGTCGTGCGGCCGGAGCACTCCGGTCCGGCCAGCTCACTGATCGCCCCCAGTGGCAGCCCGCCGCTCAGCGCGGCATCGAGGACCGCGACCCCCACCGGCGCTGTCGGACGAATGACCCGCGGCGCGGGTGTCAGCGCCGACGGAATCCGATCGGCAAGGGCAGCTTCTATTTGGAGGCGGAGCAGGTGGGCCGAAGACATGGCAACCTCGTCTTCGCCTTATTTTCGCCTACCCGCGCAATGCACGCAAGAGCCGATATCCACAGCTCCGCTCCTACCCTGTCGCCTGCAACCTGTACCCTGTACCCTGTCTTCCAGTGCTCACCCTCGAAACCCCGGTGCAATTCGTTAAGGGCATCGGCCCGACTATCGCTAAATCTCTGGCAGAAAAGAACATCGCCACGGTCGAAGACCTGCTCCTGCACCTGCCTTTCCGCTACGAAGACCGCCTGAACCCCCGCGCCCTGAACGAGCTCAAACCTGGAGAAACCGTCAGCCTCATCGGCGAGGTCCGCGGCGCGGCTCTGCTGCGCACCAAACGCATGCCCATCTTTGAAATGACCGTCGGACAGGGCCTCTCATCGCTCAAGTGCATGTGGTTTCACGGGACTTATCTCGAAGGCAGATTCCACACCGGCCAGATCGTCGCCCTCTATGGCAAGGTCGATGTTTCGCGTTCAGGGCGCGGCTTCAAGATGATGCAGCCGCAGTTCGAGATCATCCCTGACGGCTCGTCGGACGCGCTCGACCGCCTGCTCGAGGTCGGCCGCATTACGCCGGTTTACGAATCCCTGAGCGGCAGCCGACTCGCCTCGCGCTGGATCCGCCGCACGCTCTGGAACCTGCTCGGCGAGCTGAAGGGCTGCTTTCCGGAGACTCTGCCACAGTCGTTGATCGATCGGCTGCAGTTGCCCAGCCGTGAAGCTGCGCTGCGGGAAGTCCATTTTCCTCCGGCAGGAACGCCGATGACGCAGCTTCAGTCCGCCGGAACGCCGGCGCATCGGCGACTGATCTTCGAAGAGCTGTTCTACCTGGAACTGGGCCTCGAGGTGAAGCGCCGGCGCTTCCAGGAAAAGATCGGCATCGCCTTCGAGACGTCGGACAAGGTGCGCGCGGCGATTCGGGAGATTCTGCCCTTTCATCCCACTGCGGCGCAGAAGCGCGCCCTCGGCGAGATCGCGTCGGACATGCGGCGAGCGGTTCCGATGCGCCGGCTTCTGCAGGGCGATGTGGGATCGGGCAAGACCATCGTGGCGCTGCAGGCGATGCTGATCGCTATCGAGAACGGTCATCAGGCAGCGCTGATGGCGCCGACGGAAATCCTGGCGACGCAGCATTATCTTTCGGCGCGGCGCATTCTGGAGAAATCTCCGAAGCGTTACCGCATTACGCTGCTGACGGGCTCGCTGGACGAGGACGCGAAGCGGCTGGCGCGACGGCGCATCTTCCAGGCCGAAACGGATTTGGTGATCGGCACGCACGCGCTGATCGAGGAGAAGGTGGAATTCGCCAATCTCGGTCTCGTGGTTGTGGACGAGCAGCATCGGTTCGGCGTGCTGCAGCGCTTCCGGCTGATGAAGAAGGACAACGCTGAACCGGATGTTCTGGTGATGACGGCGACGCCGATTCCGCGGACGCTGGCGCTGTCGCTTTACGGTGACCTCGACCTGAGTGTCCTGGACGAGTTGCCGCCAGGCCGAACGCCGATTGTCACGCGCCAGGTGTCGGACGAGCGGTCAGACGAGGTTTGGAAGTTTGTCCGACAGCAGGTGAAGAAAGGACATCAGGCTTACGTTGTTTATCCGGTGATTGAAGGGCCGAAGGGCGATCAGCCGGAACTGGACTTCGCGCTGCCGGACGAGGCGCCGGAAGAGAAGCCGGCGAAGAAGGGCAAAAAGGCCAAGGCTGAAACGCAGGTGCTGTTCCCGAAGCTGCCGCTGAAGTCCGCAACCGATATGTACGAACGGCTGCGGACCCAGGATCTGGCCGGGCTGCGGGTTGGACTTCTCCACGGCCGGCTCGACGCCGATGAGAAGGACGTGGTGATGCGACGCTTTCAGCGCGGCGAGATCGACGTCCTGATTGCAACGACGGTCATCGAAGTCGGGGTCGATGTGCCGAATGCGACGGTGATGGTGATCGAGCACGCCGAGCGTTTCGGGCTGGCGCAACTTCACCAGTTAAGAGGCCGCGTGGGACGAGGCGGGGCGAAATCGTATTGCATCCTGATGACCGGCGGAAAAATCTCGCCCAACGCCGAAGAGCGGCTGGCTGCCATGGTGAGAACCCAGGACGGATTCGAGCTGGCCGAGCTGGATCTGGAGCTGCGCGGTCCGGGCGAGTTTTTCGGGACGCGGCAGGCGGGTTTGCCGGATTTCCGCGTCGCCAATCTGGTTCGGGATCGAAAGCTGCTGGAGCTGGCGAAGGTGGAGTCGTCGCGGTTCGTGGCGAAGGCTGAAGCGGAAGCGTCCGAGGAGGAGCGGGCACGGATTCGGGTGCGGCTGCAGGGACTTTGGCAGCGGAAATATGGGCTGGCGGAGGCCGGGTGAGGAGTCCCCCCCAGGGGGGATGGGGTATGTGGCAAAGGCCTGAATCCACGGTAGTTCGCCGGGGTCGGTTTTGGACTGCGGCAAATCTTTGTATTCAAAGGACTTGGCGCGCCATTTTTTGAAGCCTTTGGGCGCCGGATAACGGGTCGAACCCGGGTCCAGCCCATCTCGGATCGTTGCCAATCGGAGGAAACAGTCGTCTCAAAGAGCGCGTGGCGGGTTCAGCCTGGGCTGGCCCGAAAGAAAAAGCTCTGTTCGCGAGTGGCGGAACAGAGCTTTCCTTGTTTCCAGTTTGAAGTTCGAGGGAGCGGGAGGCAAGGAGAATCGTGTGCCCGCACGGTACGGAGGTCATGAGGCGGAGTTTAGAGT